>CAVZDL010000001.1:0-29427 GCA_963774025.1 uncultured Conexibacteraceae bacterium
CGCGTCCCCGACGGCGCCTCCTACAACCTTGCGTGTACGCGATCCATAAAGTGGGGATGCTGGGGCCACCGCGATATCGAGCTGCACGACAGCGCGGTCTTCTCGTGCGAATCGGTGTGCGCCATCGGCGCCGCCTACAGCGCTACGGGATACAAGGCACTAGGCAGCTCGCATCCGTCCTACACCGAGGTCTTCGGCGAAGACGCCGGCGACAGTCCCGACCCGCTGGTATTCACCTGGACCTCCGAATTGCGGCAACTGCCCGCCTGCGAAAGAACGGGTGACACATGTGCGTGGAAGGGCCGCCCGCTGCTCACGGCAAAGGGCATGGTCAACGTGCGACGGCTCCCGAAGAGCTGACGGCCGAACGTAGGGAGCTCGAGCAAGCGGGCGCGTGTGGCACTGATGTAACAGCCTGATACGCTCGATGCCCATGCTGGAAATCGAGCGCATCCGGCAGATCCGCGACGAGCTTGGCCGTCGCCCGTGGCACGAACTCGCCCTGGACGAGCTGGCCCGGTCGGCAGGGCTGTCGCGGATGACGCTTCATCGGCGCGGGATCTCGCGCGAGAACATCCTCGCTGGACTGGGTGAGCTGCTTGAGAGCGAGTACCAGGCGGCGGCGCTGCCGGCGCTCGCCTCCTTGGCGCCCGCACCAGAGCGGCTGGCGATGGCGCTAGGCGCGATCTGCGAGATCGACGAGCGCTACCTGGGGCTGATGGAGGCGCTGTCGACCCAGCTCGAGGTCATCTACCACGAGCCCGGCGAGGGCGAGGTGCTGACGCGGGCGCCGTTCGTCGGCGCGATCTCACGGATTCTTCAGGACGGCGTGAGTGAGGGCACGCTAGCCGTGCGTGGCGACCTCGACGAGACGGCCACGCTGCTGTTCAACGCAGCCGGCTGGACCTATCGGCATATGCGCACCGGCCACCGCTGGCCGGAGGAAAAGGCACGCGGACAGGTCGTCGCGTTGCTGGTCGCAGGCGCGCGGCCGTGAGCTGTGCCGCCGTCGCGGCGGCCCCCAGGCGTGCCGACCTGCGCTCGATGAGCCGGCTCTCGCTGGGTCACGGGTTTGTCGATATGTGCCAGGGCACAGTGCCCGCACTGCTGCCCACCCTCATAGACACGCGCGGACTGAACCTCGCCTCGGCGACGGCGCTGGTCTCGATCGCGTCGATCGGCTCGGCGATCGTGCAGCCGCTGTTCGGCATCTGGTCCGACCGGATCACGGCACCGCTGCTGGCACCCCTGGGCGTCGCGCTGGCGGCGCTGGGTCTGGCGTCCGTGGGCATCTGCCATACGTACCTGGAGCTGGCGCTCGCGCTCGGAGCAAGCGGCCTGGGGGTCGCGCTCTTCCACCCTGAGGGGGCGCGCATGGCACACCTCGTCGGCGGCGGAAGCGTACGCGGGATGAGCTACTTCTCCGTGGGCGGCAACTGCGGCTTCGCGGTCGGCCCGCTGGCCGTGCTGCTGATCCTGGCCATCGGCGGAATCTCGGCGACGCCATTGCTTTTGATCCCGGGGGCGGCCGTCGCAGCGTTGCTGGTCAAGGACGTCGGACGATTCAAGGGCCACCTGCACGAGCACCGATCACAGCAGACACGCAGCGCAGAGCAGAAGGCCCAGTGGGGCGCGTTCACCCGCCTGGTCGGCGCCGCCGTGGCGCGCACGGTCCCGTTCTACACCGTGCTCGCGCTCGTCCCGATTTACGCGGTGCGCCGGCTCGGCGCCAGTCACAGCATCGGCAGTGTTGCGTTGACGGTGATGCTCGTAGCGGGTGCGGCCGGAACCCTGATCGGCGCGCGCTGCGCCGATCGGTTCGGGAAGCGCATGGTGCTGATCTGGGCGATGGTGCCGCTCACGGTGTTCCTCGTGATCCTGTCGCATGCGGGCCTGGCGCTGACGTTCGTGACCTTGGCGTTGATCGGCTTCACGCTCGACGCCCCGTTCTCAACGACTGTCGTGCTCGGCCAGCAGTACCTGCCTGGACGGCGCGGGCTCGCGTCTGGGATCACGTTCGGACTCGCAATCGGGATGGGCGGGCTGATCGCGACCGGCCTCGGCGCGACCGCCGACGCGATCGGAATTCATACGACACTGGAGATCCTGCCGGCGTTCAGCCTGATCGCCCTGGGCTGCGTTCTCAGCCTCCCGTAGGCGTCTGCGCCGCGTTCCTCGCCAGCGAGAGGGCGCGGTTCTTGGCAGACCGCACGGCCGTCGACAGCGTGTCGATGTCGTAGACGCCGTAATGGCGGCGGCCGTTGATGAAGAAGGTCGGGGTGCCGGAGACGCCGCTCTCATCGGCGCTGCTGACATCCTCGGTCACCCGCGCCATGTACTCGCGGTGGACGACGTCGTCGACGAAGCGGTCCACATCGAGACCGATCTGCCTGGCGTACTGCTCGAGATCGTCGATCTGCAGGTTCCCCTGGTGCGAGATCAGCAGGTTGTACATCTCCCAGAACTTGCCCTGCGCGGCGGCCGCCTCCGACGCCTCAGCCGCCCGCTGCGCGTTGGGGTGGACATCGTTGAGCGGCAGGTGCCGCCACGCGTAGCGGACGTCGTCCCCGCTTTCGGCCAGCAGCTCGCGGATCACGCCCTCGGCCTGCCCGCAGTAGGAGCACTCGAAGTCGCCGTATTCGACGATCGTCACGGGAGCGTCATCGGGACCGCGGGTGTGATCGCGGTCGGGGTCGACATCGGCGGCGAGGTCGAGGATGTCATCTGCGGTGCCGGCGATCTGGCGTGCGCGGAGCTCCGCCGGGAGGCGGCGTAGGAGCCTGAATGCGACCCAGGCGACGGCCGGGCCCAGGACCAGGGTCGACAGCGTGCCGATCTTCGCCTCCTCGAGGCGAACGCCGCGGAAGGCGAGCGCGGAGATCAGCAACGACACCGTGAAACCGACACCGGCGCAGGCACCGCCGACCAGCAGCACGGGCGGGCTGACCGGCGCGCGCGGGCCGTGCAGCTGCGGACGCGATGCCAGCCACGAGCCGAAGACGACGCCGATCGGCTTGCCGACCACGTAGCCGGTGATGATCCCCAGCGTGATCGGCGAGCTGAACGCTGCGCTCAGCAGACCGCTGCTCAGATGCACGCCGGCGTTGGCGAGCGCGAACAGCGGCACGATCAGGTAGCTGGTCCACGGGTGCAGCTGGTACTGCAGGCGCTCGTTCGGGGAGATCGACGAAACCACGCTGCGCTGGGCGGCGCGTGCCAGCGCCGGCGTCGGCTGCTCGCGGAACGTGCGCGTGAGCTCGACTGCTCGCGCGACCTCCTCACGCGCGGGTGGATAGGCGCTCGTCGCCAGACCGACCGCGAGCCCGGAGACGACCGGATCGATCCCGGACTCGAACATCGCGAACCAGACGCCGATGCCGAGCGCCAACGCCAGCGGTCGTCGCGCCACGGGCAGCCAGCGCAGCGCGAGCAGCAGCGCGTACAGGCCAAGGGCGACCGCCAGCGCCACGACCGACACGTGCCGCGTGTACGCGATCGCGACAACCACGAGCCCGGCAAGGTCGTCCACGACGGCCAGCGACAGCAGGAACACCCGCAGACGTGTGGCCGAGCGCGGCGCGAGTAACCCGACGGCCGCCAGCGCAAAGGCGGTGTCGGTCGAGATCGCCGCGCCCCAGCCACGTGCGCCCGGACCGCCTGCGTTCCAGGCCAGGTAGATCGCTGCCGGGAAGGCGATCCCGCAGAGCGCCGCCATCACCGGAACCGCAAGGCGTCGCCGGTCGCGCAGCTCGCCAAGGTCCAACTGACGCTTCGCCTCCAGGCCGACCACCAGGAAGAAGAGCGTCATCAGCCCCTCGTTGACCCACTCGCGCAGGCTCGCCGTGACGCTGTGAGATCCGACGCGCAGGGAGAAGTGCGTAGCCCAGAGACTTACGTAGCTGTGGGACGCCGGCGAGTTCGCCCAGACGAGCGCGACGACCGTCGCAACGATCATCACGCTGGCGCCCCCGGTCTCGGTGCTCAGGAAGTCCCGCACCGGCGCCGCGAGGTTGCGTGCCCACGCGGTGCGTCCGTCGTACTGCGGGCTGACCGAGGTTCCCGTCACAGCCGGGAGCCTCTCATGTGAGACGCAGCCGCGTCGTCAGATCGGATACTCGCGCTGCTCCTCCTGGACCGTGATCCAACGCAGCTCGGTGAATTCCTCGGCCGCCCAGTCGCCGCCGAAGCGCCCCCAACCGCTGTTCTTGACACCGCCGAACGGCACCTGCGGCTCGTCGTGGACGGTCGCGTCGTTGATGTGACACATGCCGCTCTGGATACGGCGCGCCAATTGCTCGGCGCGCTCGACGTCGCGCGAGAAGATCGAGGCGGACAGCCCGTACTCGGTGTCATTGGCGACGCGGATCGCCTCCTCGGCGCCGTCGACCTCGATGATCGAGACGGATGGGCCGAATGACTCCTCGCTGTAGATCCGCATGTCGGGCGTGACGCCGCGCACGACGGTCGGACTCATGACGAGCCCGTCCGCCTCACCGCCGGTCAACAGCTCCGCGCCCTTCTCGACCGCATCCTCGATCAGCTCCGTCACGCGATCAAGCGCGGCGGTGTTGATCAACGGGCCGATCTGTGTCGACGGGTCGCGCGGATCGCCGGTCTTCAGCGATCCCGCGCGCGCGGCGAGCTTTGTGGCGAACTCGTCGGCGACGCGACGGTCGACGACGATGCGTTCGGTCGACATGCAGATCTGGCCCTGGTGCATGAAGGCGCCGAAGTTTGCTGCTGCGGCCGCGGCGTCGAGGTCGGCATCCTCCAACACGACGAACGGCGCCTTGCCGCCGAGCTCGAGCAACACGCGCTTGAGATGGCGGCCGGCCTTCTCGGCGATGATCGCGCCGACGTGGCTCGAGCCGGTGAAGTTGATGCGGCGCACAGCCGGATGTGCAATCAGCTCGTCCACCACCTCGGCGGCGTCGGCCGGGTCGTTGGTGATCAGGTTCGCGACGCCTGCGGGAATGCCGGCCTGCTCGAGACACTCGACGATCGTTCCCTGCGTGCGCGGCGACAGCTCAGAGGCCTTCATCACGACCGTGTTGCCGTAGGCAAGGGGCGCCGCGATCGCGCGTGTGCCGAGAATCACCGGAGCGTTCCAGGGCGCGATGCCGACGGTCACGCCGGCCGGCTGGCGCACCGCTCGCATGCGCTTGCCGGGGATGTGCGAGCGGATCTCCTGCCCGTGCACGGCCGCCGCATGGACGCCCGCCTCGCGCAGCATCCCGGTTGCGAGCCCGACGTTGAACATGCCCCAGCCGAAGGTGCCGCCCGTCTCGTCGGCGACGATCTGGGCGAGCTCGGCCTGACGTTCCTCCATCAGCACGGCGGCACGCTCCAGAACCTCGCGACGCTTGACGAGCGGTGTCGCGGACCAGTCCTCGAATGCGGCGGCCGCGGCCTCGACCGCACGCCGCGCGTCCTCACGCCCCGCGGCCGCAGCAGTCGACGCGACCTCGCCGGTGTAGGGGTTGTGTACCTCGAAGGTCCTGCCGTCCGCGGCGTCGGTCCACTCGCCGCCGATCAGCAGCTGCTGCTGCGTGGTCCCGGAAACGCTCATGGTGGTACTCCTTGGCTTGTGGTTCACGCCTGCAGCGCGGCGCTCGAGGTCCAGCCGGCATCGCTGATCAGACTGCTGCCGGCGAGCTTCTCGAGCCCGCCGGTTTCGAGTAGAGACTCCAGGTTTCGAACGGTCAATAGCGCGTGGCTGCGAGCCAGCCGCTCGGCGTCATCGCCGTCGCCACGCTCGATCGCGTTGAGGATCCCATGGTGCTCGGCATTTCCGGTCGCGAGCGTCGGCTCGAACAGCTTCGTATCGGCCTGCGCCGGAAGGAAGAAGCTGGGCTGCGCGAAGGGCAGCGCCAGCACCCGTTCATAGGCGTCCCGGAGCACATCGCTGCGCGCAAGCACGAACAACTCGTTGTGGAAGGAATCGTTGAGCTCGACGTAGAGCTCGAACTCCTCACCGGTGGGCGTGCCGTCAACCGCGACGATCCGGTCGAGTTTGGCGACACACGCGACCAGATCGCCAAGCGCCCGCGGGCCGCTGTTGCGCTGAGAGGCCAATCGCGCCGCCGTCCCCTCCAGCACCCCGCGGAGTTCGATCGCGTCGACGACCTGACGACCGCTGAACGAGCGCACGACGAAGCCGCCACCCGGGACCGGTTCGAGCAGCCCCTCGTGCTCGAGCTGAGCGAGCGCCAGCCGCAACGGCGTACGCGAGACCTCGAGCCGCCCCGCGAGCCGCACTTCCGACAGGCGATCGCCGGCGCGCAGCTCGCCGTCCATGATCAGCTGCCGCAATCCGAGGATCGCTGCGAGGCCTTGGGAGACTGCCGACGCTGCCATCAGGTCGTCGCCCTGGCCGCGGATGCCGCACGGCGCCTGTTGATTACACGGGATGTGACCACCGCGATCACCAGGATCACGCCGTAGAAGAGCTGCTGGACGTATGACTGCGCGCCGATCAGGTTCATGCCGTTCACAGCGACCTGCAGGAAGAAGACAGAGACGACCGCACCAACAGCATTGAAGCGACCGGGCTGGATAGTGGTCATGCCGAGGAAGGCCGCCGCATAGACGGCCAGCAGCAGCCCCCCTTGGCTCTGCGGCGTGGCGGTGCCCAGCACACCGTCACTGAGTACACCCGCGATTGCGGCGATGAACCCGCCGACGACGAAGGCCCAGAAGCGGGTCGAGCCGACCTTGAAGCCGCTCAGACGTGCCACCTCACGCGACTGACCGACGAACAGCGAGCGTTGCCCGAACGGCGTGAACGTGAGCACGTAGAACATAATCAGCATGATCCCTATCCCGTACCAGAAGTCGAGCGGGATGCCGAGGATGTGATGCAGCACGGTCCAGTCCGTGAGCTTGGGAGAAATCCCGACGACGGACAGCTGGTTGGGCAGCCAGAGGGCGACTCCGTCGAAGATGCTGCCCATTGCCAGCGTGATGATCAGCGGGTTGACGTCGAACCGAACGATCAGCCCACCGGTTATGGCTCCGCAGAGCGTGCCGACCGCGAGGCCGACGAGGATCGCCGGCACGATCGCCCAGCCCTGGTTCACGTTGAGCCAGCCGACGAGAACCGCGATCATCCCGTAGAGCTCGGCGACCGAAAGGTCGAGATCGCCGTTGGTGAGCGGGATCAGCAACGCCATCACGAGCACCATCGTGGGCGCGTTGAGGCCGAAGATGCTGGTGAAGTTCGACCACTGCAAGAACGTGTCGGGTCGCGCGATGCCGAAGCCGGCGATGACCAGCACGAATGCGAACGGCAGCAACGACGCCTCGGCGGTGCGAGTGTTGAAGATCCGGGAGCGCGTCACGCGGCTGTCACCTCCTTGGCGGCACCACGCGCGGTGGCTGAATAGACCTCACTGGTAATTCTGTCGCGGCTGAACGGCGGAGCCATCGACCCGGCGATCTGCCCGTGCGCGCACAGCAGGATTCGATGCGACATGGTGGCAAGCTCGTCGAAGTCGGTCGAGACCCAGAGGATCGCCACGCCCTGCGCGGCGCGCGTGCGCATCAGCTCGTAGATCTGATGACGGGTGGCGACGTCGACTCCCTGCGTTGGCTCGTGCAGCAGCAGCACCCTCGGGTTCTGCTCGAGCCACCGTGAGAGCAGCACCTTCTGCTGGTTGCCGCCTGACAGCGCCGACATGTTCAGCGACGCATCCCGCGGGCGCACGTCATAGGTCTCGGCACGCTGGTTGGCGACACCGATCAGCTTGTCGACACGCAGAAAGCCGCTCTGCATGAAGCTCTCCAATGACAGCGACAGCATGTTGAGCGCCACCGGGAGATCGGCCACGGCTCCCTGCCGCTTACGGTCCGCCGGCACCAGCGCCATCCCCAGCTTGATCGCCCGACTCGGTGAAAGGTCTGAGATGTCGCCGCTCCAATCGGGCAGCGTGAGCTCGCCCCCGGCGCCGTCGCCATTGCCGAACAGCACGTATGGCAGGTCCTCGCTGCCGGCACCGAGCAGTCCGGCAATCCCGAGGATCTCGCCTGCGTGCAGGTCAAAGGTGATGCCATGCACGCGGCCACCGTGCACATCCTTGACGGAGAGCACCACATCGCCGCCGGTCTCGACAGCGGCCCCAGGGGCGTTAGTCGTTGCCTGCTCGATCGCGGAGCGATCAAGCCGATGACCGGAGACAAGCTCGATCAGGTCCGCGTCGCTTGCGGTAGCCACCGCTACGTCACCAGCTTTGGCCCCGTCGCGCAGAACCACGGCTCGGTGTGCGATCTCGCGCACCGCCGTCATGTCATGGGAGACGAACAGCACGCCGAATCCATCCGCGACCACACGCCGGACGAGATCGAAGAGGAACACCTTCTCGTGCTCGGGTAGGAACACCGTGGGCTCGTCGAGTACGAGCACGCCGCCGCTCTGCTCGTACTCGCGGCGGTACTCGCGCAGCTCCTCGGCCGCACGCACGATCGCCAAAAGGGCCTGCGACGTCGGCCGCAGGCGCCCCACCTGTGCGCTTGGGTCCAGCTCGACCCCGTAACTCTCGAAGATCTGACGAGCCTGCTCGCGCTCGGCACGCCACTTGATACGGGCGAACGAGCCGCCGCCGCTGGTCACACGGTGTCCGGCAAACAGGTTTTCCACTACCTGCAGGTCGGGCGCGAGGCCCAGATCCTGATAGACGAAGCTCAAGCCCACCGTCCGCGCCTGGCCCAGCGGCACCGGGAGCGGCACGTTGACGCCGTTCATCTTCAGCGAGCCGCCGGGCTCCGGCTCGTGATAGCCGGACAGGATCTTGACGAGCGTCGACTTGCCCGAGCCGTTCTCACCCAACAGAGCAACGACCTCACCAGCGTTGATGGCGAGGTCGACGCCGTGGAGCACCCGCACGCCCCCGAAGCTCTTGGCGAGATTGCTCGCCTCGAGCGCCGGGAGCGCCGAATCCGCTGCGGAAGCGGGCGCCGCCTGGTCTGTACCACTCATGCGTGTAGTTGTACCGACAGAGACGACGCCCTCACTGTCAACTGCTTACTTCGTGACTTCCCAGAGCTTCAGGAAGTCCTTGACGAACGCGCCATTGCTGAACGCCTGATCGCTGTAGGCGGTGCCGTTGCCGCCGACGGAGAAGATCTTTGCGTTGCTCTTCGTGAAGAAGAGGTTCGGCGCGATCTCCTTCGCCACCGGGGCCGCCGCCTTGTGCGCCAGCAGACGGATCGTCTGGTCGAGCTGGTTGTAGGCGTCCCACTTCTCATCGGGACCGGAGTCACCGACGAAGGTGCTGCTGCTCTGGACGTCCTTGATCTCGGCCAGGCCACCGCCCCAGGCGTACATCTTCAGACCCGGGTGGGTCGCGGCGGCGGACTGCACCGTGCTCTCGATGCCGTCGGTCATGCCGTCGAACGTCACGATCACCGTGTTGATGCTCGGGTTGGCCTGGAGGTCGGAGGTGATCGCCGAGGTCTCAGTCGGGCTGCTCCATACCTGCGTGCCGAAGAGCTCGGTCTTCACGATCGAGCAGCTGCTCGGGCACCACGTCTTGATCGCCGACTTCAGACCACCGTACGCCCCCGAATCCTGAGCGACCTGCGCGCTGTCGAGGAACAGGATCTTGGCCGGCTTGCCCTTCAGGTTCACCAGCGCGTCAGCCAGATCGGTCTGGACACCCTGGATCGTGTTGACACCGCTCTCAGCGGAGAGGTTGGTGAACGGGAAGTCTGGGTTGGGCCCGATCTGGTTGTAGTTGCCGTCGACGACCGGGATGTGATCGGACTTCAGCGTCGCCAGCGGTGCTGCGAGCGCTCCGGCGGACGGGCCGCAGAGCATGACAACCGCGCTGGCCTTGTCCGTGATGGCCTGTGAGAGATCCTGCTGCCAACCGGGGGGACCGCTGTTGGACTGCAGCGGAATCACCTTCGCTCCGAGCTTGCTTGCCTCAGCGTCGAGGTAGCCCTGCTGGCCCTTCGTGTTGCAGGCGTCGATCTCGGAGCTGATCGGGAACGTCACGATCGTCTTGTTCTTGAGCGCTTTCTTGGCGTTGACCGCCGGACCCGGGGCGTACCACTTCGGCGCCTGCTGGGCCTTGGTGACCTCAGCCTTCACCTTCGCGAGCGTGGCCTTGCTGATCGTCGATGCAGCATGGCCGGAGCTGTTGGCGACCGCACTCGAGACGCCGAGGACACCGCCCGCGACTGCGACTGCAGCCACTATTGGGATTGCGGCAATGCGCCCACGGGCGCCAAGCCGCCGGTACTTCGAACTCATAGAGGTACCTCTCTCCTATGTTGTGCTCACAAGCCGCCCAGCCCGCCGCTGCGCGGCCCCCCATCCTCAACCATTGAAGCCGACGACGATTGGCCCTCGGTTAGGCCCGAGTCTTACGTCGGCGGCTGCATGCAGACCATACCGAATGGACACAACGGTGTGGCATTGTCTACCGAATCCTCTCCACGCCGAAGTTCGCAAACTCCAGGGCGATGCGCCGCTCAGAGCCCCAGAGAGCGGCCGACGATCTCCTTCATGATCTCATTCGTGCCCGCGTAGATCCGGGAGACGCGCGAGTCGATGAACGCGCGGGCGATCGGATACTCGAGCATGTACCCGTAGCCACCGTGCAACTGCAGGCACTCATCGACGACGCGGCCCTGGAGGTCTGTGCACCACCACTTGGCCATCGCCGCGTCGACCGCGGTCAGCTTGCGTTCGTTGTGGGCGAGGACGCAGCGGTCGAGGTATACGGTCGCGATCTCGAGCTCGGTCGCGAGCTCCGCCAGCACAAAGCGGCTGTTCTGGAAGCTGCCGATCGGCCTGCCGAACGCGTTGCGGGTCTTCACGTACTCGAGCGTGTGCTCGAGTGCGCTGCGCGCCATCACGATGCCGGTGATCGCCACCGAGAGGCGCTCCTGCGGCAGGTTCGACGTCAGGTAGCGGAAGCCCATCCCCTCCTCACCCAGCAGGTTCTCCTCGGGTACGAACACGTCCTGGAAGAACATCTCGGCCGTGTCGGCGCTGTGCAGGCCGACCTTCTCGAGGTTGCGCCCACGCTCGAAGCCCTCCATCCCCCGCTCGACGACGAGCAGGCTGAGGCCGCCGTGCCGATCATCCGGATCGGTCCGGACCACCGCGATCACGAGGTCTGAGTTGATCCCGTTGGTGATGAAGGTCTTGGCGCCGTTGACGAGCCAGCCGCCCTCGGTCCTGACGGCGCGCGTGGAGATCCCGGCCAGGTCGGAGCCCGCGCCCGGCTCGGTCATCCCGACCGACGTGAGGTAGTCGCCATTGACGATCCCCGGCAGCCAGCGCTCGCTCTGCTCCTCGTTGCAGTAGCTCGTGAAGTACGGCAGACAGATGTCGTTGTGCAGCGTGATGCCGCCGACCGCGCCGGTCAGGTCCATGCCGAAGCCGACCTCGTGCAACATCGCGTTGAAACGGAAGTCGGTGACGCCGGCACCGCCGTACTGCTCGTCGACCTCGAAGGCCAGGAAGCCGCTGCGCCCGGCCTCGGTGAAGAACTCGCGCGGGGTTATCCCGTCGCGCTCCCACTGCTCGTAGCTCGACGCCGCGTTCTTGGTCAGGAACGCGCGAAACGACTCACCGAGGTCCTTGTGCTCACTGCTGTAGAGCGTGCGCTCCATCGACTGCCCTCTCCTTTTCCTCTACGGACCCGCCGAGTATGTCGCGACCCAGCCGCTGAAGCGCTCGACCTCCACGACGATCAGGTCACCTGCGGGTGGTTGCTGCAGATACTGGCGATAGCGGCCGGCGAGCGCACTCAGCGCGCTCGCCCGGAGCTCCGGCTCCTCGCCGGCCGGCACGACCCGCGCACGTCCATCTGCGCGCGCCCACCACAGCCTGTCCCAGTCGTCCTCGTAGTGATCGACCAGCACGCTCACCTGCGGATTCGCGGTGATGTTCGCCAACCGCTTCAGCGCCGTCGTGCGCTTGGGCTTGTGGTCGACGGCGGTGACCAGAGTGCTCTCGCCGACGAGGGCGAATGTAATGGGGACCAGATGGGGATCACCTCTGTACCCGATGGTCGCCAAGCGGGCGACCATCGAGGTGGCAAACCTGCGTCGTGCCTGTGCCGCATCCATCTCACCTGTAGTTTCTCGTCCCATGCGTGTACCAATCACCCTCTCGCTCCACATCCCGAACTTCAACTATCCGGGTGTCGGGCCCGACGAAGTCTTTGAGAAGGTTGCCGCCATCGCCACCACGGCGGAGGCATCCGGGTTCAGCTCCGTGTCGGTGATGGACCATCTTCACCAGATCGCCATGGTGGGACCTCCGACCAACTGGATGTTCGAGGGCTCGACCATGCTCGCCGCCATCGCCGCGCGCACGACCAAGCTGACGATGGGACTGATGGTCGGCAGCGTCACCTATCGCAACCCCGCGATCGCGGCCAAGACCACGACGACGCTTGACCTCATCTCCCGCGGCCGCGTCTGGCACGGGATCGGCGCCGGCTGGTTCGAGGCCGAGCACGTCGCCTACGGGTATGAGTACCCGCCGCTGAAGACGCGCTTCGAGATGCTCGAGGAGGAGCTGCAGATCGTGCGTGCGATGTTCACCTCTGACGAGGCGCGTTTCGCCGGTACCCACTTCCGCGTCGCCGGCGCCTACAACAACCCCAAACCGATCCGCGGGGACATCCCGATCATGATCGGCGGCAGCGGCGAGCGCAAGACGCTGCGGCTGGTGGCCAAGTACGGCGATGGTTGCAACCTGTTCGGCGATGCCGAGCGCGTCAAGCACCTACTCGGTGTCCTTGAGGGACACTGCGAGGATGTCGGGCGCGATTTCACTGAGATCACCAAGACCGCGCTCGGGCGAGTGCTGATCGCGCCAACGCATGAGCAGGCCGAGGCGAAGAAGCGCACGCTTCTCGAGCTCGGGGTTCCGCAGGAGAGCATCGACACGATGATCGCCGGCGATCCCGACACGGTCGGCGAGCGCGTGCAGGCATTGAAGGACGCTGGGCTCGAGGGCTACTGCTTCTCGATGTCGGACAGTTACGACCTCGAAACGCTCGCGCTCGCGGGCGAGACGCTGTCGACGATCTTCCCGCCGGCCGGCTCGGAAGTCTCGGCGTGAGCGTCGGGGTGAACGGCGGCCCGAGCGGCGGGGCGAACGGCGGGGTGAACGGCGGCCCGAGCGGCGGCCCGAGCGGCGGCGTGAGCGAGCTGAACGCGCGGATCGCCGCGATCGCTCAGCTGGCCGTCGGACTCGGCGCCAATATCCAGCCCGGTCAGATCGTCGGCATCGCCGTAGAGCCGGGTCAGGAGCCGATCAGCCGCGCGGTCGCGGAGGCGGCGTACGCGCGCGGCGCGAAGTACGTGGACGCGTGGTACTTCGACCCACACCTCAAGCACTCGCGCCTGCAGCACGCGGCGCGCGAAACGCTGGGATACGTGCCGCCGTGGATCGGCGAACGGACGCTGCAGCTCGGCGAAAGCGGGGCCGCACGGATCGCCTTCCAGGGGCTGATCGAGCCACACCTGTTCGACGACATCGACCCAGAGCTGCTCGGTCTGGATCTGATGCCGCGGATCCGCGAGTCGCTCACCGTCACGGCCAGCCGGCAGAGCAATTGGTCGATCGTGCCGTTCCCGACGCCGGACTGGGCCACACTCGTGTATCCCGAGCTCGAGCCCGAGGCTGCCTACGCTCGGCTGTGGGAGCAGATCGAGCGGATCATGCGGCTCGATGAGCCCGACCCGGTTGCCGCCTGGGAAGCGCGACTCGGCCAGCTGGACACGGTGTCGGAGAAGCTCAACGTGCTCGCGCTCGACGCACTGCGCTACGAGGGGCCGGGGACCGACCTGACGGTCGGGCTGCTACCCGGCTCGCGCTGGATGAGCGCCCGGATAACGACGGTTCATGGCATCACCCACACCGTGAACATCCCGACCGAAGAAACTTTCACGACACCCGATCCCGAGCGTGTCGACGGTGTCGTGACAGCGACCAAACCGCTGCTGGTCCCCGGCGCCGCGCCGATCGAGGGGCTGCGCGTGCGGTTTGAGGGCGGGCGTGCGACACAGATCGATGCGGACAGCGGCGCTGAGATCCTGCGATCGATGTGCGCCCAGGACGCCGGCGCAGCCCGGATCGGAGAGGTCGCGCTTGTCGACCGCGAGAGCCGCATCGGACAGAGCGGGTCGGTGTTCTACTCGATCCTGCTGGACGAGAACGCCGCTTCGCACCTCGCACTGGGAAACGCCTACCCATTCAGCGTCGAGGACGGCCCGGACCGCGAGCGCGCCAATTCGAGCGCGATCCACGTCGACTTCATGGTCGGCTCCAACGAGGTGGCGGTCACCGGGGTGCGGCGCGACGGCACGGAGATCCCGCTACTGCGGAACGGCGCCTGGCAGATCTGAGCGCCCTCACTGGACTCAACCGGCCGCTACGCTAGCCGGGATTCCCGGAGAGGTGCCGGAGTGGTTGAACGGGCACGACTGGAAATCGTGTAACGGGGAAACTCGTTCGGGGGTTCGAATCCCCCCCTCTCCGTTTTGTGATGAGTCGGGACATCTGTCACCGATGAGTCGCGACATCTGTCATTTGTGTGAGCTCGGCCAGCGGCCTGGCTCTCGTTGTGTGTTGCGCCAGTAGACGTTGTCGGGCTGGATGTCGTTGGTTGCGATGATCTCGCCGGTTTCGAGCTCGATGACGGTGATGTGGTGGTCGTCGGCGAGCGCGAGGACGCGTTTGTGTTTGTGGACGGCGCCGATTCCGAGGTGGTGCATGCGACCGGCGCGGCGGAAGCTCATCTTGCCGTTGACGTCGACGCGGTCGTAGCGCAGCCGGTAGTGCCCTTGGGGTCGTGGGCCGGCAGGAAGGGCCTTGGGTGTGGCTCGGTAGGCGTGCCCTGGGGTGTGGCGCTGGAGTGCTCGGTGGGGCCGGTGCTCGTTGTAATGCTCACGGAAGGTGTCGAGCTGGTATTGCAGCTCGCGGATGCTCTTGGCTGCTGGCCGGGCGCGGAGCCAGCGTTGCAGGGTCTGGTGGAACCGTTCGATCTTGCCTTGGGTTTGTGGGTGTCCCGGGGAGCCGTTCTTCTGGTGCACGCCGAGCATCGGCAGCAGGTATTCGAACGCGTTGCGACCACCGCCGAACCGGGCTGTGTAGACCCGCCCGTTATCGGTGAGCGTCGATGCTGGGATGCCGTGAACGTCGACCACGTCTAGGAATGTGGACACCACCACGTCGCCTGTCACGGGCGCGTGTGCGGTTGCCCAGAGCAGGAACCTCGAGTGGTCATCAAGCCAGCTGATGATCTCCACATCGCCGCCGTCAGCAAGCCGGCAGTGCATGAAGTCCGACTGCCACATCTCGTTCGGTTGCGCCGCCTGAAACCGGATGTAGGAGGAGCGTGGGCGTTTGCGCGGCTCTGGGGTAACGAGCCCCGCGTGGTGCAGGATCCGCCGGATCGTGGAGGTCGAGAGCACCCGCAGCCCCTCCTGCTCGAGGTGCCAGCGGATCGTCTCAGGTCCGCCATCAAGACCATCAGCAACGAGTCGCACCCGCAGCTCGATCACCCGCAAACGAACCTCCGGCGGGGTCTGCACGGGATTCGTCTTCGGGGCTCTGGAGCGCGGCTCGAGCGCCGGCAAGCCTCCCTCCCGGTAGGCAGCCAAGAGCCGAAACAGCTGCCGACGGGAGAACCCGTATTCGGCTGCTGACTGGCCAACGGTCAACTCCTTCGAAACGACTCTGAGAACAGCAACGCGTGCACGGGACATGCCCGCGAGCCTCGCCCGCCGGTCGCCGCTGCGCCACAGCCCTCCGGGCTGGGCTCCGCAACGACCGGCGGAAACCTAACCCCAACCCCAGGTGTGACATATGTCGCGACTCATGAGCGACACATCACCCATGACATATGTCGTGACCCCAGACACCCCTCTCTCCGCTCCGCGACCGGCAGGACTACCCTCCGCCCGCTCGCCCCGCTGGGCGGCGGGCGGGCTGGAGGGTGGTCTAGTGCCGAAGGCCCCCGCTACTTGTGCTTCTTCGGCTGTTTGAGCGTGAGCTTGAACGTGGCGCCGGTCGTCTGCTGGCCGTTGGCCTGCGTAAGTGTGACCGTGCCCTTGGTGGCCAACTTATGGTGTGCCTTCAACAGCCTCTTGCCAGTGCCGCTGATGCCTACCTTGACTGTGGCTGATTGGCCTGAGCTGATGGAGGAATAGTGCTTGCTGCCAAGCACGAGCGTGATCCTGTGCTTCTTGTGGTGCTTGACCACGGTCTTTGTGTAACGCAGCGTGACCTTGCCCACGCAGTTGGCGCCGCCAGCCGCGCAAGCCAGCTTTACCAGCACCGCCTTGCCATTGAAGTGCTTACTCACCACAGTGATGCGCGGCGCCACATAGGCTACGACGTTGACCGTCTCGCTCGCATCGTTACACGGCGTAGTGATCGCGGCGTTGTTGGCATCCCCGCTGTAGAGCGCCTGCCAGCTGTACGTTCCGAGCTGTGTCGGAGTGAAGGACGGCGACGAGTACTTGCCGGCACCGTCGACCGTCTCTGCTGCGGAGACGTAGGCTGGTGCCCCGGTGCACGTCGCGTTGCCGGGGCCAAATAGCTTGAATACCAGGGAGCCCGAGGGCGAGGTGTTGTTGTCGCCTCGGACGACGGTGGCCACGTCGAACGTGGAGCTCCCCAACGAGACTGTTGTCGCAGCGTCCGACGTCGTCACAGACGCGCCCGTTGGAGGTCCCTGCGGACCGGAAACGAAAACGCCCTCTGGTTCGTCGAAGCCGGTGTTGCTTCCAACGATCGAAGATGACGGCGCGACATCACCGTTTGCCCCAGACGCGTACTCCAGGACCGCAGGACCCAGGGTGGATTCCGAGTCGGTTACAAAGATGTTGCCGCTCGAGTCGACGGCGAGGTCGTCCGGGAGCCCGAAGTCAGTATTCGATCCGGTTATGTCCTGCACAGGGGTTGCGTCGCCCTTGGCCCCCGATGCGTAGACAGTGATGCTATTGACCGGCCCGCCAAACCCACTCGTCACATAGAGTTTGCCGTCGAACCCGACGATGATGTCATCCGGATAGCCAAGGCCGGTGTCCGGTCCTGAGATGTTGTACTCCGGTGCGACGTTCCCGGTCGACCCAGCCGGGAAGACATTGATGGCGTCGTCCAGACTGCTGTCGGCGAAGATCGCTCCAGCCGCGTCGGTGCCTACGCCGTCTACGTAGTTGAAGGCGGCGTTGGAGCCTTCGATCGTCTCGACTGGAGACACGTTTCCGCAGGAGCCCGGAGCGAACACCTCGACCGAGCCTCCATCGGCGGCCAGGTCGGTGAAGTTCCCCACGACTAGCGTGCCGTCTGGTTCGAGGGACATGTCGTCGTTCTCGTCCAAGCCGGTGTTGGAGCCACTGATCGTGCAGATCGGAGCTGCGTCGCCGGACGCCCCTGGCGCATACTCCGTGATGCTGTCACCGAAGAAGTTCGAGACCCAAATGTCGCCGGCGGCGTCCACCTTCACATCGCCAGGCTCGTTGATGTCTGTGTCGACACCTTGGATGACGCGTTCCGGGGCAACGTTCCCACTCGAACCAGGCGCGAAAACGTAGATTGCATCAACCCCGGAGTCTGCGACGTAAACAGTCCCTTGCGGGTCCGGTGACGCAGCACTCGCTGGTTGCACCTCCAAGAGCGGGAGGAAGACCACGGACATGAGCAAACAGGCAACGACGTACCGCAGTGCCGCCTGAATTCGCCCGCCGCGATTTCTCGCGAATATGGGCATGCAACGAATGCGTGCTCGTCGCGCACGACTCGTCAGATTCGATTCGTCGACCACGTCTCCAGCCCCCCAAGCGCTAGCGTTCCCAAATCCGCAGGTGCAGACGCCTCATCCGGTCGGCTATCCCGCGAGTGATGGCCGTCTCGCCGACCATCCACCCATCGGAGCGTACGCCTGATCCCGCATAGCCGGGAAATTTTTTCACAAGATGCTCAGATATCTGGTGCTGTGGGTGCGTAGTGCGGTCGTGAAGCTCGCGGGATCGGCGTCGGCGTCGTATCCGTCGATGCCGCAGTGCTCGCATCGAGCGCTCGTCGTTTCGCGCCGGGTAGGCTACGGATCGTGGAGCAGCGGACCTGATGGACGCCGACGAATTTCTAGCCGCATTGCCGGATCTGTTCGCCGACTTTCCGAACTCTGAACGTCCCAGCGGCCGTCGCTTCGACGACATCATCGCGGCCGTGCCGAACCTGTCGACGGAAGGCAATTTGGCGTTGCTGAATCTCGCCGCGAGCCTGCTTGCGCCCGCAGAGAGCTATGTGGAGGTTGGCTCCTTCCTGGGCGCCAGCCTGATCGGCGCGATGCGCGGGAACGAGGACAAGCAGTTCGTGGCGATCGATCGCTTCGAGTCGACCGCTCAGCCGTTCAGGAGCGGCGGGTTGCGGGTCAGTCGCGAGGCCTTCGAGGCCAATCTGAAGCGCTTTGGAGCGACGGGAGCCACGGTCATCGAAGGTGACGCATTCGAGGTCTTGGAGTCGGCACAGCTCGAGCGCTTCACGGTTGGCGTCTTCTTCTGGGATGCGGACCACTCACACCAGGGCCAGCTCCGTGGGCTGCGCGACATCCAAGCGCGTCTCGCGCCTGGCGCTGTGCTGATTATCGACAACGCCGATCGCCCAGATGTCAGAGCCGGGATCGATGAATGGCTACTCGAACAGCCACGTGCGCGTCTCGCGCTTGAGCTCGGTGGACGCACGCGTGGCCAGCCCTGGTGGCACGACGGCATCCGGATACTGCGGTGGGATGGTTAACCCCGCACCGGCGCACGGCCTTAGAGGTAAGAGGTCGTCGCCATCGGTCGCTAAGTACGGAGCCGGGAGAACTCACGACAAGGAGAAACGCATGGCGGTGACCGTTGGAATCCTCGCGCTGCTTGAAGCCAAGCCGGACAAGACTCAGGACTTGGCCGAGTTCCTAAGGCAGGGACGTGAGCTTGCGCTCGCCGAGCCACAGACCGTGACCTGGTATGCGTTCAAGCTCGACGATGTGACCTACGGGATCTTCGACACGTTCGAGGCGGAGGCTGGGCGTGAAGCGCATCTTGGCGGTGAGATCGCGAAGGCGTTGATGGCGGCCGCGCCGGAGCTACTCGCGAAGGACCCGGACATCCGGCCGGTGGAGATCGTCGCAGTCAAATGACCGCGATGTACGTTCAGGCGACGAGGGCACGCATGCCGCGGTAGTCCTCCGCACACGGACCGCAGCTCGCGAAATGCTCGGCGATGCCGGGATAGAGTTCGGCGGCGTCCGCATGCGAGAGCTCCCGCTCGATGTAGACGTGCATCAAGGCGAACGTCTGGGCGCAGCCGGCGTCGTCTGGATTGGTGTCGAGGAACCGCTTTAGGTTGGGGATGCCGCTGATCATTGGAACTCTGTGTAACCGTTTGCGACCAGATGTGCGCGAAGCTTACGTCGCGCATCGAACAGCGTCTTGTAAAGAGCGTTGCGATTGGTATCCAGCTCGGCCGCGAGGACGTCGAGCGGGACCGAGTTGAGAACCAGCGCGACGAACACCCGCCGCTGGCGTTCGGTGAGCACAGTTTCGACTGCCGTGCGTATCGCCTCGAACAGCTCGGCCTGCGCAACGGCCTCCTCGGGAGTGAACCCGAAGCGATCCGGTAGCTGCTCCCAGTCTGCAAGACCGGACACGGCCGGTCTGGTTCGCCAGCTGTGGCGGGTCAGCTTGGATGCGACCTCGAGCACCACGAACTTGTACGCCCAGGTGGTGAAGCGGCTCTCTCCACGAAAGTCGCCGAGTTTGGCGATGATCGCCACTAGCGCGTCGTCAGCGGCCTGCTGCACGACGTCCTCGAGCTCGACACCCGAGACCGCAGTCGCTCGCCGCCGAGTCTCACGCCGTGCGGCCTGAACGAGAATCGCGTGCAGTCGCCCGAGCGCGTCTTCGCGTCGTCGCCCGCGCGCCGCCAGGTCAGATACCCATGCCTCCGTCTCCAGCTCAGCTGTTGGCGGCAGCCTGGTTACGGGACAGGGCATCGGCTCATCCTAGTCATGAACTCGTGCCGCCCATTCGCCGGGAGAATTCGGTGTGCCCCCGTAAGAATTCGGTGGACCTGGACGCGAAGACGACAGTCCCCAATCCTCCAAGGAGGTCGCTCGAGTGTCCGTGGCACCCATCGCAGAGCAGGTTGATTCCATGCGCGCCAGCCGGCCCGCCGGGCCACCCAGCGCCTTTGATCGGGAGCAGCAGCAACTCGCAGAGCTCGAACCCGACGGGATCATCGCGACCGGCGAACGCCTACCAGATGCCGAGCTGCTTGACGTCCACGGCGAATCGACAACACTCACGACGGCGATCGGCGGCCGGAGGACAGTGCTGGTCTTCTACCGCGGAGTCTGGTGCCCGTTCTGCAACATCGCCCTGAACGCCTACCAGGCCGAGTTGCTGCCGGCGCTCGCTGAGCGAGGAATCGCGCTGATCGCGGTCAGTCCCCAGAAGCCTGACGGCTCACTGACGATGCAGGAGAAGAACCACCTGAGCTTCACGGTCGTCTCTGACCCGAACAACGCACTCGCGGCAGCCGCAGGCATCCTCACAGCACCTTCCGCTGAGTCACGCGCAGCGCAACTCGAGCACGGCCTCGACCTCGCGACGGTCAACGCCGACGGTACAACCACGCTGCCGATGCCGACCACGGCGATCCTCGATCCGGACGGGACCGTGCGCTGGATCGATGTGCACGCCGACTACACAACCCGCTCTGAGCCGTCCGACATCCTCGCGGCGCTCGACACGCTCGAGGACTGATGCTCTCCACCCTCGACGGTCGCGTCGCACTCGTAACAGGCGCCGGCAGAGGTATCGGACGGGAAATCGCGATCGGGCTCGCCGCCGCCGGCGCCCGCGTCGCGCTTGTCGCACGGACCCGAACAGAGCTCGACGAGACGGCGCACACCATCCAGACACAGGGCGGCACTGCTGTCGCGCTCGCAACCGACATCGCTGACCCCGATAGTGCCCGCGCAGCAGTCGACGCAGCAAGATCGCGTCTGGGGACCGTCGACGTTCTGATCAACAATGCCGCGGTGGTAACGCCGCTCGGCCCAATTCAGTCACTCGCGCCAACAGATGTGACCTTGGCGTTCGCCGTGAATATCTCCGCGGTCGTGATCCTAAGCGGCCTGGTCGTACCGGGAATGCTCACCACGGGCTGGGGGCGCATCGTCAACATCTCAAGCGGCATCGCCGAACATCCCGCGGCGATGATCGGCGGCAACGTCTACGCGGCCTCCAAAGCCGCGCTCGAAGCCAGCACCATCAACCTCGCCGCCGAACTCAATGGCACAGGCGTGACGGTCAACGCCTACCGGCCAGGCGCAGTCGACACCGCAATGCAAGCATGGATCCGCAACCAACCGCCCGACACCATCGGCCGCACGCTTCACGAGCGATTCGTCTCGAGCTACGCCGCAGGCGAACTCATCAGCCCACAGGACTCCGCCGCGCGACTACTCGAGAAGCTCAAAACCACCGTGTCAGGGCAAATCTGGAGCGTGCACGATCGCAGCCCAACTCGCAGCTGATCACACCGTTGCCAACGCCAGCATCGCTGGTCGGCCGAGCACTCCGGTTCGCGGTTCAGACGGGACCAACGGCCGTGGGCGAGCATCCGAACCGCGCTCTGCGACGCGAACGCTCGCGACCGGCAGCAGCCTGTTCGAGGGTTCGCCTCCCCTCTCCCCAGTGAACCAGGGTCCGCCACCACTGGGGACCGCGCTTTTCGTCCGAGCGGTTCGCTTGCATGGAGCACGTGCACGAAACGTCGCCGCAGGTCTTTCTCGTAGCCCGAACGTCGGTCGACCTCGACGGCATGCGCGCGTACCTGGAGTCGGTCGGCGGGGGCTCGTGGCTGGAGATGCGCGACGGCGCGCGGGAGTCGCTGAAGGACGGCGAGCTCCTCGCCGAGTTCGGCGGGCGGATGTGTTACCGCAGCTGGGAACCCGGGCTCAACCCGAACGTCACGCGGATCCGCACCGACCAGGCGGAGTACTTCGCGAACGTGCTGCGGAGCGCGCACGGGAGCGTGCTGGAGCACGCCAACTACAGCTTCGCCTTCCGCAACGTCTCGCGTGCCTTCACTCACGAGCTTGTTAGGCATCGCGCCGGCTCTGCCTTCAGCCAGGAGAGCCTGCGCTACGTGAGGCTCACGGACATCGGCTTCCGGGTACCGCCGGCGCTCGAGCCGCTGCGTGACCAGGTCATAAGCATCGTCGAGCAGCTGGAGGAGTTTCAGCTGAGCGCGGCCGAACAGCTCGACCTGGACAAGGGTGAGATGCCGTTCGCGCTCAAGAAGGAGATCACCTCCGCGCTGCGCCGGCTGGCGCCGATCGGCCTGAGCACCGACATTCTCTGGACCGCCAACGCGCGCACACTCCGGCACGTGATCGAGATGCGGACCGCGCACGGCGCCGAGGAGGAGCTGCGCCTGGTCTTCAACATGGTCGCGGAGACGATGAAGGTGGAGGCGCCCAGCCTGTTCCAGGACTTCAGCCGCAGCGAGGACGGCTCCTGGGTGCCGGAGTGGCGCAAGGTGTAGGACGGACGCGCGCGCGTGGTGCCGCGTGTCGACGCGCGGCCCGCGTCGACGCTCGGCCCGTGTCGACGCTCGGCCCGTGTCTACGCTCGGCCCGTGTCTACGCTCGGCGAATGGCGGCTACCGAGAGCTCTCTGCGCAGGGCGAAGACAGCTGAGGCTCTGCCCCTCGCTGAGCTGTGGTTGCGGTCCCGTCGGGCGTCGACGACTATTCCGCCCGCCGCGCACAGTGACGACGAGGTCCGCGCTTGGTTCCGAGATGTCGTTCTGCGGTCGAAGGAGGTTTGGGTCACGACCTTGGGCCCCGAGCTCACGGCGATGATCGTGCTCGACGGCGAGTGGGTCGAGCAACTGTATGTCGCGCCAGAGCACTTGCGGCGGGGATACGGCTCGCAACTGGTGCGTCTGGCGCAGGCGGCTCGCAGCGAGTTGGCGCTCTGGACCTTCGAGGCCAACGTGGCTGCGAGAGCGTTCTACGAGGCCCATGGCTTTAGCCCGGCAGGTCCGGCGAGCAGCGACAACGAAGAGCGCGCGCCCGCAGTCTGTTATCGCTGGGCCGACACCGGATCGCCGTTGTAGATCACCCGATAAGCGGCACCCGCCCCTCTAGATCACCCCGATAAGCGACACCCGCCCCTCCAACTCACCCCGATAAACGACACCAGCCCCCGCTCACTCCCAAACCAAACCGGCTCCCAGCAGGATTGGGGATTTAGGGGTGTACAGACGCCTTAAATTCCCAACCCTCCGGATCTGGCGGAGGTTTGGGGGTTAGCCGGGGCGGCTAGAAGATGCCGGTGATCGCAGCACCGGCGTGAGACGCCAGATCAAACAGCGGCCCCGGGATCACGCCGAAGATCACGGTGAGCGCGCCGAACACAGCTGCAAGCGCCACCACCTCCGGGTAGGGCAGCTTGTCCGCCTCCGGTGAGCCGCCGGCGACCGGAGCGAGGCCTCCGGGCCCGGTAGGCCGGCCTGGGCCAGCGCCTGCGGGCGCACCGGGTCCGGGCGTGCCCGGCGTGCCAAAAGCGGTCGCAACAGGCCCGGTCGCGGCGGTGGCGGGCGACATCCAGACCGCCGCCACGACCCGCAGGTAGTACGCGAGCGAGATCATCGCGCCCACGACCAGGACGATCGCGAGCCAGGAGTAGCCGCCGTCCACCAGCGCGTGGATCAGCTGGAACTTGCCGATGAAGCCGATCGTGCCGGGGACGCCGGCCAGGCCGAGCATCGCGAGCGTGATCCCCCAGCCCAGCAGCGGGGAGCGCCTACCCAGTCCCGCGAGGCCGCTGATCTGGTCGTCACCGGTCGCCGCCTCCTGGCTCTGCACGACGGCGAACGCGGCGACATTCATGAGCAGGTAGGCGATCAGGTACAGAACCGTCGCCGAGATACCGAGCTGGGTGGCGACGACGACGCCGGACAGCATGTACCCCGCCTGCGCGACACCCGAGTAACCGAGCAGCCGTTTCAGCGATGTCTGACCAAGCGCGCCGACGTTGCCGATCAGGATCGTCGCCGTCGCAAGCGCCGCCAGCAGCGGCGCCCACGTGGTCTGCTCGGATACCAAGGCAACGTCGAAGAAGCGCAGGAACACGGCGAGCGCGGCGGCCTTCGTGGCGGTCGCCATGAACGACGTGATCGGCGTCGGCGCCCCCTCGTAGACGTCTGGCGTCCACTGGTGGAAAGGCGCGACCGACGCCTTGAAGGCGAAGCCGACCACGACCAGCGCGATGCCGCTCAGCAGCAGCGGATCGCCGATCAGGGTCGAGCTCTGAGCACCGGACAGCGCCCGCGCGATGCCGTTGAAGCCGGTCTGCCCGGTCGCCCCGTAGATCATCGCCAGCCCGTAGACGAGCGTGGCCGATCCGACCGAGCCGATGATCAGGTACTTGAGGCCCGATTCGAGCGAGCCCTCGCGCCGGTACTCGGCGGCGCAGAGGATGTAGAGCGGGATCGACAGCAGCTCGATGCCGAGGAACAGCGTGATGATGTCCTGGGCGGAGGCGAGCACCGCCATGCCCATGACGCTGAACAGCAGCAGGCTGTGGAACTCGCCGTGGCCGGCCTCGCGCGGGGCCTCGGCGCGCCAGGCGAGGATCACCGCGGCTGCAGCAGAGACGGCACAGATGATGTCGATCACGAAGCCGAGGTCGTCCATCCGCAGCGCTCCCGCGACGATCGTCTCGGTGTGGGGGAAGCGCCAGATCTCAGTGCCGATCGCGCCGGCCAGTGTCACCAGCGCCAGCGCCGGGACCACACGCTCGCGGATGACCGAGCTGCGCGCCAGCCCCACCAGCAGCACGACGAGCGCACCGACAGCGAGCACCACCAGCGGCGACATCTGCGCCCAGTCGATATGCGGGCCCTTGATGTGCGGGTGCAGTCGCGCCAATTGCGCAGCGATGGTGTTGGTGGGTACGAAGTTCATGGGGAAACGTTCGCGATCTTGACCGAGATATGGGCGTGCTTCCCCGCCGGCCCGTGAACGCCGGTCAGGTAGGCGGTCGCGCCGGGAAGCGCGTAGGGAGCGCTGCTCCCGAGGGCGGCGGCGGGATAGATCGCGACCTTCAGCGACGCCTCGGACTTGTTGAGACCGAACTGCGGGTAGAAGGCGAGCACGAGGATGATCGCGACCAGCGGCACGATCGCGACCGCCTCGCCGAGTCCGATCTCCCTCGACTGCACGCCGCGGCCGACGCGGTTGTGCATGGCCCCGATGAACAGGCGCAGCGCGTAGAACGCCGCTCCGATCACGGCGACCGAGGCGATCACCGCGATCACGATGTGCGAGTCGAAGGCGCCGAGCAGGATCATGAACTCGCCGATGAAGTTCGACGAGCCCGGCATCGCGAGGTTCGCGAACGTGATGATCAGGAAGAAGGTCGCAAGCACCGGCGCCTTAAATGCCACGCCGCTCATGTCGTCGAGCTTCTCGCTGCCGCCGCAGCGGGCCGCCACGGCGGCCACCACGAAGAACGACGCGGCGGTGACGACACCGTGGTTGAGCATCTGCAGGAGCGCGCCCTGCCCGCCCTCGGGTCGCAGGGAGAAGATCCCGAGCAGGATGAAGCCCATCTGCGCGACGCTCGAGTACGCGATCACCAAGCGCGCGTCGCGCGTCGTGAACGCCATCGCCGTGGCCCACATGATCGAGACCAGCGCGATGATCAGCATCAGCAGCTGGTAATGGTGCGAGGCGTTTGGGAACAGCGGCAGGACGATCTGCAGGAAGCCGTAGCTCGCGACCTTGGCAACCACGCCGGAGAACACGGCGACGGCCGGGATCGGCATCGACTTGTACGCATCGGCCAGCCAGCCGTGGAACGGCGCGATCGGCATCTTCACGAGGAAGGCGAGGGCGAACGCCAAGAAGATCCAGTCCTCGTCCTTGTGCGGGATCGGCAGGTGCGCGAGCGCGCTGAAGGTGAAGTTGATCGCGGTCCCGTTGTCGCCTGAGGCGATCACGCCGGTCGCGATCGCAGCGGCCAGCATCAGGAACGACCCGACCATCGTGTAGATGACCATCTTGATCGTCGCGCGCACCCGATCCCCCGTGCCCCACGACCCGACCAGGAAGTAGAACGGAATCAGCATCAGGTCGAAGAAGGCGACGAACAGGATCAGATCCTGGGCCAGGAAGGCCCCCAGCACCGCGCTCTCGGCCAAGCCGAACCAGAAGTAGTAGAGCCTCGGACGATCCACGTCGCGCATCGCCGACCACGCGAGCGAGACGGTGAACAGCACCGTCGTGAGCAGCATCAGCGTCACGTTGAGGCCGTTGATCCCGATCTTGTAGTGGATCCCGAGCGCGCCGATCCAGACCCTGTTGGTCACGAATTGCAAACCGGCCGCACCCGAGTTGAAGCGCGCGATGTAGCTGATCGCGATCCCTACCGGAACCAGACTGACGAGCACCGAACCGCGACCGACCAGGCGCTCGGGGAGCTGCGTGGCGATCAGCGCCAGGGCCAGCGGCGACCAGATGAGGATTGAAAGGGTCACGGTCGGATCAGGTGGACGAGATCAGGAAGTAGAGGACGACGACCGAGAGACCGAGCACCACGGCGGCGACGTAGTAGCGCAGGAAGCCAGTCTGGGCGCGGCGGACGGCGGCCGAGCCCGAGCGCACCGCGCCGGTGACACCGCCGGTGACGCCGCCGGAGATGACGATCCGCTCGAGCACCGACTCGACGAAGCGCCCGGACGCAAGCACGGGCCGGACGACAACCAGGTCGATCGCCTCGTCGAAGTACCACTTGTTCACGAGGAACTTGTGCAGCCACGGGACCGCGGCCTGGAACCTTGCGGCTGTGCCAGGCCGCGCCACATAGATCACATACGCGAGCGTGATGCCGACGGCGCCGATCACGGCGCCGATGATCAGCCCGATCCAGGCGGTCCCCGTCGAGGGCTCGTGACTCGCGGCCGCGAGCGGCGCGCCCGCCAGGCTCGGCGCCAGGAAGTTGGTGATGACGTGGTCCACGCCGGGGATCTGGAGGGCGCC
This sequence comes from uncultured Conexibacteraceae bacterium, assembly GCA_963774025.1. Lineage (GTDB taxonomy): Bacteria > Actinomycetota > Thermoleophilia > Solirubrobacterales > Solirubrobacteraceae > Palsa-465. Next base: position 27,080 of record CAVZDL010000001.1, read on the forward strand.
GCCGACGACCGCAAGCGCCGCGAGGATGCCCATCGCGATCCTCATCGCCGGCTCGTCCTCGGCGGTGGCGTGCTCCGAGCCCGGGAAGCCGACGGCCGTGTCCTCCACCTCACCGGTGAGCGGATTGCGCGGCACCTCGGCGTGGGCAGGGTGGCCGTGCGCGTATTCAGCGGCCTCCTTCGAGGGCTCTCCGTAGAACGCCCGGAAGATCATCCGGAACGTGTAGAGGCCGGTCAGCAGCGCGCCAACGTAGCCGAGGATGCCGATGACCTCATAGATGCCGCCGCGGTTGTTGACATAGGCGAGGATGTCGTCCTTCGAGAACCAGCCGGAGAAGGGTGGAACGCCGGACAGGGCGAGGCCGCCGATCAGGAAGCAGGCGAACGTGAAGGGCATCGCCTTCCGGAACCCCTGCATGCGGTCCAGCGACTGATTGCCCGCCATCGCGCCGATGATCGAGCCGGCCGCCATGAACAGCAGCGCCTTGAAGAAGGCGTGTGTCATCAGGTGGAAGAGCGCGCCGGTGTAGGCGCCCGCCGACGCGCCCATGATCATGTAACCGATCTGGGACATCGTCGAATACGCGATCACGCGTTTGAGGTCGGTGACCACGAGCGCGATCGATCCGGCGATCAACAACGTCAGGCACCCAACGATCGCGCCGACCTCAGCGGCGCTGGGTGCGAGCTGGAACAGCGGGTGCAGGCGCACGATCAGGTAGACGCCGGCGGTCACCATCGTCGCAGCGTGGATCAGCGACGAGACCGGGGTCGGACCCTCCATCGCGTCGGGAAGCCACGTGTGCAGCGGCACCTGGGCCGACTTGGCGAACGCGCCGACGAGGAACAACAGGCAACCGGCGACGAGGTCGGTCGAGTCGGTGTGGAAGACGTGCGGGGCGTCCTTGAAGGTCCCCAGAAACGAGACCGTGTGCGTGTGGCGGAAGATGAAGAAGGTGCCGAGCACGAGCCCGACATCACCGACCACGTTGATCACGAATGCCTTGATGCCCGCGCTGGTCGCCGTCGTGCGCCGGTACCAGAAGGAGATCAGCATGTACGAGGCCGCGCCGACGAAAGCCCAGCCGACGATCAGCATCACGAAGTTGCCGCCGAGCACGAGGATCAGCATCGACAGCACGAAGAAGTTGAGGTATGCGAAGTACCGCGAGTAGCCCGCGTCGGAACGCATGTAGGCGGTCGAGTACAGGTGGATCAGCGTCGACACTCCGGTGACGACGAGGATCATGAAGACCGAGATCGGGTCAACGAGGATCTGCAGCTTGGCGTCCACCCCGGCGCTGGACGCGTAGTTCCAGAGGCTCGAGACGACTTCGCGGTGCCCGCCGCTGCGCCCGAGCAGTGACAGGAGCGACCCCACCGCGCACACGAACGAGAGCGCGATCGCGCCGGTTCCGATCACGCCGGCGATCCTGCTGTAGCGCCGGAAGCCGAGGCCGATCGCGATCGTGCCCAGCAGCGGGAACAGCAGGACGAGCCAGCCCCAGGTAGTCGGGCTCATCCGTTCAGCTCGTGCAGTTCGTCGACATCGATGGGGAGGTTGCGGCGGCTGATCGCGACGACGAGTCCGAGCCCGACCGTCACCTCGCAGGCGGCCACGACGAGCACGATCAGCGCGAAGATCTGGCCGGCCTCACCGCCGTGCATCCGCGCGAACGTGACCAGCGCGAGGTTGGCGGCGTTCAGCATCAGCTCGAGGCAGAGCAGCACCACCAGCGGGTTGCGGCGTACGAGCACGCCGCCTGCACCGATGCAGAAGATCAGAACCGAGACGGCCAGGTACCAACCGAGCGTCACTTCTCCTCGCCCTCCTTGGCGTCCTCTGAGCGGATTGCCGTAGGCGTGAGCTCGGCGGTCAGCTCGATCGCGCCGCCATGGACCTGCTCGAGCTGCTCGAGCACCTTGCGCACGCCGACCCCCTCCGCGATCGTGCCTGTGTAGGCCGGGCGCGGCGTCGAGAGCAGCTGCGCCAGCTCGGCGTCGTCGTCCCCCAGCCCGCGCCGGCGGCGGGCCAGCACGATCGCGCCAATCGCAGCGACCAGCAGCAGCAGCGACGCGACCTCAAACGGGAACAGGTAGCTGGTCAGGAAGAGCTTGCCGATGTGCTCGGGGGTTCCGAAGCCGAGCTTGTAGCGCGCGCCCTGACCGTTGATGCCCTTGAGCGCCGTACCGAGCATCGCGATGAACAGCTCGATCGCGAGCGCGATCGCGAACAGCGGCCCCAGGATCCGCAGCGAGTTGCCGGCGGCCACCTCGTCCCCGCCGCCGACATAGGCGACGACGAACACGTACAGCACCATCACCGCCCCGGCGTAGACGACCACCTGC
>CAVZDL010000002.1:0-123687 GCA_963774025.1 uncultured Conexibacteraceae bacterium
CCTCCGCCGAACCGAGTGCCTCCTCGAGCCGGCGCAGCGGGTCGCGCAGTTCGAACAGGCGGAAGGTGTCGCGCAGCTTCGAGCGGTCCGGCTCCTGGGCGGCCAGCTCGCGCAGGTCGAGCTCGATCGGAATGTCGCGCTTGGCGGTGGCGAGCTGCTTTGAGAGGCGGGCGTCGTCAGCGTGCTCGGTCAGGTTCTGCTTGCGCTTGGCGCCTGAGATCTCGTCGATCGAGGCGAGCACGTTCTCCAGAGAGCCGAAGCGCTGCAGCAGTTCGGCGGCGGTCTTGTCGCCGATCCCGGGGACGCCGGGGATATTGTCGCTGGTGTCGCCCTTCAGGCCGATGAAGTCGGGAACGAGTTCGGGCGGGATTCCGTAGCGGTCGATGACGCCCTGCCTGTCATAGGTCCTGGTGTCGGTGATGCCGCGGCCCGGCGCCATGATCCGGGTGCTGTCGTCGACCAGCTGGAAGGCGTCGCGGTCGCCGGTCAGCACCATTACTGGCAGCGGACCGCCGTTATCGCCCGCCCGCTTGGCGAGCGTCGCGATCGAGGCGATCACGTCGTCGGCCTCATAACCGTCGACGCGCAGGTTGCGGTAGCCGAAGGCCTCGATCAGCGGCTCGAAGTGCGGCCACTGCTCCTTCAGCAGATCGGGGCGGGATGAGCGCTGCGCCTTGTACTCGGGGTAGAGCTCCTTGCGGCCGGTGTAACCGGCGTCCCAGACCACGACCGTCGGGCGCTGGCCGTACTCGGTCAGGACCTTTACGAGCATCGAGGCCAGCCCGAAGATCGCGTTGGTGGGGACGCCCGTAGACGTCGCAATCGATTCCGGGAGCGCGAAGAACGCCCGGTACGCGAGGCTGTTGCCGTCGATCAGCAGCAGCTCGTCTGAAGCAGTCGCGGACATCGCCGCCGGAGGCTACCTCGCGGCGCGGTCTCTCGCGCGGGCGAGGAAACAGGGCCGGGTGGCCGGTTGGAAACAGGCCCGGGTGGCCGGTTGCCTAGCCGAGCCGGTCACTTCTCCCGCGTCAGTGCCGCGTGCGTTTCGGCAGCGGGCCTTCGATCTTCCAGGCCGAGCCCGGGCGACCAGGGAGGATCAGCACGATCAGCAGCCCGACGACCGTGAGCAACAGGCCGAAGGCGAGGCCGACGCGCTCACCGTAGCCCTTGCGCTCCGCCATCCAGCCGCCGATCGCGGCCGACAGCAGCCAGGCGAACAGCAGGTAAAGGCCCTTGATCCCGATCAGCGCGTAGATCGTCATCGTCACGCTCCGAGATAAGCGCGTTGAACTTCGGGATTGGTCCGCAGATCGCTGGACTCGCCCTCCAGCACCACCCGGCCGGTCTCGAGCACGTAGCCGCGCTGCGAGATGTCCAGCGCATAGTTGGCGTTCTGCTCCACGAGCAGGATCGTCGTGCCTGCACGGTTGATCTCGGTGATCGTCTCGTAGATCCGCTGCACGAGAATCGGCGCGATGCCCATCGACGGCTCGTCCAGCAGCAGCACCTTCGGGTTTGCCATCAGCGCACGGCCGATGGCGAGCATCTGCTGCTCGCCGCCGGACATCGTGCCCGCCTTCTGCTTCTCGCGCTCCTTCAGGCGCGGGAACAGCTCGAATATGCGTTCCAGGTCCTCGCCCAACTTGGGATCGCGCGGTCGCCGGTGGGCTCCGAGATCGAGGTTCTCTCGCACGGTCATGCGTGCGAAGCAGTGACGCCCCTCGGGCGCCAGCGCGATGCCGCGCTCGACGATCTCATGTGCAGGCACGCGCGTGATGTCCTCGCCGGCAATCACGACGCTGCCGCTGCTGGCAGGCGTCAGCCCGGTGATCGCTCGCAGGGTCGTCGACTTGCCGGCACCGTTGGAGCCGATCAGGGTCACCACCTCACCTTGCTCCACTTTGAGCGAGACGCCCTTCAGGGCCTCGATCCCCCCGTAGTGGGCGTGGATATCGTTGACCTCCAGCAGTGCCATGTTGCGTCAGCCCTGCTTTCCGAGGTATGCCTCGATCACCAGCGGGTTCGCCCGCACCTCTGCGGGCTCTCCCTCGGCGATCTTCATGCCGTGGTCCATGACCGTGATCCGCTCCGAGACGCCCATGACGACCTTCATGTCGTGCTCGATCAGCAGGATCGTGAGGCCGAGGTCGTTTCGGAGCTGCTGCATGAATCCCTTGAGCCGCTCGGACTCCTGCGGGTTCATGCCCGCTGTCGGCTCGTCCAGCAGCAACAGCTTCGGGTCCGATGCGAGCGCCCGTGCGATCTCGACTCGGCGTTGATCGCCATAGGAGAGCTCGACCGCATAGCGGTCGGCCACCGCCTTGGAGAGCCCGACGTAGTCGAGCAACTCCCGCGCGCGCGCCTCGGTCGCGCGCTCCTCGCGCCGCACACGCGGCGGCCGCACGATCGTTCCCACGAGCCCGGCGGCCATGCGGGAATGCCTACCGATCATCACGTTCTCGACGGCGCTCATCGCGCCGAACAACCGGATGTTCTGGAACGTCCGGGCGACCCCGAGACTCGTGATCTTGTCGGGCCGCCAGCGGGTGACATTGCGGCCGGCGAGAATGATCCGGCCCGACGTCGGCTTGTAGAGACCGGTGAGCATGTTGAACAGCGTGGTCTTGCCGGCTCCGTTCGGCCCGATCACGGAGACGATCGAGCGTTCGGGGATGTCCAGCGAGACACCGCCGACAGCGGTGAGGCCGCCGAACACCTTGGAGACATCCTGCGCACTCATGATCGCGTTCACCGGCGCAGCGGTCGGTGGGGGTGCTGGTGCGTCGATTGCAGTCATCCGGCCCTCACCGTTGGCCATGACCGATCTCGCCGGCCCACGCGGTCGGCTCGGCAAGCTCGGTCAGCTCGGGCGCCACCTCACCCGCAAGTTCGCGTTTGCGGCGTCTCTCCGGCCAGAGGCCCTGTGGCCGCAGGATCATCACGATCACGAGTAGGAAGCCGTAGATCCCGATGCTCAGGTCGGTGAGATCGAAGTTGAGGCCGAAGGTGTGCGGCAGCGTGTTCAGCACGTCCGGGATCAGGTAGTAGTTGATGTAGGAGATCACCAGCGCGCCGAGCACCGCCCCGGGGATCGAGCCTATGCCTCCGATGATGACCATCGACACCACGAAGATCGAGAACGAGAACTGGAACTGCGACGCGTTGATCGTCTGGTCGAAGTCCGCGAGAAAGACGCCGGACATGCCACCGAACGCCGCGCCGATCGCATAGGCCATGAGCTTGGTCTTTACCAGCGGGATGCCCATCGACACCGCCGCGACCTCGTCCTCTCGCAGAGCGATCCAGGCGCGCCCGAGCCGCGAATCACGCAGGCGGTAGACGACGAACAGGACGAATAACGCGATCGCCAATATCAGCCAGTACCACGGCCTGAGGCTGAGCAGGTTGAACGTCCCGGTCACCGGGAAGTACGGCAGGTCTGGCGCCGAGATCCCGAGGTTGCCGGCGGTCACCGTCATCCCGCTCCAGAGGTGGATGTTTCCACCGTTGACGACCAGCGTGCCGATGATCTCGCCGAAGGCGAGCGTCACGATCGCGATGTAGTCGCCGCGCAGGCGCAGCGTCGGCAGGCCGATGATCATCCCGGCGATCGAGGTGACGATCACCGCGCAGATCAGCACCAGGAAGAAGTTGAGATGGATGCCGATTTCGCCGGGCGTGGCCGACGTCAGCACATTCACATGAGCCGCGAAGAAGAAGTCCGAGGCGAACCAGCCGACCGCGTAGGCACCCAACGCGTAGAAGGCGACGTAGCCGAGGTCGAGCAGTCCGGCAAAGCCGATCACGACGTTCAGACCCAGTGCCATCACGACATAGGCCAGGGCGATGATCGTCGCCTGCAGGAAGCCACTGGACTCCGAGAACATCAACGGGAAGACGATCAGGAACGCGACGCCAAGCAGCAGCCCGGGACGCGACCAGCGGCCGCCGACCCAGCGCGGCGCCGCGGGCATGCGACCGAGCACCGCGTCGCGCCACTCCTGAAGCTGCGCCTTCAGCTCGCTCATCCGGCCTCCCGTGTCTCCTCGCCAAGCAGGCCGCGGGGCCGCAGCACCATCACCAGGATCAGGTAGACGAAGATCACGGCCTCGGTCCATTGTGTACCGAGGCGGTAGTCAGACATCTGCTGGACGATGCCGATGATGAGCCCTCCGAGCACGGCGCCGCGGATGTTGCCGATGCCCCCCATGACCGCGGCGGTGAAGGCGATAAGGCCCGCACGGAAGCCCTGGAAGTACCAGATGTTCGCGTTGTAGAGCGCGTAGACGATGCCGGCGGCGCCGGCGAGCATCCCGCCGATCATGAACGTCAGCGAGATCGTGTTGTTGACGTTGATCCCCATCAGGCGCGCGGCCTCAGGATCCTGAGCGGTGGCGCGCATTGCGCGACCGGCCCGGGTGCGGCCCACGAACCAGCTCAGCGCCATCACCAGCGGGATCATCACGCCGACCGCGAGCACGTCACGGCGATGGATGGCGACGCCGGAAATGTTGAAGAGCGTGTCGTTTTGGCGGATGAGGTCGGCGACGCCGACCGGGTTGCCTCCCTGCCACAGCAGGCCGACGTTCTCGAGCACGAACGAGAAGCCGATCGCCGTGATCAGCGGGGCAAGCTTTGGCGCGTGGCGCAACGGCTTGTAGGCGACCCGCTCGATCAGCACGTTCAGCGACCCGGTCACCAGCATCGTCACGATCAGTGTCAGGATCAGACCCAACACGACCCCCAGCGGACCGGTGGCAAGCGTGAGCCCCAGGGTCGCCCACAGGGTTGTGCCGGTGAACGAGCCGATCATGAAGACGTCACCGTGGGCGAAGTTGATCAGCTCGATGATCCCGTAAACCAGCGTGTAGCCGATCGCGATCAGCGCCCAGATCGAGCCGTTGGAGAGCCCCTCGACGAGGTTGAAGCCGATCAGCGAGAGGTCGTGATGAATGATCGGGTGCCCGTTGGCGGCCAGGCCGACCTGGTACCCCGAGATCAGGTCGTGGAGCGTGTAGTAGATCGGCAATGCCAACAGCGCGATGATCAGGCCCCACGAGCCGACGCGATCGCGAAGGAACTTCAGGGGTCCTGCAGTGCGGTCCCGGACCGTCTGCACTGTTGAGATTGCTGACAAGTAAGTGTTATAGGAACAGACGGGGCGGACGCATAAGGCGCCCGCCCCGCCGACTTACCAATACCTCAGGCTAGGAAGCCTTGAGGTAGGCCATCGGATGCAGCGTCTTGTCGAACGTCTGGTTGTCCGACTTGCCGCCCTTGGTCGGTGTGAGCCTGTAGAGCCCGTACGACGTGAGCGTGGTATCGCCCTGAGCGTTGATGCTGTAGGTGCCGAGAACCGACTTGAGGTTCTTGGTCTTGAACAGCGACTTCACCATCGCGGCCTGCAGCGCCTTGCCGCTCAGACCGGCCTTCACCTGTGACAGTGCATGTAGGCCGAGCTCCGCGGACGCGTATCCGTAAATCGAGTACGGATCCGGGTTGGCCACGCCGTAGGCCTTCTTGTAGGCCTTGAGGAACGCCTTGCCACCCGGGTATGCCTTCATGTCCAGGGTCGCCACGGTGCAGAGCACCGGGACGGTCGTGACCCAGGCCGACGCGCACATGCCGTCGGGCCCGAGGATCGTCGCATGCGGCAGCGCCGCATGAACGGCCGACACGAAGGCCGTGCCGCCGACGCTCGCGGTCGTGGCGCTCAGCTCGACGCACTGCGCGCCGTCCGATGCGAACTTCTGCGCGACGGACGTGTAGTTCGGCTCCACGGTCGCGTCACTGCTCGTGTTCACGACCTTGATCCCGTACATCTTCGCCGTGGCGTTCAGCACGGCCGCGAGGCCGGCGCCATACGCCTGCGTGTCGTCGAAGATCGCCAGCTTCTTGCAGCCGGCCGCCTTGAGGGCGTCGAGGTCAGCGGCGCCCTGAATCGTGTCGAGCGGCACGATGCGCGTGTAGGTGCGCTTGCCGGTCGGGAAATACTTCTGCGGCTCACCCGGCGCGGTTACGTGTGCGAGTGAGGCAGTCAGGCCGACGTAGGTGTTCGCAGGGCTGTCCTGCGCGATGCCGGCATGGTTGAGGATCGGCATCGAGACCTCGGAGGCACCCGAGTTGAACTCGCCCATGTAATAGACGGCCTTGGGGTCGGCCGCGGCCTTGCGCGCGTCGGCGCTCGTCGCCTCGGCCGTCCACTGTCCGGCCGCCGCAGTGGCGTCGTTCAGCGATGTGTACTTGATGCTGTAGCTGCCGGCCTTGTAGTTGGCCTGCTTGAGCGCCAGCTCGATGCCCTTGACGGTCGGCCCGGTCTGAGCGATGGTCGAGCCCGACAGCGGCAGGCTCGAATAGAAGTCGACCGTACTTCCGGACGCAGCCTTCGCGCTCTTTGCCGACGAACTTGCAACGCTGCCCACTGAGGCAGCGACTACTACTGCGATCGCAACCGCCATCCTGACGGTTGCGCCGTTACCAATGCGACGCATAGCTCCCCTTCTCTAGTAAATAACTACAGGTAGTCGACTTCGCCACCTAGGGCTTGTCGGCTTCACCGCTTGCTTGCGCAGCTTAAGCCGCGAGACTATCTGGCCTCCCCGGTCCTATGGTTAAGTTTCCGCCGGATACCGGCGACTTAACGCGACATTCATAATGGCTCCTCCCTCTCCCAGAGGCGACAAAGCCTACAAGACGCTGGTCCGAACGCCTACAGGACCTTGGACGGGGTCAGCGTCTTGTCGTACTTGGGGCGACCGTCGACGACGTTGTAGATGCCGTAAGCATGCGAGGTCAGGTCGCCGTGGGGGTCGAACCCGTACGTCCCAGCCTCGGTCGAGGTATGACCGACGCCGCCGATCAGCGCCCGCAACACCGCTTTGCGATTGTCGCCCCCGCTTCCCAGGTTGGTGATGCCATCGACGACCATCTCCGCGGCCCGATACCCGATCAGCGCGTAGGCCTCCGGCGCGCGGTGGTATACGTGCCGGAAAGCGGTGATGAACGGCCCAGCCCCCGGGTACTTGCTCGGTGGCAGCAGCGGCGACATGCAGTAGAGATAGGGGTCCACCGCAGCCGACACGCCGTGCCTGGCGGGGTCGGTCCAGGCGCGACTGCAGAAGCCGCTCGAGCCGACGATTGCCCCGGTGGGCAGCTCAGCGTGAACATCCTCGGTGAGCGTCACTGCCGCCCGGGTAACGTGGCCGGCGAGTACGAAACAGGTGACGCCGGCATCGCGCAGTTTGAGCGCGTAGGCCGGGTAGGCCGAAGTCTTGGTTCCGGGTGCCGCGGCCGGCGAGGCGTAGGCCATGCCGTACTCCTTGGCCGTGAGTTTGACGGCCTGGACAAGCGCCGGCCCGTCGACGCTGCTGTCCGACGAGGCAGCAGCCACGTGCGTGCAGCCGGTGGAACGGAGCAGTTCGAGCGCAGCCGCCGCCTGCACCGTGTCGTCGGGGATCAGCCGCAACAATGTGAAGTGCCCGGTCGGGTAGAACTTCAAAGGCTCGTCCAGGCCGGTGACGGGCGGCGCCTTGTTGGTCAAGCCGGGGTAGCCACTCCCGGGCGTGATCTGCACGATCCCGGCCTGGTTGAGAATCGGCAGCGACAGCTCTGTCGCGCCGGAGTCGAGATCTCCGATGTAGGCGACCGTGTGCGGGTCGCGCGCCGCCCTCTGCGCGTTGCGCACGGCAGGCGGGATCGGGCCGGTGCGGCCGGCCGACTCGGCATGGGTGACCGAGTCGTCGAGCGACTTGTAGTTGATGTTGTAGTCCCCGAGGTGTCCTGGCAAGGCCAGCTTGATGCCGTCAATAATCCACTTCGAGTCCTGCCGCTGTGAGCCGTTGAGCGGAAGACTCGAGTACACGTCAACCGTGTGGGAGTGGGAGTTGTGACGATGGGGCTTTGACTTTGCGCCCTGTGGGGGCGCGAGCGTGATCGAGCGGTTGGACCCGCACGCGGCCAGTGACGCTGCGCAGAACGCTGCGGCTCCGAACTTCATCAGGAGACGGGTATTCGCGTGCATGTCAGCCTGTCACCGTCTCCCGATAGTGAAGCGTCCCGGCGCTTACCCCTGCGTCGTGGGTGCCGCCGCGTAGGGCACAAGCTTGCCGTTGCGCAGCCGCGCGAACACGAAGGCGTCAAGGCTGGTGTTGCCGGCCTTGTCGATCGAGTAGGTGCCGAGCACCGATTGCACCTTCCGCTGGCCCAGAAAATCCGTGATCACGGTGGCGCGGTTGTCGGCGCCTGAGCCGGCCTGCTGGAGGACGCGCAGCACCGCTGACATCGCCGCATATCCGAAGATCGCCTCGGTGTTCGGCGCATGGTGGTACATCGCCTTGAACCTGATGACGAAGGCCTTGCCCTCAGCGGGCACGTCCTTTGGCATGAAGCCGGGAATCGACACGTAGAGGTTGTGGACCGAGGAGGAGATCGCCGAGGTGAACGCGGCGCTGTCCAGAGACGACGGGCCGAACAGCTTCGCGGTCGGCGCCATGCCCGCGATGCGGTTGAAGTACTTGGCGGCGGCGGTCGGTGACTCGCCGCCATAGAAGTAGCCGTTGACCTCCTCACCGACGTTACCTTCAACCGTCAAACCGGCCGCCTTCGCGTCGCTGCGAATCGCATCGGCAATCGCCTTGCCGTAATCACTGCGATCGTCGGCGACATCCAGCCTGGTCACCCCCAACGCCCTCATCTCCGCGACCTGTGCCTTGGCCTCGTCGACAGCGCTGGGGACGACGCGCGCGAAAGTCCGGCCGTAGGTGCTCCAGGATTCGAAGTAGGTATGCGGCGAGCCGCTCACGGCCGGCGTGCTCTGGCTCAGCTCGAGCGCCGTGTCGGTTGGGCTGACCTCGAGCAGGTCCAGTGCGTTGGTGATGCCGACAGTCTGGTCGGAACTGCCAGGCGCGATCTCACCGAGGTAGGCGATCGCGGTCTGGTTCTGGATCGCGTCGCGCGCGTTCTGTGAGATGGTCGACTCCTTAGGCACCGCCAGAACGAGTTTGTAGTCCTTGACCTCGCTCCGGTGCGCCTTGAACGCCAGCTTCTCGGCGTCAACGACGTCCTGGGCGACCGGATCGCTGGCGAGATTCGAGGGCTCGCTGATCCAGATCGTCAGCGTCTTGCCGGAGACCGTGACGGCACTGCTTGAGGAACCATTCTGCGTGCAGCCCGCGACAGCGAGCGCAGCCAGACATGCGACGCTCGCGGTGGCGAGCGTCCGGCGAGCGGGCACTACTGGTCTTTCCGGCTGGTCAGGTGCGGAGCGACGTTACGGAGCGCCGTCACGATCAGCACCATTACGATCGCGATCAGAAGGGCGTCGAAGCCTGACACGTTGAGCGCCCAGAGGACGATCCAGATGCACAGACCAATGGTTCCGGTGATTACGAGTGCCATCGGCGCAATCCTAGCCGAGTGGCACGACGCCCGGAACCCTGGTCACGCGGCCAATGCGAGCGCAAAATCGGCCACCAACGAGCGCACCGCATCGACAGGCTCATGCGATTCACCCGCAGCGCGCACGAGCCGGCTGCCGACGATCACGCCGTCGGCGCCGGCATCCGCGGCGGCCGCGGCCTGGTCGGGCGTACCGATGCCGAAGCCGACTGCCACCGGCGTGTCGGTGTGGGCACGCGCGCGGGCCAGCACGTCCGCGAGCGTGTCATCGTTGCCCGCACGCTCACCGGTGGTACCTGTCACCGAGACCGTGTAGACGAACCCGCGCGCCCGCGCGCCGATCTGCGCGAGCCGCGACTCGGGAGTGGTCGGCGCGACCAACGGCACCAGCGCGAGCCCGCGCGCGTCCAGGGCAGCGAGCGTCGCCGGTGCCTCCTCGAGCGGCAGGTCAGGCACGATAAGGCCGCTCGCGCCAACCGCGACGAGCATCTCGGTGAAACGCTCGAGCCCGCGCGCCAGAACCAGGTTGGCGTAACACATCACCACGACGGGCACCTCATCTGCGACCGCGCGCGCGACACTCAGAGCGTCTGTGGCATTCGCCCCGGCGGCGAGCGCTGCGACCCCTGCGGCGTGGATCACCGGGCCGTCGGCGAGCGGGTCGGAGAACGGCACGCCGAGCTCGATCATGTCAGCGCCGCCTTCGACGTAAGCGCGGGCGATCGCGCGCGAGCGATCGAGGTCGGGGAACCCTGCCATCAGGTACGGCATCAGCGCCGCCCGACGCCCGTCCGCGCGCGCCGACTCGAACGCCTCGGCGATCCGCTCGATGCCGCTCACGATCAGGCGCCCGGGCCCGATGCGGCCATGGCCCCGTGGGCCGAGTCGACTCCGAGCTTGTCGAGTGCCTCGACCAGGTCCTTGTCGCCGCGGCCGGAGAGGCAGACGACATCGAGCTCGCTGTCCGGATTGGCCAGCGTCCAGGCGAGCGCATGCGCGCTCTCGAGCGCCGGGATGATGCCCTCGAGCCGGGCCACCTTCGCGAACGTCTGCAGCGCCTGATCGTCGTTGATCGCCACGTAGCTCGCGCGTCCCTGATCCCGGAGCCATGCGTGCTCGGGGCCGCTGCCGGGATAGTCGAGGCCGGCCGAGATCGAGTGGGCCTCGAGGATCTGGCCGTCCTCGTCCTGCATGATCGCTGAGTAGGACCCGTGCAGGACGCCGGCGGGACCGCCGACGGTGAGCGGCGCGCCGTGCCGACCAGTCTCGATCCCGTCCCCTGCGGCCTCGACGCCGATCAGCTTGACGCCACGGTCCTCGAGAAAACCGGTGAACACGCCGATCGCGTTGGAGCCGCCGCCGACGCAGGCGATCACGCGATCGGGTAGGCGGCCGGCTTGGGCGATCACCTGTGCACGCGCCTCGTCTCCGATCACCCGTTGCAGATCGCGTACGAGCGCCGGATAGGGCGCCGGGCCGACACACGAGCCGATTATGTAGTGGGTGTCGCCGACGTTTGTGACCCAGTCGCGGATCGCCGCCGAGACGGCCTCCTTCAGTGTCCGCGCGCCGGCTTCGACCGCGACGACGGTGGCTCCGAGCAGTTCCATCCGCTGGACGTTGGGCAGCTGGCGGCGGATGTCCTCGGTGCCCATGTAGACGATGCATTCGAGGTCGAGCAGCGCACATGCGGTGGCACTCGCGACGCCGTGCTGGCCGGCGCCCGTCTCGGCGATGATCCTCGTCTTGCCCATGCGCTGGGCCAGCAGCGCCTGGCCGAGGGCGTTGTTGATCTTGTGCGCGCCCGTGTGGTTGAGATCCTCGCGCTTCAGATAGACCGGGTGACCGACCTCGGCGCTGATCCGCTCGGCCAGGTAGAGCGGCGACGGGCGTCCGACGTAGTCCCTCAGCAGCGCATGCAGCCGCGCCTGGAAGCCGGCGTCGGCGCGCGCCTCGATCCACGCCTGCTCGAGTTCGGTCAGCGCCGGCATCAGCGTCTCGGGGACGTACTGGCCGCCGTAGGGGCCGAAGCGATGCTCAACCGCGGCGCTCATGCGGCGTGCGCCTCGTGACCCATGCCACCTTGGTGCTCGAGGCCACCTCCGGGCTGGAGGCCACCTTCATCCGCTTCGCTCTCTCCAACCTGAGAATGATTCTGATTCTCATTCTCATTTTTGTTTGAGGGAGAGGGCTTGGTGTGCCGATCGGAAGTGGTGTGCTCCACGGAAGCGTCCTCCACGGAAGCGGTGTCCGGATCCGCGGTCGCGCCGGTCGCGGCCACGGCCTCTGCAAAGGCGCGCATCTTCGCGGCGTCCTTGTACCCCGGCGCGGACTCGACGCCGCTGGCGACGTCGACCGCGAACGGCCGCACGGCCGCGATTGCGTCGGCCACGTTCTCGGGTGTGAGTCCGCCGCTCAGGATCAGCGGCACACGCTGGCCCTTGCCCTTCGGTGGCGCCAGACGCCGATGCGCTGCAGCCAGCTCCCAGGCGAAGACCTCGCCGGTGCCACCCGGGACGCCCGGCCTGTAGCTGTCAACGAGGTGGAAGTCAGTGTGGAACCTGCCCAGCGACTGGATATCGGCACCGCCGGCGACGCGCACGGCCTTTATCACCCTGCAGCCCGTGCGGCGCGCCGCCTCGGTGCAGAACGCAGGCCCCTCATCGCCGTGCAGCTGCAGCATCGTCAGGCCGACAGCGTCGGCGGTGCGCGCGAGTTCGGCCAGAGTCGGGTTGACGAAGACACCGACGATCTCGGTCCGGCGCTTCAGTGACGCGGCGAGGCCCGCTGCGCGGTCCAGCGGGACCGCGCGCGGAGAGTGCGGCCACATGATCATCCCGACCGCCCAAGCGTCGAGCGAGACGGCCAGCTCGGCGTCCTGTTCGCGGGTGATCCCGCAGAATTTGATCTTCGGCGCCTTCACGCCTGTGATCCTAGAAGCACGCGTGTAGCCGCCTCGATGTCGGGCGCGCGCATCAGCGCCTCGCCGACGAGCACCGCGTCGACGCCCGCTGCCGCGAGCTGAGCGAGCTGATCGTGCCGACGGAAGCCCGACTCGGCGACCACCACCACCCCGTGAGGGATATCCGGGAGCAGCTGATAGGTGCGCTCAACGTCGACCGCGAGCGTCGTCAGGTCGCGGTTGTTGATCCCAATGATCTCGGCGCCGATCTCGTGTGCGGCATCGAGCTCGATCGCGTCGTGAACCTCGACGAGCGTCGCCAGCCCGAGCTGCGTGGCGAGTGAGTGCAGCCGGATCAGCGTGCCCGTGTCGAGCGCGGCCACGATCAGCAGGATCGCGTCCGCGCCGCCGGCCAGCGTCTCGTGCACCTGGTACTCCTCGACGATGAAGTCCTTGCGGAGGATCGGCAGGCTCGAGGCGGCACGGGCTGTCGCCAGGTCGGCGAGCGTCCCGCCGAAACGGCTCTCCTCCGTCAGCACCGAGAGTGCCGCTGCGCCCGCGCGCTCATAGGCACAGACGACGTCGGCCAGCTCGAGCTCAGCCCGGATCACACCCGCCGACGGCGAACTGCGCTTGTGCTCGGCGATCACCGAGATCCCAGGCACCGTGAGCGCCCCGCGAAAGTCACGGATTGAATTGGACCCGCCCGCCCCGGCGAGCCGCTGCTCGCCGGCCCGCACCAGCTCTGGCAGCGGCACGGCGGCGGCCCGGCGGGCCACCCGGGTGCGCGTCTCCTCCACGATCTGCATCAGCACGTTCACGCCTCGGACTCCCGGGGAGAGAGATCGTTGGTGAGCGCTACGAATTGCTCGACCTTGGCTGCGGCGGCACCGGTGTCGATCGCCTCCTGTGCCAACAGCACGCCACCTTCGAGCGTCTCCGCACGGCCGCCGGCGTAGATCGCGGCGCCGGCGTTGAGCACAGCAAGGTCGCGCGCGGCGCCGGACTCTCCGGCGAAGATCGCCTGCGCGATACGGGCGTTCTCCTGCGGATCGCCGCCGGGCACGGCATCGGCCGGGTAGCGCGGCAGGTCAAAGTCCTCTGGGATCACCGTGTACTCGAGGATCTCGCCCTCCTGCACCTCGATAACGCGTGTCGCCGCGGAGATGCTGAGCTCGTCGAGGCTGTCCTCACTGCACACCAGTAGCGCGTGACGGGTGCCGAGCAGCGCCAGCGCCCCGGCCATCTTCGGCAGTGTCGCCATCTCTGAGACGCCGAGCAGCTGCCGGTTGGCGCCCGCCGGATTGGTCAGCGGCCCGAGGAAGTTGAAGGTGGTGCGCACCTTGAGCTCCTTGCGGACCTTCACGACCCGGCCGGTGGCTGGGTGGTGGTAGGGCGCGAACATGAAGCCAAAGCCGATCTCCTCGATGCAGCGCCCCACGCCGGCTGCGTCGAGATCGATGCGCGCGCCCAGCGCCTCGAGCACATCCGCCGAGCCCGAGAGCCCTGTCGAGGAGCGGCTGCCGTGCTTTGCGACCATGCAGCCCGCGCCGGCAGCGATCAGTGCCGCCGTCGTCGAGACGTTGAAGGTGGTGCGGCCGCCGCCGGTGCCGGCGGTGTCGAGCAGGTCCTCGCCGGCCGTCGGAACGAACGCGGCGAACGCACGCATGGTCCGCGCCAGCCCGGCGAGCTCCTCGACCGTCTCCCCCTTCACGCGAAGCGCGATCAGGAAGCCGGCGATCTCGATGTCGGTGGCCTCCCCGGCCATGATCTCGGCCAGTGCCTCGGCGGCGTCACTCTCGCTGAGGTCGCGGCGGTCGGCGAGGCGATCGATCGCGCGGGTCAGCAGCTCGCTCACGGTGTGCGCTCCGTGAAGCTCCTGAGCATGTCCTTGCCGTGCTCGGTCAGGACGGACTCGGGGTGGAACTGAACGCCCTCGGCGGGGAGCTCGCGGTGGCGAACGGCCATCACGACACCGCCTCCGGTGGCGCTGACCTCGAGCACGTCGGGCAGCTCGTCCGAGGCGATCAGCGAGTGGTAGCGGCCGACCTCGAGGTCCTGCGGCAGCCCGCTGAAGATCGTGCGCCCGTCGTGCTCAATCCTCGACGTCTTGCCGTGGATCGGCTCGTGGCGGATCACCTTGCCGCCCCATGCCTGGACCAGAGCCTGGTGCCCGAGGCAGACGCCGAGCGTTGGTATGCCGGCCAAGGGGAACCGTTTGACCGCCTCGAGACTGATGCCCGCCTCGTTCGGCGTGCATGGGCCCGGTGAGACGATTACGCGGTCATAGCCGCGGATCAGCAGATCCTCGACGCTCGCATGGTCGTTGCGCACCACCTCGATCTCGTGCGCGGGCGTCTCGAGCTCACCCAGGTACTGGACGAGGTTGTAGGTGAAGCTGTCGTAGTTGTCGATGACGAGGATGCGCATTTAGTCGTCGTAATGGTGGGCTTTCAGGAAGCTGCCGAGTCGCTTGATGAAGGACAAAGTCAAATGGTGATCGGAGTACTGCCGCTGGAGAACTGTGGCCACCGTGTCTGCGTAGGCACTGCCGAGATCGTCCTCGTCGGCCGCCCAGGCGGCGATCGCGCCCCGCCCCTGTGCCGGATTCTTGTAGTAGAGCTTCAGCCATCTCGCACCGTCGGAGGCGATCATCCCGCGGTGCTGCCTGGTCACATCGATGAAGCGCTCGCCCTCGAACTCGAAGATCTCGAGCGGCAGACCAGAGGCGTAGCAGGCGCTGAACCGGCAGTAGAAGGCTGGATCAGCCGACACGAACTCGGGCCGGCCCTGGGGTCCGATGTCCTTGAGGACGAAGCCGTCCTCTCCGAAGTTGTGCTGGTCGAGCACGTAGGACTGAACCGCGGCTGACGGGACGAAGACGTCGGCGAGCGTGCAGCAGTCGGCCCCACCCGTGAAGAGCGTCAGCACGACGTCCTCGCCGTCGTCGCCGTAGAGCTTCGCCACGTGGACCGGGCGCTTACCCTCGGGACTGCAGACCTTGAAACAGCCCGTCGCCGGCAACTGCTCGTCATAGACCCGGGTGCCGTGCTGGGTGATCGCGAGCCGTTCGTCCTTGGTCGTGATGCCCGGGCCGTCGCTGTAGGACAACGTGGCGGTCAGGCCGCCGGCGGACGCGGTCTGGGTTGTGACCTTCGCCGCGGCCAGGGACGTCGCCGCAGCCAGAGCCGCCAGGGTGAGTGCGGCCAAGATGGTCGTTGCAATTGTTCGGGCGCGCATGATCACTCCCAGCCGGGTTGCGAAATGGCGGTCTGGATCGCCTGCAGCACCGCCTTGGACTTGGCCACCGATTCCTCGTACTCATAGGCGGGCTTCGCGTCCGCAACGGTGCCGCCTCCCGCCTGCACATAAACGGTGCCGTCCTTGATCACCGCGGTGCGGATGTGAATGCAGGTGTCGAGGTCGCCGCCGTAGCTGGCGTAGCCGATCGCGCCGCCGTAGCCGCAGCGCTTGACGGGCTCGAGTTCGTCGATGATCTGCATCGCGCGAACCTTCGGCGCGCCTGAGAGCGTGCCCGCGGGCAGCACCGCGCGCAGCGCGTCGAGCGCTCCCACGCCCTGTCGCAGCCGGCCGCTGACGTTGGAGACGATGTGCATCACGTGGCTGTAGTTCTCCACGACCATGAAGTCGTCGACCTTGACCGAGCCGTACTCGCAGACGCGGCCGAGGTCGTTGCGACCGAGGTCGACCAGCATCACGTGCTCAGCTCGCTCCTTCTCGTCGGCAAGCAGCTCGCGCGCGTACTCGGCATCCTGCTCGGCGGTGGCGCCGCGCGGGCGCGTGCCCGCGATCGGAGTGGTAGAGACGCGGCGTCCGCTGACGGTGATGAGCGGCTCCGGACTGGCGCCGGCGATCTCAAAGTCACCGAAGTCGAGGTAGTACATGTACGGCGACGGGTTCACGGCCCGCAGACCGCGATAGATAGAGAAGCCGCTGACCGGCGTCTTAGCCGACCAGCGCTGCGACGGCACCACCTGAAAGGCGTCGCCGGCATAGATGTAGTCGATGATCCTGGCGACGTTGGCCTCGAAGTGCTCGCGCGTCATGTTCGAGACGAACTCCGGAGCGGTTCGGTAAGCGATCTCCGCCGTGAGCGCTGCGCGTGGCAGTGGACCGGCGAGGATCTCCCTGATCGCCTCGACCTTTACGCGCGCGGTGTCCGCATCGTCGCTCGGGTGCGCGACGACCGTGATCGTGTGCTTGAGGTGGTCGAACGCGACCACCGTGTCGGTAAGGATCAGCGCCAGATCGGGGAGCCCGAGCTCATCCGGGTTGGGCTCACCAAGCGCTTCGACGGTACGTACGAGGTCGTAGGCGAACATGCCGACGCCGCCGCCGCCGAATGGCAGTTCCACGCCCTCCGGCTGCTGCGTGCCGACTTCGTCCAGCTCCCGCTGGATCAGCGCGTATGGGTCGCCGGGATCGCCTAATGACCAGCGCAGTACCTTGCGCGGGCGGTAGCCGATGAAGCTGAACCGACCGACGCGCCCCTGCTCGGCCGATTCGAGCAGAAAGCACGGCTGACCGGCGCCCGCCGCGCGTAACTTCAGGAAGGCGGAGACCGGCGTCTCCGTGTCCTCGACCCATGTCTCGGTGACCGGAACGCATTCAGCGACGGCGCTCATCAAGCACTCTCCCCGCGTCGGCGAGCGTCAGCGAGCGGCTGGCGAGCAGCACCGAGAGGTGGTAGAGGACGTCAGCCGCTTCGCTGGCGACGCGCTCGTCGGTCTCCTCGCGCGCTGCGCGCGCAACCTCCTCCGCCTCCTCCTGCACCTTCTCGCCGATCAGGGCAGGGTCGGCCAGCAGGGCGGCGGTATAGGAACCGGCCGGCCGTTCTGACCCGCGCGCCGCGATCGTCCGCTCGAGCGCCGGCAGCACTTCATACGGCGCCTGCTCGTCGAAGTCACCGCGGTAGAAGCAGGTGCGCTCGTCCGTGTGGCAAGCCGGACCCGCCGGCTCGACCAGCGCGAGCACCGCGTCGGCATCGCAGTCGTAGCGCAGCGCCTTGAGCTGCTGCACGTTTCCGGACGTCTCGCCCTTGCGCCAGAGCTCTTGGCGCGAGCGGCTGAAGAAGTGCATCTCCCCGGTCTGCAGGGTCAGCGCAAGCGCGGCTGCGTTCATGTACGCGAGCGTCAGCACCTCGCCGCTCGTCCAGTCCTGGACGATGCACGGGAGCAGGCCGTCTGCGTCGAATTTGAGCTCGGAGGTATCCACCCCCGAGAGCATACGGTCGCGGCGCTTCTCGCTACTCGATACCGAGCCGGTCGAGGAGGCGGTCGTCGGCACGCCAGTGACGGCGGACGCGCACCTGCAATGCAAGGTGCACATGACCGCCAAGCTCCCGTTCTATGGCGCGTCGCGCTCCCATACCGATCGCCTTGATCATACGACCACCAGAGCCGATCAGGATCCCTTTCTGCGAGTCGGTCTCCACCAGGATGACCGCGTCGACGCGGAACCTGCCGTCGTGCTCCGCAACGTTCTCGATCTCGACCTCAACGGCGTGTGGCACCTCCTCGCGCGTGCGAGACAGGATCTGCTCGCGCACGAGCTCAGCGAGCACAACCGACTCGGTCTGGTCCGAGAGCTGGCTTGGATCAAAGTAGAACGGGCTTGAGGGCAGCAGCGAGACGAGATAGTCGAGCAGCTCCTCGACGCCGGTACCCCTGCGGGCGGAGATCGGGAAGATCGCCTCCGAGATCTCGAGGTCCGCGATCGCCTGGAGCGCCTCCACCGTCTTCGCGCGGTCCGTGCGATCGACCTTGTTGACAGCAATGACGACCGGAGCCTTGGCGCCTCTCAGCAGGCTCGCGATGAAGCGATCGCCCGGACCGATGCCCTGCTCGGCGTTGACGACCATCAGGCAGCCGTCGGCCTCGTCGAGCTCGGACTCGACACGACGTTGCATCCGTTCGGTCAGGGCGTCGCGCGGGCGTTGCACGCCGGGCAGATCGACCAACACGAGTTGCCAGTCGGCGCCCCCCGCCACGGCGCGGATCGCGCGACGGGTCGTCTGCGGCTTGTCCGAGACGATCGCCACCTTGCTGCCGACCAGGGCATTGGTGAGCGTCGACTTGCCGACGTTCGGGCGGCCGGCCAGCGCGATGAAGCCGGAGCGCGTTCCCGGCTGAGACCCCGAGGCGAGGCTGTTGGCGACGCTGCTCATCGGATCCAACGCATCAGCTCGGACTGCAGTGCCAGCATCTCACCGTCGTCGACCTCGTGGTCCATCCCCGTCAGGTGCAGGGTGCCATGCACAACGGCCTCCCTTAGATCGGTTGTGTGCTCCGGGCAGATGACGATGTCGCCGAGTTCCCGCGGCCCAGCGGGCTCACCGTCCTCGTCCACGCCGAAGGAGAGCACGTCCGTCGGCGTGTCCTTGTCGCGGTACTCGAGGTTGAGCACGCGGATGCGATCCTCGTCGACGAACTGGACCGCCATATGCCCCTCCTCGATCCCGGCGGAGGCGAGCGCGAGCACGCACAGTTCGCGCACCTCCAACGCCGTCGGGGCATCCGGCACCAGCAGGTCGATCCCCAGCACCTCGATGTCGAGGCCGCTCGAGGTCATCCGCGGGTCACGCTCGCTTGGCGGGACGCAGCTCAGGCGCCATCCGCTGTGAGTGCTCGTTGTAGGCAGCAACGATCCGGCGCACGAGCTTGTGCCGGACGACGTCCTCCTCACCGAAGCGGACGAAGCCGATGTCCTCGACGCCTTCGAGGATCTCGGAGACGACGGTCAGCCCCGAGGCCTGCTCACGCGGCAGATCGACCTGGGTGACGTCGCCGGTCACCACCACTTTGGAGTTGAAGCCCAAGCGCGTGAGGAACATCTTCATCTGCTCGGGCGTGGTGTTCTGCGCTTCGTCGAGGATGATGAAGCTGTCATTGAGGGTGCGGCCGCGCATGAAGGCGAGCGGCGCAACCTCGATCACACCGCGTTCCAGGTATTGGCTGACCTTCTCGGCCTCGAGCATGTCGTGCAGCGCGTCGAAGAGTGGCCGCAGGTACGGGTCGACCTTCGCCATCAGATCGCCCGGCAGGAACCCCAGGCGCTCACCGGCCTCGACCGCGGGCCGCGTGAGGATGATGCGGTTGACCTCACGGCGGTGAAGCGCCCCCGCGGCGAGCGCGACCGCCAGGAACGTCTTACCGGTGCCGGCGGGACCGATCCCAAAGGTGATCGTGTTCTCGCGGATCGAGTCGACGTAGCGCTTCTGGTGCACCGTCTTGGGCGCGACCTTGGTCGCGCGGTGGCGCCAGATGACATCCTCGAGGATCGCGGCAGGGTCCTCGTGCGCATCGAGAGCCTGCGAAACCGCCTCGATCGTGCCGGGCACGAGTTCATGACCCTGCTCGACGAGCTCCGCGAGCTCGCGAACGACCGCGGCCGCGGCGCTCACCGCGTCGGGCTCACCCTCGAGCGTCAGCAGGTTGCCGCGCAGGAACACGTCGCAGTCGATGTGCTCGCTCAGCGTCATGAGGATCTTGTCGCCGGTCCCCGCCAGCTCGGCGGCGACAGCGTTGTCCAGCTCTATCTGGTTCCGCATCCGACTCCTCTTATGAGGTCATTGCGCCCAGAGCGGCTCGCACCGCCTCCGACGCCCGCTTGCCGTCAACCAGGCCACCGGCCTGATCCATTACCACCTTCATCACCGAACCCATGTCCCTGGGCCCTCCGGCGCCCGTCTGCTCGACCGCGCCCGCAACGATCGCGTCAAGCTGGGCGTCGGTCAAGTCGGGCGGCAGATAGGCCGCAATCATTGTGGCCTCCGCCTGCTCCTTCTGGGCAAGATCGGGTCGGTTGGCGCGCTGGAACTGAGTGGCCGCCTCGAGCCGGCGCTTGTGCTCGCGGCGGAGCACCGCCAGCTCATCCCCGTTTCCCTCCTTGACGTCCTTCTGGAGCTCGGAGACGAGCAAGCGCAAGGCTCCGACGAGATCCCTCTCGCCTGCCTTCATCGCGCGAACCGCGTCCGCACGCACCTGTTCGAGAACGCTCAACTGGAGGACAAGGATACGACGCCCAGGCGACGACGTTCGCCGCGTCACTCCTCGTCGATGATCGCCGCCGTCCCCAGCTCTGCTTCCGGCTCTGCTTCCGAGGGCGGCTGCGGCATCTCGAGTCGCGGCGGGTGGCCGAGCTGCCCCATCTCCGCGAGGTCACGCGGGAACAGGATCTCGACCGACCAGTCGGCGATCAGCCGCGACTTGCGGTCAAGACCCGGCAGCCAGGCCAGGTGGTAGAAACGGCAGATCGCCCACGCGGGGAAGCCCCTCACGCGGACGCCCATGAGGTTCGCGACGGCGGTGTGGCGACCCAGTTCGGCAAACGCGCCCAGCGTCTTGAACGTGAACGGCTTCGGCGCCTGGCCCCGCATCACGGCGGCGATGTTCTTGCCGAGCAGCTTGCCCTGACGGATCGCGTGCTGTGCCGTTGGCGGGCACGGCTCGCCGGGCCGCGCCGGGTCCGGGACGGCGGCGATGTCGCCGATCGCCCAGATGTTGTCGTAGCCCTGCACCCGCATGTACTCGCTGCAGACGATGCGGCCGTACTCGAGCGGCAGCCCCAGCCGCGTAGCCACAGGGCTCGCACGCACGCCTGCCGTCCACACGACCGTCCGCGTCTTCAGGGTCTCTCCGGTCGAGAGCACGACGCAGTCGGGGCGCACCTCGGTGACGGTTGTCTCCAGGCGGAACTCGACGCCGCGCTTGGACAGGTACCGCACGGTGAAATCGGCCAGCTGCCTCTGGATCTCCGGCATCACGCGCGCGGCGGCGTCGATCAGCGTGAAGCGCGTGCCGGTCTCGCGGCAGCGCGGGTAGCGCTTGATCGCATCGCTCGCGAAGCCTGCAAGCTCGGCGATGCCCTCGAGCCCCGCGTAACCGCCGCCGACGAACACGAAGCTCAGATACTCGGCGCGGGCGTCCTTGTCGTCGAGTCCCTCCGCGAGCTCGAAGTGGCGCACGATGCGGTTACGCAGCGCTGTCGCCTCCGAGATCGTCTTGAACCCGATCGCGTACTCGGTGAGGCCCGGAATCGGGACCACGCGGGCGACGGAGCCGAGCGCGACGACCAGGTGGTCGTAGCGGTACTCCTTGGTCTGGCCCGAGATCATCTCGACCTGCAGCGTGTCTCGCGCGGGGTCGCCGCCGATCACATAGCCGACCCGCAGCG
The DNA here is from genome assembly GCA_963774025.1 of uncultured Conexibacteraceae bacterium. Taxonomy (GTDB): domain Bacteria; phylum Actinomycetota; class Thermoleophilia; order Solirubrobacterales; family Solirubrobacteraceae; genus Palsa-465. The sequence continues at coordinate 21,494 of CAVZDL010000002.1, forward strand.
AGGTCCGTTTCAGATGCTCGCGCAGCGGCACGACTATGTGTCGCGGATCCAGCGTGCCCGCCGCCGCGCCCGGCAGCAGCGGCGCGTACGTCAGGAAGTTCACGTCGTTGACCAGCGTGATCCGGGCTCCGGCCGGGGCGAGCCGCTCAAGCTTCTTCGCCGTGTAGTAGCCGCCGAATCCGCCACCGGCTATGACGATGTGCTGGCTGATGCCCTGGAGGCTACCCGGGGTCCGGCAGTTCGAGCAACAACGCCGCCCACTCTCCCCCCGTCAGGCGGGTGCGCTCGCGATAGCCGTGCTCGTGAAACGAGCGCGAGACCGAGTCCGCCTCGTCTATCAGCAGGCCGCTGGCGACGATCCGGCCGTAGGCCATACCGGCAATCGCCGCGCTCCAGGCGAGCAGTAACGGGCGCAGCAGGTTGGCCAGCACGAGCGGCGCTGGTGGCACCGGCTCGCGCAGCAGGTTGAAGCGCCGCACCTCGATCAGATCCAGGACGCCATTGACGGCAGCGTTCTCCAGGGTCGCGTCGACGGCCAACTGGTCGTAGTCGAGCGCCAACACCTTGCCCCAGCCGAGCTTGGCCGCGGCGATCGCGAGGACGCCGGAGCCGCAGCCGAGGTCGATCACGGCGGGCCGGGCGGATTTGCTCCCACCCACCACCCCAGCAACTCCGCCGGCCTGAGCCGTCGATACATCCAGCTCGAGCAGCAACTCCAGGCACAGCCGCGTGGTGGCATGGGCGCCGGTCCCGAAGGCGCGGCCGGGGTCGATCACCAGGTCCAGCGCCGTGTCCTGCGGCGGCTCCCACGGCGGCCGCACGCTGAGCCGGTCACCGAGCACCAGCGGCTTGTGGAACTCGCGCCAGCGTTCGGACCAGTCGTCGGCGACGGTCGTCGTGCTCACTTCGACGAGTGCGTCGCCTGCGGCCGCCTGCAGATCCGGGAGCTCGGGTAACTCCCCCGGTGCTCCGTAGACCGCGTACTCGACGGTGCGGGCGTCGATGTCGACCTCCTCGACGCCGCTCGGGACGAGCTCGAGCAGCTCGGCCAACACCAGTTCGGCATCAGCGCGGCGCACGCGCACCGCCAGCCGCAGCACCCGCGCCTCAGAGATGGAAGGCGCGACGCAGCTTCGCGAACACGCCCTCCTCGGGGCTTGAGAGGTTCTCGGATGTGAGCGTCTCGGCGAAATGCTCGAGTCGTTTGCGCTGCTCGGAGGTGAGGTTGCGTGGCGTGATCACGTTCACGACGACGCGCAGATCGCCCTGGCGGCGGCCGCGCAGGGACGGCATCCCGCGTCCGTGCAGGACGATCGTCTCGTGCGGCTGCGTTCCGGCTGGGATCTCAACACCCTCGGGTCCGTCGACCGTCGGCACATCGACCGTCGCGCCGAGCGCTGCCTGAGGGCCCGAGACGTCGACGGCCGTGATCAGGTCGTCGCCGTCGCGCACGAACCGCGCATCCTCCTTGACGCGCACGAGCACGTAGAGGTCGCCGGGCGGGCCGCCGCGCTCACCGGCGTTGCCGCGGGCGCTGACGCGGATCCGCTGCCCGTCGGCGATCCCGGCAGGCACGTCGACGGACACCGTCTGGCGCTCCTGTCGGCGGCCGCGACCGCGGCAGACGTGACACGGCTCCTTCGGGATCTTGCCCTCGCCGCCGCACTGGTCGCAGGTCGTGGTGCTCATCACCTGACCGATCAACGTGCGCGTGACGGTTCGAAGCTGCCCCGCGCCCTGGCACTTGGGGCAGGTCTCGATCGGGGTACCGGGCTCGGCGCCGTTGCCGTGGCAGTGCTCGCACCGCACGACTGCGTTGAACTTGAGCTCGACCGGGGTGCCGTGCGCGGCCTCGGTGAGCGTTACCTCGACCCCGGCCTGCAGGTCGCCGCCCTGCATCGGGCCGGCCGCGCCACCGCCAAAGCCGCTGCCCCCACCGAACGCGCTGCCGAACGCGCCACCCAGACCCCCACTGAAGAGCGCCTCGAACAGATCCGACATCGAACCGAAGCCCTCGAAGTTGGGCGAGTAGCCGCCGCTACGGAGGCCGTCGTGGCCGTAGCGGTCGTAGGTGGCCCGGCGGTCCGTGTCCGAGAGCACCTCGTAGGCCTCGGCCGCCTCCTTGAACCGTGCCTCGGCGTTGGGGTCCTCTGTGTTGACGTCCGGGTGCAGCTCACGGGCGAGCCGGCGGAAGGCCTTCTTGATCTCGGCGTCGTCGGCGTCGCGGGCGATTCCGAGGACGTCGTAGTAGTCGCGCTTTGGCGTCGACGCGCTCATCGCTCGTCGTAGACCTCGGCCACGAACGTCGACAGCTGCGCGGCGGCGTCGCGCACCGCGCTGATCACACGCGGGTAGTCCATCCGCAGTGGACCGATCACCGACACGGTCCCGAGGTTGCGTTGCGGCAGCCCGTAGCCGGCGGCAACCAGCGCGAGCGACTGCAGAGCAGGCTGGTCGTTCTCGGCGCCGATCCGCACCCTCACCTCGTGTCCGCCGAGCGCGACCCGCAACACCCCGAGCATCGTCACGCGCCGCTCGAGCATGTCCATCAGGGTGTTCAGGCCGGTGACGTCGCCGCTGCGGTCGAGCGCCATCAGCCGCGAGGTGCCGTCGATGTAGATACTGTCCTCGGCGGCCTCGGAGAGGTCGGTGAAGACCGGGAGCAGGGCGGTCAGGAAGTCGGTCTCGCCATGCGAAAGCGACGGATCGAGCAATCTCTGCATGAGCCGCCGAGCGCCGAGACCGGTGCCCGCGAGGCGCTCGTTCAGGTAGCTGCCGGCCCAGTCGGCGAGGCCGGGGTCGACCGGCGAGCCGAACGTGAACAGCCGCTTGTTGACGCCACCGGTGGAGGTGATCACGACCACCATCAGCACCTGCGGCTGCAGCGTCAGCACCTCGATGTGGCGCACCGTGGCCGTATCGATCGGCGGCGCCGTGACGATCGCGAGCAGGTTCGTGACCTGCGACAGGGTCTCCGTCGTGACCCGCATCGCCTCGTCGACCTCCCGCCGTACCAGGGAGAGTCCCAACGGTGGCGAGTCGACATCCTCGGGGAGCAGACGGTCGACGAAGTATCGGTAGCCGGACTCTGTCGGAACCCGGCCGGCGGAGGTGTGCGGATGCTGGAGCAGCCCCAACTCCTCGAGGTTTGCGAGCTCGTGACGGATCGTTGAGGGTCCCCACGCGAAACCGGTCGCGAGTGACTTCGAGCCCACGGGCGCGCCTGCGGCGAGGTACTCCTCGACGACGCGCCGCAGAACCAGTTCTTGACGTTCACTTAGCACCCTGAGGATTCTAGGAGCGCCGCTGGCGACGCTTCCCGGGACGGCCCGTGCGGGTCCATGAGGCTCGGAGGGGCCAAATACGTGCTGGGGGCTGTATTTGGCCCGCCGGATCACCTCAGCCGACGCGCAACTCGGCCACGGCGTTGCGGATCAGGCGGGTGTCGCCCTGGGTCGCCTCGAGCTTGGCCGTCGCGACACCGTCGGCGACGGAGGAGACCTCACCGCTGACGACCACCTCCTCGCCGATCCGCCCCATGCCGCGGAACTGGACGCTCAGCGAACGCAGGGCGGTCGGGTCGCCGGCGGCCTCGGTGGTGGCGCGCGCGATCTGCGCCATCGACCAAAGACCGTGGAGGATGCGGCCCGGCAACCCGACCTGCAGTGCGAACTGCTCGTCGATATGGATCGGATTGAAGTCGCCCGAGGCGCCCGCGTAGCGCACGGTCACATACGGATCCGGCGTGACCCGTAATTCGATCGGGTCGCCCTCGCGCAGCGGCGCGTCCGCAGCACCCTGAGGCGGCGATCCCATCACTCCTCCCCCCTGACGATCGTCGACCACGTGCCGAGACACGTTGTCGCGCCGCGCTCGTTCACGGATACCGTCTCGAACGTATAGAACCGCAGGCCCGCGCGTTCGCTGATCTGGTCGACGGTGAGCGTGGTCGTGACCTCATCGCCGGCAACCACCGGCTCCTCCCAGCGGAACCTCTGCGCCCCGTGCACCAGCCGCGCGAAGTCGATCTCGAGCTCCGGGTCGAACAACGCCGCAATGAACGGAGCGCTGGCGTAGACGACGACGAACATGGGCGGCGCCAGCAGGTCCGTATATCCGGCGCCACGAGCAGCTTCGAGGTCCAGGTACAACGGCTCGGTCTCGCCCACCGAGTGGGCGTATTCACGTACCTTCTCGCGGCCGACCGCGTAGGTCACCGGCGCATAGCGCTTGCCGATCTTGTCCACTGGCACGGGCACGGCGCCGAAGTCTGCCACGGCCCACGCTCACCTGCGAAGCTTTGCACCGCTTTTGCCGTCGTGGAGATCTAAACTCCACAGAGTCACTGAACAAAGGAGAGCCATGACCCTTTCGCTGGGCGCGACCGCGCCCGATTTCGAGGCTGACACCACCGAGGGGCGGATCCAGCTTCCACGACTGGATCGGTGACTCGTGGGCGGTGCTGTTCTCGCACCCGAAGAGCTTCACACCGGTATGCACGACCGAGCTCGGCTACATGGCCAGCATCAAGCCCGAGTTCGATCGCCGCGGCGTCAAGATCATCGGTCTGTCGGTGGACGCCGTCGCCGACAACGAGAACTGGGCGTCAGACATCGAGGAGACCCAGGGCTTCGCGCCCAATTACCCGATCATCTCCGACGCCGACTTCCATGTCGCGAAGCTCTACGAGATGCTGGCGAGCGATACCGAGGGTGATGCGAAGACGCGTACTCCCGCCGACAACCAGACGGTCCGCAACGTCTTCGTGATCGGCCCCGACAAGAAGATCAAGCTGATCCTCGTCTACCCGATGACGACCGGCCGCAACTTCGACGAGGTTCTGCGCGTGATCGACTCGCTGCAACTGACGGCCAACCACAAGGTCGCGACCCCGGCCCAGTGGCAGCAGGGCGACAAGGTGATCATCGCCGGCTCGGTCAACAACGAACAGGCCAAGGAGATCTTCGGCGAGTGGGAGGAGCCGAAGCCCTACATCCGGATCGTCCCACAGCCCTCCTGACGTGACATTCAGGGTGCGGTCCCGCTGGACCGCACCCTGGCCTTGCCTAGCGCCCCGACGATGGTCAGATCGTCCAGTGCCTGCTGTGCGCATTAGCCATCTGAACCTTGGTCGCGTCGTCCAGATCGCGTAGATTTTCGGGGACGTTGAGCGAATCGATGACGAGCGCGCCTGCCGAGCAGCCAGCGGGCTCCGCGCCCTTGGACGAGCACGCCGTGCCGGCTGTGGACGTTAAGGACGTGCGCAAGACCTTTGGGGGTGTCGAGGCACTCGCCGGGGTAGATCTGCGGATCGGCAGGGGCGAGTTCTTCACGATGCTCGGCCCGTCCGGCTCGGGCAAGACGACGCTGCTGCGGATCATCGCCGGGTTCGTGCGGGCCGACGCCGGCCAGATCCTGCTGGGCGGCGTCGACGTCACGCGCGAGCCACCGTACGCGCGCAACGTCAACACGGTCTTCCAGGACTACGCGCTCTTCCCGCACATGACGGTGCACGAGAACGTCGAGTACGGCCTGCGCGTGAAGCGCATCGGCCGCAACCAGCGGCGGGCTCGCGCGCAGGAGGCGCTCGCGATGGTGCGCCTTCCCGATCACGGCGAGCGCAAGCCGGCGCAGCTCTCGGGCGGTCAGCGTCAGCGTGTCGCGCTCGCGCGCGCGATCGCCAACGAACCCGAGGTGCTGCTGCTCGACGAGCCGCTCGGCGCGCTCGATCTGAAGCTGCGCCAGGAGATGCAGCTCGAGCTGAAGACGATCCAGCGCGAGCTCGGGATCACGTTCATCTTCGTCACGCACGACCAGGAGGAGGCGCTGACGATGAGCGACCGTCTGGCCGTGATGAACGACGGGAGACTCGAGCAGCTCGGCACCCCGATCGACGTTTACGAGCGCCCCGCGAACGAGTTCGTGGCCGGCTTCATCGGCGTCTCGAACCTGCTCGAGCGCAACGGGCGGCGCTTCACCATCCGGCCAGAGAAGCTCTCGATGGAGCCGATCGGCGCGCCCGTCGCCCCGGGCCACCACGCCGAGCCGGGTCGGATCGCCGAGGTGATCTACCTCGGCGCCATCACCCGCTACTCGATCGAACTCGATGCCGGCGAGTGCGTTGATCGCGATCAGCCAGAACCTGCAGCCGCTGACTCCTGAGGAGTTGCTCGAGGCCCGCGATCGGCGCGTCCAGGTCGACTGGCTCGAGGCACAGACTTTCACAATCAATCCACCGCCCGCGTGACCGGGGAGGCCCGCAGTGAGAGGAGAGGACCAATCATGAGGTACCGATTCAGTCCAGTGACGGCACTCGCCGCCATATTGGCGCTGAGCGTCACGGTGGCGCTCTGCGTGGGCATAAGCGCCGCTTCGGGCTTGAAAGCGCCCGAGGCCAACGCGCCGATTGCAAAGTCCGTTGGCAAGGGCGAGGGCAAGCTCAACCTGATCGCCTGGGAGGGTTACGCCCAGCCCGAATGGGTCAAGCCGTTCGAGAAGAGCACCGGCTGCCAGGTGACCACCAAGTACGCCGGCTACGTCGAGCGAGATGGTCTCGCTGATGGCAAACGGCGGCGGGCACCAGTACGACCTGGTGTCGGCTTCAGGCGACGCCGACCTGCGCCTGATCTACGGCGGCGACGTCAGGCCGATCAACATCAATCTGATCCCGTCGTGGCCCGAGTTCCACTCGTTCCTGAAGTCGCCGGCGTTCAACACGATCGACGGCAAGCACTACGGCGTCTCCTACGAGTTCGGGCCGAACGTGCTGCTGTACTCGACCAAGGCATTCAAGACCGCGCCGACCTCGTGGTCGGTCCTTTACTCGAAGAAGTATGCGGGCCGCATCACGGTGCCGGACAATCCGATCCAGATCGCCGACGCTGCGCTGTACCTGGAATCGACGAAGCCGAGCCTGAAGATCACCGATCCGTATGAGCTGACCCAACCGCAGTTCAACGCCGCCGTGTCGTTGCTCAAGTCAGAGCATCCGCTCGTCAAGAAGTACTGGGACCTGGCTTCGCAGGAGATCTCGCTGTTCCAGAGCAAGACCACGGTGGTGGGTGCCGCCTGGCCGTACCAGACCAATACGCTGAAGGCCGACCACGTCGCCGTCGCCGACACGATCCCGAGCCAGGGCGCGACCGGTTGGGCCGACACCTGGATGCTGGCGACCAACGCACCGGATCCGAACTGCGCCTACAAGTGGATGCAGTGGGTGACGACCCCGAAGGTCCAGGCCGAGGAGGCGCTCTACTTCGGTGAGACGCCCGGCCAACAAGGACGCATGCTCGTACATGAACAAGATCGCAAAGGGCGGTTGCGCGGCCTACCACGCCAACGCTCCGCTGTCCTACTACAAGACGATCAGGTTCTGGAAGACGCCGCTGGCGCAGTGCGGCAACGGCAAGAGCGACTGTGTGCCGTTCCAGGATTGGGTCACCGCATGGACGCAGATCACGTCGTGACGGTCGCGGGTGTCTGCGACCGCTGAACGCTCCTCGGGGAGGCCGGCCCAAGCGGGCCGGTCCCCCCGGCGGTATCGCCCGTCTCGCTGTGGCGTCGCCCCTGGCTGCGCGCACTGCTGACGCTCTCACCGCCGCTCGCCTGGTTCGTGGTGATCTACCTGGCCTCGCTGCTGGTGATGCTGCTGACCGCGTTCTGGACGGTGAACCCGTTCACGAACACGCTCGAGCACACGTTCTCGACCGCCAACTTCACGTCAGCTCTTCACCAGCACCTACCTCGGGATCATCCTGCGCACGGTGGTGATGGCGGCCGCGGTCACGGTCACCGACGCGATCGTGGCGCTCCCGTTCGCCTACTTCATGGCGCGGGTCGCGACGGCGCGGACCCAGCGGCTCCTGTTCACCGCGATCATGCTGCCGCTGTGGGCCAGCTACCTGGCCAAGGTGTTCGCCTGGATCGTGATCCTGCAGAAGGGCGGCGTGCTGAGCTGGAGCGTCCAGAAGCTCGGACTCGGCGCCATCAACATCGGCTACACGAACACCGCGATGTGGGTTGTGTTCTGCTACATCTGGCTGCCGTTCATGGTCGTGCCGGTGTTCAGCGCGATCGAACGGATCCCGAACTCGCTGCTCGAGGCCTCCGGCGACCTCGGCGCGCGCAACTGGCGCACGCTGCGCAGCGTGCTGCTGCCGCTGGCGCTCCCCGGCATCGTCGCCGGCTCGATCTTCACCTTCTCGCTGACGCTCGGCGACTTCATCACGCCGTTGCTGATCGGCGGCACCAACTCACAGCTGATCGGCAACGTGATCTACTCGAACCTCGGCACCGCCAACAACCTTCCGTTCGCGGCCGCGCTGGCGATCGTGCCGATCGTGATCATGATCGTCTACCTCAGCGGCGCACGCGCACTCGGAGCATTCGAGGCGCTGTGATCGAGGGCCGCACCACACGCATCATGCTGCGCGTCTGGGTCGCGCTCGTGCTGCTGTTCCTGTTCGTGCCGATCGCCTGATCGTGCTCTACGCGTTCAACAAGTCGAACGTCGAGGGCTGGCCGCCGGGCGCTCTTTCGACCAAGTGGGTGACGGTCGCCTGGCACGACCCACAGGTCCGCTCGGCGCTGTTCCTGTCGCTCAAGGCGGGACTGTTCGCGACCGCGGTGGCGCTGCTGCTCGGCTCGGCCGCAGCCTTCGGCGTGCATCGCTTCCGCTTCTTCGGGCGGGAGGCGGTGTCGCTGCTGCTGGTGCTGCCGCTGGCGCTGCCCGGGATCATCACCGGCATCGCGCTGAACTCGGCGTTTCAGTGGGTCGGCCTCAACCTCTCGCTGCTGACGATCGTGATCGGGCACGCGACCTTCTGCATCGTCGTCGTCTACAACAACGTGATCGCGCGGCTGCGGCGCGTGTCGGACTCGATGTACGAGGCCGCAGCCGACCTCGGCGCGCACGGCTGGCTCACGTTCCGCACGATCACCCTGCCGATGCTCTCGACCGCGCTGCTCTCGGGCGCGCTGCTCGCCTTCGCGCTGTCGTTCGACGAGGTGATCGTGACGACGTTCACGGCCGGCGCGCAGAACACGCTGCCGCTCTGGATCTTCGGCGCGATCCGCCTCGGCCAGCAGCTGCCCGAGGTCAACGTGGTGGTCGTCGCCGTCCTGATCCTGACCGTGATCCCGGTCGCGATCGCGGCGCGGCTGGCCGGCAGCGGCGGCGTCGCGCGCACCCTTGCCTGAGAGCCGCCTCTCACGGCTCTAAAAGCCGTTAAATGGTGAGCGCCTGAGCGTCAATCGCAGGTAAGTTCCCGTGCTGAGGCCGGGATTGTGAAGACTGTCACTGCTATTACGAGAGCTCGCGCTGCGGGCGCCGAGGGTTCTCCGCGCGGTATGCGACGGGGACTCTGGTGGTGGCTGCCGGTCGCACTGGCTGGCGTGTACGCGGCAGCGCTGATACCTGAGCTGCCGGCCATCATCGCCCACACCTGGTGGTCTGCGGACTCCGGGTCGGCCGGAGTGGTCGCCCAGCTCTACAGCCACCCGGCACCAGGCCAGTACATCATTCTCGGAGACCACGGCTGGTACGAGGCGTTCAGCTTCTACCTGCTGACCCGGGGACTGCCGGCGCACCGGTTCCTGTGGTACGCCGCCCCGCTCGTGTGTCTGGGTGATCACGATCGCCCTGGTCGGGGTATCCGCAGCCAGAGCGTTCGGGCGCTACGGCGCCGGCCTGGCGATCGCCGGCCTGCTGTGCCTGGCCCCGGCCGGCCTGATGCTCGTCTTCCAGCCGACCGCCCACACGAACGTGGTGTTTCACGCGGCCGTGCTCGCGGTGGTGGCAGGGCTGGGTGCTGCCGCGGATCCGGACGTTGCCACTAGCGGGGGTGCTCGGCGCGGGAGTGTTGATCGGAGCGTTCACGGGCCTCGCGATCGCCGGCGACGACCTCGCGCTGGCCTGGGCGGTGCTGCCGTTCGTCGTGGCCGTCGGCGTATGCGCGTGGCGCGGCCCCGTGGCCGACGCGGCGCGAACCTTGGCGTTCGCGCTGGTGACGCTGATGGCGATGCTGGTCGTTGCGGTCCTGTTCACGGCGATCATGCACAGCGCCGGCATCCGGGTCGACAAGCTCGCACAGTCGGCGCAGCTGCAATTCGTCAAACCGGGTGCGCTGGTGGGGAACGTCGGCAAGATGCTCAACGAGCTCGGCTACCTCGTCGGCGGCAGTTTCCTCGGCCACCGGATCGACCGCGACGGCTTCCTCGAGCTGGTCAGCGGCGGGACGCTGCTGCTCGGCGGCGCCGCCGCCGTGTTCGCGGTCTACCGGGCGGCCGCGGCCGCAGGTGAGCGCCGCCCCGGCGGCAGCAGGGCCGAGGTCAGCCCCAAGCTCGTACATGTTGCGTTCTGGAGCACCTGCCTGACGGTCGGGTTGCTGACGTTCCTGCTGTCGTCCGTCGGGTCGGTCGACTACCGCTATCTGGTCGGACCGCTGGTCGCGATCGCAGCGTTGCTGCCGCTGGCCGCTGCCAGGACCAGGGACTGGCGGGTCGCGGTCGGCGCGGGCTTGGCGGTGCTGGCGCTCGCCGGTCTGTACCGCCTGGAGTCAAGACCACTGCCCTACCTTCCGCGCGACGTCACACTCGCTCACAAGGACCTGGTCGCGATTGACAGCTTCGCCCACCGCTATCACGCCACCTACGGATACGCCATCTACTGGGACGCCGTCACGATCACCTGGCACACGAACTTCGCCGTGAAGCTGTACCCGGTGAAGCGCTGCGGCCGCTCGAAGGGCAGATACTGCCCGCTCTACCACGCCGACTCATTCACCGCCGCCTACATTCCGCGCAGGCACCTGCGCACGCTGTTCATCTTCGACGGACGTTTCGGGTACGCGCCCGTGGCTTCGTTGGGCACTCCGATCGCCAGCGAGCAGGTCGGACGACTGACGCTGTACGCCTACCCGTACGACATCGCCAGCCGCTTGCTCAGACGTCCGGGGAAGATCCAGGAGGTGATAACGGGACAAGCTCCTGCGGCGGTGGCTAAGGCGTCATCGCGAGTCGCCGAGTTCGAGCACCGCTAGAAAGGCCTCCTGCGGGACCTCGACGCGCCCGACCTGCTTCATCCGCTTCTTGCCCTTCTTCTGCTGCTCGAGCAGCTTGCGCTTACGGCTGATGTCGCCGCCGTAACACTTGGCGATCACGTCCTTGCGGTAGGCCTTGACCGTCTCGCGGGCGACGATCCGCGAGCCGATCGCCGCCTGGATCGGGACGTCGTACTGCTGACGCGGGATCTTCTCCTTGAGCTTCTCGGCCATCGTGCGGCCGAACGCCTCCGCCTTGCTGCGGTGCACCAGCATCGCCAGCGCGTCGACCTGATCGCCGCCGAGCAGGATGTCGAGCTTGACGAGGTCGGAGTCGCGCAGGCCGGTGATCTCGTAGTCGAACGAGGCGTAGCCGCGCGTGCGGCTCTTCAGCTGGTCGAAGAAGTCGAGCACGATCTCGGCGAGCGGCAGGTCGTAGGTCAGCTGCACCCGCTCAGACGAGAGGTAGTGCATGCCCACCGAGTCGCCGCGACGCTCCTGGCAGAGCTCCATGATCGTGCCGACGAACTCCTTCGGCGTCAGGATCGACGCGCGGATGTATGGCTCTCGCACCTCTCGGACCTTGCTCGGGTCCGGCATGTCGGCGGGGCTGTGCACCGGCACGACGGTGCCGTCGGTGAGCGTGATCTCGTACTCCACGCTCGGCATCGTCATCATCAGGTCGAGGTCGTACTCGCGCCCCAGGCGCTCGCGCACGATGTCCATGTGCAGCAGGCCCAGGAAGCCGCAGCGGAAGCCGAAGCCGAGCGCATCGGAGGTCTCCGGCTCCCAGGACAGCGCGGCGTCGTTGAGCGTCAGCTTCTCCAGTGCGTCGCGCAGATCCGCGTAGTCGTCGGAGTCGATCGGGTACAGGCCGGCGAACACCATCGGCTTCACCTCGCGGTAGCCGGGCAGCGCCTGGGTGGCCGGGCGCCGCGCGCTCGTCAGCGTGTCGCCGACGCGCAGCGTCGTGACGTCCTTGAGTCCCGTGATCACGTACCCGACCTCGCCCGGACCGAGGTACTTGACCGACGTCATCTGCGGGCTGAAGAAGCCGATGTCGTCGATCTCCGCGTTGGTTCCAGCCTGCATCGCACGAATCGCCTCGCCCTTGGTGAAGGTGCCGTCGACGACGCGGACGTAGGCAATCACGCCGCGGTACTGGTCGAACTCGGAATCGAAGATCAGCGCCCGCGGGCGCGCATCGGGGTCACCGCTGGGGGGCGGCACGCGCGCGATCAGCTCGTCGAGCACGTCGGTCACGCCCTCACCGGTTTTGGCGCTGATCCGGCGCACGCTGTCGGCAGGCTCGCCGATCAGGTCGGCGATCTCCTCGGCGACGCGCTCAGGCTCGGCGCCCGGCAGGTCGACCTTGTTCATGCAGGGGATCAGCTCGAGCCCGGCGTCGACCGCCAGGTACGTGTTGGCGACCGTCTGCGCCTCCACCCCCTGGCTGGCGTCCACCACCAGCAGCGCGCCCTCGCACGCGGCCAGCGACCGTGAGACCTCGTAGGTGAAGTCGACGTGACCGGGCGTGTCGATCAGGTGCAGCTGATAGGTCTCGCCGTCCAGGCCTGACCGGTAGAACACGCGCACCGCCTGAGCCTTGATCGTGATCCCGCGCTCACGCTCGAGCTCCATTGAGTCGAGCAACTGCGCGCGCATGGCCCGCGGGTCGACCGTGTGGGTCAACTCGAGGATGCGATCGGCCAGCGTCGACTTGCCGTGGTCGATGTGCGCGATGATCGAGAAGTTGCGGATGTGGGCCTGGTCGGTCACGACCCACAAGCTTAGGTGGCGTCGCGGTGATCAGTCCGCGAGCGCGTTTGGGCAATCGCTCAGACCAATTCGTCGAGCAGCGCGAAGATGCCCGCCCTGCGCTGCTCGACGGAGAAGCGCTCCAACACCCGCTGCCGTGCCGCCTCGCCCGTGCCCAGATGCAGCGCCTCGCGCACACCCAGCGCGACGGTCGCCGGCCGAGCGTCGTCGAGCAGCACGCCGGTGTCGCCGACGACCTCGGGCAGCGCGCCCGCGCGGGTGGTGACCGGCACGCAGCGGGCCAGCATCGCCTCGGCCACCGAGACGCCGAAGCCCTCGTGCTTCGACGCCTGCACATAGACGTCGGCGGTTTCGAACAGCTCAGCGAGCTCTCGATCCTCGAGCCAGCCGGTCAGGCGCACGTTCGCGCCGGCCTCGCGCTGGAGCTCCGCGGCGGCGTCGTCGGTGTGCTTGCCGGCCACGACGAAGTCCACCTCCGGCACGTGCGCGGCGGCGGCTACGAACGCGCGCAGGCCCTTGCGCTCGAGGTTGGTGCGGTCGACGATGCCGACGGTCAGAGCGAGTGGGCGCGTGGCCGGCTCAGGACCATCATCGATGCCGGATGAATTGGTTCCCGCCCGCCCACCGGCGCTGCTCCCGCCGGCCCCCTCGACATCGGGAACGCCGTGGTAGACGACCCGCACCCGCTGCGGCGGGATGCCGGTGTTGCGCCAGACCTCCTGGCGCGAGTACTCGGAGTTCGTCATCAGGATGCGAGCGCGGCGCATCGTGAAGCGGCTCAGCCACGCGCGCGGTCCACCGAGCTGGAAGCCATAGCCGAACTCCGGCTCGGCGGCCGTGTCGAAACCGCCGACGATCAGCAGCGACGGCTTGCGTAACAGCCACGCGAGCGTGATCGGCAGGAATGTGTGCCAGGACGCCCACCAGCCGACGATCACGTCGGCGGCGAGCACCTCCTTCACGACCGTGCGCGGATCGCTGAAGCGGCCCGGCTGATGGAGCTCGTGGACGTCGAAGCGCTCGGCGAGCAGTCGCTCGTCGAGCTCGATGAAGCTGGCCGTACGGCTCTTGACGAACAGCAGACGCTGCATCTCGGGCGACATTTCTCAGGCGACGGCGCGCTGCGCGCGCGTGGGAGCGTCAGGCCGTGGCTCTGCGGGCGACCGCGATCGCCAGCGAGGCCCCGACGGCCAGCAGCGTCCAGGTGACCGGGTCCTCGAGGAAGGCCGCGTAGAGCATCGTGTGCAGCAGCAATGCCAGGAAGGCGGCGGCGATCCCGACCCGGAACGGGTCGCCGCGAGCGCCGCGGAACAGCGTGATGATCGCGGTGATGACGAGCGCGAGGTAGACCAGCTCACCGATGATCCCCTGCTCCGCCGCGACCGTCACGGGGATGTTGTGCGAATCCGAGACGGACTCGGCTGCCTTTTTGAAGTGGCTCGAGTACTCGGGCGAGAATGAGCCCGAGCCGAAGCCGTAGAGCGGGCGGTCGCCCAGCAGTTTGATGCCATTGGTGATCAGGTCGCCGCGACCGCTCGAAAGGCCGTTGATACCGCCACTTGCCTTGCTGAGGCCGAAGCTGCCGGGCCGGACGGCGACTGCGATCCCGCCGGCGATGATCACGGCGGCCGCCAGATAGAGGACCGGGCGAGTCTTCCAGCGCAGCGCGGCCAGCACGCCCAGGCCAAGCCCCAGAGCGACCAGGCTTGAGCGCGAGAGCGTGAACACCAGGCAGCCCCAAAGGATCGCGATCGCGCCGAGCGAGGCGAGCTGCACTCGCGTGCGCCTGTCATAGAGCAGAACGGCAGTCAGCAGGATCATCACCAGCGCGAGGTAGCGGCCGAAGATGTTCGGGTCGAGGAATACCGAGTTGACGGTGAAGTACTCGTGCAGTTCGTTCTGGATCACCAACTTCGAGCCGATCAAGGGCAGGAGGTGTTTGGTGGCCTCCTCGACGAAGCCGATCAACGAGAAGGCGACCGCGAGCACAGCGGTCACCTGCAGGCAGCGGATCAGCAGCTGGCGAGTCCAGTCCAGGTCGCGCAGACGTGCGAACAGCAAGGCGAACGGAACGTAGAAGAAGACCTCGTTCTGAACCGCTTTGACGAACCCCGCCGAGGGGGAGTACAGCGCCTGGAGCGCATAGAGCACGATGAAGGCGCCCAGCAGCTTCTCGAACAGCAGCGGCTCCGCGCGGGACTGGGACGGCTGCGCGCGCGCCGCTTGAAACTGCGCCTCGGCGCGCCGCGACCACAGGACCGGCACCAGCCACGCCAGCGCCGATGCGGCGATCACGAAATACAGCGGTACCAACAGGTTGTTGGTGGTGTTGGCGGTCTGGATCGGAGCGCGGAAGGGCACGGTCAGAGCGGTTAGCGGCGCCACCAGCCACGGCCTCCGCCGGATCAGCACGGCGGCGCCCGCGAGAACGATCAGGATCAGGACCGCGCCGACGATCGCCTCGGCGGGATGGACGTGGACGAAATGCAGCTGCGAGGAGTGCCATACGTCGTCGAGCAGAAGCACGGGCGCGAGTACCAGCGCGCCGAGCATCGCCCAGGCGCGGCGCTCGTCTGTGCGAGCGAGCATCGCCATCGCGGCGAGCGCGGCGACAGCGACCACGCCCAGGCGCGGCCACGGTCCCGCAAGCGTGGCGATGCTCAGCACGGCCGAGAGCGTAGAGGATTACCGCGCCCGCTCACCGCGGCCTCAGGCGGCTGAGAAGCATCGACTCGATCTGGTGCCACTCGTGGATCCGCATGTGGCTTATCGCCCATACATAGAAGCCGCCGGCGAGCAGCACGGCGCCGCCCACGGAGAAGATCTGGCCGGCGACGGACTGGCCGGCGATGCCGATGAGCAGCGACCAGACGAGTCTTGCGATCACGCCCGTGAGCACGGACGCGACCAGGATGCGCACGCTGATCATCGCGGTCTGCCCCAGGTCCAAGCGGCCGTTGAACCCGATCCGCAGGCGCCTCAGGAGCAGGCCTGTCATCACGATGTTGGCGCTGGCGGTGCCGATCACGAGGCCGGCGATGCCCAGTGGCTTGTAGAGAGCGACGCTGACAACGATGTCGACGGTCATGTTGATCGCGGCCAGCTTGGTCGGTGACCACGGCCGCTGAAGGGCGAAGAACGTACGTGTCATCAGCAGGTTCAAGCCTGCGAACGGCAGGCTCCAGCCGAACCAGAAGAGCGCCTCGGACGTCAGATTCACCGACTCCGTGCTGAACGCTCCGCCCTTGAAGACCAGTTGGGTTATCGGGCGCGACAGCGCGATCAGGCCAGCCGCGGATGGGATCAGCAGCAGGTTGATCTGGCGCATTCCGTTACCGAGTGTGTTGCGCATCTCGGTGGGGGCTCGCCGCGCCGCCTGGCGGCTCAGTGTTGGGAAGAGCACGGTTGAGACAGCGACGCTGAACACGCCCTGCGGCAGCATGTAGATCAGGAACGCGAGTTGGATCGAGCGCGGCCCGTTCTTGTTGACGAGCGCGCCCATTGTCGAGTTGATCAGCGCATCGAGGTTGACGATGCCGAGGCCGATCGTGACCGGCAGCATCAGCGCGAAGACCTGCCGCACCCGCGGGTCGTGCCAGTCGATACGGAAGTCCAGCCGGTAGTCGATCCGGCGCAACGCCGAGCCGATCAGCAACATCTGCACGACGCTCGCGATGGTCCATGCAACGGCGTATGCGTAGACGTCGTTCTTGCCGAAGCTGTGCCGCAGAACGAACGTCAGCGCGATGATCACGACGTTCCACACGATGGGAGCGAGGGCCGGGATCGAGAACTCGTCGTAGGACTGCAGGATTCCCGTGATCACACCGGAGAGTCCCAGGAATAGGACGACCGGGAACATGATCTGCGTCATCACCGCTGCCATGTGTCCGTCGAAGTTCCTGCCGCTGAAGTCCGGCAGGACTATCCCTGCGATCACGATCCCGACCACCGTGATGCCACCCAGCACGAGCATCACGATCCAGAACAGGGTCGTCGCAAGCCGGAACGCCTCGCGCTTCTTTCCCTGCTGCAGGAGGTCGGTGAACACCGGCACGAACGCCGCCGACAGAGCCGCCTGCGCGAACAGGTTCGACATCAGGTTCGGGATCTGCGACGCGAACGTGAACGCGGACGCACCCAAGCCGGTTCCGAACAGGCGGGCGGCGATGATCTCGCGTACCAGACCGGCGACCCGCGAGAGCGCCGTCGCCGCAGCGAAGATCGCCGTGTTTACAGATACCCGGCGACGTTGGCTGTCATCGGTGGCCGTCAAGGGCCGCTATAGTACGGCCCCGCTGATGGCCAACATTCACTCACAGAAGAAGCGCATAGAGCGTGCGCTCCGCGAGCGCGACGAGAACCGCCGTTACACCTCGCGTATCAAGACTTATTTCCACCGGCTCGAGACCGCTGTCGCCGAGGGCGACGATACGGCCGCCGACGCCGAGCATCGCGTGCTCGTGCAGACGATCGACAAGGCCGTCAAGCGCGGCTCGCTGCACAAGAACAACGGCGCGCGCAAGAAGTCCCGCGCTGCCCGTGTTCGTCGCGGCGCACCCGCCGAGTAGTCGCTCCCTGCCGCCCCCCGGCGGATCCCAGGGTTGGGTGAGCCGGTCTGTCTCGCTAGGCGGTGATCGCGTGGTTGGGTGAGCCGGTCTGTCTGGCTAGGCGGTGATCGCTCGGATCGTTAGCAGTGCGTGGGTGTCTTCGCTCGCGCCGCTCCCGCTGCCGCCGCGTGAGGCGAGCTCGAGATCGGCGATCAGGCAGGTCGCGCGCTCGAGCCGCTCGGCCCCGATCCGGCGGGCGTCCGCGATCAGCTTGTCGGCCGCTGAGGGGGGCATCCTCAGGGACGCTTTGACGTTGGCCTGCGACTCGCCACGATCGAGCGCGCGCGCGACCTGGTGTGCCTGGCGCACACGCGAGCTCATCCAGTAGATCAGCCCCGGCAGGCGCTCGCCCTGAGCGCGCATCTGCAGCAGCGTCCTGGTGGCGGCATCGGCGCTACCGGACAGCAGCGCATCGGCGAGCGCCCAGGCTCTGCGCTCCGCGGATGCGGCCGTCAGCTCAAGCACCGTGTCGGCGTCGATATGGGCATTTGGCTCGAACTCGAGCGCGAGCTTCTCGAGCTCGCGCAGCAACCGCTGCTGGCGCTCACCGACGTGCGCGACCAGCATCCGCGCCGCCTCCGGCGTCAGGTCCAGGCTGAGCTGACGTGCCTGCGCGACCACCCACTTGGGCAGCTCCCAGGGCTTGACAGATTGCTCGGTCGAGACGTTCCCCCCGGCCCGCTTGACCGCGTCGTGCAGTCGCTTGGGCGCCTTCAGGCGCCCGTCCTCACGCGCGAAGAACGTGACCGTCGTGTCCGGCGGGATCGCGCGCGATCGCCGCCTCGAGCGCGTCCATCTCCTTGTCCTTCCAGCGCTCGGCGCCATCGACGAGCAGGAAGCGGCGGCCGATCGCGAACGTCATCGCGTTGAGCGCCGCGGCGACGTTGTCCGGCGACGCCTCCTCACCATCGAACAGCTCGAACCCATTGGCCCCGCTCTGCTGCTCGGCGAGCTCGCGCAGGCGCGCGCGGCGCTCGGTGATGCGGCCGTGGTCGTCGCCGTGGATCAGATAGGCGCTCTTGAAGGCGGGAGCCATGCTGGGTCCGAGTCTAGGTCCGCTCGGCCGTTTGATGTGAAAGCTATTCGCGATGACGAACAAGTCCACAGACAGGGCAGTCGCGCGCGAGCACGAGCGCCGCGGTGGGCAATAGATTGCGGTGAGCCATGTCACCGAGATGGGCGCGAGGATGGTTCGCAGCGACAGCGGCGTGCGTGCTGGCCGGCGTGACGATCAGCGCCGTCACGGCCGCGAACAACGTGGGTGGCCACTTTCACCCCGCGGCGGCGCGGGCCGCGAACGCGTTCGCGTTCTTCACGATCCAGTCGAACCTGCTCGTCGGGGTCGGCGCACTGCTGCTGGCGATACGTCTCGGGCGCTCCTCGACTGCGTTCGCGGTGCTGCGACTCTCAGGCCTCACAGCGATCACGGTCACGGGGATCGTGTTTCACCTGGCGCTCGCGAGAACGCTCGACCTCGCGGGCTGGGACGCGCTCGGCAACGAGCTCGTGCACACGGTCGTCCCGATCATGGCGGTCGTCGGCTGGCTGCTGGCGGGACCGCGGACGCTGGTCACGACGCGCACGGTCTGGCTGTCGCTGATCTTCCCGGTCTGCTGGCTCGCGTTCACCCTGATCCGCGGCGCGATCGCACACTGGTACCCGTATCCGTTCATCGACGTCACGAAGCTCGGCTACTTCCGAGCCGGCGTCAACTGTGTCTGGGTCGCGCTCCTGCTGCTCGGGCTGAGCGCGGGCGCCAGAGCGCTCGACGCACGCCTCGCTCGCGCGTCCGTCGACTAGGTGGGCGTCGACAGGCGGCCGTCAGTAGCCGGGCGCCGCGTCCGCCGGAGCGTTGTTGACGCTCGGGCTCTTACCGGTCGTGTCGTACACGATCACGGGCGTCCCCAGCGGGATCTGCGGGAACAGCCAATCGGCGTCGGCGTTGCTGATCCGCGCGCAGCCGTGACTTGCCGGATAGGCGGGTACGTTGGCAGCACCATGGATCGCCCAGCCCTTGTAGAAGTAGAGCGGGTTGCGCAGTGTGCCAAGCGGCGCCCGCTCGTCGCCGGGGACCTTGCGGATCACCTTGAAGTCACCGACCGGCGTGTAGGCGACGTCGGTTCCGCCGCCGGGGACGCTGTAGCGCTCGCCGTTGCCGGTCGACGAGTTCAGCGTTATCACCGAGCCGTCTCGCAGCACGACGAACACCAGCTGCCTGGCGATGTCCACATCGATCCGGGGAACGGGACCACTTCGTGGTCCCGTCGCCTTGGGGTCGGCGAGGGCCGCCTCAACCGCGGGTCCGACGGCGGAGTCGCGTACGAGGCCCTCGCGCTTCTGGAAGGCCAGCACCGCCGACGCGGTGGCGCCACCGAAACTGCCATCGGCGGGACCAGGGCGGTAACCGAGCGCGGTCAGCCGCTGCTGAAGCCGTTTCACCGAATCGCCGGTACTCCCGAGCTTCAGCACGTCCAGCCCGTGGGATCGGCGTCGTGGCGGTGTCGTGGTCGTCGTGGTCGGTGGTGGTGGTGGTCGGTCGCGGTGCTCGGCGCGGCGGTCGCGTCCTTCACCGGCTCGGGATCGTCGCGCCGGTACAGACGCACCAGCGCCGCCTCGGTCTGCGGGCCGTAGAACCCGTCGGCTGCGATCCGTGCGCGCGTCTGGAGTGCCTTGACGGCGGTGATCGTCGCGGCGTCGTAGCGGCCGTTGATGGCTGCGTGGAAGAGGCCCACATCAGTCAGCGCCGATTGCAGAGCGAGGACCGCGTCGGGTGAGCCATGCAAGCGCGCGGAGAGCGCCGCAGCGGTGCTGGGACCGAGTGCGCCGCGCTCCGCGGCGGCGACCTTCGCGTCGGTCTGGAAGCGCCGAAGGGCGTCCTGTGTGTCGGCCGTCAACGTACCGGTCACGGAGCCGGGCCGGTAGCCGAGCCGCTCCAGGTCGAGCTGCAGCGCGGACGCAATCACCTCGACACCCGCGACCGGAGAATCCACCTCGGGCGTGACCGCTGGCATCGGGATCGTTTGCGTCGACTGAGGCGTGCCCGACGTGCCTGTCGACGAGCCGCCCCCACAGCCGGCCAACCCCACGCCGATGCACAGCGCAGCCAGGATGAGTACGGCCAAGCACGACGAGGGAGGCGTCTTGTCGCCGGTGGCGCCACCTAGATTGCCTCCGACGCCCCGACGACCGCGACGTACGGCACCTCGGAAGCGTGCATCGACGAGGACCTACCTGACGACGACGTTCACGAGCTTTTCGGGCACGACCACGACCTTGACGACGTCCTGCCCGTCGACGTGCTGCATCACACCGGGTGCGGCCAGCGCCAGCTTCTCCAACTCGTCGCGGCCCGCGCCGCTCGGAGCCCGGACGCGGTCGCGGACCTTGCCGTTGACCTGGCAGACGAGCTCGAAGGTGTCGGCCACGAGCATCGCCGCGTCGGCCGCCGGCCACGGCTCCTCCCAGACGCGGCGTCCGGTCAGCGACTCGAACACCTCGGCGCCGAGGTGCGGCGCGAACGGGAAGATCAGCGAGGCGGCCGTCGCGACCGCGAACTTCCGTGCCTCAAACTCAGCCTCGGGATAGCGGTAGAGATCGTTGACCAGCTCGGTGACCGCGGCGATCGAGTTGTGGAAGCCGAAGCGGCCGACGAACTCGGAGGTGACGCGGTCGATCGCCCAGTTGGCCTTGCGCACGAGCGTCAGCGCGTCCCCGGTGGGATCGACGGGCTGCTGAAGCGATTCGGAGTCGGCAGTGGCCAGCGGGCCACTGCCGGTAGGACAGCGCAGCTCCTCGCCGAGCGTCCACAGGCGCGACAGCAGCCGGTGCGCGCCCGCCAGCGCGTTGTCGTTCCAGGCGGCGTCCTGGTCGGGCGGGCCCATGTTGAGGATGTAGGTCCGGACCGTGTCCGCGCCGAAGCGCTCGATCAGCGGCGTCGGCGAGATCACGTTGCCGCGGGACTTCGACATCTTCTGACCGTCGGGGCCGAGGATCATCCCCTGGGTGAAGAGCGCGTCGAACGGCTCCTGCACGTCGAGCAGACCCATGTCGGCGAGCGCCTTGACGAAGAAGCGCGCGTACAGCAGGTGCAGGATCGCGTGCTCGACGCCGCCGATGTACTGGTCGACGCCCATCCACTCGCGCAGCACCGCCGGATCCCAGGCGGCGTCGTCGTTGCGGGCGTCGCAGTAGCGCAGGAAATACCAGCTCGAGTCGACGAACGTGTCCATCGTGTCGGTCTCGCGACGGGCCGGTCCGCCGCACTCCGGACAGGTGGTATTGACCCAGTCCTCGGCGGTGGCCAGCGGCGAACGGCCCTTCGGCTGGTAGTCCTCGACGTCGGGCAGCCTGACGGGCAGCTGGTCCTCCGGGACCGGGACCATGCCGTGGTCGTCGCAGTAGACGATCGGGATCGGGCAACCCCAGTAGCGCTGGCGCGAGACCAGCCAGTCGCGCAGGCGGAAGTTGACCGACGCGTGACCGATCCCCTCGCGGTCGAGCCAGGCGATGATCCGCTCGAGGCCCTCGTTCGGGCGTGAGGCCGTCGAACTCGCCGGAGTTCACCAGGACGGCGTCGTCGCGCCTTCGTGACGTAGGCCTGATCAGCCGGGATCGGCGAGCCGTCCCTGGGCGCGACCACCTGGCGGATCGGGAGGTCATACGCGCGCGCGAACGCGAAGTCGCGGTCGTCGTGGGCGGGGACGGCCATGATCGCGCCGGTGCCGTACTCCATCAGCACGTAGTCGGCGACGTACATCGGGATCTCCTCGGCCGTAACCGGGTTGGTCACGGTGCGACCGAGGAACACGCCGGTCTTGGGCTTCTCGGTGGAGCCGCGGTCCTCGGCGGACTCGGTCAGCGCGTGGTTGACGTACCGATGCACGTCCTGCTCGCCGGGCGTGCCGGCGGCGAGCCTCAGCACGTCCGGGTGCTCGGGCGCCATCACGAAGAAGGTCGCGCCGAACAGTGTGTCGGGACGGGTCGTGAACACGGGGTAGTCGATCGCCAGCTCCGCGCAGTGGAAGTTGACCTCGGCGCCGACGCTACGGCCGATCCAGTTGCGCTGCATCGTCTTGACGTACTCGGGCCAGTCGATCGTGTCGAGGTCGTCGAGCAGCCGGTCGGCGTAGTCGGTGATGCGGAAGAACCACTGCTCGAGCTGGCGCAGCTCGACCTCGTGGCCGCAGCGCTCGCAGCGGCCGTCGATCACCTGCTCGTTGGCCAGCACCGTCTGGTCGTGCGGGCACCAGTTGACCGCCGACTCCTTGCGGTAGGCGAGACCGCGCTTGTACAGCTGCAGGACAGATCCACTGGGTCCAGCGGTAGTACTCGGGTTCGTGCGTGGCGAGCTCGCGCGACCAGTCGATCGAGATCCCCCACGAGCGGAAGGCCTTTTGGAACTGCGCGATCGACTCGTCAGTAGCGACGCGCGGGTGCACGCCTGTCTTGATCGCGTTGTTCTCGGCGGGCAGGCCAAAGGCGTCGAAACCCATCGGATGCAGCACGCGGTGGCCGGTGCGGCGCCTGAAGTGGGCGATGGCGTCGCCGATCGTGTAGTTCTTGAGATGGCCGATGTGCGGCTCGCCGCTCGGGTAGGGCAGCATCTCGAGGACGTAGGCCTTGTCGGGCCGGAGACGGCCGCCCGGAAGTTGGCGGCCGCCCGCCTCCTGGGTGGTGCCATTGGGGACCTCCCAGGTGCGCTCATCGGCCCAGACGGCCTGCCACCTGGCCTCGATCTCGCGTGGGTCGTAGCGTTGCTCGGACATGCGTCCGTGAGGTTAGAGACTGCAGGGCAAACGGGCGCTCGCACTGGAGTTCATTCCTCGGGGCGCCGAATCGGGCGTCGTTTCCGTCCGAGGCTCAGGCGAACATGTGTTCGTATGAGAGAGCTCGGAAGCAACACAAAGGGCGCGATCGCCGAGGCGGCGATCCGGCTGGCGGCGGTTCGCTGCGAGATCGGCGTGTATCAGCCGGTCAGCGGTCATTCACGCGCAGATCTGATGTTTGAGATCGGGACTGACCTGTACAGGGTTCAGGTCAAGTGGGCCGGCCTTTCGAAGGACGGGGCCACGATCAACGTGCGCACGAACAGCAGCCGGTTCACGCCGCACGGGTATGTCCTGACAACCTATGGGGCCCATGAGATTGACCTGCTTGCGGCGTATTGCGAGCCGCTCGAGCGTGCCTATCTCCTGCCTTCGGAACTGTTCACTGACCGACACGCGGTCCAGCTGCGGCTCACTCCGCCCCGCAACAACCAGCGCGCATGCATTAACCTTGCAGACGATTACGACTTCGACGGGGCTGTAGCTCAGCTGGAAGAGCGCCGCCATGGCATGGCGGAGGCCAGGGGTTCGAGCCCCCTCAGCTCCACTTCTTTGTCGCAATCGCCGCCCGCGCCGCTGACGGTCGGCTCCAACCCCTTCCGCAACCACTTCGGCTACTGGATCGATGTTGTCGCGGCCGGTCAGGACGTGGTAGTCACGCGCCGCGGCAAGCCACGCCTGCGGCTGACGCCGGCGTAGACCGTAGAGCCACCTGTCGGACCGGATGAGGCAGGCGCCTCGTCCGGTCCGATCGGCGTTCCCCCCGGAATCAGGCCATGGTCTACGAGCGCCCGAGGGTTGCGTCCCCCGGCGGTATCGGCATAACACCCAACCCGCTCGGCTGAATCGTCCCAGGGGCAGCGTGCCGAATGGTTGCGATCCGGTTAGCGCCGGACCAGCTCGGCTCCAGTGTTGGCCGTATGGTTGCACGGGTGAGAAGCAGGCTCGCAATGGTGGTCGCTCTCTGCCTGGTCGCGGGGGCAGTGGTGACGGTGGCCCGAGCTGGAACACGGCGCCCGATACTGCGTTCCGGCGGCAACGCGCGGGTGCGGGGGAGGTTCCAGATGCGAGGCGTGATAACGCGGGCCGTCGACGTCACAGGCGAACGGCGCGGAGAGCATGTGCGGCGCACTTGGGCCATCCATCCCGCCGGATGTGCACGCAACGTGTGCCGGCGGCTTCAGGTGGTCAGGAATCGCGGACGCATCAGAAACTCCTACGTGGTTCTGCACCGCGTCGGGAAAGGCCGGTATCGCGGGAGCGGTGTCTTCTGGGTGGCGCTCAAGTGCCTCGGCCACCGATATCGACTGGGCAGCCGAGTGCCCTACACCATCACCCTGCAGGTCGCCCGCCGCGAGCGTGTCGGATCGGTCTGGTACGCGACGTCGATCCGCGCGACCTACGCAAACCGTTCCCGGACCGACGCCACGCGGTGCCCCCTCGGCCCGGCGTCCGACGCGGCGCGATACGTCGGAAGGCTCGCCTCTCGCCTGCCCGTCCCGCCCTACAGCATCGCCCACTCGAGTAAGTCAGGGACGACAACGACACCAGCAACGACGACCTGACCCGCGATGTGGTGGATCAGGCCTGTATCTCGAGCGTCGCGAGCACGTCGCCAAGTCGCCGCACGAGTCGCGCGGGCCGCTCAGCGCCCGGCTTGACCACCGCATAGAGGCAGCAGGTGCGGCCGGAATCGGTGAAGAACCGCTGCCAGCCGAGTTGTCCCGGGCGTGTCACCTGTAGCGCCGCGGGTGCGAACTCGTGCAAGGCGGGGACCGGAGGGCGCCGAGGTGCGTAGAGGCCGACGCCTGGTCGGATGCCGTCTGGATCCACGTACTCAACGAGCGCCGCGAATGCATCCCCACGGCGCATGCGCCCAGTCGTCGCCGCGCCGAAGTCGCCATCTGAGTCCAGAAGCGCCAAGGTCGCGACGTGCAGGGTGGCCCCGGACCCCCGCTTCGCGATCCGGGCATCCCAGCCCGACGGCACCTCTATCGAGATGCCGTGTGCCTCGAGCTTCACCTCATGGCCCCCACCACGATCACCACGGCGGCAACCTCGGCGATCGCGACAGCCCCGATGCTCAACGGCTCGAGCGTCAGCAGCCGCCGGTGCAGTCCAACGAGTGAGTGGCGATCTGTCGCCCAGCCGGCAGGCAGCAGCGAGGCAGCCTTGGCTGCCCCGAAGGTCGCTCCGATCGCGGCCCCGGCGACGATGCTCCCGGAAAGGAACTCGATCGCGAAGGTGGCGTAGATCGCGGCGCAGGCAACCAGCGTGATGAAGCCAAGGCCCAGCTGCGCGCCAAAGCCGACGCCGTAGACCCAGCCTCGGTAGGTGACCATCCAGTCCTCGTTGACCTGACGCTTGGTCAGCGGCAGGCGTTTTCTCAGCGAGCTCGCATCGATCACCAGAGCAAGCGCGAGTACGATCGCCGCGGCAACCAGACGCCATTCACCTGCGGGCAGCAGCGACCCGAGACCGCCCCAGATCAGCCCGCCGCAGGCACCCGCGATCACCGCGCCGATGGAGAAGGACACAGAGGTGACGACCCAGCGGCTGCCACGCGCGGCCTCGGCATAGGGAGTGAGACTGGCCAACATCGACTGACCACATGGGGAGAAGGCGGCGCGCAGCGCTCCCAGGATGGCGACGATCGCGCCGACTGCTATCCAACCGAACTCAGTCATGCGATTGCACAGGGGGTGAATCGCCATTCAGGCCCGCGGCGGTAATCCGATCAGCCGCTCCTGAATGCTGAGCGGGGGCCCGTTGAGACGGGTAGAGGCTGGGATGGTCGGGCCCGATCCCCGCCTGGGCAAGCACCCGCTCGGCACGGGCGGCGCGTGCATCGGTGTCGAGCATACGTGCTCGGTGCAGGCGATCGTCATCATCGGCATCCGTCAGGAACGTCGTGATCTGCTGCCAACTGGTCGCCGAACCACGGCCGGCGATCTCACCTTGACGCACCAGTACGAAGTGCGGAGTGCTGGGCACGCCGAAGTCGGACCACGCCCGGGTGGACATGACCAGCTCGAGTCCGGCGGGAGCCAGCTCGAGCAGCCGCGCAAGCCGCTCGCGCTCAGGACCCTTCGTGACGACCACCAGGCGAGCGCGCGGCGGTGTCGGAACCAGCTCGTCGTGCAGGCCCTCCCACAGAGGCACGCAAGCCAGGCAGCCGGTGCCCATGAACGCCAGCAGTGTGTCGGGCGTGCCAGCACCTAGCGAAAGCTTGACGCCGTCGCCAGCAAGGGTCTGTCCACCGATATCCGGCGCTGCGCCACCCGCACCGGCAGTCTCAGCCAGCGGCGGTACGTCTTGGCGCAGTAGCGGCGAGTCGCCCGGACGAGCTGACACGGCGTCTGGCCCGCTCTCCAAGGATGACTCGATCGAGGCGAGCCGCCGCAGGATCTCCGCGTGGGAGCGAAGCAGGGCGATGACAAGCAGCAGAGCGACTGCAAGGAGGAGGCCGAGGATCCCCACCGCCAGATTCATACGCCACCAACTCCCGCCAGATTCATACGCCACCAGCCCCCGCCAGCACAAGCGCCGGCGGCTCGAGGCAACCCGCCTCGTGCCCACAGACGGCGTCGTCTACAGCGAGCGCCGCAGAGCAGTGAAGCTCGGAGATTCTCGAGGGGTTCTCGCAGACGACCATCCGGCAGACCACCGCGGTGACTCCGTCGATATGGGTGTTGCATTGTCCGTAGCGGAATATGTTGCAGTTGATTCGCCGGTTGGCACAACTGTCGTTTCCGCAGCGGCAGCCTCCAGGGAAGCCCATTCCGGGCAGTGCGTTGCAGTCGACGTAGTAGCGCACCCCCTGCTCGGAGCAGAGCTGCCGTCCGCGGTAGTCCGTGCACATCCACCATCCGCCCGCGAACGTCCCGGTCGGGCAGGCATTGAGCCCGCCCTTCTGGATCTCGCAGCAGAAAGCGGTGTACCCGTCCGTGCAGTTACCACTCCCGCAATCCCATGGTGCGACCACGGCCGCGAGTGCGGTGCCCGGGTAGAGCATGTAGCGCAGAGGCGCGACCGCCAGCGCCGAGCCGAACACGGCCACGCGCAGCAGGAAGGAACGGCGCCCGATCGGTTCGGCATCGGGACTCATCCCGCCTCGCGCGACACCACGCTCAAGCCACACCCCGGACAGGTCGGCGATGCGGCCGAGCGAGACGATGCCGCTGAAGCTCAAGCCCCATCCGAGCGCGGCCGCCAACGCAGCGGTCGGGAGCCATGCCAGTACCGCGGCATCGTGGCTCGCGAGTTGGCGCACGCTCGGTGCGCCGACCGCCGCTGCCCCAGCCGCCAGCAGCGTCACGAGCGCGGTCAGCACGGCGGCGCGGCGCGGATCGACATGCTCAGCTTCTCCAAAGCAATCGCAGCCTGTGGCTCCCGCCCGGGCACCGTGGATGTGCACCAGCGTGAAGATCAGGAAGATGGCAGTCAGCAGCGCGGCAACCAGCCGCCCAGGCCCCAGCAGTACCACGACGGCCGACACGACCTCCACCAGGCCGGTTGCACGCCGCGACCAAGTGGAAGCGGCAAGCTTCGGCGCTCCGGCCCACAGCAGCAGGATCGCTCCGCCACTGATTACGACCGCCCCCAAGCGCTCGGCTACTACGAGCATGGCGCGATCATAAACCGGTGTCGCCGGACTTCCCATCCTTTGCAGCCGACAGTGCCGCGACCGGATCGAGCGTCGAGTCCTGCTGCGCGATCGTGAACGCGCGGTCGGCGAGCTCGGCGGCCTCAGCCCCCGTTGTCGAGTCGTCGCTGAGCGCAAGCGCCAGAAATGTCTGACGCAGCAACTCAGGGTTCTGCAGGTCCGGCGGCGGACCGGCCGGCGGCAGGCCGCGGGCCGCGACGAGCAGCGAGGTGACGTTCGTGCCGCCGCCGAACAGCTTGCCCGGGTGCTTGTCTGGAATCTGCAGGGCGATCGCACCCGTCGCCGGGTTGACGATGCCGATCTTGGAGCGCAGACCGGCACGCTCGAGCGCCAGCCGATACCCCGACAGGCGTAGGTAGCCGAGCTGGGCGGCGAGCTGCTGGTAGGCGACGGCCTCGCTCTCAGCGCCCAGCCGGTTCTGGTGCAGCGAGATGTGCGTCATCTCGTCGGCCGGGCCGGCGTCGGGCTCCGGCGCGACCAGCAGGAATACCTGCGGGCCGAGCCTCCCGGCTCCGACGCCGGCGATATCGACGAGCAGCTGATAGCCGGTCAGCGTGAGCGCGCCGACGATCCCCGATGGCAGCGGGTGTTCCTGGAGGTGTCCCGTGGCGTAGGGCATGGTCACAGGCCGCCGAAGCAGCGGCGAGGTTGGCCGCCGAAGCAGCGGCGAGGTTGGCGCCGAAGCGGCGAGGTTGGCCGCCGAAGCAGCGGCGAGGCGGCAAAGCTAACACGTGAACACTTTAGTTGTTGAGCAGCCCGCCGAGCAGGCCGCCGGCGATCCCGCCGCCGCCCATCGCCTGCCCCTGCCCACCGCCTGCGCCGGTCTCGGCTCCGGGCGGGTGGAAGTAAGCGCTCTGCAGGCCGATGCGGCCCGGACCGGTGAAGCGATTGAAGACAAGGCTGCCGGCGCCGCCGAGGAAGCCGGACTTGAAGCCGTAGACCTCCTGGCTCATCTGGACCGAGTGGTCGTAGTAGAGCCAGCCGCCGGGCTCGATATCGATCGACTCGCCCGGCTCGAGCACCTTTTCGAAGACGTTGCCGTAGCCGTGGACCCAGACGACACCCTCGCCGCTCGTGCACATGAACTGGTCGATGAAGAAGCCGCCGCCGTAGATCATGTTGGCGAAGCCCTTCATGCGGCTGTAGTCGTACTCCACATTCTGCGTGGCCGCGAGGAACTGGTGCTCGCGAACCTGCACCCCCTCGCCGGCCTGCAGGTGCAGCGCGACCACGTGACCCGGGGCATCACGGCTGAACGCGACCTCCCCTCCGGACTCGACCTGCAGGAGAAGCAGCGGCATGCCGGCGAACGCGCGCCGGGCCAAGCCCTTGCGCAGCGGGTGCAGTCCGATCTGAAGGTCCGGGTACTTCCAGAGCAGCACGTGATGCTCGAAGTAGACAGGGACGCTCGCCGTCGAGCGCCATGTGCAGGACTGGCACGAGCTCACCTTCGAGCCGGTACCGGACCCCGGTGGCGGTGCCATCCTGGATCTGCGTGGGCAGAATCTTCGGTGCCGAGGGCATGCGCTGCTCCGTTCTATGCAAGGTGCGTCCGCGCTGGTGGCGGCTGTCTCGCGCGCCACGCTACCGCTCCGGCGTGGCGCGCGCCAGCCCCACGGCCCTATGTGTGATCGATCCGCACGCCTCAATCGTGACAATCTCGTGATAATCCGTCTGTGCCACCCGTCTACGTTGCCGGGCACCGCAATCCGGACACCGATTCGATCAGCTCGGCGATCGCCTACGCAGAGCTGAAATCGCGCCTGGATCCGCACACCGAATACGTACCGGTGCGTCTCGGAGGGCTCAACCCCCAGACGATCTGGGTACTGGAACAGGCCGGCGTAAAGGAGCCGGAGCTTCTCCCGCACATCCGCCTGCGCGCGGGCGACCTGATGCAAACGGAGTTTCCGTGCATCAACGCGAGCGACCCGATCCGCGAAGCGGGGCTCGCGATCGACCACACCGATTACGACCTCGTTCCCGTGATCGACGACGAGGGAGTCCTCATCGGCATCATCACTACCCGGGCACTCGCTCGCCGCTACGTGCGTGAGTCGCGCGCGAGCTCGACGCTGCGGGAGGCGACTTACCTGCACGCCGTCGCGGAAGTGCTCGACGGCGAGCTGCTCACCGGCGAGGACCGGGCGCTGACGGGGCGTATCTGGGTCCACGCCTCATCGCTCGAGACCGAGGCCGCGATCAAGGAGAGTGACGTCGTCGTCGTCGGCGACCGCGCCAAGGCGCAGAAGCAGGTGCTCCAACGCGACATCGCGCTGCTCGTCATCTCCAGCGGCGCCCAGCCCGACCCCGACGTGCTCGAGTTGGCGCGCCAGAAGGGCACAGCGGTCATCACCTCGCCGCTCGACACCTACGTCTCCGCCCGCATGATCACGCTCGCGGCACCCTGTCGCGAGCTGATGGAAAACGACCAGATCGTGGCCACTTCGGACGAGCTGATCAGCGAGGTCTCCGAGCAGATCAAGGATTCGCACCACGGTGCCGCGATCGTCGTCGACGACCTGCAGCGGCCAGTCGGGCTGCTGACACGCTCGGACCTGGTCTCCCCGATCCGTCGCCGCGTGATCCTCGTCGACCACGCCGAGCAGGCACAGAGTGTGCCCGGCATCGACCAGGCGGAGATCGTGGAGATCCTCGACCACCATCACATCGGTTCGATCGAGACGAAGGTGCCCGTGACCGCGACGTTCGACCCGGTCGGATCCACGGCGACGCTGGTGCTCGAGCGCTTCCGTCGCAGCGGCATGGAGCCGAGCACGCCCGCGGCGATGCTGATTCTCTCCGCCGTCCTCTCGGACACTGTGATCCTCAACTCGCCGACCACGACTGACCGCGACCGCGCCGTGGTCGAGTACCTCGAGCGCGTGCTCGAGATCGACGCCTGGGATTACGGGCGCCGCATGTTCGAGGAGACCTCTGACGTGTCGGAGGTCAGCGCCGAGGTTCTCGTCAAGCGCGACGCCAAGGGCTACCAATCCGGCAACGGCACACCGTTCGTGATCGCCCAGATCGAGGTCGTCGGCAAGAGTCTGCTCGACCGCGAGCAGGAGTTGCTCGAGGCGATGCGCCGCGAACGCTCCACCCAGGGCGTCGAGCTCTACGTGTTGATGATCACCGACGTGCTCGACAAGGGCACCGATCTGCTGGTAGCCGGTGATGTCGGCCCGGTCGCGCGAGCGTTCGGAGTCGACCACCAAAACGGCGGCAAGCTCACACTTCCCGGCGTGATGAGCCGGAAGAAACAGGTCGCGCCGAAGCTTCTGTCAGTGCTCTGAGGCCGTGCGGAGTCGCGAGCTGACGGCCCGACCGCCTCAGGCGACGGCGAACTCGAAGGTTCTGGCCGGCGCCTCGCCCCACAGCTGCTCGAGCCGGTAGAACTCGCGCATCTCCGGCGTGAAGACGTGCACGATCACGTCGCCGTAGTCCATCAGGATCCATTGCGCCTGGGTGACGCCGTCAACCCGAATCGGCAGCGTCTCGTGCTCGTGCTTCATCCCCAGCTGGATGCCGTCGTAGATCCCCTTGACCTGACGGTCACTGCGACCCGTGCAGATCAGGAAGTAGTCGGCGACGGACGTGAGTCCCCGCAGATCCAGCTGGACGATGTCGACCGCTTTGCGGTCTGAGGCGAGCTCCGCGACTGCCAGCGCGATCTCTTCGGGTGACTTCATGATGGTGTGCGACCTCCGTATAGACGACGTTCGTCGATATAGCTCGCCACCGGTGCGGGGACGAGGTAGGTGATCGGCTCCTGCATCTGCACTCGACGGCGGATGTCGGTTGAGGAGATGCCGATCCGCGGCATCTGGAAGAACTGCGCCCGCTCACCGCCATGAAGACCGGCAAGCGACTCATCTATCGACTTCCGCGGGGTCCCGCGGCGCTTCGCTACCGCGAGTGTAGCCAACGACAGAACCTGCTCAGGCTCGCGCCAGTCGGGCAATCCGGCCGCGACGTCACCGCCGACGATCAGGAACAGCTCGCTATCTGGCAGCTGTGAGTGCAGTGACCGGAGGGTATCGACCGTGTAGGACGGGCCCTCGCGCACGACCTCGAGATCGGACACCTCGAACCGCGGGTCCCCGGCGACCGCCCGCTTGCACAGTTCGAGCCGGTGATCCGCACCGGGATCGTCGTCGAGCCGCTTGTGCGGAGGCAGTCCGGCCGGCATCAGCAACACGCGGTCAAGGCCGAGGCGCAGGTACGCCTCCTGCCCGCAGATGAGGTGGCCCAGGTGCGGCGGGTTGAAGGTCCCGCCGAGAATGCCGATGCGCGAGCCGTTCAGGGGGAGCAGGGGTTCCTGCCGGCTTCAGGGGCGGACATGCCCGGTGCCCTCGATCAGATACTTGAACGTGCAGAGCTCGCGCACGCCGATCGGTCCGCGCACATGGAGTCTCTGGGTGGAGTTGCCGATCTCGGCACCCATCCCGAACTCGCCGCCGTCAGTGAAGCGTGTCGAGGCGTTCACGTACACGCATGCAGCGTCGACGCGCAACTCGAACTCCCGTGCTGCGGCCGTATCGGCGGTCACGATCGCCTCAGAGTGACCGCTGCCGTGGCGATTGATGTGATCGATCGCCGCCTCGTTCGAGTCCACGACAGCGACCGCCATTTCGAGCGCCAGGTACTCCGTGTCCCAATCCTCGTCGGTCGCGACGCGGACCGGCAAATCGCTCACCGTGTCGCGCGTGCGGCGGTCGCCGTGGAGCGTGACGCCCGCGTCGTGCAGCGCATGGAGCACCCGCGGCAGGAACCGGTCGGCGATACCGGCATGCACGAGCAGCGTCTCAGCGGCGTTGCACACACCAGGCCGCTGCACCTTCGCGTTGATCACGATCTCCTGCGCGACTGCCAGATCGGCACTCCGATCCACGTAAACGTGGCAGTTGCCCGACGCGGCGAAGATCACGGGCACCGTGGCGACGCCCTTGAGCGCCTCCTTCAGGCCTTCGCCCCCGCGCGGGATGATCAGATCGACCGAGCCGGTCTGGGTCGCGAGCTCGGTCAGTTCGTCGCGCCCGCCGCCAGAAACCAGCCCAAGCGCCCCGTCCGGCAAGCCGGCCCGGACGACCGTCTCCGCGGCGATTCCCGCGAGCACGGCGTTTGAATGGGCGGCCGAACTCGAGCCACGCAGGACCACGGCATTGCCCGACTTGAGGCACAGCGCCGCCGCGTCGATCGTTACGTTCGGCCGCGCCTCGTAGACGACCGCGATGACGCCCAGCGGCACACGCACCTTGCGGACGTCGAGTCCGTTCGGCAACCGGAAGCCGTCGATCACCTCGCCCACGGGATCGGGCAGCGACGCGATCTTGCGGGTGCCCTCCGCGATCGCGCCGATCCGCGCCCGATCCAGCGAGAGCCGGTCGAGCAGCGCCGCGCTGAGTCGGGCCTCCCGCCCCGCTTCGAGGTCGCGTGCATTCGCCTCGAGGATCTCGGGCGTGCGTGCAACCAGCGCGTCGGCGACCGCCTCGAGGGCGGCGTCCTTAACGCCCGCCCCGAGCGTGGCCAGGGTCCGCGACGCCTGTTTGGCGGACGCACAGATCTCGGCGACGGATGCGACTGTCGTGGTCATTTCAGCGTTAAGCCTACGCGAGCACGAAATAGTCGCGATGGACGGCCTCGACACTCGAGAGCGGCAGCAGCTCCCTTACCTGCGCCGATTTCATGCCCCGCACGCGCTGCAGATCCTCCGCTGAATAGTTGCTGATGCCCTTGCCCACCTGCTCGTCGCCGAACGTGACTTCGATCGCGTCACCCGCCTCGAAGTCACCGCTGATGTCAATCACGCCGACCGGTAGCAGGCTGGTACCGCCCTCTCGCAGTGCCCGGGCAGCGCCGGCGTCGACTCTGACGCGCCCGCGTGCGGGTTTCGCGTACTTCAGCCACAGCTTGAAGCTGGAGACGCGGTCCACCCGCGCGAGGAACGTGGTGCCCACATCCTGTCCTTGCACGGCAGCGCTGATCGTCCCGGCGATCTGGCCGTTGGCGATGACCGCCGGAATCCCGGCTGCCGTGGCCATCTCGGCCGCCATCACCTTCGAGCGCATTCCGCCTGAGCCGAGCACCGACGCCACCTGGGTTATCTGCAACGCCTCGAGCTCCTCGATCGCGCCGATCCGGTTCACCAGCCGCGCGTCGGGATGCGTGCGCGGGTCGGCCGTGAACAGACCGTCGGTGTTGGTGAGCAGCAGTAGCGTTTTGGCGCCGACGAGGATCGCCACCTGCGCGGCGAGGAAGTCGTTGTCGCCGAATGAGATCTCATCGGTCGTCGTCGTGTCGTTCTCGTTGATCACGGGCACGACGCGCCAATCGAGCAGCTTCGCGAGCGTGTGACGCACGTTCAGATAGTGCGTGCGCGCACTCATGTCGAAGAACGTCAGCAGCACCTGCGCCGTGGGGACGCCGCGGGACTGCAGGAGCTCGTCGTAGACGCGGTAGAGCTTGCCCTGGCCGATCGCGCTGGCTGCCTGGAGTTCGTCGATCGCTCGCGGACGCTGTCCCGGAACCATCTTCATAACGCCGAAACCGCGCGCGATCGCGCCACTGGTGACGATGATGGGCTCATAACCGTCGGCGTACAGCGCCGCGACGTCGTCGCAGATCCGGGCCAGCACTTCAGTGCGGATCGTGCCATCGTCCTCCGCGACGACGCTCGAACCGAGCTTGATCACGACCGAGCTCATCAGCGCAGGAGCTTATTGGTCATGGGTCGAGATCGAAGACGACGCCGGCGATCTCAACGTCGTCACCGGGCTCGAACCCAGCGGCCTCAAGCGCGCGGATCACACCGAGACCACGGAGCCGGCGCTCGAGGTGCGCGAGCGCATCCTCGTTGTCGAGGTCGTAGCGGGCGACCAGCTTCGCGACCCCCTCGCCCTCGACGACGAACACGCCCTCCTCGTCGCGCACGATCCGGAAGCCGCCCGAGGGCGCCGGCCGGAAGATGCGGTGCTCGGGCAGGTCGCCGAGCGCAACTTCTCCGACAGTGGCCCGCTGGCCGAAGGTGTCGTCAAGGGCTTCTCCGCCGTTGCCGGCCCGCTGGCCGGCTACGGCGCTCGAGCCGGTCAGCACCGGGATCCGGCGCAGCAGCACGGTCGCAAGCTCACCGAGCCCCTGGCGTGTGACCGACGAGGTGAGAATCACCGGTACCTCCTCCCCCATCCGCTCCTGCCACTGCGCGCGCGCCGCCTCGCCCTGCTCGGGCGTGACGAGGTCGGCCTTGGAGAGCGCGACGATCCGCGGCAGCGACGCGAGTCGCTCCTGGTAGCGCTCGATCTCGTGCTCGACCGTCTCGAAGTTCGCGAGCGGCTCGGATCCATCCAGCGGCGCGAGTTCGAGCACGTGTACGAGCAGGCGCGTGCGTTCCACGTGCGCGAGGAAGTCGTGCCCGAGCCCAACGCCGTCGGCTGCACCCTCGATCAGCCCCGGGATGTCGGCGATGATCAGCTGGCGGTCGTCCTGGTGCAGTGTCCCGAGCGCCGGCGCGAGCGTCGTGAACGGGTAGTCCGCCACCTTCGGCGTCGCCCGCGTGAGTCGCGAGATCAGCGACGACTTGCCCGCATTGGGCAGGCCTACGAGGCCCGCGTCGGCGAGCAGCTTGAGCTGCAGCGTGAGCCAGCTCTCATCGCCGGCGAGTCCGCGCTCGGCGAAGCGTGGGCTCTGACGAGTCGAGCTCGAGAAATGGCGGTTGCCGCGGCCGCCCGGGCCACCCTGCGCGACCACGGCACGCTGCCCGGGCCGCACGAGGTCGTGCCGGGTGCCGTCGGCCTCAACCAGGATCTCCGTGCCGGGCGGCACCGGGATCTCGCGCGCGAGCCCGTCGGCGCCGTGGCGCTGTGACCCCTGACCATGTGTGCCGCGCTTGGCGCTGAAGTGCGAGCTCCGCCGGAAATGCTCGAGGTCGCGGTAGGAGTCGTCGCAGACGAGCACGACGTCGCCTCCGCGTCCACCGTCGCCGCCGTCGGGGCCGCCTTTGGGCACGTGCGCCTCGCGCCGGAAGCTCATGCAACCGTCGCCGCCGCCACCGGCCTCAACGTGGATTCGTGCTCGATCTTTCATCTTCTGGAGAAGCTAGGTCCGACGCGGTGCTCCCGCATATGCTGTCGTCGATTCCAACGACCGGAGGTGACCCCCATGAAGTCGAATTTAGATGACTTCAAAGAGTTTCTGATGAAGGGCAATCTCGTGACCCTCGCGGTCGCATTCGTCATTGCGACCGTGTTCGCGGAGCTGGTCAAGGCCTTCATCGCAGACATCATCACGCCGATCATCGCGTTGATCTTCGGCAAGCCGGACTTCGGCACGCTGTCCTTCACGATCAACTCGAGCCACTTCTTCTACGGCGACTTCATCAACGCGGCGATCATATTCGTGACGACCGCGGCGGCGGTCTTCTTCTTCGTCGTGAAGCCGTACGAGCATTTCTCGAAGGACGATCCGTCGATCAAGGCGTGCCCAGAGTGCACGACCAAGATCCCGGCTGCGGCGACCCGTTGCCCGCAGTGCACCGCCGTCCTGGGCGCCGGTCCAGCGAGCGCCAATCCGATCGGCATCTGAGTCGGGGGATCCACATGCTGGGGGATTCGGCCGCCGTACGCGGCATTTCTCCCCCAGCATCCGGGGACGCGATTGACCTGAGCGATCAGGCCGCGTCGGTGCGCGTCAGGCCGCGTCGGCGCGTCAGGCCGCGTCGGTGCGTCAGGCGGCGTCGGGCGGCTGCTCGACCGAGATGACCCGGCCGCGCCACCCGCGGTTGAACTGCACGACGCCCGCCGACTTGGCGAAGATCGTGTCGTCCTTGCCGATACCAACGCCCTCACCGGGCTTGAACACCGTGCCGCGCTGGCGCACGATGATCTCGCCGCCGGTGACGGTCTGGCCCGCGAACACCTTGACGCCGAGGCGCTGGGCGTTGGAGTCGCGGCCGTTGCGGGATGAGCCGAGGCCCTTCTTATGCGCCATCTTCAGTCACCTCCGCAGCAGCCTTGGCCTTGGTGGAGCGTGAGGCTCCGGCCAGCTTGATGTTCTTGATCTCGATCCGCGTCAGTTCCTGACGGTGACCGTTGCGGCGCTTGTAGCCGCGCTTCGGCTTGAACTTGACGATGCGGAGCTTGGGACCGCGCTCGTGGCCGACGATCGTGGCCGCGACGCTGACCTTGGACAGGTCATCGCCGTCGACGAACCTTGTCGCCGTTGACGTAGAGCAGCGGGGTCAGCGACACGCTCTCGCCGTCCTGGGCGGCCAGCCGCTCTACGAGCAGGTGCTGGCCCTCCTGGACGCGGTATTGCTTGCCGCCTGTCTTGACGATTGCGTACATGATCACTCTGAGGAAGATTCTTCGGCAGCGACGGCCGCACCGGCCTTGGCCGTGGAACGTCGACGCCCTCCGCGCCGGCCACGACGACGGACGTCCGATTCTACGGTATCCCCGCCATTTCCAGCGGCGTCGTCGCCGACGCTCGGTTCGCTCACCTTAGCAGCGGCTTCCGGCTTGGCCTCGGCTGGCGGTTTTTCTGCAGCGTCCTCAGTCGGCTTGGCCGTGCTCGCGCGTGGCCTTGCGGCCCTCGTGCGTGGCTTGGCGGTGGGCTTCGGCGGCGCGACGGCTTCCTCGACCGGCGCGACGACCGCACCTTCGACCTTCGCAGCGCCAGCCTCAGCCGGCGCCGGGGCCTGCTCGGCGCCCGGAGCCGCATCGTCGACAGGCTTGACGGCGCGACGCGAGCGTGCCCGCGGCGCGACCGTCGCCGTCGTGGTTGTGGCGCGCGACCTGCGCACGGGCGGCTTGGCGGCGCTCGACCCAGCCACGGGCGCGGCCTCGGTCTCCTTGACCGGCGGCTGGTCGATCAGCACGGCGACCGCCTGCGTACGCCCAACCTCCTCGATGCGGACCAGGCGCTTCTGGCCGACCGCGCCGTCGGCGTCCTTGACGGAGATGATGTAGCCGTCGACCTTGGCGACCGCCGCGCCGGCGCTGTACATATGTGGCTCGATGATCTCGAGGTAGACCTCCTCGCCCTCGCGGAACGGCAGCGCACGCTCGAGCACCTGCTCGCGATCGGCCTCCATCAGCACGGCGAAGTGCTCAAGCGGCAGGCCCTCCGAACCCTCGAAGTGGAACCACTTGCCGGTGTCGGCCTCGATCGCGCGAAGCACGCGCGCATCGTGACCTGTGAACTCCTGGCTGACACGAGGATTCATCTGGATCAGCATTGCCTCGGCTTCGACGGTGGTGGCGAGCTCGCGCATGCGGCGCTCGAACTCGATCGCGATCGTCTCCTCGGACTTGATCACGCCCTCGCCGTGACAGGTCGGGCACGGGCGGGTCATGATCTCGCGGACGCCCTCGGTCACGTTCTGGCGCGTCATCTCGACCAGACCGAGCGGTGAGATCTCGACGACGAAGGTCTTCGTGCGGTCCTCGTCCAGCGCCTTGCGCAAAGTCTTCAGCACGGCGTCGCGGTTGCGTGCGCGCGCCATGTCGATGAAGTCGATCACGATGATCCCGCCGATGTCGCGGAGGCGCAGCTGGCGCACGACCTCGTCGGCAGCCTCGAGGTTCGTCTTGGTGATCGTGTCCTCGAGCCGAGCGGTCTTGCCACGGCCGGTGAAGCTGCCGGAGTTGACGTCGATCACCGTCAGCGCCTCGGCGTAGTCGATCACCAGGTAACCGCCGCTCGGCAGGTCGACGCGGCGCGAGAGCGTCGAGTCGAGCACCTTGTCGACGCCATAGGTCTCGAACAGCGGCTTGTCCTCAGTCCAGAGCTCGACCTGGTCGACGAGGTCCGGCGCGGTGCGTGAGAAGAACGCGACCAGTCTGTGGTGCTGCTTCTCGTCGTCGACGACGGCACGCTCGAACTCACCCGAGTAGATGTCGCGCACGACCCGAACGGAGAGGTCGGCCTCCTGGAAGACGAGCGCCGGCGCCTCGGTCGTCTCCACGCGCTTCAGAAGCACGTCGTTGAGCTTGAAGAGGTATTGAAGCTCGCGCTCCAGGTCGGCGCGCATGGCTCCCTGTGCCGCGGTGCGGATGATCGCACCGGCACCCTCGAGGTCGAGCTTTGCGGCCTCCTTGCGCAGGCGATCGCGCTCACGGTCGTCCAGACGTCGTGAGACGCCGACGCCCTCGCCGTACGGGGCGTAGACCATGTAGCGACCGGCGATGGTGAGATCCATGGAGAGCCGCGCGCCCTTGGTCTTGAGCGGGTCCTTGACCACCTGCACGACGATCTCCTGGCCCGGCTTGATCAGGTCCGTGATCTGGCTACTTTCGCGGCCCGAGCCGCGTCCGCGACGTGGCGCCTCGACGCCCGGCATCACGATCTCGTCGACGTGCAGGAAGCCGTTCTTCTCCAGGCCGATGTCGACGAACGCGGCCTCGAGGCCGGCGAGGACGTTGTCCACGCGGCCCTTGTAGATGTTGCCGACGATCGAGCGAGCGCCGCGGCGCTCCAGGTAGAGCTCCGCGACGTCATAACCGGCGGCCGGGTTGGCCGGACGCTTACGGCGACGGGAACCCGAGGCGGTGGTGGGTTTGGAGGTAGCCGGCTCGCCGGTTCCCTCGAGCAGCGCGACACGGGTTTCGCCACGGTCGACGCTGACCAACACTTGCTTCTTCAATTTGTAGTCCTTTTGAATTGTCCGCCCGAGGCTCTGAGCACTCAGGCTAAGTGGGGCGGCGGCGACCGTCGGCGAATGCCTGGGCCGGCCACCGTCAAACGATTAGGACCCTCGCCTTGCCGGCCGACGCCATCCGAGCTTGGATGTGGATCGACTGCAGAAGGCCAAGGGCCAGGAAGGTCACGACCACGGACGAGCCGCCGTACGACAGCAGCGGCAGCGGCACGCCGGTCACCGGCATGATCCCGATCGTCATGCCGATGTTGAGGAAGACCTGGAACATCAGCATCGCGAGGATTCCCCCCGCGATCAGGGTTCCGAACAGGTTCTTCGCCATGGTCAGGATGCGTAGTGTGCGCCATATCAGCAGCGCATACAACGACAGTACGATCGCGGCCCCGGCGAACCCGTAGGTTTCGCCGATCACCGCGAAGATGAAGTCCGCCTGCGGCACCGGCAGGAAGTGGTAGAGCGTCTGGGTGGCGCCGGCCGCGCCGCGCCCGGTCTTCTCCCCGGAGCCGATCGCGATCAGCGACTCGTGCTCCTGGTAACACGTCGGATCCAAGGCGGTGTTGCAGACGGTCGGCGGGTTTATGAACGTCGTCAGGCGCTGCTTCTCGTAGCCCTTCAGGACGTTGACGCCGAAGATCGGCGCAACCGCGAGCACGAGTGTGATCGCGATCACGACCAGCGCCGCCAGTGCCGTCAGGTGGCGCCAGCTGACGCCCATGAAGAAGAGGATCGCGGCGGCCATCGCCACGTACACCAGGCCGGTGCCGAGGTCCGGCTGCTTCATCACGATCATCGCCGGCACCAGCGCCAGCAGCAGCACCCGCGCGATCGTGCGGCGCTCGCTCAGCCGTCGCGAGCGATCGACCGCAAAGGCGGACAGCGATACGAGCAGCAGCAGCTTGCCGAATTCCGACGATTGGAAGTTGAAGATCGGGATCGGGATCCAGCGGTGGGCGTGCTGGACCGCCGGCATCGCGAACACGACGATGTTGAGGACGATCGCGAGCGCGTAGAAGACGTAGCGGAACTCCCGCAGCACCGTGTAGTCGAAGCGCGAGATCACGATCGCCGCCGCCAGGCCGATGCCGGCGAACAGCGCCTGCTTGTCGGCGTCTGCGGAGATGGGACTGCCGGCACCGTGCAGGGTCACGACCGAGAAAGCCGCCAGACCGATCGCCGCCAGGAACAGCAGCGGGTCGCTGCTGAGCAGCATCCTGAGGCTGCGGCTCGGTGCCGCGGCCGTCTCATCGGCACGCTGAATCGGTGTCGCGCTCATAGGGTCTTGGACGTACCAGTGACGTACGGCCCCGGCTTGCCGTAGAACCACTGGTTGAGGATCTGGCGTGCGACGGGCGCCGCCGCGACGTCCCCGAAGCCGCCCTTCGGCACCCAGACCACGACGGCGATCGGCTTGCTGGTCGCCGTCGCGCGGTACGAAACATGCGTACCAGGCGTAGTCCGACTCGGTGTTGGTGGCGATCTGTGCGGCGGTGCCGTACTGAGCGGTGCCGGTCTTGCCGTAGACCTTCATCGGGAAGTTGCCCATCACGTCGTCGGAGGTGCCGCCCGGCTGATTGCGCCGCCTCGTTCAGACCCTCGAGGATCGCATCGCGGTAGGCGGGGTTGATGTCGAGCTTGCGCTTCGGCGCCGGATCGATGTTCTGCAGGACGGTCCCGTTCGGTGCCTCGACCTGCATCCCGACGTGCGGGGTCACGACCGTCCCACCGTTCGCCAGCGCCGAGTACACGACGGCAAGCTGCAGCGGACTGACCTGATCGTCACCCTGGCCGACGCCGGTGTTGACGTTGTCGCCAATCGTCCACCCTGGAGGTTGGCGTATCCGCAACCGCCTGGCGGGTGGGTCGGGCTGCGATGCCAGTCGCTCGCCAGCTTGTGCGAGGCGTGCAGGATGCCGCCAGGAGAGCTGTATCGGAAGGACCCGCTCGCCTTGTCGCACTGCCGCTCCTCCGCGTTTCGCGCGTCCCGCCACGCGGGTGTCGGCAGCGTTCCCGACGCCTCACCCGGGAGGTCGACGCCGGTCGTCTGCCCGATCCCAAGGGACTTGGCCCACTTCTGCAGCGGCCCGCCCTGCGGGTAGTCGAGCGGGTTGCCGTTCATGATGTAGCCCAGGTGGTAGAAGTAGACATCGTCTGAGACCTGCAGCGCTTCCACGAGGCTCCATCGCCGTATGCGCCACGTGGCCGGAGTTGTGTAGGCAGAAGGCGGGTTGGTGCCGGGGAAGCAGAACTGGCCGGTGTCGTCGTACGGCTCGTCGACGCCCCACTTGCCGCTCTCCAGCGCTGCCGTGGCCGTGATCACCTTGAAGGTCGAGCCGGTCGCGCCGCTGCTCTGGATCGCGCGGTTGATGAGCGGGTCGTTGCTGCCGGGTCCGAACTGCCTCTTGTAGGCGGCTGTCGGAGATCGGCTTCGTGAAGACGCTCGGGTTGAAGCTCGGCGCCGACCCCATCGCGTAGATCGAACCGTTCTGTGGGTTCAGCGCGACGAACGCGCCACCGGAGCCGCCGTTCAAGCCGATCGAATGCTGAAGCGCCTGCTGCCCGACCTGCTCGAGCCTGGCATCGAGTGAGAGCTTGAGGTTGTCACCGGCGGTCGGAGCCTTGTACTTGGCGTAGCCCTCGAACTGGCCGTCGGAGTTGACCTTGACGCGGTCCTCGCCGTCGGCGCCCTGGAGGTACGAGTTGTATTCGTACTCCAGGCCCGACTGGCCGACGATATTGCCCTGCTTGATGCCCTTGTACGGCTTCGTGTTGACCTCGGTTGAGCTGATCGCGCCGAGCGTGCCGAAGACCTGCGCGCCTGCGTCGCCGAGCGGGTACTTGCGCAGGTAGACCTCCTGCGTAAGCGACGCCGGGGAACTGAGTCTGGCGCTCGGCGATGTAGGCCTGGATGTCCGGGTGAGACATCGGCCTTGATCGTCACGTTCGCGTACTCGGCCTGCGACACGTTCTGGGCGATCAGGCATGGGATCGGCGCGAGCCGCGGCGAGTGCTGGACCGGCGGGCCGTTCCCGTAGGTGTAGAAGCTGCACGGGTGCGGCTTGGTGCTCATGCGCAGAATCCCGGCCAGCTTGTCGTACAGCGGATAGTCCTGGGCCGGCTGGTGGATCATGTTCGCCTGAGTCACATGCACGGGCAGTTCGTCCGGGGCGATCTGGATCGCCGGCACCCGCTCGGACTCGACCAGCGCCGTGCCGCTGCGGTCGACGATCTCGCCGCGCTGCGCGGGAACGGGGACGTCACGCACGATGTTGACCTGCGCCGCCTCCACGTACTGGCTGCCGGACAGGACCTGCAGGAACCAGAGGCGGAAGAAGATCACGGCGAACATCACCAACGCGAAACAGCCGATGATCGCGACGCGCAGCGCGAGCTGGGGCGTCATCGGCGGTGTGCGCTCGTCGAGCGGCCCTTTCATCGCGCCTTCGCCCTCGTGACGCCCACCGAGCCGCTCAGATGGACGCTGCAGCGGACTCAGCGCCGTCGTGTAGGCACGGCGGCGCCGGGCCCGCGGGTCCGGCGGCAGCGCGCGGTACAGCAGCCGGCGCACGAGCTCGTAGACGGGCAGCGCGATCAGGCTGTTGACCAGCACCTGCAGGACGATCTGCTGGATCAGCAGCCAGCTGACCGGCGCGTCGACACCGAGCAGGAACTGGATCACCGCCATCCCGACTCCGGTGAAGAGCGTCGCGATGGCAC
Source organism: uncultured Conexibacteraceae bacterium (assembly GCA_963774025.1). Lineage (GTDB taxonomy): Bacteria > Actinomycetota > Thermoleophilia > Solirubrobacterales > Solirubrobacteraceae > Palsa-465. The sequence continues at coordinate 64,783 of CAVZDL010000002.1, forward strand.
CCATCGCCATCGGGATCAGGCCGTGCGACGGGTCACGCAGCTCGCGCAGGCGTCCTGACCAGTAGCCGACGGTGATGAACAGCAGCGAGGTCACGCCAACTGTCTGGAACAGGACGAGGTCGACGAACAGGCCGATTGCGAAGCCGGCGATCGCACCCGCCATCGAGCCGGCCAGCAGGCCGATCGACATCACGACCAGCGGGGCGACGTCGGCGCTGACGCCGAAGATCGAGATCTGAGAGATCGCCGTCTCCTGGATCACGACCGCGAAGAACGCGACGAGCGCGATCCGCAGCGGCAGTTGGATGGCGGAGTCCCGGTTCATCGAAGGCTATGCCCGCCGATCACAGGCCGCGCCCGGGGTGGGTGAGGATCTGGACGGCGCTCAGGTCCGGGAGATCTGCGAAGGGTGTGACCTGAAGCGGCTGGTTGGTCGCGACGCTGGTCTGCGGGTTCTCGCTCGTAGATCGTGCCGATCGGGATTCCGCGCGGATAAACCGAGTGGATGGCGGTTCGCCTGGATCCTTGAAGCCGCTCGTCACGACCATCTGGCCGGTGCTGACCTGGGCGGTCGTCGGCAGATTGATCAGCTGCAGCGTGCTGGGGTTACCGGCCTGCGGGCTGGATCAGGCCGGCGGAGCCGGTGTTGTTCTCGACCTCCGCACCGACCGCGAAGTCCGGCGAGGTCAGCAGCGAGACGATCGAGGAGTTTCCGTGTCACCTCGGTGACATCGCCGACCAGGCCGCCCGGGCCGACCACCGGATCCCACTGTCTGACGCCGTCACCGGAGCCCTTGTCGACCGTGATCGTCTCGTACCAGAGCGACCGGGTCCTTGGCGATCACGTTCGCGCGCCACAAGGACCGTAGGCGTGAAGGTTGTAGCTCTGGTCGAGCTTGAGAAGACGCGCGTACTTCTTGTACTGGGTCACTTCGTATTGAAGCCGGGCATCGTCGAGTCTCAGCGTGTGGTTCTCCGCAGTGCGCTGCGCGAGCTGCGACTTGGCTCTGAACGTGGACGAGAACCAGCCCGCGACGTCGCGAACCGGCGAGAGCACCGTGCTGGCGCCCTCCTGCACCGGCGACAGAACGGTGGCGATGCCCCGCTGCACCGAGTGCAGCGGGCTGCTCGATGACTCGCCGAAGTAGTCGGTGAGAAGGATCAGGGAGATGACGACGAGCAGCGCAAGCACCGCGCGTCGCCGCCGAATTTGCTTGTCGTACACGAACTGCTCATCTCCAAGGGCGGCCGGATCATCGGACTAGTAACGCCGACGCCGGTTGCGTGAATTCTTGTTCGAACGGTGGATCGCCTCAAACTCCTCGAGCGACCGACCGGAACCGACCGCCACACACGTCAGCGGCGACTCGGCGAGGTGTGCCGGCATCTGGGTCTCGTGCCGCATGCGCTCCTCCAACCCCTGGAGCAGCGCACCTCCCCCGGCCAGCATGATCCCGCGATCCATGATGTCTGATGCCAGCTCCGGCGGCGTCCTATCGAGCGTCTCCTTGACCGCGTCGATGATCTGCGACACCGGCTCCTCCAACGCACCCCTGATCTCCTCACTCGTCAGCACGACCGTCTTCGGCAAACCGGACACCATGTCGCGACCGCGGATCTCGGCCTGTACCTCCTCGGGCATCTGGAACGCCGAACCGATCTCCAGCTTGACCTCCTCGGCGGTCTGCTGTCCGATCAGAAGCTTGTACTCGCGCTTGACGTAGTTGATGATCGCCTCGTCGAGCTCGTCGCCACCGATGCGGATCGACTGCGAGACGACGATGCCGCCGAGCGAGATCACGGCGACCTCACTGGTGCCGCCGCCGATGTCGACGACCATCGAGCCGGTCGGCTCGCCCACCGGCAGCCCGGCGCCGATCGCGGCCGCCATCGGCTCCTCGATCAGGTATGCCTGGCGCGCGCCGGCCGACAGGCAGGCCTCCTCGACCGCCCGCTTCTCGACGCCGGTGACGCCGGAGGGCACGCACACGACCACGCGCGGGTGCGCCCAGCGGTTCTGATGCACCTTCTGGATGAAGTGGCGCAGCATCTCCTCGGTCACTTCGAAGTCGGCGATGACGCCATCCTTCAGCGGCCGGATCGCCGAGATCGTGCCGGGCGTGCGGCCGAGCATGCGCTTGGCCTCGATGCCCACGGCATGCACCTCGCCGGTCCGCGAGTCGACCGCGACGACACTGGGCTCAGACAGCACGATGCCACGCCCGCGTACGTAGACGAGCGTGTTGGCCGTGCCGAGATCGACGGCCATGTCGCGGCCACCGAAACCCGTTAGGTAGGTGAAGAAACCCATTGCTGGACAGGAAGATAGGGGGGTTCAGACGGGCGGCGAGCGCGGTCTGTCCGAACCCTGTGCCAACTCCCATCCGTCTGGCGGAGTGTAACGGACTGGAGCCGCTTTAACACGCCTTCATTGGCGAAAAACCGCTGGAAAGAGCGCAGAGGGCAGCAGATCGAGCAATGTGGCGACCGGAAGACCCACGACATTCAGGTAATCGCCCTCGATCGAGTCGACGAGCGCGGCCCCGCGACCCTGGATCGCGTAGCCGCCGGCGCGCCCCTGCCACTCGCCCGTATCCAGGTACCAGGCGAGCGTGCGCTCGTCGAGCGGACGGAAGTTGACGGTCGTGACGGCAGCCGCCGTGCGCGCCAGGCCTTCCTCGATCACGCACACGCCGCTGAGCACGCGGTGGCCGCGCCCGCCGAGCGCCCGCAGCGTCGCGGCAGCGGCCTCGCGGTCGCTGGGCTTGCCGTAGATCACCGAGCCGAGCGCGACGATCGTGTCGACCCCGAGCACCGTTTCAGCGTTGCTGGTGGCCCGCTGGCCGGGTGGGCCGGAGCTTTCAGTATCGCCACTGGATTGGCGGGGGTGGCGGGCGGGAGCCAATCCAGCGGCAATTGCAGACGCCTTGCGGTGGGCGTTCTCGAGCACCACCTCCTCCGGCGGCCCCGAGGTCAGCTCGTCCACATCGGGGACGACGACGGTGAACGCGATCCCCAGTTGCTCGAGGATCGCGCGACGTTGTGGCGAGCCGGAGGCGAGGATCACCGGGGGGCGATCAGAGTCCGGGGAAGAAGATCCCGATCTCGCGCGCGGCCGACTCGGGCGCGTCGGAGCCGTGGACCATGTTGGTGCCGATCGCGACGGCGAAGTCGCCGCGGATCGAGCCGGGCGCCGCCTGCAGCGGGTTGGTCGCGCCGATCACCTGGCGCGCGGCCTCAACCGCCGAATCGCCCTCGAACACCATCGCGACCAACGGGCCGGAGGTGATGAACTCGACCAGTTCGCCGAAGAACGGCTTGCCGTTGTGCTCGGCGTAGTGCTGCTCGGCGGTCTCACGGCTCAGCGTCTCCAGCTTGAGCGCGGTCAGCTTCAGCCCCTTGCGCTCGAACCGAGCGATGATCTCGCCGGTCAGGTTGCGGGCAAAGGCGTCGGGTTTGACGAGGATCAGCGTGCGCTCAGCCATGGGCGCTACTCCTTGTTCGATTTCGGTGGCAGGCGGCGAATGCCCGCGCGCAGGTTAGAGGGCTTGACCTAGCGCAGGTCTGACGGTGGTGGCGCGACCATCGTCTGCTCTGGGTCGCGCCGCGTGCGACGCTGGCGGCGGCTGGGCGTCGGATCGAGGCCGCGGTCGGCCTCGCAATAGGGGCAGATCTTCCAGTCGGACGCGAGCGGCTTGCCGCAGTTCGTGCACGGGTCCCTGAGCTTCCGCATGCAGTTGGGGCAGCGCAGGAACTCACGCTCGACCTCGTGGTCGCAGTACGGACACGTGTGCAGCCCGATCTGCGTCAGGCGCGCCTGGGCGGCCTGGATCTCGAGGTTGCGTTCGTGCACATCCTCCAGGTACTCGGGCGGGCGCACGATCATGTAGATGATCGTCCCGATAAACGGGAAGAACGCCGCGACCGTCGCGCATGCGACCAGCAGCGAGTCGGCGATACGGCGGCGCGCGTCGGCGAAGGTCCAGTAGATCAGGGCCAGCCAGATCACGCCGAGCACGACCACGGCCAGCTCGGCTATCAGGCTCGCGGTGTGGTTATGGATCCCGAATATGCCCGCGATCGTGACCATGGAAGGCCGAGTGTAGAGCCAGAGGGAAGCGTGATCGCAGGATTTCTCCCGCTACTACCCCATTTCCAGGTGTGACTCCCGAGAGTGTGCCGGCCTCAGAGGAAGATGCGTCCCAGCGCGTAGCCGATCCCGAAGAACACAAGGATCGTGATCGCCACACTGGCGGCGACGAGCCCGGCCATCTTCAGGAAGCTCGGATGGTTCTCGCGCTCGTCGTTCACAGCATCGAGGCGCGGCGCCCACCGGCCGTGGCTTCATCGTGCATCAAGTCGGAGATTAGATAGAGCGAACCGGTCGCGATCACAATGCCGCCGGGACCCGCGAGCTCACGCGCGCGGCGCAGCGCCGCATGCGGCTCGCGCACGATCTCCACCGGAAGAGTGATCTCGGGCGCGAGCTGGTCAAGCAACGAACTCAGCGTCGGCGGCGGCAGCACGCGCGGATTGTGGCTTGAGGTGAGCACCAGCGCGTCACAGAGCGGCGCGAGCGAGCTCAGCATTGCGACCGCGTCCTTGTCGTCGAGGATCGACACGACCGCGACCACGCGGCCATCGTCGGCTCGAGCGGCGGCCACGATCTCCGGCAGCGATTCCGTCAGCGCCGCGATCCCGTCCGGGTTGTGCGCCCCGTCGAGCAGTGTCAGCGGATGCTGATCGACGATCTGTAGACGTCCGGGCACGCGCACGTCGGCAGCTGCAGCCACTACGGCCGCCTCATCGAGCTCGCCGAGGAAGGCCTCGGCGGCCGCGCGAGCGAGCGCGAAGTTGCGCCGCTGGAAGGCGCCGAGCGCTCCGACCATCGCGTGCGGGTCGGCCTCCGCCTGCACGATCGTGGCGCCGCGCAGGGCTGCGATCTCCTCGGCGACAGCTAGCGCTTCAGCGTGCATCCCGGCCCCCAGCACGAGTGTCGCGCCGGGTCGGACCACGTCGAGTTTCTCACGCGCGATCGCGGTGATCGTCGGGCCAAGCCAGCGGGTGTGCTCGAGGCCGACGCTGGTCAGCACCTGCACCTTCGACGGGATCACGTTGGTTGCGTCGTAGCGGCCACCGAGGCCTGCTTCGACGACGGCCACCTCCACCCCGCGCGCCGCCAACTCCGAGTAGGCGGCGGCGGTCAGCAGCTCGAACTGCGTGACCGGGTCCTCGCCGCCGCTCGAGCGGTTGACCTGCTCGGCTCCGCGCAGCGCCCGTTCCAGCGCGTCGGCTAACTGCTGCGGGGTGATGTCCTCGTCTCCGACGCGGATGCGCTCGTTGAAGCCGATCAGGTGTGGCGACAGGTAGGTGCCGACGCGGTGGCCGTGACGGGCGATGATCGCGGCGATCATCCGGGCTGTCGAGGATTTGCCGTTGGTCCCGACGACGTGGATCGATTTGAAGGCCTGCTCAGGGTGGCCGAGCACGGTCATCAGCCGGCGCATGCGGTCCAGACCGAAGCGCATGCCGAACAGCTCGAGCGCCAACAGCCGCGCCTCTGCCTCCTCAGGTGTCACAGCGCTTCCAACTCTGCCCGTAGCGCCGCCAGCTTGGCGCGCTCCGCCTCGACCACAGCCGGTGGCGCCTTGTCGACGAAGCCAGCGTTCGACAGCTTGCCCGCGGCGCGCTTGATCTCGGCTTCGAGTTCGGTGCGCTTCGCGGCGCGTTTGTCGGCAGCCGCGTCGAGGTCGACCTCATCCGTGGGCATGATTTCGATCACACCCCCCGGGATCGCAATCGTCGTGGCCGCCTCCGGACCGCCGGGCGCCGCTCGCACGGCGCCGTTGGTGCTGATCTCCAGCCGCCCGAGCCGCGCCAGATGCGCGACCGTCGAGCCGTAGCCTTCGGCGTCGAGCTTGGCCGGCAGAGTCGCCGACGGCTTGACGTCGGCTGCGTCCCGCCAGGTCCGGATCGCCTGGATCGCCTGGATCGTGCGGTCGAGCTCGGCCTCGGCTTGTGCGTCGACGATGCCCGCGGAAGCACCGGCGACGCGGGCTGCGAGCAGACCTGACGAGCCTGGTATGTGCCCGTAGATCTCCTCGGTCACGAACGGGATCAACGGGTGCGCGACCGTCACCGTCTCGGTCAGCACATGCAAGAGCGTCGCGGCTGTGTCCGGGTCGCCGTCATACAGGCGCGGTTTGACGAGCTCGAGGTACCAGTCACAGAGCTCGCCGTAGATGAAGTCGTAGAGCGCGAGTGCGGCGCGGCTGAAATCGAAAGCGTCGATCGCCGTGGCCACGGTGGTTCGCGCGCGCTCGAGGCGCGACAGAATCCAGTGGTCCTCGGCTTCAGTCGGTCGCGCGTCGGCGCGGATCTCGGGATCGACGCGCAGCAGGATCAGGCGCGAGGCGTTCCAGAGCTTGTTGGTGAGCTGCTGCGCCTGCGCGACCTTCTCCTCGTTGAAGCGAACATCCTGAACCGAGGACATCGCGAGCAGGCCCCAGCGCACGGCGTCGGCACCGTAGGCCGGGAAGTCGCCGGGATCCTCGCCGGGGGTCTCCGCGAAGACGGGCGGGCGTGGACCGCCGACGATCAGATCGAGCGGGTCGATCCCGGTGCCGAGCGACTTCGACATCCGGCGCCCATCCGGAGCCTGGATGATCGAATGCACGTAGACGTCGCTGAAGGGGATCTGGCCGGTGAACTCGATGCCCATCATCACCATGCGGGCGACCCAGAGGAAGATGATGTCGCGGCTTGTGACCAATGCGTCGGTCGGGTAGAAGGCCTTCAGATCGGGCGTCGGCTCGGGCCAGCCGAGCGTGGCGAAGGGCCAGAGCGCGCTGGAGAACCAGGTGTCGAGCACGTCTGGATCACGCTCCCAGCCGTCGCCGTCGGGGGCGGTCGTGCCAACGTAGGTCTCCTCGCGGCGGTACCACACCGGGAGTTGGTGGCCCCACCACAGCTGGCGGGAGATGCACCAGGGACGAATGTTCTCCATCCAGTTGAGGTACACCTTGCCCTGGCCCTGTGGGTGGAAGCGGATCTCGCCGCGCTTGACGACCTCGATCGCGGGCTTCGCGAGCTCCTCCATACGCATGAACCACTGCAGCGAGATCAGCGGCTCGATCCGGCTGCCCGAGCGCTGGCTGTGCGGGACCGTATGCGTGTACTGCTCGCGGCGTTCGATCAGCCCGAGCGCATCGAGCTCGGCGACGATCGCCGCCTGGGCCTGCGCCGTGCTGAGGCCGAGGAAGCGCTCCGGCACCCCGTCGCCCTCCATGCATCCGTCCTCGCCGATCACGGTCGGGTGCGGAAGCCCGTGGCGATTGCCGATCTCGAAGTCGTTGGGATCGTGGCCGGGCGTGATCTTCAGCGCGCCGGTGCCGAAATCGGTCTTCACGTAATCGTCGGCGATGATCTTCAGCTTGCGCCCGACGATCGGCAACACAGCCGTCTCGCCGATCAGGCGCTTGTAGCGCTCGTCCTGCGGATTGACGGCGATCGCGACGTCGGCCAGCATCGTCTCGGGGCGCACCGTGGCGACGGTGATCGCACCGCTGCCCGAGGCGAGCGGGTAGTCGATGTAGTAGAGCGTGTCGGTGACCTCGCGATCTTCGACCTCGAGGTCGGAGATCGCCGAGCCGCTGCCCGGATCCCAATTGACGAGGTAGCGGTCGCGGTAGACGTAGCCCTTGTCGTAGAGGTCCACGAAGACCTTGGCGACCGCCTCCGCGTAGGCGGCGTCCAGCGTGAAGCGCTCGTTCTGGAAGTCGGCCGAGGACCCCAGGCGCTTGATCTGCTCGATGATCCGGCTGCCGTAGAGCTCGCGCCACGACCACACGCGGGCGACGAACTGCTCGCGTCCGAGCTCCTCGCGGCTGGTGCCCAGCGACCTCAACTCCTTCTCGACCTGCGTCTGGGTCGCGATGCCCGCATGGTCGGTGCCGAGAATCCAGCGCGTGCGCTTGCCCTGCTGGCGGGCACGGCGGACGAGCGTGTCCTGGATCGCGTTGTTGAGCGCATGGCCCATGTGCAGCACGCCGGTGACATTCGGCGGCGGGATCGCGATCGAATAGTTCTCGGACGAGTCACCCGCGGCGTCCGGGTGGGTCAGGCCCGACTCGATCCACTCTCTCGCGATTCGCGGCTCGACCTCGGATGGGTCGTAACGGGTCTGCATGTCAAGCGTGCTCATTGGACGCCGAGTTTAGGGCGGCGCCGGATACGCCAGTCCGGACGCGACCCCAGTGGAAGGACGGCCCTGCTCAGGCGCTGGGCAGGCCGGCGAAGCAGCGGCGAGCCGGCCGGGGAAACACGGCAAGCACCGAACTTTGGCAACGCGGGGCGCAGAACGAACACCGCATTGCCAAAGTTCTCAGCGATCCCCGTCAGGCAGCCTCTTCGCTCTCGTCGTGCTCGTCCACGGCCTGCGTGACGAGCGTCGGAGCGGTGCCCTTCTCGATCGTCTCGCGCGTGACCACGCACTTGCGCACGTCGCGCCGAGACGGCAACTCGAACTGGACTTCGAGCAAGACCTCTTCAATGATCGAGCGCAGTCCGCGGGCGCCCGTCTCACGCTCGAGCGCGCGGTCGGCGATCGAGCTCAGGGACTCGTCGGCGAAGACGAGCTCGATTCCGTCGAACTGGAAGAAGCGCTGGAACTGCTTGACAAGCGCGTTGCGCGGCTCGGTCAGGATCTCCATGAGCTCGTTTCGCGACAGCTGGTGGATCGCCGACATCACCGGCAGGCGGCCGATGAACTCGGGGATGAGGCCGTACTGGATCAGATCCTCGGGCAGACACCGCTCGAACATCTCGCCGAGGTCACGCTGATCCTTCGACTGGATGTTGGCGCCGAAGCCGACGCCCTGATGGCCGACGCGGCGCTCGATCACGCGATCGAGGTTCGCGAACGCGCCCCCGCATATGAACAGGACGTTGGTCGTGTCGATCGACAGGAACTCCTGGTGCGGATGCTTGCGCCCGCCCTGAGGCGGGACCGACGCGGTCGTGCCCTCGAGAATTTTCAGCAGCGCCTGCTGCACGCCCTCGCCACTGACGTCGCGAGTGATCGACGGGTTATCTGCCTTGCGCGCGATCTTGTCGACCTCGTCGATGTAGATGATCCCGGTCTCGGCCTTCTTGACGTCGTAGTCGGCGGCCTGAATCAGCTTCAGGAGGATGTTTTCGACGTCCTCCCCGACATAGCCGGCCTCCGTGAGCGCGGTCGCGTCGGCGATCGCGAACGGGACGTTGAGAATCTTGGCCAGGGTCTGTGCAAGCAGCGTCTTGCCGCAGCCGGTGGGGCCGAGCAGCAGGATGTTGGACTTCTGCAGCTCAATGTCCTGATCGTCGGACTGCATCATCTGCACGCGCTTGTAGTGGTTATAGACCGCCACTGACAGCGTTCGCTTGGCCTGCTCCTGGCCGACGACGTAGTCGTTCAGGACCTCGTAGATCTCCCGCGGCTTCGGCAGGTTCTGGATGTCGAAGTTGGGTGGAGCGGTGAGCTCCTCATCGATGATCTCGTTACAGAGATCGATGCACTCATCGCAGATGTAGACGCCTGGGCCTGCGATCAGCTTCTTGACCTGCCGCTGCGATTTCCCGCAGAAGCTGCAGAGCAGTTGCTCGTTGGAGTCGGTCGGACGTGCCATCGATTCCCTCTGAAGGTTCTAGGGCCAACTGGACCGGCGAACCGCAAGCACAAGGTTAACCGCCTCTTGGCCCGGAGCCAAGAGGTGTTGCTAGTGCTGCGTGATCACTCGGTCGATGATCCCGTAGTCCTTGGCCTCCTCGGAACTCATGAAGTAGTCCCGCTCGGTGTCCTTCTTGACCTCGTCAACAGGTTTGCCCGCGTGATGGGCGATGATCTCATCGAGGCGCCCGCGCAGATCGATGATCTCGCGCGCGTGAATCTCGATGTCGGTGGCCTGACCCTGGAAGCCGGCCGAGACCTGGTGGATCAGGATCTTCGCGTTTGGCAGCGCCATGCGCTTGCCGGCGGCACCGCCGGCGAGCAGCAGCGCGCCCATCGACATCGCGATGCCGACGCAGATCGTCTGCACGTCCGGCTTGATGAACTGCATCGTGTCGTAGATCGCGAGGCCGGCGTAGACCGAGCCGCCCGGAGAGTTGATGTAGATCGAGATGTCCTTGTCGGGATCCTCGGACTCCAGGTGCAGCAACTGAGCGACGATCAGGTTGGCGATCTGGTCGTCCACGGGGGTGCCGAGGAAGACGATCCGCTCGTTGAGGAGGCGTGAGTAGATGTCGAACGCGCGCTCCCCGCGGGAAGTCTGCTCAACGACCATCGGTACCAGTGGGCTCATGCTTCTCGCTTCTTTCGCTTCCAAGGGCGGATTCCTGCCGACTCTAGCAATCGCCATTTCGCGGTCAGACGGCTCGCCTGACCGTGCTAGTCGGGCTGCTTGGCAGGCTTCTTGGCGGCCGGCTTCTTGGCCGTCTTTCCCGTGGCGGCGGGCTTCTTGGCCTCGGTCTTCTTGACAGCGGGTGGCTTGCCGACGGGCTCTTCCCCAGCCTTCCCTTTGGTAGCTCGCTTCTTCGAGGCGGGCTCGTCCGCGCCCGTCCGCGGTGCCACCGGCTTGGCGTGCTGCACGAGCCATTCGACCGCCTGGCGGTTGGCGAGCTCGGCGCGTAGCCGCGTGAGGCGACCGTTGGACTCGAGCCGCTTGAGCAGCTTCTCCGGGGTCGTCTCGCTGCGCTCAGCGGTCGAGGCGAGCGCCTCGAGCAGGTCAGCCTCGGTCGGTTCGATCTTCTCGGCGTCGACGACGGCCGCGATCACAGCCTCACGGCGGAGGGTCTTCTCAGCCTCGCCCTCGGCGTCATGAGCGAGTTGTTCCTCGTCCTGGCCGGAGATCTGGAGGTACATCTCCTTGGAGATGCCCTGGCGCGCGAGCGACTCCATTGTCTCCTCGACGATCTCGTGTGCGCGCGCGTGAATCAGCTGATGCGGAACCTCGACCGTCGCCGTTTCGGCGATCTTGTCGAGCACGTCGCGCTCGAACTCGCGCTCAATCGTCTGCTCTTCGTATTCGCTGAGCCGTGTGGCGATGTCCTCGCGCAGCTCGGCGAGCGTGTCAAAACCGGCCGCGTCGGAGGCGAACTCGTCGTCGAGCTCTGGCAGTCGCTTGGTCTTGACCTCGGTGACCTTGACGTCGAAGGTCGCGGGCTTGCCGGCAAGTTGCTCGGCGTCGTACTCGTCCGGGAAAGCGACCTCGACGAGACGCTCGTCACCGGCCGCCGCGCCGACGAGCTGCTCCTCGAAACCGGGGATCAGACGTCCGGAGCCGAGCTCCAGCAGCTGGTCACGGCCATCACCGCCCTCGAACGGCTCGCCGTCGAGCTTGCCTACATAGTCCATGACGACGTGGTCACCGAGCTCGGCGGCCCGCTCGACGGTGTCGAGCGTGGCGAGACGGTCGCGCAGACGTTCGACCTCGGCGTCGATCGCCTCCTCGTCCGGTACAGGCTCGCGCCGTTCGACCTCGACACCCTTGTACTTGCCAAGCTTCGCGGCCGGCCGCACACCGATCTCGATAGAGAACGCGAGTGGCGAGCCGGCGTCGGGCAGGTCGCCGACGTTGATGTCCGGTTCGCCAACCGGCGTGATCCCGGCGACGCCGATCGCGTCGACGTACCAGGTGCCGAGCGCGTCGCGCAGCGCCTCGTCGAGCACGTACTCACGACCGAGCCGTCGGATCACAACCGGGGGCGGCACCTTTCCCTTGCGAAAGCCCGGGATCTTTAACTGACTGCCGAGCTTGCGTGCAGCCTGCTGCATACGGCGCTCGACCTCAGCGGGTGCGACCTCGGCCTCGACGCGCACACGCGACTCGGGCAGCTCGGTGACATTGGTGGTAAGAGTTTCTGACATGTGGCGTGAGACGATAGCTCGGACGGTGCGGTGCGAGCGGCTCGCGGCCCGTGCCGTCACTGGACCGGCGGCATTCCTGGTCGCGGGCCTGCTCGACGTGGTAGGTGTTCTCTGGTGGCTTGCCGCCCACCGACGTGGACGTTCGTTCTAGTGTCACGGCACCAGACCGCGCGCCCGCGGGCTAGGCTCGTCTCAACTACCGGCGCACTTTTCTCGCCTTCGCGCGTCAATGTCCTGGCGTTGCCCTTCAGATTTGTTTAGGGGGACCGATATCTTCAAAGTGGGCTGAAACGACTGGGTGCTTGGAGCTAGATGAGCGCAGTAAGCGGTAGCGAGACACAGCGTGCACTGGTCGCGCCGGGTAGGACACCGCTGGGGGTTCCTCGTCGCATCCTCCGACTGCGGTCGGATGCCGCTCTCGCCGAGCGTTTCGGCGCCGGCGACGAAGCAGCGTTTGACGTTTTGTACGAGCGCCACCGGCCCGTGGTGCTCGCGGTCGCCATGGGCGTACTCGGCACAACCCAGGATGCAGAGGACGCCACCCAGGAGACGTTCTCAGCGCTGGCGGTGGCCCTCCATACAAGGCCGCCGGCCGAGCTGCGGCCCTGGCTGATTCGCGTCGCGCGGAACGCCTCGATCGACACGACCCGCCGGCGGCGCCACCGCCTGCTGACGCTGGACGGTGAGCTTCCGGACATTCCCGCGCGCTCGCCCTCGGCCGGACAGGCCGAGCTCGCCGTGGTGCTCGACGGCATCCGCGCGCTCCCGGAGGGGCAGCGCATGGCGCTGCTGATGCGTGAGATGGGTGGCCATAGTTACAGCGAGATCGCAGCGTTTCTCGAAACCGACGAGGAGGCCGTCAAGGGGTTGATCGCGCGTGCGCGAGTGGGCCTGAGGACCTACCGCGAGGCGACGGATCTCCCCTGCGCGACCGCCCGCGCGGCGATCGCCTCCGAGCCCGACGGCCGTCGCCACGACAAGACGATCCGCCGCCACCTGCGCGGCTGCGCGTCCTGCCGCTCCTACCGTGGAGCACTGCGTGACGACGCCAAGGCGTTGCGCGCGGCACTGCCATTGCCGGCAGGCAGCGTCGCCACCGGCGGTATCTCAACCGGGATGATGACCGCCGCCAAGGGCACGCTGATCGGCTACGGCCTCACACAGGCGGCCACGACCTGCGCCGCGGCGGCGTGCGGCGTCGGCGCGATCGGCGGAATGGTCTTCGTCGCTCCCATCCACAAGCTCGGGCTTCCGCCGATCATTGCGGCCACCAAGGTCGCGCCCACGCATAAGCACACGGTCGTCAAGACCGCTGCGAAGACCAGGCATGCCGTGGTGTTGCCGACCTACCGGTCGACGCCCGCAGTCACGCCCGCCGTCACACCCGCGGTCACTCCCGCCACGACCCCCGCTGTGACCGCGAGCAGGCGCGCCGTCGCCCACGTGCCGGCGGTCCAGCGGTCCACCCACTTCCAGCGGCACGCGACACGCGTCACGAAGGTGAAGCTGCCGCCGCTGCACACTCCCGGGACTACCTCGAGGCCAACCTCGTCCGCAGGCACCAACGGGTCGCCACAACACGCGTCGAAGACGACAACCCCCGGCACGATCGTGCCGCCGGCAGGCAACCCCGGCGACGGGCATGGAAATGGGTACGGGCAACAGCACCAGTCAGGTCCGTCAGCGCCGGGGTCTGCGGGAGCCTCGACCCAGGGCGCGACTCCGGGGTCTGCGGGAGCCTCGACCCAGGGCGCGACTCCGGCGAGCGCCAACGGACAGTCGGGCTGGGGCACGTCGAACTCGAACTCGCACACGCCAGGGCAACGGCTTCATGCATGGCGGCGGACCGGGCGTCGCGGGCGCAGACAACGCGCAGGCGGCGAACGCGGGCCAATCCCCTGGCGGCTCGACCTGGTCCTCCTCCGGATCGACGGGCGCCGAGCTCAACTGGCGCGACGAGCACCGGAGGCGACAGCCACGGGCATGGCTGGGGCGATCAGAACACCTCTGCAGGCCAGCCCGGCCAGGGCTACTCGGGCCAGGGCTACTCGAGCCACGGTGGCGGCTGGGGCCACGGCAACTCGGGTCACGGTGGCTCGGGTCGCGGCGGCGGCTGGGGCCACTAGCCTCGCCCTGGCGCGAACGTCGTTCAGCAGCCTTCGAGCACGACGGCGAGGCCCTGCCCGACGCCGATGCAGATTGCGGCGAGGCCGTAGCCGCCGCCGCGGTCGTGCAACTCGTGCGCCACACGTCCGAGGATCCGTGCGCCGGACGCTCCAAGCGGGTGGCCTATGGCGATCGCGCCGCCGCGCTGATTGACCTTCTCCGGATCGAGCTCTGGCCAGCACTCGAGGCAGGCGAGCGATTGTCCTGCGAAGGCCTCGTTCAGCTCGACGACGTCGATGTCGTCCCAGGTCAGTCCGGCGCGCCGGAGCGCCGTGTTGGCCGCCTGCACCGGTCCGATGCCGAACACGTCGGGGTCCACGCCGTGTGCGGCCCGGGCGAGGATTCGAGCCAGAGGAGCGCGATCCAGTCGCCGCCCCGCGCTGGACTCATCAGCCAGCAGCACCGCCGCGGCGCCGTCGTTCAGCGGCGAGGAGTTGCCGGCCGTCACGGTCCCGCCCTCGATGAACGCGGGCTTCAGCGTGGCGAGCTTCTCGAGCGAGCGTGTCGGCGCGGATGCCCTCGTCCTGAGTCAGCTCGACACCGGGGACGGGCACGACCTCCTTGAGCGCATTTTCGGCGTAGGCCCTGGCCGCGAGCTGGTGGCTGCGCAGCGCGAACTCGTCCTGCTGCTCGCGCGTGATGCCGTGCATGGCGACCAGCTTCTCGGTGCTCTCGCCGAGCGAGATCGTCCACTGCGACGGCATCTTCGGGTTGACCATGCGCCAGCCGAGCGCCGAGGAGTACAGCGTCTCGTTGCCGGCGGGGAAAGCGCGTGACGGCTTCTCGAGGATCCAGGGCGAGCGGCTCATCGCCTCGCCTCCGCCGACGACGACGATCGCGGCATCGCCGGTCTCGATCGCGCGGGCGCCCTGGATCGCGGCCTCGAGGCTCGAGCCGCAGAGGCGGTTGACGGTCGCGCCCGGTACCGAGGTTGGCCAGCCGGCGAGCAGCACTGCCATGCGCGCAACGTCGCGGTTGTCCTCGCCTGAGCCGTTGGCGGTGCCGTAGATGACGTCGTCGATCTGTGCTGGTTCGAGCTGCGGCACGCGCGCGAGCAATGCCTTGAGCACCACAGCGGCAAGATCGTCGGGGCGCACGGCCGACAGCGCGCCGCCGTAGCGGCCGAACGGGGTCCTGATCGCTTCGTAGATGTATGCGCTGCTCATGCTGATGCTCCGGCCTCGGCATCGTACTGAGGCGCGATATGGCACCTGTTGCGCCGTATGCAGTTACCGTTCCGCAGGTGCAGGTCACCCCGGCAAGTCCCCCGGCAACTCCCGGTCCCGAGCAGCCGACTCGCCGGAGGCGCAGGCGTGCGCTCAGCGTGATCGTCGCTGCCGCAATCGCGGTCACGGCGGCCGGCTGCACGCACGTCAAGGTGACTACCCATACGTCCACTGCTGCACCGAAGCAGTCGGCCGTCGAGCAGGTGGTCACGACATGCGTCCAAAACCTCTACTACAACGGCCTCCTGCCGCAGGCGGCGGCGAAGACGAACTGCACGTACTGCGTGGCCGACGAGCTCGAGAAGCTGGGAGTCGAGCCGACCCCGGGGCAGAGCCAGACGGCGATGATCGACAGCGCGATCCTCAGCCACTCGAACCTGACGACGCTGCAGGACCTGTGCAATCAGGCGGACTCGTTCTGACCTGACTCAGTGGCTGCCGACTCGGCTTGCGGCTATCCAAAAGCCTTTGGGTTGGTGCGGCACGCCTGTAACCGTCGCGTTACCAGGGACCCGCTATCAAAGTGCCGTCGAACCCGCGCAGAGCAACGAGAGTGCGTTCATGGGACCCGCCGGTCATGTCCAAGCCGCAACGGTGTGCATCAGCGAATGAGCGTGCGCGCCATGGTCAGGCCGTTGACAGGGCTGGCCGTAAGCGTCCTCGTCGCTGGATGCGGCGGCTCGAACGCTGGGGGCGGAAGCATCGGCACCGCCGGCAGGTCGAGCAGCCACTCATCCGCGTCGTCGACCTACGCCCAGGCGCTTGTCTACGCCAAGTGCGTACGTACCCACGGTGTACCTCTTTGGCCCGCACCCGACAGCGACGGTCAGTTCGATAAGTCCAAGCTGACTCCGCATCAACTCGGTGTCGGCAACCTGCAAGCCATAGCCGCGCAGCGCGCCTGCAGGAGCTCGATCCCGACGTATTCGGCCACCGGGGGCTCCTCACAGGTTGTGACAGCGGCGCTCAAGTTCTCCCGATGCATGCGCGCGCACGGCTCCACGAACTTTCCCGACCCAAAAGCCGACGGAGCGATCGTGATCCCGCATGCCATGGAGAATTCGCCCGTATACCTGGCCGCACTCCACACGTGCATTCGCAAGTATGGGGTACCTCCGCCACCCAGCCCGGCTGGCTGATCAAGTCGACCACGCCGACGCGAGATCGTGGCACAGGAGTCGTCGGCTCCCGCCTGCTTCAGTCGCCTCGGAGGTCGTGCGCTCGATCAGCCTTGAGCCAGCAGGACCGCCCCGGCTGTTTATTCAACGTGATCGTGCGGAGGTCGCCGTCCGAGGCGGTAGCCGCGGACTGCCGCAGCAATCCTCCCGACGGGGACGACGATCAGGAAGGGCACGATTAGAAACCAGATGATCGTGTCCCGCCGTCCGAACGGAGCGATGGCCAGAAACACGACGTAGCCAGCCGCCAAGGGGTACACGGTCGCCATCATCGCGTACATCCGGCGGCGCTGTTCAGCAGGTATCTGGCGCCGTGCTCGGAATCCTTCGCGCGCGATTCCCCAGAGCTTCGCATCGGTGAACAGGGTGAATCCCATGGTGATGAACAGGGCACACCCGATGAAGACCCCTACGACGATCGCCACATGCGGAGGGTACTCGCAGCAGTCCTTCTGACGAGCGCTTGGCCACGAACAGGATCACACCGCAGGCGCCCACCCGAGGCGAGGCTTGTCGCCATCGCCTGCGTGACTAAAGCGCTCGTCTGGCACCAGCGGCTACTACCTTTGGTCGGTCGCCAAGCAATCCTGCAGCGTGAGCCACACGCCACGCGAGAGTGATGGTCGTGCGGGCTGTCGTTGAACTCTTACGAGATCGCGCTATCCGACGCTTCTCGGTCTAACATGGCTCGGCTCTGTCTGACGATTCTGACTCTCCGGCCGATCGACCGCCGGACGCTCCTGAGGGTGGTAGGGGCCGCGACCCTGGCAGCACCTGGGTTCTCGCTGCTGCAGGAACTCAGCGGCAACGGCGCGGTCGCGTTGGCGGCGACGACCGGGGCGAGCGGTACCGCAGCGTCGAGTCCTCGAGCATCCACAGTGACGCTCGGCGGCGCCGATGTGCGCCCTCCGTCGATACCGCTCGCCGTGCGCTCGCCTTACCTTTCGACCTGGTTGCCGGCCACCTCACTGACCGCGGCCACGCCGCAGTTCTGGAATGGCGCTGCGCGTGGGTTCGTCGGATTGGTCATGATCGATGGCCAGCTCTACGCTTGGGCGGGCGAGCCGGTGCTGAGCAGCGGTACGGCGGTGACAGCGCTGACTCCGGTCTCGACGGAGGTGACCGCAACGCGCTCGATCTTCACGGCCGCAGCCGGCGGTGTGGAGCTGGTTGCGGAGTGGCTCTCACCTGTCGAGCCGGGCGATCTCCAGTTGCAGTCCGTCCCGCTGACGCTGCTGACGGTCTCGGTGAGCTTCACCGACGGGAAGTCGCACCATGTCCAGGTCTACGCCGACATCACCGGCGAGTGGGCTTCCTCGAATGAGAGCGCGCTGATCGAGTGGCAGACGACGTCTGATGCGACCGGGCAGTACTGGACGGTGGAGCTTCAGAGCCCTGGCTCCCTGACGGAGACCGATCAGATGGCGAACTGGGGCACGGTCGTCTGGGCGGCGCCGTCGGGTTCGTCGCTCACGTATCAGTCGGGCGACGCGGTCGATGTGCGCAGCCAGTTCGGGTCTAACAGGAGCTCTGTCTGACACCTCTGATCCGAATCCGCGCGCCATCAACAACGACCAGCCCGCGTTCGCGTTCGCCGTCGACTTCGGCTCAACTGCAGCCTCTACCAGCTTCGTTTTGGGACATGTACGCACGCCGCTGATCAGCTATGGGCAGTCGGCGACGCAACTGCTGCCGCTGTGGACGAACTACTTGGTCAACCTGGCAGGAGATGACCGCCGCATTCATCTCTGGAGCCGCGTCCGCGCGCCTGCGCGCGACGACGCTCGACGCGCAGATAGAGACGGACGCGACCACGTCCGCGGGGTCGGGCTATGCCGCCGCGTGCGCGCTCGCGCTGCGCCAGTGCTACGGAGGCACAGAGCTCGCCATCGGGCCAAGCGGCGATCCCTGGCTGCTGGGCAAGGAGATCTCTTCCGATGGCGACACGAACACGGTCGACATCTTCGATCAGGCGTTTCTCGCTTGGCTCTGGCTCGACCCCGACCTGATCCCGCTGGTGATGGCGCCGATCCTCGACTGGTGCGCGTCACCGGCCTGGCAGGATGCTTCGGCCTGGACCGAGTCACCTCCGCCGTATTACTGCGTGCACGACCTGGGCGTCTACCCGGTGGCCGCGGGACGAGTGCCAGGCAATGGCGAGCAGATGCCGATCGAGGAGTCGGCCGGCATGCTGATCATGGCCGCCGGCTACGCGAACACGGTCGGAGCTTCGACCGCATTGCCGTTTCTCAGCCAGTGGCAGCAGCTGTGGGCTCAGTGGGCCGACTATCTGATGACCCAGGTGCCGACCCCGAGCACACAGCTATGTACCGATGACTGGGCCGCCGACTACTCGAACGAGCACGGGCTCCGTGAACCTTGGCATCAAAGCCATCATCGGACTGGCGGCCGCGGGTCAGATCGCAACGATCCTCGGGGACACTGCGAACGCCACCACCTGGTCGGATGCCGCGACCAACAACGTCGGGCCATGGATCAACCTCTCGACCGACGCGTCAGCGGGTAACTATCTGAACGTCATGCAGGGCGCCACTGGCACCTGGTCATCGCTCTACAACGCCTACTACGAGATGGTGATCGGCGTTTCGCTGGTGCCCGATCAGATTGCCGCCAACCAGGCGATCTTCTACCTGAACCAGCTCACCACCTACGGGATGCCGCTTCAAACAGACGCAGGCGATCTCAACAAGGTCGCCTGGCTGTTCTACCTCCCCGCCTGGCTCAACAGCTACCCGATCGCCACTGAGCTGATGAGCCGCAACGCCGCCTACATCAACAACACCCCCTCACTCGTGCCCTACGGAGACCGCTACCACACCAACACCGGCATCGAGGTGAGCGGGATCGAAGCCCACCCGACCGTCGGCGCCGTTTTCGCGCTCCTCGCCGCGGGGATCTCGCTTCCGAGCTGGGGCACGGGGGGCGGCGGACCACCGGAACCGACACCGGCGCCGGTATCGGTCACGGTTACGGCGTCGGCCCCACCCAAACCGATGCTCACCATCTACATCAGCCGCGGCGGTCTGAAGCTCTCAGGCAACGATGTGAGCATCCGTGTCCGCGGCTCAAAAGCTGCTGCGCTGCCACGGTTCGCTCAAGCTCGTCTATACGCACGACGTAACACTCAAGCATCACAAACGCAAACGTGAGAGCACCGTGATCGGTCACGCCAGCTATTCGCTCCCGGCCGGTAGCTCGCGCACCGTGAAGATCAAGCTGACCGCGGCCGCCCTCAAGCTCCTAAGGAACGCGAAGAACCGCCGCTGCCGGTCGTGTCCTCGCGGCGCGCCGCCGCAGCCGGCAAGCCGCGCCGCGATCCGGGAAGTGCGCGGTGCAGCACTTCCCGGGAGGGTGAGCGACCGGATTCGAACCGGCGACCGCCTGGACCACAACCAGGAGCTCTACCAACTGAGCTACGCCCACCACGGGGCTACTGAATCTAACAGCGCCCGGGGGTTACGAGCGCTCAGCCACCGCGATGGCACGCCGTAGGCGCGGCCGCGAGACGTTCAGGTCGGGTAGCAGGCTGACCAGGATGCCAGACACCAGCGCGACGGCTCCGAAGAGTTGCACCGGTCCGACCGGGTCGGAGAACGCGACCCAGCCCAGCAGCGCGCCCACGAGCGGCTCGAGGTTCACGAACGCGCCCGCCAGCTCGGCCGCGACGCGGGCCTGGCCGTAGGCGAACAGCCAGAACGACAGGACCGTGCCGACGAGCGCCAACGTCACGAACGCGACCACCGGCCCGGACGCCGTGGGTGCGTGGGGAAGCCCGCCGCTGAGCAGCGCGACCGGCAGCGAGATCCCCGCTGCCGCGGCGAACTGGACAGCCGTCACGGCAGCCGCGTCGCGTCCCTTCAGCAGCCGCGGTTGTACGGCGATGAAGATCCCAGACATGACCACCGAGCCGAACACGAGCATGTCGCCGGAGACGGCCGCGCCGCCGCCACCACCCTTTGCGACGAGCATGACCCCAACGAGCGCAACCGCGTAGCCGACCCATGTGAGCGGCGACGTGCCGCCGTTGCCAAGGCCTGTAGCCACGAGGGCGACGACGACTGGCAGCGCACCCACGATGATCGCCGCATGGCTGACGCTCGTGTGCTCGATGCCAGCGTTCTGCAACAGCAGCACGACGCCATAGCCGAGCGCGCCCGAGCAGAGCACGCCCGGCGTGAGCGCCTCGCGCAGTGTGCGGCGCCCGAGGACGGCGAGGACCGGCGCCGCCACGAGGAACCGCATGGCGGACAGCCAGCTCGGGTCGAGCCAGCGCAGCGCAAGCTTCGAGAGCCCGACCGTAACTCCCCAGAGGCAGCCGGCGGCGATCAGCGCGAGGATGGCGTTGCGGTTTTTCATCACCACCGATAGTGCTCCATCGGAGCTGTTTCCCGGCTGGTGATTTGACGGTTTGGCGTATTCGCGATGTAATATTGCGCGTTATGGCGATCTCGCTTGATTTAATTGACCTGACGCTGCTCAAAGAGCTGCAGCTCGACGCGGACCGCTCCAACGTCGAGCTCGCACGAGTGATCGGGCTGTCGCCGGCCGCGACGCTGCATCGCGTACGCCGCCTGAAGTCCTCGGGCATCGTGCGAGCGATCGTCGCCGAGGTCGACGCGACGGTTGCCGGATTTCCGCTGCACGTCTACCTGCTGGTGACGATCCAGCGCCACGACGACGCAGCGCACCGCAAGTTCACGGCGGCCGTCCATTCGATGCCCGAGGTGATCTCGGCCGATTGGGTGACGGGCGAGATCGACGCGATTCTGGTGGTCGTCGCGCGCGAGGTCGCGGAACTCCAGCGCGTGATCGTGCGCCTGTCGACGCGCGGCGGCGCAGTTCGGGTCACGACGCTCCTGCGACTCGAGGAGCTCAAGCCCGCATCGCCACTGCCACTCGAGACGGCCGGCGGCTGACCGTCAGGCGACTGGCACTCGCGGCTGATTGGTGGAATCGCCTGATAACGACGGTAATTTTCGGAACTCCCGGATCGGGGGTAATCTCGAGTGAGACCGTCGCGATTCTTGGTTTGGTTGATTAGGATCTCGTTTGCCGGTGCGGGGGCCGGGTAAGATCTCCACTGGCTGGGCAGCGATGGCTGCCGACATTCCGGAGGATTGCATCGAGTTGCCGCCGAGTCTGCCTGCCGAACCTCACGATCCAGTGGATCCATCCAACGACCGCTTCTACGCCGCGTTCGAGCAGGGCTTGCTCGCAGCCTGGATTTGCGACCTCAACGAGCGTTTCACCGACGTCAACGATGCGCTCTGCCGGCTGCTGGATCGCCCCCGCGAGCTCCTCGTGGGCGGTCAAGTGTCGGAGTTCACGCATCCGGACGAACGCGCCGCGGAAGCCCAGGACGCCCGCGACATGCTGGCCGGCGAACGCGACAGCGCCGCCCGTGAGAGGCGGCTGCTCGGCGCCGACGGCAGGGCCGTCTGGGTACTCGCGGGGACGCGGCTGATCCGCGACGCGGAAGGCGAGCCGCTCTACTTCGTCGGCCAGGCGACCGACCTGACCGAGTACCACACGCGCGAGCAGCGCCTGCGACACCTCGCCGACCACGATCCGCTGACCGGTCTGCTCAACCGGCGCGGTTTCGGCCGGGAACTGCGCCGCCATGTGAGCCGGCTGACGCGCTACGGCACCAGCGGCGCGCTGCTGATGCTCGACCTCGACAACTTCAAGGCCTACAACGACACCCACGGTCATTCCGGCGGCGACAAACTGCTTCAGGCCGTGAGCAGCGGGCTCAGCGGGCGGCTGCGTGGCAGCGACATGATCGGACGTATCGGTGGTGATGAGTTCGCGGTGCTGTTGCCGGAGGTGAGTTCGGAGCAGGCCGAGGCGGTGGCCGCGGCGCTCGTCCAGTCGGTGCGCGAGCTCAGCCAACCCGGAGAACCAGCGGTCACGATCAGCGTCGGCATCTTCGTCTTCGACGACATCGAGCGCCTGTCCGAGGATCGCGCGATGGTGGGAGCCGACCTTGCTATGTACGCCGCCAAGCACGGCGGCCGCGACCGTCACGCGCCGTTCACCGCGCGCACGCTCGAGGATGCAGAGGCGATGCTGCTCGCCGTGCCGGTCGCGCAGCCCACCGACCCGGCCAGTACTAACGTTCCCAGGCACTAGCGACCGCGACCGAGTGGACAGCGGCAACGGCATCCGGCAGATGCCGAAGCCCCGTCCCGACTGAGGAGAGGGTGAGCCAGCATGGCGATTGGTGAGGCGGTGACCACACCGCTTGTGATCGACGGTGAGGAGCGCTCGACGGCAGCGAGCTTTGCCGTCCACGATCCGCACGACGGTTCGTTGATCGGCAGCGCGGCGAGCGCGACGACGCAGGATGCGCTGGACGCCGTAACTGCCGCCGAGCGCGCCTGGCCGGCGTGGGCGGCGCTATCCGCCGCCGAGCGGATCGAGGTCTGCCTGAAGGCGCTCGAGACGCTGCCCAACGATCAGGCGGAGCGCGCCGAGGTGCTCTCGCGTGAGAACGGCAAGGTCCGCTTCGAGGCGGAGATCGACCTCATGGTGTTCGGCGGACGCTTCCACGGCGCCGCCGAGTACGCGCGCGAGCTCGACACTGTGGAGACGATCGGCGGCCCTCCGTACAACACGACGATCCGGCATCTCCCCCAGGGCGTCGTGACGATCATCTATCCGTTCAACTGGCCGCTGGCGATCCTCGCAGCCAGCCTCCCCCACGCGCTGATGGCCGGCAACACGGTGATCGCGAAGCCGCCGCCCACGACGCCGCTCTCGTCGGTGCTGACGCTCCGCCAGGTCGCGCAGAAGCTGCCGCGCGGCGTGCTGAACGTCGTCACCGGTGATGATGCGATCCTCGGTCCGGTCGTAGTCGGCGACCCCCGCGTCAAGCACGTGTGCTTCACGGGCTCCACGGCCGGCGGCAAGCGCATCATGGAGATGGCCTCGAAGAACGTCACCAACGTGACGCTCGAGCTGGGCGGCAACGACCCGGCGGTGATCCTCGACGACGCCGTGCTGGACGATGCAACGGTCGCGAAGATCGGGATGGCGACGTTCATGACGACCGGTCAGGTCTGCATGGCGGTGAAGCGCCTCTATGTACCCCGCGCCCGCTACGACGAGGCGGTCGAGGGACTCCGTGGCTTCATCGAGGGTCAGAGGATCGGTGGCGGCCTCAACCCGGAGGTCACGATGGGGCCGCTCAACATGGCTCGTCAGCGTGACTACGTGCAGGACCTGCTGGCCGAGTCGCGCGCCGGCGGCACCGAGGTGATCGAAGGCGGCGAGTTCCTCGGCACCGACCCGAGCGAGGGCAACTACATGAAGCCCGCACTGGTTCTCGATCCGTCCGCCGCCGAGCGGATCGTGACCGAGGAGCAGTTCGGCCCGGCGCTCCCGATCATCCCTTACGACACCGAAGACGAGGCCGTGCGCCTCGCCAATGACACTTGGGCCGGCCTCTGCGCCTCGGTCTGGTCGGGCGACGACGAGCACGCGATGCGGATCGGCAGGCGGTTGCGCGCCGGCCACGTGTTCTTCAACAACCACAATGCGACAGCGGTCGACGAGCGCGCCATGTTCGGCGGCTTCAACCAGAGCGGCATCGGTCGCGAGCTCGGGCGCGAGGGCATCTACGGGTTCACCGAGACGCAGGTCCTCGCCGTGCCGGACGGTGAGCCCGGGCACTGAGCTTGCCGAGAAGCGCGGGCTTCTGGGGCGCCCGTCCCGCTGGACGGCGCCCCGCCCAACCTCTCAGCAGGTCGACCGTCTATCGATAGCTGTCCAGCGACACGAGCGCCATAGCCGTCCCAGGGGTGACAGCGGCGGTGGCCCCGCCCGTGCTCGACAGGCTGACGCTCCGGACAGACACGCGGGCGCCGAGCTGGTTGCCCCTGCTGGAGCGCAGCAGAGCGTGCCCGTTAGCCGTCATCCGGAACGTGAGATAGCCGACCTCGCCAGCGCCCAGCGTCTGCGGTTTCGAGGTTGCGATCGGGATCCCGGACCGCGTGACGGTGGTTGTGGCCACACAGGGCGCAGTCGTCTTGCAGGCGGCGAGAATGCCGCCAACCCAGCCGTTGGAGACGAAGTTGGTCCTGCCGAGGATCTGCACGGCGGAACTCGACCAGGCCCGGTGGGTCGGCGCCTTCCCCGACGCTGTGAACGGGACGAGGCTCAGCGGGCGCGTCGCCTTCAGTCCGGTGGCACTGGTTACGGTCACCGTCACCGGCAGCCTGGCGTCGGCCGCGGTCGTGATCAGGCGGCGAACCTGCTTGCTGAGCGGGACCAGAAGCACGCCGCCGTGCCGTGCGATCGCTTCGGTCCCGCTGTGCGCGAGGCGCTTGCGGCCCTCATTGATCACGGCCTGCATCTCGCAGGGTGAGGCGTTCAGGCACGCGACCGGGATCCCCGCCGGTCCGCTGGATCCGGCGAAAGCGCTGTTGCCGAAGACCGCGACGCTCGCCGGCGTGGCGACCGGGGTTGAGCTGGCGACGATCTGGCCGCTCGCGCTGAGCGCCGATACGCCGAAGTACCGATACACGCCGCGGATGTCGACCGCACCCGAGCGGTTGGCGGATACGGTCTGGATTGCCGTCATGGTGGCCGCCGAGGCGCCGGCAAGGATCTCGAATCTACTGATGCCGGACTCTCCTGCCCATCTGGGAGTCAGGTGGACTGAGCCATTGGCCTGGGGGCGAATGGTGAGCAAGGGTGCGGTGGCGACCACCGGCGCCGGCGGAGCCCCGGTCCCGAATGCAGCTGTGGCGGCATCGACGTAGTCGCTATCGATGTTGACCGTCACGTTGCCGTACTTCTCGTTGCGGCCACCGAGGTACTGGAGCAGCTGCTGGTTGTTCGGCCACTCGCCGTCCGGCACGTACGGGTTCGCCGCGCTCGTCGGCGGCGTCGGGGGCGGCGTCGAATCCCAGTCGGCGGTCCACAGCTCGTCAGGCTCGATGTAGCCCGTTCCGTAGTCGCTCACGAGGTCGGTGATACCGGAGGCGCCGCTGCTGTACACGCCGGACAGGTAGCCGCTGGCGTGCAATTGTTCCGTCCATGCCTCGATGAAGGCCAGCACCTCAGTCGTCGTGGCCGTGGATCGCTTGTAACCCTCCATGTCCAGATAGATCGGGTTGCCGGTGCCGATCCCGAGCGCCTGGGCTTGAATGACCGCGTCCTGGGCGGCGGCGGTGCCCTGGCTTGCGGCAAGCGATGCGGTGATCCCCTGACAGCTGCAGGCCCCCGGTGCCTGCAGCCCGACGTAGATCGGAATCAGGTGCCAGCCGGCAGCCGACTCCGCACTGACCCACGAGGAGTTCAGGTAGCCGCCCGTGCATGCGGCGTTGACGCCGCCGATGTATACCCCGACGGCTGCGTACGGCGACGCTGCACCCCACGCCGACATCGTGGCCGGGGACTGGGTTGTGCAGGTGTCGAAACCGAGACCGTTGTAGACAGCGCCGGGCAGTGCCGGAGCCGAGGGAGACGTCGTGTGGGCGATCGCTCGCGGCCGCGTCGAGGTGCTCGCTTCTGGCGGTCGATGACCGTTGGTGGCGAGCATCGCCCCGCGGAGTGAGCGCAGACCGAGAGCCTTCCGGATCGCCGCGCGATCACGGCCCCAAGTCGCGGTGATCACAACGTGTTGCGTCTTCTCGACAATCGTGGCCATCGCGCCGCCGCCCAGCGCCGCGCCCGGGGTGCTCGTCGGCGCGAGCACGCTGCGCGTATCTGGTGCAATGGTCGCGCCGCGCACTTTCGGTGCGATCAGGATCGCCTCGGTTCGCCCGATCGCCTGGACGGGACAGTCCTCGTTGGTACCTGGCGTTCCCAGATAGACGGCGTGACGGTTGAAGCGCACGCACACGCTCGAGTGGGCGCCGAGGCGGAACACCGGCCAGTCGCTCGGCACCCGCACGCTGACGCCGTGGTAGCGCACGGTCTTCGTCGCCGCCGCGCGCGTGTTGCCGGAGGCGGGCGCGGCGGCGCCAGACGCGGCTGCAACGCCGATCAGTGCTGCAAGGAGCGTGATGGCGGCCCTACGAGGCAGATGTGGCTTGCGGGCTCGGCTCCTGATCACGACACAAGTCACAACAGCCCTTACAGCCGAAGGTTGCGTAGTCCTTCTCTGAGGGCGCGCCGTTGCATTGCCGATAGCCGACGCCGCTGGCTCTGGTCACGTCGAAGAACGCTGGACCGGGCATCTCCCACCGAAGTCCTAAGACTTCTGCAGCACCCCCCGGCAGTGGACTCGAACCTGCGGCGTGCGGATTAGAAGTTGCTTATTTGCAGGGCCATTGCCGTAGTCGTTGATGATTTGGAGTAGCTCGGTGGACTTCAGTGAGGTCAGAATTACTAGTTCGGGACATTTCCTGGGACACGCGCTCGAGCCACCGTCTGGTCCCCGCCGACGACCGTCGACCGATCTTGGGCGGGGGGGTGTACGACCGCCCTCAGTTCCGCGCGCAAAGCGGGTGTCTCGCGAGCCCCGGTCCCTGTGTTGTTGACCGTTAGGTGTCGTTGGTGCGCCGTGGGGTGACGAGTCCGGTTTCGTATGCAACGACGACGGCTTGGACGCGGTCGCGCACGCCGAGCTTCAGGAGGATCCTGGTGACGTGGGTCTTGATCGTGGTCTCTCCGATGATCAGCTCACCGGCGATCTCGCCGTTGCTCATTCCGGTCGCGAGGAGTCGGAAGACCTCGAGCTCGCGGGGAGTCAGTTCGTCAAGGCTCGGCGGGGCCGTTCGCAAATTACGCGTCGCGGCGAATTCAGCGATCAGCCGGCGGGTCACGCTGGGCGCGAGCAGCGCGTCGCCCTGTCCGACGGTGCGAATGCCAGCGGTGAGCTGTGCGGCCGGTACGTCTTTCAGCAGGAACCCGCTTGCGCCCGCGCGTAGCGCCTCGTAGACGTACTCGTCGAGATCGAACGTCGTCAGGATCAACACGTTCGGCGGGGGGTTGTAGTCGAGGGCGAGGATTCGCCGGGTCGCTTCGATGCCGTCCACGTCGGGCATGCGGATATCCATGAGGATGACGTCCGGCCGAAGCTCGCGAGTAAGGTCGACGACCTCGGAGCCGGTATTGGCCTCACCTACGACCTCGATGTCGAGTTCGGCCGACAGGATCATCTTGAATCCGGCTCGGATCAGTTGCTGATCGTCGGCGATGACCACGCGTATGGTCACGTCAGGACTCCCTGAAGTCCTCGCGGGAGACGCGCGGTCAAGCGCGCTCCGTCGGGCTCGCGCAGCTCTGAGCGCAGCTCGCCGCCACACAACAGCACGCGCTCGCGCATCGCGTCGGTCGGCCAGTCACACGCGGCTTGGTACGTCGTGGTGAGCTGCAGTTCCAGGTCCTCCTCTTCGAAGCTCAAGGCGATGCCCACAGCGATCGGCGGATATGAACGAATGCTGGCCAGCGCCTCTTCGAGGATTCGGTAGATCCCGAGGTCGACGCCCGCCGACAGCGTTCCGGGCTGGCCCGCAATGGTGAGTTCGACCTGCTGACCATGCTCGCGTGCGCGCTCGATGAGCCTGTAGATCTGGTCGACGCCCGGTTGTGGCTCGAGGAGCTCCCCAGCCTCGTCACGCTGGCGCAGCACGCCCACGATCCGGCGCATCTCGCCCAACGTCTGACGGCCGACGTCCTCGACTGCCGCCAGAGCCGCGTCCGCGGCGGCCGGCTCGCTGTCGAGCTGCGCCCGCGCCGCCTCGGCCTGAACGACCATGCCCGCGACGCTGCGTGCCACGACTGCGTGCAGGTCTCGCGCGATTCGCGAGCGTTCGCCGGTCACCGCCAGCCGCGCGCGGTCGTCGCGCTCAGCCGCGAGCAGGGATGTCGTCCGCTCAAGCGCCTCATTCATTACCCGTCGCGCGCGGATCGCGCGGCCTGCAGCCCAGGCAGCGGAGATCGTAAACAGTGACGTTGCGTAGTTGGCGGCGCCGAGGTGCCGAATCAACAGCTCGCCGACCGCAGATGCGACTAGCACGATCGCGAGTCCCAGCAACGCCCGCCGCCGGTCTTCCCATGCAGCGACCGCGTATGCCGGCAACAGCCCGACGTAGACGGCGGTCAGCAATGAGGATCCGGGCGCGAGATTGCTGCTGAGCGGGAACACCGGCACCACCACGGTGATCAGGAACCACAGCGGCTGGCGGCGGCGCCAGATGCACGCCAGTGCCATCGCAGCCAACACGATCGCGTCACGCAACCGCACCGCGCCGCGCTCGCTGCCGGTAAGTGCCATCACCTCGAGCGCGACGAGGAAGCCAGCGGCCAGAAGCGGGTCGAGCCACGGCCAAGCGATCGATTCGCTGACCTCGATACGGAGCGCGTTGCAATCGGTCCCGATCTGGGCGAGCTCCGGTAGGCCGGACACGGTTCCGTCGAGTGGGATCCGAGCACGCACCTCGAACCCCCCGTCCGGGCGCGGCCCTGCATGCAGGTCGCCTCCGTAAAGCCTCACGCGCTCGGTCATACCGATCAGACCGTGTCCAGTTCCGTCGTCGCGACGGCGCCGTCCCGGCCCCTGTCCGTTGTTGGTGACTTCAAGAACCAGCTCACGAGCACCGAAGACCACGTGCACACGCGCGTCCGCAGGAGCGGCATGCTTGATCGCGTTGGTCAGCGACTCCTGAACAATCCGATACGCCACCAGATCAAGCCCCGGGGACACCGAGCCCTGGGGACCCTCAACGGACAGCTCCACCGCCAATCCTGCTGCCCGAGCCCGATCGACCAGCACGCCGAGCTGCGCGAGCCCCGGCGAGCCGCCAGCCGGCTCGTTGTCGCCTCGATATAACACGCCCACGATTCGCCGCAGCTCAACGAGCGCCTCGCGCCCAGCGCTCTCCACGACCTTCAACGCTTCGCGGGCAGCCTCGAGATCTGAGGCCGCGATCCGCCGCGCACCCGATGTCTGAACGACCATCACGCTCATGCAATGAGCGACCACGTCATGCAACTCGCGGGCCATCCGACTGCGTTCCTCGTCCGCCGCACGGCGGGCACGCATGACCTGGTCGCTGTGCAACCGCTCAGCTGAAAGCTTCAGCTCTTCCCCGGCCGCGGCACGAACCGCGAGCGCGGATCCGACAGCGAACGGCAGCGCCCCGCAAAGGATCCAGAACAACGAGTTACCAGCCGCTGAGCCCGACTCGCTGTACCCGGCGGCGAGTGAACAGCCCAGCCAGTAAACGAATGCGACCATCGTCATCAATGCGGGCCGAACTCGGGCGCGCCGGCCAAGCAGATACAGACTGGCCGCGACCGCTGCCGCCTCGAAGGCGCCGTCGCCCGCATACCCGCTCGCCCGCTCGAAAACGACCAGTCCGGTCGCTGCGACCACCGTGGACAGCACCGCATTGCGCCGGCGTAGCGCGACACTGCCCGTCAGCGCCGCACACGCGAGGACCGAAACCGCCCCGAGGCGGCGACCCGAAAACCCGCCGGCGTCGATCAGCGCCCCAATCGTCAATAGCACCGCTAGAGCGCAGTCGACGAGAACAGGATCGATCGATCCGGCCCTCCGAATCG
The DNA here is from genome assembly GCA_963774025.1 of uncultured Conexibacteraceae bacterium. Classification (GTDB taxonomy): domain Bacteria; phylum Actinomycetota; class Thermoleophilia; order Solirubrobacterales; family Solirubrobacteraceae; genus Palsa-465. Next base: position 94,797 of record CAVZDL010000002.1, read on the forward strand.
ACGTGCTCTCGACAGCCACAAACGGAAGCTAGCGCCGACCGAGCCCCAAAGCATCGTCCGGAGTTCTGATCTGGATCCTACTCAGGGAGGACCCGCGAGATCGTCGCGAAGTCCACAAAGGTCCTACCCGCGCCCGACGACAGCAGTGGCAGGTGGAGCCATGCTTCATCGGCCGGGTCACCAACCGGCTCGCAGACGGTCACTGCGCACCTGCGCGTATCCCTGCCATGAGCTGGATATCGACCACCACCACATCAGAAAGGCTATAGCGATGCCAACTCCAAGCAACCAGCGACGCACCCCCGTAGTGATGCGACAGATCTTCATTTCTCATCGCAAACTGGCCGTCCTCCTCGTTGTCGACCTCGTATTCTTCGTGATTGCGGAGCTGACCTACCAAAACGCGAAACATCCCGGCACCGCCAGCAACATCGCCTGGTACGCATTCCTGATCGGCGCAGCATCGCTCGTCGTCCTGGTGATCGTTGCGATCATGCCTCGATCGAGACGACTCACACGCTGAGGACATTCAGTAATAACACCCGTAACACCGCCCTCCACCTCGGGTCCGCGACCCGAGGCACGCCGGTGACCGCAGGCAGGGCCGACCAGCCAAACCGTCCGCGCATGTCCTTGCTCGGCCCCGACGAGGGGAGTTACCGCTGTGACGGTGGCCGTATCAGCCCCGCTGGCCGCGCGGAGCGGGGAAGCCGCCGGCGCGTTGAATATGCGCGTCGCGGTGTCGAAGCAGGTCCCGGCGGATGACTGATTACGTGGTGAGCCGGTCGTGCGACCGTGGCCCCTCGCGCGGCTGCGCTGTCTGAGCGGACTCAGTGTGATCTAGCGGTGGCGTAAGCGGCGAGAAAGGTCTGAACTCCGGCGTCGGCGTAGTGGTCCAACTCGTGGCCTGGCGGAGGGCTGCCGTGGCCGAGGAACATCGCGTCGTTCAGCGGGATTGACATGACGAGCCAGTTGAACTGGGCGGCCGCCAGGTGAGCATCGGTGATGTGAAGTTTCTTCTCTGCGGCTAGACGCTCAAACGCGCTGGCAAGCGCGTCGATCGTCCGTGCCGGACCGCGGTCGTAGAAGATTTGGCTGAGTTGAGGAAAGCGGGCGGCTTCACCGATCACGAGTCGTCGTAGCTGCAGGAGATGAGGCTGCATCACGCGGGCGAGCTGTCGGCGGGCGAAGTTTGTGAGGTCAGTCTCGAGGTCTGCGCTGTCGCCGACGTTCAGCACGTCGGCATAGTTCGGATCGCTGATCTCGTCGACGGTGGCGATGACGATCTCTGAGAAGAGTCGTTCCTTGTCGGCGAAGTGGTTGTACACGGTCACCTTTGAGACGCCTGCCAATGCGGCGATCTCGTCCATGCTGGTTCCTGCGTACCCCGCGCGCAGAAACGCTGCGGTCGCGGCCTCGATGATCGCCTGCCGCTTTGTCGCCGAGCGTCGATCCTCGTCGGTGTTGCTCACAGCATGCTGGTAGCTCACAGCAGTCAGCGTACTGAACCCATGTGTAGACTGTACTAGACCGTTCAGTACAGTCAAGCAGCGGAGCTCAGACGCTTCGAAGCGGACTGTGCTCCAGGTCAACTCGATGAGACGCCGTCAACCAAGAAGGAGACACGATGCGAAAAGTCATCCTGGGTATGAACCTCACGCTGGACGGTTACGTAGCCGGCCCCGGCGGCGAGCTGGACTGGATGTTCCCCAACATCGACGAAGAGCTGAACCGCTCGATCGTCGGATCGCTGAACGAGATCGACACGTTCGTAATGGGCCGCAACACCTACCTCGGCATGGCCGCACACTGGCCCAATGTGAACGACCCGATCGCCGAGAAGATGAACGCGGCGGACAAGCTTGTGTTCTCCAAGACGCTCGCCACAGTCGACTGGCAGAACTCGTCACTCGCACAGTCCGACCCGGCCGAAGAACTCGACCGCCTGAAGCTGCAGCCAGGACAGAACATCGGCATAGCTGGAGGAGCGCTCTTCGCGCAATACGTCTCAGCTCACCGGCTCGTGGACGAATACCGACTCACGATCCACCCCGTCGCTCTCGGAACGGGGATACGCCTGTTCGCCGAGCCACTCAAACTCACGCTGATCAACACCGAGACCTTCGCCTCTGGTGCCGTGATCCACACATACCGACCGGCCTAACAGGGCGAGTCCCGGCGTGCAGGTCAAAGCGCGACTTACGCCGCACGAGGTAAAGAGACCCGCATCTCGCCACGGTGAGGTCAGGGATCGGGTCGGCCGGGCCCGCCGGCCGACCCGATCGTGAGGAGTTATCTCCTCAGCTGAAGACCGGCGGTAGCGGAGATCGTCGGCCACGGTCGTCCGTGGACGGCGTTGATGATCTCCGAGCTGTCGATGCCTTGTAGGTAGGTGCTCGTGATCCCGAGGTTCGCGTGTTGGCGTTGGATCACGACGAGCGGGACGCCCTCGTGCGCCATCTCGACGGCATGGGCGTGTCGTAACTGATGCGGCGCGAACCGTCGCCTAACGCCAGCCGTGGCCGCGGCGTGGTGGAGTTGCGTGCGTGCGGCGGATGGCTCCCAGCGACGGCCAGCGGTCGGGCCGTGGATGACGCAGAGGCAAAGCGCCGATCGGGAGATCGCGGCGAATCTCCATCCAAGGGTCGAGTTGGGCCCATGCCCAGCGGTCCATCCCGACCTCGCGTCGGCTTGCCGCCCTTCCCGCGCCTGACGAGCACCGCGCCACGGGCCGCGTCCAGTCACTCTCCTGCAGAGAGAGAGCCTCGCTGATTCGTAGCCCGGCGCGCCACAGAAGGACGATCAGTGCGCGGAGCCGGTGGGCGTCGGGGCGGTCTCCAACTGCTCGCATCACCGCGACGATTTCTTCGACCGTCGGCGGGATACTGCTCGCCCTTGGGTGGATGGCTTGACAACCCTCGGCTGTACTGCCATCGTGAGTACATGTCAACAGTCAAAGACGATCGGCTCCAGATCCGGGTCAACCCGGCAGACAAGGCGCTGCTTGAGCGCGCGGCAGCCGCGTCACACCTCAACGTGTCCTCGTTCGTCGTTCAAGCCGCAGCGTTGAAAGCGGAGGAAGTCCTCGCGGAGCGCTCCAGCATCCGCCTCTCCCCAGACGCGGCCACAGCGTTCAGCAACGCGCTGGAGAGGCCGGCCGAGGTCAACGACCGGCTCACCGCCGCGCTTCGCCGCACGCGGAAGTTCAGCTGGGTTGACTGAACTACGCCGGCCGGAGCCGCTTGATCCCGGGCGCCACCGTCGCGCCGAGTTCGACAGCGGCGAACCAGCGCTCGATGAATGGCTGCGGCGCTACGCCGGCCAGAACCGCCGGCGAGACACCGCTGCGACCTGGGTCATCGCCGACGCCAACGACGTTGTCGTCGCGTACGCAAGCGTCGCGATGACCGGCATCGACCGAACGGCCGCCCCGGTCCCGGTCGGAAAAGGAGCGCCCGATCCCGTCCCGGCGCTGCTGCTAGGACGCCTCGCCGTCGATCGCCGACACGCAAAGCTTGGCATCGGAACCACCCTTACCACGCACGTTCTCGCGACTGCCGTCGAGCTCAACCAGAAAGCCGCCTGCCGAGCGGTCGTCGTCACCGCGCTCAACCCCACCGCGCGAACTTGGTGGGAATACCTCGGGTTCCACCCGTTCCACCCGGAGGACCCCAGCGAACTCGACCTCTACCTCCTGACCTCCGAGATCGAAGAGACGCTCCGCATGGTCCGGTAGCGATCACTGGTGTCCGCGCAAAGCTGGCATCTCGCTGCGTGACTTCAGACACCTCCGGCGCAACGAAAGCGGGCCTGGGCCGACCCGATCACTGGCGTGGTGGGGTGCTGTCCGTTCGGTTTAGCGCTTGAACGGCGAACAGGTAGCCTCCCGCGTGTGAGCGTCGCTTTTCTTCTGACGTCGCTGATCATCATCGCGATGCCCGGCACAGGAGCGCTGATCACGCTCTCGGCGGGCGTCTCGCGCGGCGCTCGGGCCGGTGTCGTCGCGGCGTTCGGCTGCACGCTCGGGATCGTTCCGCACCTGATTGCGGCGGTGACCGGCACTGCTGCGCTACTGCGCGCTAGCGGCGTCGCCTTCGACGCGCTGAGGATCGTCGGGGTCGCCTACCTACTGGTCATGGCTGTCGCTACCTGGCGCGACACGAGCGAGTTGACCGTCCGCGACGACCAGCCGCCACGTTCGGCGCCCCGGGTGATCGGCTCGGCGATGCTTTCCAACCTGCTGAACCCCAAGCTGACTGTGTTCTTCTTCGCGTTCTTGCCGCAGTTCGTGCCGCCCGACGCCCCTGGCGAGCTTGAACGGCTCCTGCTACTCAGCGGCGTGTTCATGGCAATGACCTTCGTCGTGTTCGTCCTATACGGGGTCGGCGCTGCCGTGGTCCGCCGCAACGTCATCGGAAGGCCGAAGGTCATCCAGCGGATGCGTCGCTTGTTCGCGGCATCGTTCCTGGGCCTCGGCGTCAAGCTCGCGACCACCTCACGCTGACCAGCGACGACGCCTGCTCGTTGGACGTGCCCGACTGATGTGCGGCGACACGCAAAGCGCGTCCACGGGCAACGGCGGTTTCCTACACACCAGACCGGCGCCGAAGCGTGCTCGAACCAGCGATTGCCCTGCTGGCCGCGCGTTGCGGGTCTCTTGTCCGCGGGACCGAGATACTCGTGCCGAGCGAGAAGCAGGTGCCGTCCTGGCGTCGCGTGTAGTGACCAGTCGGGCGGCGTCGAAGGCGAACCGGCGGCTACGCGGGGACTGCTGGCTTAGCCTTGCTGCCCCGGGCAGCTCCGACGTCAACGAGCTTGATCCGCTCGCCGGTCGGAAGGGTGGCTTCGAGTTGGATGCCCATCGCGGCCATCAGGCGGAACGCGTTTTCGGTCGTGGGGTTCGCCGTCTTTGATGTCAGCAGTCGGCGGACGCTCGAGGCATCCAGGCCAGCCATCGCCGCAAGGTTCGCCTTTGTGAGTCCCTGCTCGGAGCGAGCGGACTCCAAGGCCTCGAGCAACGCGTTGCGGGCTACTAGTGCAGTGACGGCAAGCTCATGCTGGACACGCTCGTCGGGAGATGAGAGAAGGAAGTTCCGGGCGGCAGCATCCGCAGTCTTCTTAGCCATGCCGACAGAATAGCCCGAGCGTGGCATAAATGCAACACCCGCACGCCGTCTGCTTCACCCGTTAGGTTCGAGTCGCATGTGGGGGATCGAGTGGCTAGTGGTCGTTGAGGAAGGTGAACGTCACATTCCGGCATTTGAGTTTCTGCTGATCCAGCCCGCTCCGGCACGCGTGCAATTGCTCGCGATCATCGACGCCGTCCGCACAACCGGTCCCGACCGCTGGCGGGACACGACCTCCCATGACTCCATGCACGGGGCGTGCGCGCAACTACATGAGGCGCGCGATCGCCATGGCCAGACGCTATACCGGCTGTACCTGCGCTGGCAGCGAACCGAGCGCCGAGTAGTTGTGATCGACGGCGGCGCCAAGCCCAATGCGGCAGCACTGCCCGAAAGCTTCTACGACCGTATCGCGGCACTGGGCGCGATAGCGGACGAGGTCCCCTCGTCGTTCGCCATGGCCGACGACTTCGCACGCATCGCCTTCGAGCTACTCGGAGATTCCTAAGCGCCGTAAACCTCTCGTCGTCAGGAACAGCAGCGCTCTGCAACGTTCCCGAGACATCTCTCGTGTTCCGCGCGAAGCGCGTCTCTCCTCCGCCACGTCGAGATGATCGTGCCGGAACGAATGCAGGTCTGGCGGCGTGATCCTTCCCGTGGCAACGCGATGTCCATGGTCGTCGGCCTGCGGTGATCGCTTCCCAGCAATGCGATCACCACGTGGGCGATGCCGGCGGCCCTTGGTCGGCTTTCCGCGTGTGGCTCTGATGCCCACTGCTGAGCCCACCTAGATCGCGTGGAAGGGCCTCGGTCAACTCGGGGAGCACTCGCCAACGGTGGCGTCGGCGGGGCTCGGTGTCCTCAGATGCGACAGGGAACACGGCCGCCGTGACTGGGTGGTTGCGGAGCTTGCAGATCGGAATGATCTGACCCGTCTCCGCAGTGGGAGGCGCGAGCACGGTGGTTTCTTCGACCGGATCGACCTTGATCCTGGCGTCGGTGATGCTGATTCGTCGCCAGCCCAAAGAGAGTCGCACCTCGTCTGATTTGAGCCAGCGTAGGGGAAGAAGTGCAGCGGAAGTTCGATGCGTGCCGAGGGTTCGTACTGCCAGTTGCCCCAGGTCATGTCGTCTTCGACGTACCAAACGACCACCGCGTGTATCGGGCTGGGTGCCTCGATGCCAATCGAGAGCCGCCATTCCTCGTGGGGGAGAAGCCTGGGCGGGCCCGTCGTGACCGTCTTTGAAATCCAGTCCGTGGACAGCTTCAGGGGTAGCCGCTTCAACTCGCGCATCCCGGAATGCGTAGCACGCCGGGATCTGGTCCTGCTCGACCGTTGTGAGCGCTTTGATCGAGCAATCACGACACATGACTCGAGCGACGCAATCGTCTTGCCACGTCTTCGCAATCCGCGCAAGGGCGGGCGGCCATCGTCGGCATCGGGATGCTCGTCGTGCGAGCAAACCAGGAGCCCGGATGAGGCGGCGTCCGGACTGCTCAAGCTGCTCAGCAGCGTCCGTCTCGACCAGGTCGAGGCCACCTTCGGTTTCCGCGGCGCAGCGCGTGGCAGCGGAGCGGCCGCGAGCAACGACGGCTGCCCGGCCCCTCGTTGGCTTGACGGTCAGTTGAAGCTCACCTTGCCCGAGCCGGTGATCAGGTTGGAGAGCCCGGCCGGGTCGCTGGCGTTGCCGTTGCACTGGCCCTTGTGCGTGCCGCTGGTGAAGCGGGGGACGATGAACGCGCCGGTGAAGTGCACGTGGATGGTTCCCGTGATACCGGCGTAGGAACCGGTTCCGTCGAGTAGCGTGAGCGAGCTGGTGCCGGTCTCCTGCCCGGAGCAGGTGGCGATGTAAGCGGTCGGCTTTGTTTTGGCGAACTTGGTGTCGAGCGCCGTGCCGTTGATTTCGAATGTGCCGGCTTGCAGGGTGACCTTCTCGTAGCTGCCGTTCGGGTCGGGTTTGCCGTTCTTGTCGATGCTGACGGTCTTGCCGTAGTCGCCGATCGCGCCGGTGAAGACCACCGCGCCGTTCGCCGTGATGCTCTGCTGCGTGTAGAAGAGGTGGACTGTTCCGCTGGCCGGCGACGTGCTCGACCCAATCGCAGTGGTGGCGGCGAGCAGCGCGCTTCCAATGACCGCGACTGCAAGAGTCGCTCGTGATGTGTGCTTCATGTTGACCTCCTAGGTCGAGACGTGTGGGGATGGCCGCGTCGGTGGATGTCCATCCGCGGCGGCGATTGTTGGTTGGTGCAAGTCTCGCTGCGGGCAGGGGGCATGTCGTCGTGCGCGGGATCGACTTGTCGTGGACTTGCGGATGATTCGCGGTCGCGCATGTCGTGCTTGAGCAGGACCCCGGGTAATCGGATTAGATGATGCGGCGCGATCGGTTGGCCGTTACCGTGCGCTTGTGAGCCCGAAGCGCTCGTTCATCGCGCTACTCCGGATCGTCGATCTGCCTGTAGTCGACACCGTGCTGGCAGTGGTTCTGACAGTTGCTGCGTTGGTGGACGCGGTCTCGGTGCTGCATGGCAGTCCGGGCGTGCTGGCGATCGCGGCGTGCGTGGCGCTGACCGGAAGCGTTGCCTGGCGGCAGGTCCACCCGGCTCTCACGACGGTCGTGGCGATCACCGGGCTGGTGGTGTTCGTGCTGGTGAGTGGATATGGCGGGGACGCTACGTTCCAGGCGGCCGCTCTGGCGCTGAACTCCTACACACTCGGTCGTAACTCGCGGGACCGCGAAAGCATACGTGTGTTGGCTCTGATCAGCGTGTATTGGCTGGCGGGGGATGTCGTGGCGACTTATGTCCCACCTGGAGGGACGGTCGGCGTTGTGATCGGGGCGTGGGCTTTCTGCTTCGCGTTGCCGTTCGCGGTCGGTCGGACGGTCGCGACGAGCAACGCGTTGGCGCGCGAGCTCAAGGCCGTAGCGGCGCGGCTGACGGGTGAGCAGGAGCTCGGTGCAAGTCGTGCTGCGAGTGAGGAGCGCAATCGGATGGCGCGTGAGCTTCACGACGTGATCGCGCACAGCGTGAGCGTTATGGTGATCCAGACGAGCGCAGCTCGCCGAGTCGCCCGGCGCGATCTCGAGGCCGCGGGCGACGCACTCCGGGTGGTCGAAAGCTCGGGGCGTGACGCGCTGGTGGAGCTCAGGCGGATCGTCGGTGCGCTACGCCGCGACGACGAGCTTGCCGTGGACGTGGCGCCTGGGCTCTCGCAGCTGCGCGCGCTTGTGGACCGGGCCTGCGCGGCTGGGCTACCGGTCGAGCTCAACGTCGAGGGACCGGCGCGGTCGTTGGCGCCCGGTCTGGATCTCGTGGTCTATCGAGTCATACAGGAGGCGCTGACGAACGCGATCAAGCACGCCGGTCCAGCGACCGCAACGGTGCGTGTCAGCTTTGACTCTGGAGCGGTTGAGCTTCAGGTCGCAGATACCGGCAGCGGGCCGGTCTCGGACCGCGATCACGATGGATCGGGACACGGACTTGTCGGGATGACCGAGCGCGTTGCGTTGTATGGCGGTGAGCTGCGTGCCGGGCCGCGCTCCGGGTCTGGTTTCGAGGTCCGGGCGCGGATCCCGATCGGATCGAAGACCTCCTCACCACAGAGCGCGGCCCGTCCGGGCCTGGGCGACCACGCCGCCGTTCCGGTGCCGGCAGCCGACGGTCTGCGGTGGCCGTGGCTGGACCCCGTGCTCGCCTGCGGGCTCTTCGCTGTGCTGGAGATCGCGGTCCTCACCAGCCATCACCGCCGCGGGCCGCTCGTGATGAACATGATCGTGGTTGCAGGAATGCCGCTGGCCGCGATCTGGCGCCGCCGCGCTCCGCTGCTGTTCGTCGCCACGACCTGGGTAGTCGGAGTCGTCATGGCCTCTGCCCTGACGGCACTCAACACGTCGCTGGTAGCCGTGGTCTACCTGTGCATCCCGACCTACACGCTAGCCGCGTGGATGGATCTCCGCGCCGCGGTCCTCGGCCTCGCGCTGTACGCCGGTGAGACAGCGGTCAGCCAGGTGATCGTGCAGCACACGACAATCGCCAACTACGTCGGTGCGCCGTTGACGATGTCGGCGGCGTGGGCGGCCGGCCGCGTGATCCGCGGGCGCCGTCAGCTGACCGCGGAACTCCATCGCACCGCGGCCCGGCTGGAAATGGAGCGCGACGACCGCACGCGGCTGGCGGTCGCGGGGGAGCGCTCCAGGATCGCCCGCGAGCTGCACGCCGCGGTCGCGCGGTCGGTCGCCGCAACGGTTGTGCAGACCGAGGCGGCCAGGAGCCTGCTCAAGCGCAACGCGGCTCAAGCGGACGCGGCGATGGTCGCGATCGAGGAAGCGGCACGCGAGACACTCGTCGAGATGCGACGGATCCTCGGTGTTCTGCGTCACGCCGGCGATAGTGGTGAGCTCGAGCCGCAACCGGGCGTCGATCAGATCTACAGGTTGATCCAGAGCGCACGCGAGCGCGGCCAGCAGGTCGAGCTGAGCGTCGACGGAGACCCGGGCACGCTCCCCGCGGGCGTCGACCTCGGCATCTACCGAATCCTAGAAGACGCCCTCACGACCGTCGGCCAGCAGCCCGGAACCAAGGTTGGCGTGGCGCTGCGATGCAGCGACGCAGACCTGGAGTTGCACCTGACGGCCAGTTGCCAAGGACCGAGCGGCTGGCCAACCGACGCGATGCGCGAGCGCGTCACACTGTGCGGCGGGGACCTCGACGCCGACCTGCCAAACGGGCATGGCTGGCGCCTAGTGGCGCGAATGCCGCGAGGACTACACGGAGCATTGGCGTGACCGTCCGCGTTGTGATCGCCGACGATCAACAGCTGATCCGGACCGGGTTTCGGATGATCCTCGACGACGAACCCGACATTGAAGTGATCGGCGAAGCGAGCACCGGTGTCGAGGCCGTCACGCTCACCCGTGAGCTGCGGCCCGACGTCGTACTGATGGACATCCGGATGCCCGAGCTCGATGGGATCGAAGCGACCCGCCGGATCCTCGCCCAGAACCACCAGCCGAGAACGAACGTCCTGATCCTGACGACCTTCGACCTCGATGAGTACGTCTACGATGCCCTGCGCGCCGGCGCGAGCGGGTTTCTGCTCAAAGACGTACCCGCCCACCAACTCGCCGCCGGCATCCGGACCGTCGGTGACGGCGACGCACTCCTCGCACCTAGCATCACACGGCGCCTGATCGAAGAGTTCGCCGCACCCCGGACACCCGCCAACACACCCGGACTCGACGAGCTCACCCCCCGCGAGATCGAAGTATTTCGGCTGCTCGCGACCGGCAAGACAAACCACGAGATCGCCGCCGAACTCATCGTCGGGGAAACGACCATCAAGACCCACGTCACCCGCATCCTCACGAAACTCGGGGTACGCGACCGCGTGCAAGCCGTCGTCCTCGCCTACGAAACTGGTCTCATCACCCCCGGCGACAACACCGCCAAGTAACAGCAGTGCCGCAGAACGGAACCCAGGGCTATTCACCATCTCGGGGCGCCATAGGTGTGTACCGCAGCCACACCGAAGCAGGTCTGAGTCGGCAGAAAACGAAGGAACCTGCTCGTCGCCAATACGAGGCGAGTTGATCGCCCCAAGCAATCCGATGCCGACAGGCTGCGCTGCCCTCCGGCCAGCAATGGAGACCACCTTCGATCCACCGTGCCGGCCGTCGCCCGACGGAGACCGCTTCGCTCCCGCTGGGGATCTCGCTGACACTCGATCAGGTTGACGCGGCGCCTGTGGTCGCAACCGACGCGCCGGAGCGCAACGCTCGCGTGAACGGGTCAACCGACCACGCCGACCGGCGGCGTGGGAAGCATCCCGAGCAGGTCGCTCGGCAGCCTCTCACTGGCCTGCCAATACTCGAGACCAACAACGTGGTGGTCGGATGGGTCGAGCTCACGCAGACCGAAGTCCGCCTCCTCGGCGACGACAAGCCTCGGGTCGTAGTCCTCGAAGCGAAGCCAGGCAATGTCCGCCCTGGCGCCGTAATGCCCGTCGATCCTCATGGCATTCATGCTAATCCCGTCTCCACAGAGTGACCACCAACGCCGCCTATTCGTCCCCCGCCGGATGGTTGTAGGCGACGACAAGGCGTCCCGACCTCACCAGCCAATCACCGGCCTTTGCGTTACGCACCGACGGTCGTGGCGCTCGAGAATCGCATCCTCCACGCCCGATCTGGGAACGCCGAGCAGCTACGCCTTGACCAGAGCGTGGTAGGTCCAGAGCACCGCTGTTGGAACGTCAGCTGTCATCGAATTCCAACCCCACCAGAGCACCACGCTGTAGCACCCCCGGCAGGACTCGAACCTGCGACCTGCGGATTAGAAGTCCGCCGCTCTATCCAGCTGAGCTACGGGGGCGGGTACACGTAACGGGAGTAATTGTGGCCCACCGGCGGGCGGACGGCGCGAACTCGGGCTGCGACGGCAGCCGCCAGCCGGCTCAGATGTCGCTGGTGCCCTCGCGGCCGTAGTCGTCGCGGATACGGACGACGTCGTCGAGGTAGGGGGTCGAGGCCTCAAGGACATCGGAGTCCTCCAGCGCCTCGATCGTGTGGATCGTGCCGGGGTGGTTGCGCCAGACGTCGCCGACGCTGACGATCCGTTCGGTGAGCGCATCCTCAGACTCGCCCTGCACGAGGATCAGGCGACCTGCGAGCACGTAGTTGCTCTCGTCCTTCTTCTCGTGGTACTGGAGCGAGAGCCGGTGGCCCTTGTTGACGTGCAGGATCTTGCCGACGTACTGGTCGGTCGCGGCCCACCAGATCTCGTGCCCCCAGGGCTTCTCGACCCGGCGTGGCAGCGCCGCCTCGGTTATGGACTCGGTTGCGGTCATCGCGGCCATCCTGCCATGTCGGGCCGCGGCACGCGCTGGGACCACGTCAGCAGCCCGTCATAATTTCGGGGCCTGGATCTTGGTGAATCGCAAGCGTGCCGTTGGTTGCAAGCCAGAGAACGACAAGCCGACACTGTAAGTTCCAAGCGGGTTCTAAAGCGACGAGGAGGATGAACGGCTCATGCACACTTCTCTTCAAACTCGCGGTCGCGGTCTGGGTACCAGGTTCCACCCGAAGCTGGTCCTGCTGGCACTCCTGGTCGCGCTGGCGTTGCCGGCCTCGGCACTCGCCGCCGCCTTCAAACTGACTCCTCACATCGCCAACCACACTCCGACCGTCAACGTGAAGTGGCCGATCACGGTCGATGTGACCAAGGGCAAGCTCAAGCTCAACGGCAGCGTCAAGTACGAGTTCCTGTTCCAGGGCTCCGTCGTCAGCCATCAGCCGGGCCACGGGTTCACGCGCGGCGTCTACAAGGACACGCTCCTGTTCCCGCCCGACTCGCTGGGTCAGCAGTTGACGCTGCGAATCATCGTCAAGACCAAGTACGGAACCGAACACCTCGACTGGGCCGTGATGTCCAAGCAGTAGCGTCGGCAGCCGCGAGCGATGCCTGGATCCCGGATAGTCCTCGAGGACGTGAACCGTGCGCACGGCGCCGCGCTGATCCTGCGCGACGTCAGCCTCCGCGTGGAGCCCGGAGAGCTCGTCGCTCTGACCGGGCCGTCCGGATCAGGCAAGACCACACTGCTGCAGCTGATCGGGAGCCTAGACAAGCCGACGTCCGGCACGATCTTCGTGGATGACATCCCGGTCCATGCGCTCAAGCACCCCGCCAAGTTCCGGCGCGACGTCGTTGGATTCGTGTTCCAGCTGCACCACCTGCTCCCGTCGCTGACGGTCCAGGAGAACGTGGAGCTGACGATGGTCGCCGCCCACGTCGCCCGTCGGGAGCGTCACGCACGGGCGCAGGAACTGCTTGACGAAGTGGGTCTGGGCGAACGCAGCCGCGCCCTCCCCTCCGATCTTTCGGGCGGTGAGCGCCAGCGCGTCGCGATTGCGCGCGCGCTGGCTGGACGGCCGCGGCTGATCCTCGCCGACGAGCCGACGGGCTCGTTGGACTCGGTCGCGAGCGCACGCATCTGGGCGCTGCTGGCCGGCGTGCGCGAGCGCCACGGCACGACGGTCCTGATCGCCTCCCACGATCCGTCCCTGCTGGAGCACTCCGATCGCGGCATCGCGATCGCCGACGGGAGAGTCACCGTCCCCACCGACCGCGGCTCACTCGACCGCGAGGAGGTCGCGTGACGACCGTCCTCCAGACGCTGGCGGCGCTACGCCGGCGACCGATGCGGACGTTCCTGACGGCGCTCGGGACGGCGCTCGGGATCGCCACGATCGTCGCGCTGCTCGCGGTGGCCGGCGGCGCCCAGCAGACCGCCGGCAAGTTCCTGAACCTCGGCACATCCGACCTCGGTCTGTTCCAGAAAGACGCGGCCGACCCCACCACCTCGGTGCTGCCGCTGAGCATCGTCCCACAGCTCCGCCGCACTCCGGGCATCGTCGCCGCAACGCCGCTCGTGCTGCTGGTCGAGCAGATCAAGAAGTCACCGGCCGCGATCGCTTTCGGCGCGAACCCCGGCTCGTTCGTGACCGACCGCTACGTATTCACCCATGGGCACATGTTCAGCGGCCCGCACCAGGCCGTGATCGGCAGCGACCTCGCGGCGAGGCTGCACGTCAGCGTCGGCGGCACGCTGACGGTCGCCCGCCGCCACTTCCAGGTCACCGGCGTGTACCACATCGGCGTGGCCGAGCAGGATGAGGGCGCGGTGATCCCGCTGGCCGCGGCGCAGGCGATCTCGAGCAAGATCGACGAGGCGACGACGATCGCCGTGAGCCTCTCCTCCACCACGAGTCGGAGTGCCGCCGTGCGGACGCTCGGTCACCGCTTCCCTGGACTGCTGGTCATCGGTGACGGGGCGCCGGCGCTCCGCGCCGGTGTCAACGGAGAGCTGCTCTCCAACATCGCGCTGGTGCTGGCGGTGATCGCACTCGTGATCGGCGGTATCGGCGTGATGAACACGATGCTTATGGCGGTTATCGAGCGGCGCTCGGAGTTCGCGCTGCTCTCGGCCGTAGGGTGGAGCGGTCCCCAGATCGCGGCGCGCGTGATCGTCGAAGGTGTCGTGACGACAATCATCGGCGCAGCCATCGGACTGCTGCTCGGTGTGGTCGGCGCGCACCTGCTGGTGAGCGTGCTCGGCGCTCAGGAATTCGTGACGCCCGACGTCACGGCCTGGGATCTTGGCCGCGCGCTCCTGGTCGGCGTGCTGCTCGGCGTGCTCGGCGGGCTCTACCCCGCGTGGCGCGCGGCGCGTGTGTCGCCGGCACAGGTCCTCGCTCAGCGGTAGGCGGTACCCGTGCGAGCGTGCAGCCGGTGTGCGGGCCAGCGGGCCCAGCACACCGGCCCACGCTTAAAGTGAGAGCGCCCCGTCCCGGCGGGATATGAGGCCGGGGTCGGAGCGCGCTCTGAGGGAGGAGAGGGTGCTGCGCCGCAAATACTCGCTCAACTCCGCCAAGAAGTCCAAGACGAGATTTTACAGAGACATATAAGCTTTGCCTATGGAGCTACGGCAGCTCAGGTACCTCGTCGCGCTCGCGGAGGAGGGAAGCTTTACGCGCGCCGCCGAGCGGGAGCACATCGCACAGCCGGCGCTCTCCCAGCAGATCCAGAAGCTCGAGCGCGAACTCGGTGTGCCGCTGGTCGAGCGGACCACACGCCGGGTGTCGATCACGGACGCAGGCAACCTGCTCGTCGCCCGGGCGCGGCGGGTGCTGACCGAACTTGAATCGGCACGCCAGGAGCTCGACCGTGTGCGCGGCATCCAGACCGGACACGTGGTCGTGGGCGCCATGAACACGATGGGGCCGGTCGACATCACGCTGGTGCTGGCGCGCTTCCATGCGCTGCACCCGGGCGTGGAGTTGACCGTGCGCGAAGACAACAGCGACGCGCTCGCGGAGATGCTGCGGGTCGATGCGCTCGACCTTGCGTTCCTGTCCGTCACGGAGCGGGTCGAGAGCCACGGCCTAGCGCTGCAGCAGATCCTGATGGAGGAGCTGGTCGTCGTGCTGCCGCAGGACCACCCGCTCGCCGATCGCGATGAGCTCAGGATGGCCGAGCTGTCGGGTGAGGACTTCATCTCCTATCGCGAGGGCGCGCGCCTGCGGGAGTTGCTGATCGGCGCCGCCCACGAGGTCGGCTTCACGCCGAGGATCATCCTCGAGTCCAACGAGAGCCGGCGTATCCGGCGGCTCGTCGGTCGCGGCCTTGGGGTTGCGGTCCTGCCGCGTTCGCATGCAATCGGCGTGAGCACCTCCGATCCTGTCGCGGTCGTCCAGCTTGTGGAGCCGGCGCTGGCGCGCGACATCACGCTCGCGTGGCGCGCGGGTAGGCGGTTGCCCCCGGCCGTGGCGGAGTTCCTCACGCTCGCACGTGAGATGTTCTCGCCCGAGGAGCTCGCCGACCGGCAGCGACGCGACGAGCCGGGGAAGCGTCGCTGAGGCGTGAGTCGCGACCTCGCCACCTACCGCGGCAAGCGGCGCTTCGCCGACACGCCCGAGCCCGAGGGCGCCACACCCGCGGCCTCCGAGCGACAGCGGTTCGTCGTCCACGAACACCACGCCAGGCGGCTGCACTGGGACCTGCGGCTGGAGCACGACGGGGCGTTGGCGTCGTGGGCGGTGCCGAACGGCATCCCTGAGGACCCGAAGCGCAACCGCAAGGCGATCCACGTGGAGGACCACCCGCTCGAGTACATCGACTTCGAGGGCGAGATCCCGGCAGGCAACTACGGCGCCGGCGAGGTCGGGGTCTGGGACCGCGGCACCTACGTCTGCGAGAAGTGGCGCTCCGACGAGGTGATCGTCGTCTTCCACGGAGAGCGGCTGCAGGGCCGCTATGCGCTGTTCCGCGCCGGCCGCGACGAGCGCGACTGGATGATCCATCGCATGGACCCGCCGGCCGACCCCGACGCGCAGGCGATGCCCGACTTCGTCCCGCCGATGCTCGCGAAGCTCTCGCGTCTGCCGGCGGACGAGTCGCAGTGGGCGTTCGAGGTGAAGTGGGACGGCGTCAGAGCGATCACGCATTCGGAGCCGGGCCGCATCCACATCCTCAGCCGCAACGGCAACGAGATCACGGCCGCGTACCCGGAGCTGCGGCCACTGAACCGGGCGCTTGGCTCGCATGCGGCGATGCTCGACGGTGAGATCGTCGCCTTCGACGCTGAGGGCCGTCCGAGCTTCCAGCTGCTGCAGACGCGCATGCATCTGCGCAGCGAGTCGGCCGTCAAGCGCCAGGCGCAGGCGGCGCCGGTCACCTACATGATCTTCGACCTGCTCTGGTTGGATGGGCACAGCCTGACCGACCGCCCATACAGCGAGCGCCGCGCGCGACTCGCGGAGCTCGGGCTGGCTGCGGAGCGCTGGTCCGTGCCCGAATCGTTCACGGGCGAGGGCACCGCGCTGCTCGCGGCCACGCGCGAGCGCGGTCTGGAGGGGGTGATCGGAAAGCGCCTGGATTCGCGCTACGTCTCGGGGCGCAGCAACGCCTGGACCAAGATCAAGAACTCAAACCGCCAGGAGGCGGTGATCGGCGGCTGGACCACCGGCCAGGGTGCACGCGCGGGCAGCATCGGCGCGCTACTGCTGGGGGTCCACGACGCAGGCGGGCAACTCCGCTACGTGGGTGGCGTCGGCACCGGCTTCGACACGCGCGAGCTCGAGCGACTCTCAGGCTTGCTCGAACCGCTTGCGCGCGAGGGGACGCCGTTCACTGGGCGTCAGCCGCCGAAGGGGTCGCACTTCGTCGAGCCGCAGCTCGTCTGCGAGGTCGAGTTCAGTGAGTGGACCCACGCCGGGACGCTGCGCCAGGCGTCGTACAAGGGCCTGCGTGACGACAAGCGTGCGGACGAGGTCGTGCGCGAGCGGGTCGAGAGTGTGGGCTCGGGCGACTCGCCCGCTGGCGAGTCGCCGGCTGAGATGCACGTGGCTAAGCCGTCCGCAGCCGACACACGCCGGTGCAGGCCGTCACGCCGGTGCAGGCCTGGCTCGCAGACGGGCGCAAGGTGCGCGGCGGCATCGAAATCGAGGTGGAGAATCGCACGCTCAAGCTCACAAACCTCGACAAGGTGCTCTATCCGAAGGTCGGCTTCACGAAGGCCGACCTGATCAGCTATTACGCGGGCGTGGGCCCGGTACTACTCCCCCACCTCCAGGGTCGGCCGCTGACGCTGAAGCGCTATCCCGACGGTGTCGAGGGCGAGTACTTCTACGAGAAGCGCTCGCCGCCGCACCGCCCCGACTGGGTGCAGACGGCGACGGTTCCGAGCGACAGCAGCGGCAAGGACATCACGTACACGCTCTGCCAGGATCTGCCGACACTCGTCTGGCTCGCGAACCTGGCGGACGTCGAGTTGCATCCGTCGCTATCGCTCGCGGAGGCGATCGAACGCCCGACGATGGTCGCGTTCGATCTCGACCCCGGAGCGCCGGCGGGCATCGTCGAATGCTGCGAGGTCGCGCTCCGGCTGCGCGAGCTTTTCGAGCAGCTCGGGCTCTCGGCGTTCGCGAAGACCTCCGGGTCGAAGGGCATACAGGTCTACGTGCCGCTCAACCGTCCGGATGTGCGATACGAGCAGACCAAACCGTTCGCGCACGCTGTCGCGGGACTGCTCGAGGAGCGCGACCCGAAGCTGGTGATCTCGAGCATGGCCAAGTCCAGACGCCCGCGGGAAGGTACTGATCGACTGGAGCCAGAACGACGAGCACAAGACCACCGTGAGCGTCTATTCGCTGCGCGCCACCGAGCGACCGAGCGTCTCCACGCCGCTCGACTGGGCGGAAGTCACCGAGTGCCGGGACGCCGGCGAGCCCGGAATGCTCAGCTTCGGGCCGGACGATGTGCTGACTCGCGTTGCAGAGCGCGGAGATCTGTTCGCCAAAATATGGTCGTTGCAGCAGACCCTGCCCCGGCTGGAGGAGTGAGTTGCCCGCACGCTCGTTGTGGAATGGAACGGTCGCCTTTGGCGAGGTGATCTTCCCCGTCAAGCTGTATTCGGTTGTGCAGGAGCACCGCGTCCGCTTCCGCGAGGTCCACCTCAGCGACGGTGGCCGCATCGTGCACCGGCGTGTCGGCTCGGAGTCGGGTCTGGAGGTGCCTAACGAGCGCATCCGCAAGGCCTACGAGATCAGCGACGGCAACCAGGTGGTACTCGAGGACCAAGAGATCGCGGCTGCGCGCGGGTCCAACGGAAAGGTCATCCAGATCGAGCACTTCGCTGCGGGCGAGGCGATCGACCCGGTCTACTACGACCGCCCGTACCTGCTCGGTGCCCAGCCGGGCGGCGAGCATGCCTACAGGGTGCTGCTCGCCGCGCTCGAGCAGACCGGGAAGGTCGGAATCGGCCGCTTCACGCTGCGCACGCGCGAGCAGCTGATCGCGATGGCGCCGCACGGAGACGCGCTCCGGCTATACACGATGCGCTTCGCCGATGAGCTCGTCCCGAGCGCGGAACTCGACGTTCCCACCGCAAGCCGCGAGCCGTCTGAGCGAGAGCTGGAGATGGCCGAGCGCCTGGTCGACACGCTCGCGCAGGACTGGGAGCCGGAACGCTATGAGGATCGCCACCGCGACGCCGTGATGGCGCTGATCGAACAGAAGGCGGCCGGCGGGAAGGTGCAGGCGCGCGCGGCCGCCGAGCCGCCGCCGACACCAGACCTGCTCGCCGCACTGGAGCAGAGCCTCGCCGCGGGCGCGGGGCGCAGGCGCGACCGCGCGCCGGCGAAGGTCGGCGCTGGGTCGAAGGCCGGTTCGAAGACTGGATCCAACTCGAAAGTGAAGTCGCGCTGATGCCACAGGGAATCTGGAACGGGACGCTCAGCTTTGGGCTCGTCGCGGTACCCGTGCGCATGGTCAGCGCCACGCGTGACCGCGACGTCCACTTCCACCAGATCGACGTCGAGACCGGCGAGCGCATTGCCGTCCAGCGCGTGTGCGAGACCGACGGTCAGGAGGTGCCATGGGAGGACGTCGGCCGCGGCTATGACCTCGACGGGCAGCTGGTGACGCTCACCGACGACGAGCTCGCTGCGGCCGCACCGGAACGTACGCACACAATTGAGATCGAGGAGTTCGTCGATCTCGCTGCGATCGATCCGGCACAGTTCGACCACCCCTACTTCCTGGTGCCGAGCTCCGACTCCGAGGGGACTACCCGCGCCTACCAGCTGCTGCGCGACGCGATGGCCAGGACGAACCAGGTGGCGATCGGTCGGGTCGTGCTGCGCTCCAGCGAATACCTGGTTGCGGTGCGGCAGCGCGACCAGCTCCTATCGATGACGACGATGCTGTTCGCCGACGAGCTGCGCAGCGCCGATGAGATCGACTCCGTGCCGACCGGCTCGACCGGGGAACCGACCCGCGGCGAGGTCGCCGAGGCGGTCAAGCTGATCGACGCGATGACGCGCCAGTTCGACCCCGCTGGCTACGAGAACCGCTACCGCGCACGCCTGACTGAACTGATCGAGTCCAAGCACACGTCCAAGATGACGGTCGAGCCTCCGGTGGAGGACGAGGCCACACCGGCACCGGCGCCGGATCTGATGGCCGCATTGAAGGCAAGCCTCGAGCGTGCGCGACGGGACTAGCGCGGGCGACACCTCACGAGCCGGCGAGCATCGGGACGCCGGGACGCCGGGAGGCGCGGCAGAAGTGGGCGGCTACGTCCTGGTCGTGATGGGAGTGTCCGGCTCCGGGAAGTCCTCGGTCGGCTCGCGGCTCGCGCAACGTCTGGGCTGGGACCTCGCCGAAGGTGACGATTTTCACCCCGCGGCCAACGTGGCGAAGATGGCGGCCGGCCAACCGCTCACAGACGCCGACCGCGAGCCGTGGCTCGCGGCGGTTGCGGCATGGATCGACGCCGAACTCCAGGCCGGCCGCCGGGGCGTAATCACGTGCTCGGCGCTCAAGCGAAGCTACCGGGACCGGCTGCGGCGGGCGGATGTTCGCTTCGTCTATCTGCGTGTGGCCAGGGCCGAACTCGAACGCCGTCTCGCCAATCGTCCGGGTCATTTCATGCCGGCGAGCCTGCTCGACTCGCAACTCGCCGCACTCGAGCCCCCGGGCGCCGATGAGGCGGCACTCACGGTCGACGCCAACGATGTGGAGCAGAGTGTGGAGAGCGTCGTCGCAGCGCTCAAGAGCAGCGCTGCTTTAGGCTGACGAGCATGGATAAGACGATTGGTTCGGCTGCTGTGGCTGTGGCCGAGATTCCTTCTGGCGCGACGCTTGTGGTCGGTGGGTTTGGGTTGTGTGGGATCCCGTCGGTTTTGATCGCGGCGTTGCTGGACACGGGCGTAGACGATCTCGAGGTCGTATCGAATAACGCGGGTGTGGATGATTGGGGTTTGGGTTTGTTGTTGGGTGCGGGGCGGTTGCGGCGTGTGGTTGCGTCGTATGTGGGTGAGAACAGGGAGTTCGCCCGCCAGTATTTGAGTGGTGAGCTCGAGGTTGAGTTGACGCCGCAGGGGACGTTGGCTGAAAGGATGCGTGCGGGTGGGTCGGGGATCGCGGGGTTCTTCACCCGTACGGGGGTCGGGACCCTGGTTGCGGATGGTGGGATGCCGTGGCGCTACGACCATGACGGGAACGTGGTGGTCTCATCCCCTGCGAAGCAGACCCAGGTGTTCGATGGTCTTGAGTTCGTCCTCGAGCGCGGGATCGTCGCCGACTTCGGCTTGGTCAGGGCTTGGAAGGGTGATCGGCACGGCAACCTGATCTACCGTGACGCGGCGCGGAACTTCAACCCGTTGGCGGCGATGTGCGGCCGCGTCACGATCGCCGAGGTCGAGCATCTGCTTGAGCCGGGGGAACTTGATCCGAACGAGGTTCACACCCCAGGCGCGTATGTTCGTCATGTGCTTGAACTCACGCCTGCGCAGGCCGCGGAGAAGCGGATCGAGAAGATCACCGTCACAGAGGTATCGGGCTAATGGCGTGGACCCGCGAGCAGATGGCCGCACGGGCGGCGGCGGAACTCTCAGACGGTGACTACGTGAACCTCGGGATCGGTTTGCCGACCTTGGTCCCGAACTATGTGCCTGATCATGTTGAGCTTGTGCTGCAGTCAGAGAACGGGATCCTCGGGATCGGCCCCTACCCCACGCCCGACCGGGTTGATCCCGACCTGATCAACGCCGGCAAGGAAACGGTCACGATCCGGCCGGGTGCGAGCTTCTTTGACTCCGCCACGAGCTTCGGGATGATCCGTGGCGGCAAGATCGACGCCGCCATCCTCGGTGCGATGCAGGTATCCGCCACTGGGGATATCGCCAACTGGATGATCCCCGGCAAGATGGTCAAGGGCATGGGCGGCGCGATGGACCTCGTCCACGGCGCCAGAAAGGTGATCGTGCTGATGGAGCACGTCGCCAAGGACGGCACCTACAAGATCGTCAATGAGTGCTCGCTGCCGTACACCGGCCGGGGTGTCGTGCAACGCATCATCACCGACCTCTGCGTACTCGACATCACACCATCGGGCCTCGAGCTCATCGAACTCGCGCCCGACGTAACCACCGACGAGGTCCGCGACAAAACCGAGCCGCCAGTCACGAGCTAGCGTCAGCGTGGAGGGTAAGCGTGGAGTCGCCCGCAGCGGCGGGCGGCTTGAGTAAGTCGGGGTGCCCGGATTTGAACCGGGGATCTCTCGGCCCCAAACCGAGCGCGATACCAGGCTTCGCTACACCCCGCGACTGGTGGCTGAGTCTAGCCGCCGCTCGCGCGGAGGCCGACGTGTAGCCTGCGGAACCCATGGCCGACGTCCAACCGCTGCTGGGGCTCCACTATGCACTCGAGAAGACCGGCGGGCTCCAGCCGGTGGTCGCGCCCCCATACGACGTGGTCTACAACGAGGGTCGCGCGGCGTTGATGGCGCAGTCCCCCTACAACGTGGTCGCGATCGACCTGCCGATCCCGCCTGACGGTGGCGATCCCTACGCCTACGCGGCCTCGCTACTCGCAGCTTGGCGGGCGGAAGGTGCGGTCGTGCAGGACCAGACCGCGGCGATCTGGCCGCTCGAGCAGGACTACATCGGACCAGATGGCCGCGCCCGCACGCGGCGCGGGTTTCTCGCGCGCGTGCGCATTGACGACTACGGCCCGGGCCGCATCCGGCCGCATGAGCGCACGCACCCGGGCCCCAAGCAGGACAGGCTCAATCTCACGCGCGCGACGCGGGCGAATCTCTCCCCCATCTTTGCGCTGTTCTCCGACCCCGAGCAACGCGCCTGGA
Organism: uncultured Conexibacteraceae bacterium; assembly: GCA_963774025.1. Classification (GTDB taxonomy): domain Bacteria; phylum Actinomycetota; class Thermoleophilia; order Solirubrobacterales; family Solirubrobacteraceae; genus Palsa-465. The sequence goes on from CAVZDL010000002.1 coordinate 117,126, forward strand.
AGGCGCTCGAGCCGGCCACCAAGAGCGCGCCGTGGGCACAGACCACTGACCCCGACGGCACCGTCAACCGCCTGTGGCGTGTCGAGGACCCGGGGGCGATCGCGGCGGTGCAGGCGGCCACGCGCGACGCCGAACTGTTGATCGCCGACGGCCATCACCGCTACGAGACCGCCCGTGCCTACGCCGACGAGGTCGGCGGCGAGGGGCCGCATCGGTACGTGTTGATGTGCCTCGTCGCGCTGGAGGATCCCGGGCTCACCGTATTCCCGACACATCGCCTCGTTCGCGACCTCTCCGAGGCTCAGTGGGCCGCGTTGCGCCAGGCGATCGAGGCCGACTTCACGATGACGCCACTCTCCAGTGTTGAGGAGTTGCCGCCTTCTGAGAACGAACGTCTCGAGCTCGGATACATCGACGTCCGCGAGCGACGCCCCTACCGGCTGACCCTCAAGGATCCGCGCCTGGCGGACGCCGCGCTGCCGGACCGGTCCGAGCCCTACAGACGACTCGACACGGCCGTGACCGAGGCGCTGCTGCTCAAGGGCGCGCTGGGGATGACCGACGCGCAGATTGACCATCTTGACGGCCTCGGCTATGCCCGGAGCGACGCGCAGGCGATCGAGCTGGTGCTCGCCGGCGAATACGACGCGGCGCTGTTCATGGCACCCACGCCTGTGCGGCGTGTGCAGGACGTCGCGGCATCCGGTGAGAGCATGCCGCCGAAGTCCACCTATTTCTTTCCCAAGGTCCCGACCGGGCTGCTGTTCAACCCGCTGGCGGCTGACGGCGCCGCAGCCCCCGGAACGCGGTCCATATAGTCAGCGTATGAGCCGACTCGCCGCCGCCAGGCGGGAAGAACTGCGCGGAATGCTGCTTGACCCGGCGGAGGCCGCTGCGATCGAGATGCACGCCACCGTCCAAGCGGCCGTGCTGGTTCCGCTTCACGTCAAGCGTGGAGTGCTACACGCCGTCTTCACCCAGCGCCACCACGAGTTGCCGCGCCACGCCGGCGAGATCTCGTTCCCCGGCGGGCGACGCGAGCCCGGGGATACTGACCTGGTCGCAACGGCCCTCAGGGAGACACACGAGGAGGTCGGCCTGCCCAGCGACTCCGTCGAGCTGATCGGCGCGCTCGAGCCCACGCCGACGGTCGTCACTGGGTATGCGATCTACCCGTTCGTCGGGATCGTCCCCAGCGGCTTTCGCTGGAGGCCGAGCGCCAGTGAGGTCGCTGCAGTGATCGACCTGCCGCTACCGGCGGTGGCCGCCGGCTACGGCCGTCGCAGGCTCGTGCGGCGTGGGGTCGCGATCCACACGGATACGTATGTCGTCGACGGCCACATGATCTGGGGCGCGACCGCTCGCATCGTCTCCGACCTGCTCGATCGCATCGGCGGTCTGATCGGGAGCACCGCCGACGATCACGCGGCCGAATCGTCGGCCGCGTAATTTCGTGAGTATGCGCGCCGCGGTCCTCATGCGACAGGGGGCGCCGCTCGAAGTGCGTGAGCTGCCCGATCCCGAGCCCGGCCCGGGCCAGGTTGCACTGACCGTGAGCGCGTGCGGCGTCTGCCGCACCGACCTGCACCTGCGCGACGGCGAGATCGACGCGCCACGGCTGCCGGTGGTACTCGGACACCAGATCGTCGGTGTCAGCGATGACGGCCGGCGGCTCGGCGTGCCGTGGGTCGGTTGGACGTGCGGGGAATGCCGCTTTTGTCGCTCCGGCCGGGAGAACCTCTGTCTGCGTGCTCGATTCACCGGCCGCGACATCGATGGCGGCTATGCCGAGCGCACCGTCGCCGACGAGCGCTACTGCTTTGCGCTGCCCGACAGCCTGAGCGATGCGCAAGCGGCGCCGCTGCTGTGCGGTGGGCTTATCGGCTACCGCGCGCTGACGCTGGCCGGTGACGCGCAACGGCTCGGGCTCTACGGGTTCGGCTCGGCTGCGCACATCATCTGTCAGGTGGCGGTGCACCAGGGGCGCGAGGTGTTCGCGTTCGTCAGGCCCGGCGACGAGCGCGGCGCCCGGTTCGCGCGGTCACTCGGCGCGGTATGGGCCGGAGCCAGCACCGACCCCCCGCCGGAGCTACTTGATGCCGCGATCATCTTCGCCTCCGACGGAACACTCGTACCCCAGGCGCTGCGGGCGCTGGACCGCGGCGGCACGGTCGTGTGTGCGGGGATCCACATGTCGGAGATCCCCGCCTTCTCCTACGACGACCTCTGGCAGGAGCGCAGCATCCGCTCGGTCGCAAACCTCACGCGTCAAGACGCCCATGAGTTCCTGGCGCTGGCGCCGAGGGTGCCGGTGTCCACCACGGTCACCACGTATCCGCTGGAGGGTGCGGAACAGGCGCTGGCCGACCTACGTGCGGGCCGCTTCGAAGGTGCGGCCGTCATTATCCCGTGACAGCAGGAGGCCGCCGCACGGCGCGGAGGACTGCTGCGGCCGCCGCAGACCGCCACACGGCGCGGAGGGCCGCTACCAGCCGTCAAAGGCGCTAGTCGCCGCCGAACTCCCGGATCGCATCCGCCACCGAGCGCTCCGGCAGTCCACGGGCACGCCTGCGCGCATTTGTGACAGCGAGCATCTCCGCGAGATCCTCTGCGTCACGGGCTGAGTCGAGACCAGGTTTGCGTCTCTGATCCCGTCCGCGCGCACCAAACTCGCTCAGACGCTTGCCGGCGCTTGCCCTGGCGGCGAGGCACGATGCCAGGATCGCTGCCGCGATGACCACGATCACACCGATCGCGAACGGGTCCACCCCGTTACTGAAGACCGGCGCCGCCGGTCGTCGAGGTCGACGGCGTTGTGCCGGTGTTCGTGCTTGTCGTCGAGCCAGTGCCGCCGCCCAGGCCCGTCTGGCCGCCACCCGTGTTCACGGTGGTGTCGGTGCCCGGAGTGGAGCTGGAACCAGTCGCGCCCGAGTTTGAGTTCGAGCCGGTCGAGTTCTGCGTCGACGTATGGTTCGTGCTGGTAGTCGCGGCAGGCGGGGTAGCCGCGCCGGTGGTCGGCACCGTCAGCGGCGGCGCGCCGGCGGTGTTGGAGCCGGATCCGCCACCGCAGGCTGCAAGCGCGAGCGCTGCAACAAGCGCGGCGCACGGCGCCAGCTTCGACCGGTGGCGCCGGATTCGTGTCGCAGCGTGCAAGCCGCCTCCTCCTTCCCTACAGACCCTTAGTGTTCCTCAAGAGGATCCATCCGGTGCCCGCACCACGGGCAGTCGAGCAGATCCCTCTGCGCGAGCTGATCGCAGTGCGTGCAGAAACGCAGGTTCTCGATCGACCAGGGCAGCTCGGACGCCGTCGGCGCGAGCGGAAGCAGTTCCGCGATCACCTCGAGCCGCTCTCCGGTGTTCTTGTCGACGTACACCTTGCCCGGCTCGGCCTCGACGATCACCTCACGGCCGGTGGAAGGGGTCCGCATGCGGTACTTCTGAAAGGTCCTCAACTCACAGTCCCTCGGTCAATGGTGGTGTTCCTCGGGGAGGGCGTCGATGTCACGCCGGACATCGCGGATCCAGATCCCGATCGAGATCACGAGGATGATGAACCCGACCAGCGACCATACCCACCAGACTGTGGTGCCGATCACCAGCAGCGTCGTGCCGATCGCCACCACAACCGGGATGATCGACCCGCCCGGCAGGTGGATCTGTTCTCCCGCGGGCGGCGCTAGATCTGACTCGACGCCGAGGTGCTCGCCATGTTCAGACTCGGCGGTGCTCATGAATGCAGATAGATCGCGGCGACGACGAAGGTCGCGCCGAACATGAACGCACAGATCGCGCCTGCGATCAGGCCGGCACGGAGATTCTTGCGGGCAAGCTTCTTGTCCATCAACCCCAATCCTACCCGTTTAGGTGGACGCGGGCGACCGTCGCGACAGCCTTGTCAGAGCTTGACATCGGCGACCATCGCGCCGAACAGCAGGGCGAGATAGGCGAGCGAGTACAGGTAGAGGCGGAGCGCGCTGGCTCGATCCTGGCGCCGGTAAAGGATCCCGGCGAGCACCACGAAAGTGACGCCCAGGAGTACGGCGGCAACCAGATAGAACACGCCGAAAGCGCCCGCACAGAAGGGCAGCTGCGTGACGGCGTAGAGCAGCAGCGAATACAGGAGGATCTGCTGGCGGGTCATCGCCTCGCCACGCACGACCGGCAGCATCGGCACGCCGACCTTCGCGTACTCGTCCTTCATCAGCAGGCTGAGCGCCCAGAAGTGCGGCGGCGTCCAGTAGAAGACGATCGCGAACAGGTAGACCGCGGTCCACGACAGTGAGCCCCGTGTCGCGGCCCAGCCGACCATCGGCGGAATCGCGCCGGCCGCACCGCCGATCACGATGTTGTGCCAGGTGCGACGCTTCAGCCACACGGTGTACACGCCGACGTAGCCGACGAATCCGGCGAACGCCAGGCTGGCGGCGAGCAGGTTCAGCGTCAGCCACATCAGGATGAACGAGCCCGCCGCGAGCGCACAGCCGTAGAGCAGCGCCGCCGTCGGGGACACGCGCCCCGCCGGGATCGGTCGTGACGCGGTCCTCGCCATCTTCGCGTCGATGTCGCGGTCGTACCAGTGATTGACCGCGCCGGCGCCGCCGGCCGACATGTAGCCGCCGATGCATGCCAGGAGGATCCGTCCAAGCGACGGACTGCCCGCGATCTCCATGGTCGCGACGGTGGTGAGCAGGAGCAGTGATTGGACCTTCGGCTTGGTCAGCTCGACGTAATCGGAGACGACCTGCCGGATGCTCGAAACTGGTGCGACGGGCTCAACCGCGCTCAAGGAAGACGTGCTCACGACGGACGTAGAGTATCGGCGGCGGGATCAAGCGCGCGTCAGCAGTCCGGGGACCGCCGCCGGGCTCCGCCTACACGCGTGCGAACTGCTCGGACCCGCCGGTCTTCTGCAACTGCCCGGTCTGGGCCTCGACTTCGAGACGGATGTCCCGCATCGGCTCGACCGACCGTACCCGCGGGACTGAGTCGAAGTTGTTGACCGGTGGCGGCGAGGTCGTGAACCACTCCAGCGTGTTGGCCTTCCACGGATCCGGGCCCGCGATCTTGCCCTTCTTGTAGCTGGTCACGAAGTTGTAGACCGACATCAGTAGACCGAGCGCGAGGATGTAGGACCCGATCGAGGAAATCAGGTTGTAGGTCGACCACCCCAGGCCGGGCTGGTAGGTGTAGATCCGTCGCGGCATGCCGGACAGGCCGAGCGCGTGCTGGACGAAGAAGGTCATGTTGAACCCGAAGAACGTCACCCAGAACGAGGCCTTGCCGAGACGCTCGTTGCAGAGACGGCCGGTCATCTTCGGGTACCAGTAGTAGATCCCGGCCATGATCGTGAAGACGGAGCCGCCCATCAGCACGTAATGGAAGTGCGCGACGACGAAGTACGTGTCGTTGAGCTGCCAGTCGACCGGGAACACCGCCAGGAAGATGCCGGTGATGCCGCCGATCAGGAAGACGATGATGAAGCCGCAGGCCCACCACATGGAGGTCGTCATGACCAGTGAGCCGCGCCACAGCGTCGCCGTCCAGTTGAAGATCTTGACACCGGTGGGGATACCGATCAGGAACGAGCTCAGCATGAAGAAGCCGAGCACAACGAGCGGCATGGGCGCGGTGAACAGGTGGTGGGCCCAGACGAGCGTCGCGAGGAACGCGATCACGATCGTCGAGGCCGCGATCGCCTTGTAGCCGAAGATCGGTTTGCGCGAGAACACCGGCAGGACCTCTGAGATGATCCCGAAGCCCGGCAGGATCATGATGTACACCTCGGGGTGGCCGAAGAACCAGAACAGGTTCTCCCACAGCACCGGTGAGCCGTGGTTGGTCGGATCGAACCAGTGCGTTCCGAAGTGGCGATCGGTCAGCAGCATCGTGACCGCGGCTGCCACCACCGGCAGCGCGATGATCAGCAGCACTGCGTAGATCAGGATCGACCAGACGAACAGCGGCAGGCGCCCCCAGGTCATGCCGGGCGCACGCATGTTCACGATCGTCGCGTAGAAGTTGATCGCGCCGACGAGTGAGGAGATGCCCGTGAGGTGGATCAGGAAAATCCAGGCGTCCTGACCGCCGCTCGGCGAGTACTGGATGCTCGACAGCGGCGGGTAGCTCCACCAACCCGCTTCGGGCGGATGCCAGAAGATCGACGCGTAGAAGACGATGCCACCGCACAGCAGCAGCCAGAACGAGAGCGCGTTCAGACGCGGGAAGGCCATATCCCGCGCGCCGATCATCAGCGGCATGAAGTAGTTGCCGAAGCCCGCCATGATCGGCACGACGAACAGGAAGATCATCGTCGTCCCGTGCAACGTGAGCAGCTCGTTGTAGTGCTCGCCGCTGATCAGCGTGTTGTTCGGCACCGCCAGCTGCGAGCGCATCAGCAGTGCCTCGACGCCGCCGAGCAGGAAGAAAACGAACGTCAGGACCAGATACATGATCCCGATCTTCTTGTGGTCGGTCGTCGTTACCCAGTCGAGCCACTGCCTGGACTTGCGCGGCTCCTGAACCTTGTGGACCAAGACCTGGGGAACTGGACGAAGCGCGTGAT
>CAVZDL010000003.1:0-162888 GCA_963774025.1 uncultured Conexibacteraceae bacterium
AGGAGCTGGTTTCGTCGCTGGAGGGTGACGTAGGCCGCTCCGCCGTCGGTCGTCGCGCCATGCATGTGATAACTGCGGGCATCAGGAACGTAGCGACAGGTGTGGCCGGCAAGCCGCGCTCGCGTGCCCCAGTCGATGTCCTCGAGGTAAGCCCCGAATGACTCGTCGAACGGCCCAACTTCGTCGAATGCTACGCGGCGATACAGAGCTGCGGCACCGCAGGCGGAGAACACGTCCTGAGGCTCGTCGTACTGGCCGCGGTCCAGCTCGCCGTGGCCGCGGTTGAAGACGGCTGAGGACCGGAGTAAGACGTCCCCGGCGGCGTCGATCACCTCACGATCGTCGTAGCGCAGGATCTTGCCGGTCGCTGACGCGGCCTCGGCGTAGGCATCGAGCGCCATGACGAGCGACGCTAGCCACCCGTCGGCCAGCTCGACATCGTTGTTGAGCAGAGCGACGAACTCGGTGTTCGCGGCCTGCACGCCACGATTGAGGGCGGCAGTGATGCCGCCGTTCTTCGCGAGAGCGACGACCGCCACATCCGGCCAGCGTTCACGCAGCAACGCGCGCGAGTCATCGCTGGACGCGTCGTCGACCACTACGACCCGCGTCCCGCCGGCAATCCGTTGGGAGATCACCGACGGCAACGTGCGCTCTAGGAGTGCACGGCCGTTGTAGTTGAGCACCACGAGCGTCACCCGCGGGACGGCTGGGACGGGGGACTCGGCGGAACCCGTCATCTAATGACGCTGCCGCAACGGGCTCCAGCCCGTCGGCGTCATGACGGTAGAAGAGCATCAACCTTCTGGGAACAGGCCCGCATGCTTACCACAATCACAGCGTAGAGAGACAGCGGGGTACACGGTGCGGGCGGCACCGAGAGCAGCGTGATCGGCTGGCTGACGCGACGATTCGGCTGCACCCGGTGGCCCTGAGAAGATCCGTTCTGTGACAACGACTCAAGTGCTTCACGTGCTGCCGCACAAAGGTGGCGGCGGAGAGACCTACGTGTCCATGCTGGAGGCGATGCCCGACTTCAGTCACGAGCGTTTCTACCTCAGCGCCGACCGGACTCCACGCGCAGCGATGCTCTCGCTTCCGTGGCGACTGGCAAGGTTGATCGCGCTTGCGCGGGACGCTGACGTCATCCACATTCACGGAGACGCTGCGATGATTCTCGCTTCACCCGTGGTGTCGGCCAGTCCCTCAGTCGCTACCACCCACGGGTTGCATCTGCTGCGTCGCAGCCACGGGTCTCGATCGGCAGCGGTCAGCTTCGGCGTGCGGCGAGCTGTTGCGGCAAGCAGCTCGGTGATCGCAACCTCGGCAAGTGAACTGAGCGAATTGACAGCGGTGGCGCGCGCTGCGGACCGGAGCAAGCTGCGCCTGGTCCTTAACGGCGTGACTCCTCCGCCGAGTGTGGCACCGGACGTGCGGAGCGCGATCCGAGCCGCCGAGGGAATCCCGCCCGACACCATCTTGGGACTTTTTGCGGGCGAGCTTGAATCTCGCAAAGAGCCCATACTTGCAGCAAGTGCCGCGACGCGTATCCGCTCTGCCGGGCTTCCCTTTGTCCTAGCGTTCGCAGGTGACGGACCGCTCGCGAGCGTAATCCAGGCTCATGCCGGCGAGGCAGTCAGGGCCCTCGGGTTTCGGGCCGACCTGCACCGTTTGATGGCCGGGGCAGACGTCTTCGTCCAGCCGTCGGCTCGCGAAGGGATGTCGCTCGCCCTTCTCGAAGCCATGAGCCACGGTCTTGCCATAGTCGCCGCGGACGCTGCCGGCAACTTAGAGGCGATCGGAGAGACCGGGCTGTCGTTTCCGGCGGGGGACGAGTCGGCGCTAGTGGCCGCGATTACACGCATCTGTACTGATCACGAACTCCGGCGGCACCTGGGCGGGGCAGCGCGTGAGCGGGCCGCCACTGTGTTCGCCGCGCACCGCTTCCAGAGGGAGGTATCGGCGATATACCGCCAGATCCTGGTCTGATTCACGGAGCCTGGCCGAGTCTCCGTCGCCGAGCGCGCTTGAGTGAAGTAGGCGTGACATAAGAAACCGCATAGGGGAGCAGCCCCTTCGCCCCGCGGACGCTTCTGCGCCTCCACATCGCCCGACCGCGCATGTGAATCGTCTCAGCGGTCTGCGCGCGTTCGTGGGTGGCAGCCACGTTGGTCGTCGACATCCGCCTCGTCGCGAGAATCTCGTCGAGCGCGACTATCCGATACCGCTCGCTGAGCCGCAGCCAGAGGTCATATTCGGTAGCCCACCGATAGCGTGGATCGTAGCCCCCTGCTTCCAGCACGTTGCTTCGCCTGAAAGCTGCTGCGGAGTTGGGGATGGGGTTGAAGTGCATAAGCCAACGGCCAACGTCTCCACTCGCAAAGCTGGTTCTGGGGACGAGTACGGCCCCCCGTTCGTCGACTTCCGCCATCCGGCAGCCAACGACGGCGATGTCGCGCGAAGCGTTCAAAGCCGCGAGCTGACGTTCGAGGCGCCGAGGCTCAGACCAGTCGTCGGCATCCTGTACCGCTATCACCGGCGCCTTTGCGGCCCGCATCCCGGTGTTGAGACTCTGCGCGATTCCAATATTTCTCGGCATGCGCAATAGTCGAACACGAGCATCACGCTCTGTCATTGACGCAGCAACCTGAGCTGTGCTGTCGGTGGAGGCATCGTCGACCACCAGGACTTCGATGTCTCGTACCGACTGCGCCAGCATCGACTCGACGGCGTTTGCGAGAGTCGCGTCGTTGTTGTAGGCGCCGATCAACACCGTAACTTGCGGAGCATGCGCGGGGCTGCCGCCGGCCATTCGACCCTAGGCCTTCCAGGCCCCAGCGGGATCCGGGTCGCCGTACGACGTGGGCCACGGATGCCAGCGACGAGTTCAGCGACACCGTGCCCCGGTTCCGTCGGAACCACTCGGCGGTCGACGCTCGCAGCTGCGCCCCGTCGTCGTTAATCCTGATGATTGCGTTCGCTAGATCGTTACCCGAGGACGAGGACGCGACAAACCCGTTCTCCCCCTCGCTGATCAACTCGACCGCAGCGTTGTCAGGGTCCGCCACCAGGATGCTCGGCGTGCCGTGTGAAGCGGCCTCGATCACCACAAGCCCGTAACCCTCGCGGCGCGACGGTAAAAGCAGACACAGCGCTTGGGAGAGCTTCGCCTGCACCTCGTCGGCTCCAATGAAGCCGGGCACGTCCACCACGCCCTCGAGGCCGAGCTCGGCGACCGCGCGCAGGACGGCGTTGCGCTCGGGCCCATCGCCGATGATCGACGCCCGTAGCTCAGGCATGCGCAACCGTGCGCGAGCGACAGCTTCAACCACAGCACCGGCGCGCTTCTCCGGGATCATCCTCCCTGCAAACACGACTAGCTGCTCTGGTGCGATTGGCTCGGTCGGCGGCGAGCCAGGGCCGTCGTACTCGCCCGACAAGACGGTCACCTCACCGCGGAGACCAAGCTCGCGCAAACGATTGGCGTGCAGCCGTGAGAAGCAGAACGCGCGTTGCGGGACGCGCGTGCAGAGCAGCTGCACCCACCAGCCGATCACACCACTCGGCTCGCCCAGATACTCCCTCCAGTACTCCCGCGTCCACACCTCGTGCCAGTCGACGACAAGCCGGTAGCCACCGCGCCGCCGGGCCAGCGCAGCGGCGAGCAACGAGAAGTACGGGAACGAGGCCGTGTGGACCGCGTCGAAACGGCGGCCGTGGCGCAGCAGAAACAGCAGCACGCCCACACCGAATACGAGCGGTGGCAGAATCCGGCGCCGCCCTGATTGGGTGTAGAGCGCCATCCGCGGACCCACCGCTCGCACGTCCACCCCGTCGACGCCGGCATCCGTGCCGCGATCCCACTGCCGCAATGTCAGATAGGTGACCTCGTGGCCGTCGGCCGCCAGCCGCTCAGCGAGGCTCCGGTACCAGCGTTCGGCCCCACCGACGGTGTTGGGGTACAGGCAGTCGTAGACGAGACAGATCTGCATCGGCGGGCGTGGAACGCGGACCGCAGCCTACGGCGCGCGCCGCAGCCCGAGGATCGACAGCAGGAATGACGAGAAGAACACCTGGATCCCGACGATCAGAAATGTCCCAGCCACGACCGCAAGGTTGTCCTGGGCCAAGGCGCCGAAGCCGTGGGCTATCCAGCTGACCGCGATCCGAACCACGATGACGGCGCCTACGAATATGAACGCCCCACCGAGGAGCAGGCCATGTTCCAGCCGGTAGCGCGCTCGCATGCGTTCGAACCAGCCGTCGCGTTCGTCCATGAAATAGATGCCATATGCGCGCGCGCAGATCCCAAGCGCCACCACCTGCACTCCGACTATCGTCAGCAACGACCCGGCGATCAGCGCATGGATGTCCCAGGCGCGACCGAAGAACCCCACGTGGAAGAGCACGAGGGCCTGGATCAGGGCGCCGACGACCGCCGCTATCAGACCGGGCAGGATGAACAGATGGTTGGGCGAATGCACCAGCAGGAACCGCAGATGCCGCCAACCATCACTGAAACTCGAGAGCTTGGACTCGCCGCCGCGACGGTGGTACACGATCGGGAACTCGCGGACGTCGAGGTTCTCCTTCTTCGCCCGGATCACCATTTCCGACGCGAACTCCATGCCGGTGGCGCGCAGGTTCAGCGCAGGCAACGCGTCACGGCGAAGAGCCCGCATGCCGCAGTGAGCGTCGTTGACCCCGGTGTTGAAGAAGACGTTGAGCAGACCGGACAGCATCGGGTTGCCGACATAGCGGTGATGCCACGGCATCGCGCCGGGCTCGATGCCGCGCATACGGTTGCCGATCACGAGATCAGCGCCGGCCTCGAGCTCGGCGAGGAACCTCGGGGCCTCGGCGAAGTCGTAGGTGAGGTCGCCGTCGGCCATCAGAATGTAGTCACCGTGGGCAACCGCCAGCCCTGCCATGTACGCCTGCCCGTAGCCTCGCCTCGGCTCTTGCACCACCGTGGCGCCGGCGTATCGCGCAATGGCGGCACTCCCGTCGTCGGAGTCGTTGTCGATGACGATCACCTCGCCGTCGATCCCGTTGTCGTCCAGCACCATGCGCGCACGGGTAACGCACTCCTCGATCGTGTCGGCCTCGTTGAGGCAGGGGATCAGGATCGAAAGTTTCGCTGTGGTCATGGTCGCGCTCAAATTAGACAACTTCCTTCGGTGGTATCCGCTGCTGGGCTCGCCACAGTGTGTCCATGAGGGCATCCGAATCAACCGCAGCGATCGAGCGACGCCATATAGATGTCCCACGACTTGTATTTGGTATCGCCACTGCGGCTCTGGTCCTTTACCTCTTCACGTTCAAGGTCCACGCCCAGAACCTGAATGACTTCTACAGGGAGGTCCTGCCTTCCTACCGGCTGCTCGACCACGGTCACGTGGTTGCATTCCTGCGCGCTGGCCCGGCCTATATCGGATCGCTGGTGCTGCGCGCCCCGCTGGCGCTGCTGGCAAGTGCCGTCGCTGCCGGAAACCGGGCGACCTACATCCTGACCGCAGTCCCGGCCCTTGTCGCGCCGGCGTTACTCGCCGCATGGCTGCGAGGCAAGTCTGACGCGGACGATGGACAACCTCGACCGCGCTCCCAGCGCGCCAGGATACGACCGCTTGATCTGTGCATGCTCACTCCCGCAGCCGCATTCTGCCTGGGCGGAGGACACCCGGAAGACATCCTCGCCGCAGTCGCGTGCATAGCCGCCGTCCTCCTCGCTCAACAGGGTTCCGCGACGGCGGCCGGCTTCATGCTCGGTCTCGGGCTCATCAACACGTCGTGGGCTGTGGTTGCGGTGCCGCTCGTGATCGCGTTGATGCCGGCCGATCAACGGATCCGCGGCTTCGCGGTGATGGCGATCACGGCGGGAGCGGTGCTGATCCCAGTCACGATCATCCGCGCGACCGGCTCCGGCGCGTCGGGAGTGTCGGGAGTTGGATCATCGCTCGGCTCTGAGTCGATTGGGATCTTCCTCAGCCCGCAGTTGCTGTGGTGGTTCGGGTCCCACTCGTGGGTCGCGCGCGAGGGCCACATCCTGCTCGTGGTCGTGTGCTGGCTGGTGACCGGGGCCTGGTGGTGGCTGCGCGCCCGCAGAGACGGCACACCGGACCGCAATAGCGCGCTGTTGGTGCTGGCGCTCGTGTTCTTCCTGCGCGCCGCACTCGATCCGTGGGACAACATCTACTACTTCGTGCCATTCATGTTCACGGTGATGACCTACGAGGATCCGGCGGGCTTTCCGAAGCTCTCCTGGCTCTACGCGATCCTGCTGTTGATCATCGTCCCGCTGAAGGGGCCACTGCATTCCCTCGGCGCCAACGGCGTGGCGGCGGTCTTTGCCGTCTTCGCCCTGCTCACGATCGCCTACTTCGCCCGGCGGGTGTTCTTCGTGGATCGTTCCGGCGCGAGACACCCCTACACGGCCGTGAGTCGCTCACCCACCTGAGCCCCGGCGAACAGCTCCCGAGCCCGCTCGATGCTCTCGGCCTGCTGAAGCGCCGCCTGCAATGCCGCCTGCTCGCGATGCTGGCCTCCGAGGCGCTCGATGTACCACGGATAGAACTTGCGCAGATAGCGATTCGCGCGCTCCGCGCCCATGTGCTCGACGGCGCAGTCGAGCACCCAGTCGACCTCGCCGAGGATCTCCTCGCGGGTCGGCTCGTGCTCGCGACCGTTGACGAGCTCGTCGAACAGCCACGGGTTCCCGAGCGAGCCGCGGGCCAGCAGGATCGCCTCCGCGCCGGTGCGCTCGAACGCCGCGCGCGCGAGCTCGGCGCTGCGCAGGCCGCCGGAGATCAGGACCGGCACCGGCAGCTCCCGCACCAGCTGCGCCGCGAGCTCGTAGTCCGGCTGGCCGGCATGGCGCTGCGAGGCGTCACGGGGATGGATGCACAACCCCGCGACCTCGCCGCGCTCGGCGAGGTCCCGAGCCAGCGGCGACGCCCTTGCCGTCCCCTGACCGCAGCCCCGTGCGCAGCTTCACGGTGACCGGCAGGCCGCTGGCCCGGGCGGCTGCGCGGGCAACCGCGACGGCGCGATCGGGATCGTCGAGCAGCGCCGCGCCGGCGCCGGTCTTGCAGACCTTGGGCACGGGGCAGCCCATGTTGATGTCGATCAGGTCGGCACCGGCCTGCGCGACGCGCTCGGCCGCCCAGGCCATCACCTCGGGGTCAGCGCCGAACAGTTGCACCGACACCGGGTGCTCATCAGGGTGGATGCGCAAAAGCTCCGTCAGAGTGCGCTCGTTGCCGTAGTAGATGGCGTGGCTCGACACCATCTCCGAGACCGCCAGGCCGGCGCCGTAGCGTTTGGCCTGGAGCCGCACGAACCAGTTGCCGATGCCGGCGAGCGGCGCCAGCACGACCCGGTTCGGGATCGTGACGCCACCGAGCGTCCACGAGTCTGTCAGCGCCCTCTTCACCCCGATCATGGTACGAATCAGGTGATGGATACCGAAACGCTGATCGCGCCGTGGCTTCAGGTGATCCGCGATCAGGTGCCGGGGCTCGAGCTGTTCGACGCGCACACGCACCTCGGCGAGCACGACCCGGACGGGATGCGGCAGAGCCCCGAGGAGCTTCTGCATGAGCTGCATGCGGCCGACGCCCGCGGCTGCTTCGTGTTCCCGATGCACGAGCCCGACGGCTATCCGCCCGCCAATGACTTCGTGATCGATGTCGCCGCCGGCTCAGACGGGCTGTTCGTGCCTTTCTGTCGCGTGAAGCCCGGCGACGGCTCGCTGGCCGAGGCCGAGCGCGCGCTCGCGCGCGGCGCCAAGGGCATCAAGCTGCACCCGCGTGCCGAGCAGTTCACGCTCGCCCATCCGGACGTGCCGGAGCTGTTCGCGCTCGCGAACGAGCGCACGCTCCCGATCCTGATCCACGCCGGTCGCGGGATCCCGGCACTGGGCGAGCACGTGATCGCCTACGCGCAGCAGTATCCCAACGCGCGCGTGATCCTCGCCCACGCCGCCGTGTCCGATCTCTGCCTGGATCTGGCGAGCTTGCGTCGACCTCCCGAACGTGCTGTTCGACACCGCTTGGTGGATCTCCCAAGACCTGGTGACGCTGTTCACGCTTGTGCCACCGGGCCAGATTCTGTTTGCCTCCGATGCGCCCTATGGGCTGACCACGGTTTCCGCGGCCTCGCAGTTGCGTCTGGCGCTGCAGGCGGGGCTGAGTGCCGAACAGGTCGCGCTGATCGCTTCGGGCCAGTCGCTAGGTGTCGCATCAGGAGAACCGCTGGCGGTCGCCGGCCCGGCGACCGGAGAGCGCGACCGCGCGAGTCACCTACTACTCGAGCGCGTCGCCAACTTTCTGCAGGCTGGGATGATGCTCGAGTTCCGGACCGGGGACGGCAGCGAGATGGTCGCGCTCGCAGCGCTCGCCTGCGACGTGCCGGAGGAGGTCGACGACGCGCCCGTGTTCGCTGCGATCCGCAAGCTGCTGACGACCTATGAAGTCGTGCGTGCTGCCGAGCCCGAGAACCGCGCGACACGCTCGCTGCTGCACTTGGCCGCTGCGGTCGCCATGACTCCGGACGTGCCCCTACCGGCCTAGGGCCTAATGGGACTGGTTGCGCTCCCAGATCAGCCGTAGCCCCGTTAGTGTCAGGACGTCGTCGACCTCGTCGATCGTCTCCCTGATGAACGGGTACATGACGGTCGAGAAGCCGCCCGTCGCGATCACGTGCGTGTGCTCGCCGAGCTCGACGCGTAGGCGCCGGACGATGCCCTCGACCTGACCGGCGAAGCCGAACGCGATACCGCTGCGGATCGCCTCCACGGTGGAGCGGCCGATCACCGCCCGCGGCTCGGTCAGCTCGACCCGCGGCAGCTTCGCGGCGCGCTCGGAGAGGGCGTCGAGCGAGATCTCGATGCCCGGCGTGATGATGCCGCCGAGGTATTCGCCGTCGGCGGACACCACGTCATACGTGATCGCCGTGCCGAAGTCGACGACGACGCAGGCGGCGCCGGTGCGGGCATAGGCGGCGACCGCGTTCACCAGACGGTCGGCGCCGACCTCGTGCGGGCTCTCGGTGCGGATCGGCATGCCGGTCTTGAGCGACGGGCCGACGGTGAGCATCGGTTGGTGCAGGTAGCGCTCCGCCATCCCCGTCCACCGCTCATCGAGCTCGGGCACCGTCGAGGACACGATCGACGGGCCGACGTCGGCAAACGACAGCCCACGCAGCGCCAGCAGGTTCGCGAGCATCGCGCCGATCTCGTCAGCCGTCGACTCGCGCACGGTCGCGAAGCGCCACTGCTCGGCCACCGTATCGCCACCGCCGTCGAAGACGCCCATGTGCGTCTGTGTGTTGCCGACGTCTACGACCAGCAGCTTGTCGTTGGACTGCGCTTCGGTCATCGGCGGTGACTATATGGACAGCGGCGGTCCAGCGAGGCGGACGTCCTGACCGCCTCCCAGGGCGGCGAGCGAGCCTGCGAGCCGCTCGCCGCCGGGCAACGTGAGTCCCGGATCGAGCTCGAGCAGCGGCACGAGCACGAAGCGGCGGCTCGTCACCTGCTCGTGCGGGAGTGTGAGTCGCGCTGACTTGCAGCGCAGATCGCCGAGCAGCAGCACGTCGACGTCGATCACTCGCGGGCCGTGGCGGGGTCCGCCCGCGGCCCGTCCGACCTCGCGCTCCACTGCTTTGCACGCGGCCAGCAGCTCGTCCGGCTCGTGCTCGGTCTCAATCTCGGCGCAGGCGTTGAGGAACTCCGGCTGGTCGAGGATCAGCCCGACCGGCTCGGTGTCATAGGTCGAGGAGCAGCGCACGACCGTCACGCCGTGGCTCGGCAACGCATCGACGGCGGCCTGCAGGTGGGCGCGGCGGTCGCCGATGTTCGAACCGAGCCCGAGCATGCCCTTGCGGCGTTTTCTGTGGCGGCTCGCCGCTGCTTCGCCGCCCGGTTGCCCTTGGTTCACGCCTCGCGCCAGACCTCGACCGAGACCTCGCCCACGTTGAGCGCGATCGGCGGCTCCGGCTTGGCGGCCTTGACCCAGACGGCGTGCAGCTCGTAGCGATCCACCAAGCGGTCTGCGACGGCGGCGCAGAAGCGCTCGAGCGTGCGGTACTCGCGCTGCTGGG
Organism: uncultured Conexibacteraceae bacterium; assembly: GCA_963774025.1. Taxonomy (GTDB): domain Bacteria; phylum Actinomycetota; class Thermoleophilia; order Solirubrobacterales; family Solirubrobacteraceae; genus Palsa-465. Next base: position 10,102 of record CAVZDL010000003.1, read on the forward strand.
AGACCAGGTACACGAGCTCGCACACCTGGCCGTAGTCGACGGTGTCCTCTATCCGGTCGGTGACGGTGGCGTCGGACTCGCCGATGTCGAGTCGCAGGTCGACGATCAGTCGCTGGCCGATCTCGCGTTCGGCCTCGGTGACGCCCATGTGGGTGTACAGCGACAGACCGCTGATCTCGATCGTGACCTCGGGCTCGGGATGGCCCTCATCGTCGTCGTCGAACCCGTCCTCGGGTTCTTCGCCGTCCTCGAGCCGGTCCGGGTCTGCGGACGGGTCCGGCTCCTCCTCCTCGAACTCCTCGGGCTCGTCAGCCATGGCGGCAGCGACTCTACCCGGCGAGGGTGGCAGCCGCCACGGTCAGCGCGTCGACACATGGGGCGACATCGTGGACGCGGAAAATCCGCGCGCCGCGCTCGTAGGCGAGCACGTTGGTGGCGAGCGTGCCGGGAACTCGCTCGTCAAGCCCGCGGCCGGTGAGCTTGCCGAGGAACGACTTCCGGCTTGTACCGACGAGCACCGGGCGGCCGAGCGCGACCAGTTCGGGCAGGCGCCGCAGCAGCTCCAGGTTGTGCGCGACGGTCTTACCGAAGCCGATGCCGGGGTCGAGGATGATCTTCTCCTCCCTGACGCCGTGTGCGACGGCGAAGGCCATGCGCTCCTCGAGGAAGCGCTTAACCTCGGCGACGACGTCGTCGTATTGCGGGTCGTCCTGCATGGTGCGGGGCGTGCCGATCATGTGCATGAGGCAGAGGTCGGCACGGGCCGCGGCTGTGAGCTCGGCCATCTCCGGTGCCGCCCGCAGCGCCGTCACGTCGTTGACGAGCGTCGCGCCTGCCGCGAGCGCGCGCTCGGTCACCTCCGCCTTTGAGGTGTCGACCGAGATCTGCGCCTGGACACCCGCGGCGACGAGCGCCTCGATCACCGGCACGACGCGGCGCGACTCCTCCTCCGCCTCAACGGGATCCGCTCCCGGCCGCGTCGATTCGCCGCCGACATCGAGGATCCCTGCCCCCTGCGCCTCGAGCGCGAGCCCGTGTTCGACTGCGCTGGCCAGGTCGAAGTACAGCCCGGCGTCGCTGAAGGAGTCGGGCGTCACGTTGACGACCCCCATCACGGTGAAGTCACGAGTTTCGACCGTGTTGAAGTTAGGATCGCCTGGGATGGTCATTTACGCACCGTATCGATGAACGCGCAGACCCCGATCACCCGCCGGCGGCTGCTGGCGGGAGCCGGCGCCGGCGCTGCCGGCGCGGCCGCGACCACCGCATACGCCAGCCTACCCGCGTGGGCGCGCAACTTCGCGCACGCCGCGAGCGCCCTGCGGACGCCGGGCTCACGACCCTTCCCGCATCTGCCGGCCGGCCATCCAACGCCTGGCCTCGAGCAGATCGAGCACGTCGTGGTGCTGATGATGGAGAACCACTCCTTCGACAACCTGCTCGGGATGGTCCCGCACCAGGTCAAGGGACGGGGGCACGTCGACGGCTTGACGCTGAAACACGGGAAGGTCGTCAACTCGAACCCCACGAGCGTCTCTGCGTACGGGATCGCTCATGGCTCTCCGGTGACGGCGAGCCTTGCGGGCTCGCCATGCCAGGTCTCTGGGCACCCGAACCAGGACTGGAACGCCTCGCACCTCTCCTGGAACAACGGCCGGAACAACGGCTTTGTGCAAGCCTGCACCGACGTCGCGATGTGGTATTGGGACGAGCACTACCTGCCGACGACCTACTCGCTGGCGCAGCACTACCCGCTCGGCGAGCGCTACTTCTGCTCCGTGCTGGCGCAGACGTACCCGAACCGGCGCTTCCTGTTCTGCGGGACCTCCTCGGGACTGACCGCGACCAACGACTACGCCTTCACAGTCCCGGCAGCCAACGGCACGATCTTCAACCAGCTGCTCGAGCACAACGTCAGCTGGCGCAACTACGTCCAGCCGACCGGCCCCGCCCTCGAGGGCAGCGCTCTGGTCGTGCCGGAGTTCTCGCTGTCGCCCGGCTGCACCAGCCGCATGGTGCCGATCGGCCGATTCTTCAGCGACGCGGCCAACGGCACGCTGCCATCGTTCTCCTTCATCGACCCCAACTACGACGTCATCTCCGAGGAGAATCCGCAGGACATCCAGGCCGGTGAACGCTTCGTCGCCCAGGTCGTGAACGCGCTCACGCAGTCGCGGCTGTGGCACAAGACGGCGTTCTTCCTGACCTGGGACGAGCACGGCGGCTACTACGACCACGTGCCGCCGCCGAGGGCGATCAAGCCCGACAACATCGCGCCGATCACCACTCCCGAGGCACTCACGATCCCAAGCCAGCCACTGGCGCCGGGCAGCTTCGATCGCTACGGCTTCAGGGTGCCGCTGCTTGTGGTCTCGCCCTGGGCAAAGGCCAACTACGTCTCGCGGGTCGTTCAGGACCACACCTCGATCCTCGCGTTCATCGAGCGCAAGTGGAATCTGCCTGCGCTCACGTTCCGCGACGCCAACGCCCAGCCGTTGACCGACTACTTCGACTTCAAACGACCGGCATTCGCCGAGCCGCCGAAGCTGACGGCTGCGCCCGCGATGAAACCGGGCCTCGAGCTGTGCCGGAAAGACGGGCTCAAGCCGCCCGCGGGGACGCCGGGGCTGTCGAGCGTCTTTTAGGTGGCGGGCGGCCAGCGGGCCGCCCGCACCAGGTTCAGGCAGTCACTCCTCGCCGGGCCAGTGGCCGTGCTGGCGGAAGTAATCCCGCGCGTCATCCTCCTTGGCGCGGTCGCCCGCCTCGTCGGCGTTCATGCGCAGCATCCAGTTCAGCAGCAAGATCATCAGCGCGATCACGATCGACGCCACGCCGACCGCCGATAGCACCGAGTCACGGTCGGTGAACGTACTGCTGGTGAAGACGTTGGACTCCGCTGCGTTGTCCTGGACGCCGCTCAGGTGACCGTGCGCGAGCACGATCAGGACGATCCCGAAGATGACGAACATCAATGGCAGCCCCCACCTGACGAACAGCACCAGCGGCCCCGACTCGGGCCGCCTGCGGATGTCCAGGACCCGCCGCACAGCGTGCGCCGTGCTACTCGGTGGTGCCGCCGGCCAGTCCCGGCCGGGGGAACAGCTTCGGGCTCGACTCGCCAGTTGCGCGCTCGGGCGTGGCCGGCGGCAGCGGCAGCTGCGGCGGCGGCGGCGCCTCTGAACCGAACACGTCCTCCTCAGTGCTGCCGTCGAGCAACGACACGAACTGGTCGGCCTCGATCGTCTCGCGCTTCAGGAGGATCTCGGAGATGCGGTTCAGCGGCTCACGGTGGGTCGTCAGGATGTCACGCGCCTGCGTGTGCGCGGACTCGACGATGCGGCGAATCTCAAGGTCGATCTCGCGCGCGATCTCATCGGAGTAGTCGGGCTCGGAGCTGAATTCGCGGCCGAGGAACGGCTGGCCGTGGTCATGCCCGAACACCCGCGGGCCGAGCTTCTCGGACATCCCGAAGCGCATCACCATCTGCTTGGCAGTGGCCGTGACCTTCTCCAGGTCGTTGGAGGCGCCGGTGGTGATCTCACCGAAGACCAGCTCCTCGGCTGCGCGACCACCGAGCGTCATCGCCATCGTGTCGAGCAACTCCGCGCGCGTCGTCAGGAACTTGTCCTCACCCGGCAGCGAGATCGTGTAGCCCAGGGCCTGGCCGCGGGAGATCACGGAGATCTTGTGGATCGGGTCGCTGTTGGGCAGGTAGTGCCCGACGATCGCATGCCCCATCTCGTGGTAGGCGGTGATCCGGCGCTCCTTCTCGCCCATCACGCGGGTCTTCTTCTCGGGGCCCGCGATCACGCGCATGATCCCCTCTTCGAGCTCGATCTGCGTGATCTCGCGCTTGCCGCTGCGGGCCGCGAGCAGCGCTGCCTCGTTGACGAGGTTGGACAGGTCGGCACCGGTGAAGCCCGGCGTCTGCCCGGCCAGCGCGTCGATGTCGATCTCGCGCGCGAGTGGCTTGCCGCGGGTGTGAACCTCGAGGATCTTCTTGCGCCCGATGCGGTCGGGCCGGTCGACGACGATCTGCCGGTCGAAGCGGCCGGGACGCAGCAGCGCCGGGTCGAGGATGTCAGGACGGTTGGTGGCCGCGATGAGAATGATGTTGTCCTTCATCTCAAAGCCGTCCATCTCGACCAGCAGCTGGTTCAGCGTCTGCTCACGCTCGTCGTGACCGCCGCCCAGGCCGGCGCCACGGTGGCGGCCGACGGCGTCGATCTCGTCCATGAAGATGATGCAGGGGGAGTTCTGCTTGGCCTGCTCGAACAGGTCGCGCACGCGAGACGCGCCGACGCCGACGAACATTTCGACGAAGTCGGAGCCTGAGATCGAGAAGAACGGGACGCCGGCCTCGCCCGCGACGGCGCGCGCGAGCAGCGTCTTGCCCGTGCCGGGAGGCCCATAGAGCAGCACGCCCTTGGGAATTCGCGCACCAAGAGCCTGGAATTTCTTGGGGTTCTCGAGGAACTCCTTGATCTCATGCAGCTCCTCGACCGCCTCGTCGACGCCGGCGACGTCACGGAAGCTGATCTTGGGCGAGTCGACGGACATGCGCTTGGCGCGTGATTTGCCAAACGACATCACCTTGGAGCCGCCGCCCTGGACCTGGTTCATCAGGAACAGCCAGAAGCCGATGAAGATCACGAACGGCAGCAGATAGGTGAGCAGCGAGAGCCAGCCGTTGCTCGATGTGTCCTGGACGTTGAGCGCAGGCGCCGCCGTCGTTCTGCGTCACGTCGTTGACGATCGTCGAGACGTAGTTGGGCGGGTAGCCGGTCGAGTACTTGACGTTCTCCTTCGTGACGACCGTCATGCTGTCGTCCTTCTGATCGAGCGTGACGCTGCTGACGCCACCGCTGTCGGATCAGCGCCATCGTCCGACCGAAGTTCGGGGTGGGCGCGCTGTTGGTATTGCCCACCAGCTTCGAGGCGAAGAAGGCGAGGACGACCACGATCAAGATGGGAAAAGCAGCGCTCTTGAAGAAACGACTCATGGTTTGGGTCCTCGCTCCTGGTTGCCACCGGCTGGGCTCGGGCGGCTCTCAGGCGGGGAAAGGCCAAGCGTAGCACCCTGTATCCGCGGGCCATCGGGGTCCAGCAGGTCTACCGCCACGCGTGGATGAGCCGGTTCTTCGTCGCTCTGGCGGAGCCGGCGCGTCACCCCTTGTGAGCGCCGATACGGTCGTGTCAGCGTTTGGGGTAGCGCCGCGGTGTCGAAACGGGAACCGGCGGGTACTGGCGCCGCTCCTCCGCCGTCATCTTCCGGACCACCAGCGTGCCGTTTTCGATCTGCTCCTTGATCAGGTGGAGCTTCTCCTCACGCTTCTCCTCGGCACGTTCGCGGGTCGTCTTCATCAGATCAACGCACCTTCCGGGGATGGATCTACCGACACTCAGATCGACACTAGCACCGGGCCCCGACGCATGGGACCCGTCGCTCGAGCCTCGTCAAAGTTGCCCGAGCGACGGTGCCAAGCGAGGCAGCAGAGGCTGCCTAATCAGCCCTGGCCGCGGACCAGTGCCGGACCGGCTCCAGGGATCCTTGCCTGCCCCTGTCGAGCCTGAGCGAACGTGACCATCTTGCCGGTGCGTTCGTCCCACAGCTTCAGCCGAACCGAGCGCAGGCCGTCCTGCAATGTGAGCACCGGGACTTCAGAGAAGACGGGGTGCGAGTCGTGGGCGGCCTGAAGGTTGTAGTTCGGGATCCGAGCGTTGAGGTGATGCACGTGGTGCAGACCGATACTCCCGCTGAAGAATTGCAGCACCTTGTTCAGCTTGAGATAGGAACTGCCCGAGAGTGCGGCTTCGGCGTAGTGCCAGTCATCGGCCCGCTGCCAGTAGGCGTCCTCGAACTGATGCTGCACGTAGAACAGCCAGATTCCGGCCGAGCCGGCGAGCATCGCCGACGGCGCCCACACCAGTAGGAAGTCACCCCAGCCGAGCAGAAAGCCGAGCAGCACGAACGCGGTGATCAGCACCGCGTCGGTCGCCAGCACGCTGTTGCGCATACGGGGCCGTGCATCGGGCCCGACCAGGCGCGGCCCAATGATCATCGCCATGATCGGACCGACGCCAAACATGATGGCCGGGTTCCTGAACAGGCGGTAGCCGAGGCGTCCGCCCCACGATTTGGCCTGGTACTCGGTGACGGTCAGTGTCATGACGTCGCCAACGCCGCGGCGATCGAGATCGCCGGACGTCGCGTGGTGCACGGCGTGCTCGTGCTGCCAGCGACGGAACGGAACGAGCACGAACAGGCCGAGAACCGTGCCCGCCCACACGTTGCCGCGCCGCGAGGGCAGCAGCGAACCGTGCGTACAGTCGTGGAACACGACAAAGGTGCGAACCAGGAATCCGGCGTTGATGATGATCAGCGCGACGGTCAGGATCACCGAGTCCCCGAGCGTCAGGTAGATGGTCGCAAAGATCAGCAGGTACGGCAGCAGCGACGTGGCGATCTGACCAACGGCGCGGTCTGTGCGGGCCTGCGAATAAGGGGCCAGCACGTCCTTCCAGGCCGGCTGGTCGCTGGTGGTGGTCATGGGGCTACCTCGTGCTCGGGCTCGGACTCAGACTCGACAACGGACGCGGTCTGCGCGCCGACTTCAGACTGGACGCCAACTTCAGGCTGGACGCCAACTTCAGGCTCGGCGCCGAGCTCGGGCTCGACGCCGAACTCGGGCTCGACCCCGAACTGTGGCTCGAGCCCATGCCCATCGAGCCGAGCCTGCTTGCGGCGATGCTTCTTTGCGTCCTTGTCGACCCGCCGCTCGCGAAGCTTGGCTTCGCGGCTCAGCTTGGCCATAGTGGTCTTGCGCTTTCCGCTAGACGCCATCTGTCCGACCCCCCTGTGAGGTGTCGTCGAGCACGCCCGAGAGGACGAGCAAGAGACTTGGATTGTTGTGTTTATGAGCAGCCTGACGGCTGCTCATAAACGTGCGGTGTCTGTGGGTTTTACGCCAGGACCTGGACGTTGGCCGCAGCGGGGCCCTTTGCGCCCTGCTCAGCCTCGTAACTGACCTTCGCGCCCTCGGCAAGCGACTTGTAGCCGTCGCCAAGAATCGACGAATGGTGCACGAAGAGATCCTTGCCGCCGGGCTCGTCGGGGGTGATGAACCCGAAGCCCTTGTCGTCACTGAACCACTTCACGGTTCCTGTAGCCATATTTGAAACATTCCTCCGGTCGTGTGCGCTGCGAACCGCGGAGGACGCTCAGGAGCAACGACTGCGAAAACGCTTGGCACTGCGATTTTTGGCCGAGCGGTCGCCCGGTCCGTCTTTCAGTTTAGCCCCAGTTGCGGCATTCCGTCGATATTCATCCGTTGAACACAGCAACGAACGGCAGGTTGCGGTAGCGCTCGGCGTGATCGAGTCCGTAGCCGACGACGAATTTGTTGGGGATTTCGAAGCCGACGTAGCGCGGCTTGAGGTCGACCTGGCGGTTGGAAGGCTTGTGCAGAAGCGCGCAAACCTCCAAGGACGCGGGGTTGCGCCCGGCGAGGTTGCGCAGCAGGTACTGGAGCGTCAGCCCGGAATCGACGATGTCCTCGACTATCAGTACGTGGCGTCCTTCGATCACGGCATCGAGATCCTTGAGGATGCGCACCACGCCCGATGACTTGGTCGACGACCCGTATGAGGCGACCGCCATGAAGTCGACCTCGCACTGGATGTCCAGCGCGCGCATGAAGTCGGCTAGGAAGAAGACGGCGCCCTTGAGCACGCCGATAAGGACCAGATCCTTGTCGGCGTAGTCCCGCGATACCTGGGCCGCCAACTCCTTCACCCGGGTCGCGAGGGCATCCGCCTCGACAACGACCTCGCCTAACTTTGGGTCTTCGATCACCGCTTTCCAGTCTATGGATCTGGCGCGGGATCCGCCTCGCCGCGCGCGGGCGCGGGTTTCGCCTCGCCGGCCGCGGGATCCGCCTCACTGCGCGTGTGGCCACCGGGCGTCGGCGAGAATTCCAGCAGGCCGTCGTTGGCCGTGGCGCGCACGCCGCCGGGCAGATCCACATGCATGGTTCCGACGTCGCGCAACGCGAGGATGTCGCTCAGCCGGCGGGCAGTGCCTGGCGTCGGGCGGCCGCCAACCTGATCGGCGAGACGCTGGACAACGAGCCGCGCGACCGCAACCTGCAGCTCGCGCAGGCGCCGAAGCTCGATCTGCGCACGGCCACCGAGCTCCTGGTCGACCAGCGCGTCCAGCACATCGGCCTCGTCGCGCAGCGTGGCCGCAAGTGCGAGCAGGTTGCGCTCGGCCCCCGGGTGGATCTCGCGCAGCGCCGGCACCAGGCGGTTGCGCACGCGCCCGCGCGCGTAGACGTCGGTGTCGTTGGACTCATCGTCGCGCCATTCCAGCCCGCGCTCGATGCAGTGGGCCCCGGTCTGCTCGCGCGTGAAGCCGAGCAAGGGTCGGACCAGCCGGCCGTCGCGCGGACGCATCCCGAGCAGCGCTCGCCGGCTCGGCGAGGACGCCAGCCGATACAGGATCGTTTCGACCTGGTCGGTGGCCGTGTGTCCGACCGCGACATCCGCCCCACGCTCGCGGGAAACCTGAGCGGCGGCGTCGTAACGCGCGCGGCGCGCCCAGGCCTGCAGGTTGCCGAGCGTGGGTGTCGGGCGGGTGAGACGAACCACCGCCAGCTTGACTCCGAACCGCTGGCACAGTGATCGGCAGTGCTGCTCGTCGTCTCCCGCCGCGTCGCGCAGCCCGTAGTTGACGTGCAGCGCGGTCACCGCCGCGGCGCCGGCGACCGTGACCGCCACGTCGAGCAGACATGTCGAGTCCCGTCCTCCGGAGAGCATCGCGACCACCGGCCGGTCCGCGACCAGCAAGCCCTCGTCCGTGACGGAGGCGACGATCTCGTCAGCGACGCTCACGCCCGCACCCCGGCGAGCGCGCGGAACAGCTCGGTCGGCTCGCTGAAGCCCCGCAGATGCACGTCGGCAACCGGCTCAAAGCGCAGGGCGGGACCGCTCGCCTCGACCACCGGCCGCGTGACCAGCACCTCCCCCTCTCCCGACTCCGCCTGCACGCGCGCAGCGAGGTTGACGTCGCCGCCGAAGTAGTCGCCGTCGCGATAGTGCGCATTGCCGTAATGGACGGCGGCGCGCGGACGCGGATGCTCGGACATCAGCTCGCCGAGCCGCAGCGCCCAGTCCACCAGCGCACCCGGATCCGGGCCGACGACCATCACTGCGTCGCCGATCGTCTTGATGATGCGGGCGTCGTCGGGCAGCGTCGCGATCACGTTGCCGATGAAGCGGTCGACGACATCGAGTGCGTGCAGATCGCCCTCACGTTCGGTGAGTTGCGTGTAGCCGGCGAGATCGGCGAACGCGATCGCGACACGCATGCGTCCGACGTCGTCCTCCTCGGCGGTCAGCTCGGTCTCCATATGGCCGACGACGTCCTGGTCGATGTAGTTCATCAGCATGCGGCGGTGGACCTGCTCGAGCAGCGGCGCCGTCAACGGCAGGAGCCTGTCGGCGACGCTCAGCATCGCGCTCGCCATCTCATCGGAGGAGCCGCCCGACCGCATCAACGGCTCGTGCAGGTAGATGTGCACGAGCCGTACCTCCGCGTCCGCGATCTGGCTGATCGCCTGCGTGTAGACGCGAACGATCTGCAGCATCGCCTCACGCGGGAGCCCCGCCGCGATTGCCGTCGCGACGTGGCTGAGCACCTGTAGCGCCACCTCGTCGAGCAGCTGATCGGCGCCGATCCCGAGCATCGCGACAACAGAGTCGACGGCCTCGGCGTCCAGACCGGTCCGGCGCCTTGCCTGCGCGCGCGTATAGGTGCGGCCGCCGACCTCGAACAGCTCCAGGATGCGCCCGAACGCGAGCCGCCCCTCGTCGGTCGCCCTGCGGATCTGGGCCAGCGTGTAACGGCGCTCACGCAGCCGCGCGACGAGCCGCGCCTTGCCCAATGCGGCCGGAGTCCAGGCACCGTCGTATTCGGGCACTACGCCGTCCCGGATCCAACGCCGCAGGGTCTGCGTGGATACGCCGACCGCCGCCGCCGCTTCGCCACTTGTCATCGCAGGGCGGGAGTCTATGTCCAGGGGACTGCCGGCAGCGGACGCACTAAGCTCGCGCCCTCTCGCGATGGTGCCCAACCCCGTGCATATCCACCCGACCGCAGAGCTCGCCGATCGCGTGCTGTTGCCGGGCGACCCCGGACGCGCGCTGCGGCTGGCGCAGGCGCTGCTCGACGAGCCGAAGATGCTCAACCACAACCGGGGCCTGTGGGGATATACGGGCACGGCCGCCGACGGGCGTCTGCTCAGCATTCAGAGCACGGGCATGGGCGGGCCGAGCGCCGCGATCGTCGCGACAGAGTTGATCGAGCTGGGCGCGGGACGGCTGTTGCGGATCGGCACCTGCGGCGGACTCGACCCCGAGCTTGAGCCGGGTCAGCTGCTCATCGTGAGCGAGGCGATCGCCGACGACGGCACCAGCCAGGCGCTCGGCCGACACGGACCGCTCGCGCGGATCGCGGCGCCGGGAACGCTGACTGAAGCGCTTCAATCAGTCGGCGATCAGCGGATCGCCGCCGTCGTCTCCGCCGATCTTTTCTATGGCGCCGAGGACCGGGTTCAGAGCTGGATCGCGGCGGGCGCGCTCGCGGTCGAGATGGAGGCCGCGACGATCTTCACGGTCGCCGCCCGACATCGCGTCGAGGCCGGTTGCGCGCTGCTCGTATCAAACATGGCGATCGGCGAGCCGCGCTACCTCGACCCCGAGGCGCTGCATACCGCCGAGCTGCGGTTGGGCGAGCTCGCGCTGGCTGCGCTCAGTCGCTGAGCTTCTTTTCGAGGCGCGCCAGCGTCTTCTCGATCGCCGCCAGGCGCTTCTCGAGCGCCGCGGTGTCGCGCGGGCTGTCGAGTCGCTCGGTGATCCGGTCGAGCCCTTCCTCGAGTCCCTCGAGCCGCTGCGAGACCGAACGCAGCCGGCGGGTGAGCCGCTCGATGTCAGCCGCGGATGGCAGGTTGAGCGCGCTCATCGCGACCTCCTGCGCCCGGCTCGCGCGCTCGCGCGCGTCGAACGCCGCCGTCAACGTGCTAGTCACGAGCGGGTTCTGCATCAGGTCCTGGGCAAGCCTGCCGATCACCTCCTCGCCCTGCTTCGCGAGGTTTCCTCGGATCCCGTTGCCATCGCCTGCCATGCAGCGATCGTATCGCTGCGAGACTGCTCGCCTTGCCGATATTCGCCTTCACGCAGATCGAGGCGCCCTGGGCGTTGGGACCGCCGGACGGGCGCTACCTCGTGCGTGCCGAGGGTGCCGATCCGCAGGCTCCGCCGACGCACGTGCTGCTGTTCGCGACCCTGGGCGCCCCGACGCGGCACCGCCTGAGCCGCCGACGTCGCCCGGCGCAGGCAGGGCCCGAGCCGACGCCCGTCACGGTCGGACGCGCAACGGTGATCGCGGCCGCGGAGCCGTTCGCGGATGCGACGGCGGCCGCCCGCTGGCTGGCCGCCGCCGGCGAGGAAGCCCTCGCTGAGCAGCTGGCCGTGCTCGAGCGCGCCCTACACGCCTTCCGTGTGGTGACAGCCGACCCCTACGCCGAGCCGCTTGCGCGCGGGCGGCTGCTGGTTGCACGGCTGGGCTTCGGTGAGGGCGAAGAGGTCGCCCACGGGCGCTGGAGCCAGGCGCGGGAGCTGCTGCCACCGCCGGCCTCGCGCAAGCGCAGCAAGGTCCTCGAGCCGCAGGCGCGCCTGGCCGGGGTGCTCGGAGGGCGCGTGCCGCTGCTGGTTTGCGAGGAGCTCGCGTTGCGCGCCCGCCGCGACCTCGATGCCGGTCGCGAGCGAGCTGCCGCGCTACAACTGCGGATCGCCTACGAGGCGGCACTGGACGAGCTCTCTGGCGACGGGCGCCTTGCGGCGCGGGTCGGCCAGTTGCGTCAGCGGCTGCCCGATGTGGTGGCCACGGCGCAGGCCGTCGGCGGTGAGCTGACGGTGCAGGAGCGCGAGACCGTCAGCGGGGGACTTGCCCGCCTCGAGGCCGCACTCAGGGCACGGGCCGCTTCGCTGCAGTGAGCGCGGGACGCCCGGGGAAGGAAACCGTTGCTCGACAACGGTTTCCTTCCCGCGTCCGTGTGCGCGGTCCGGGCGAGAGAGGGGCCAAATGGGCGCTCTGGCGCCGGTTTGGCCCTCACTCGGAACTTTCGGGCGCCCACCTCTTGACAAGCGATCGGTAACGATATATCTTTGACCTATCTCGATAGATACAGATAGGAGAACGAGATGCGTAATGAACGCAATCAGCGCGGCGAATTTGGACCGCGCGCACGATGGATGGGACCCGGCGGCTTCGGCCCCATGGGTCCTGGTTTTGGTCCCGGCGGGCATCGGGGACCACGAGGTGGCGGTAGGCGGCGGCGCGGCGATGTACGCCTCGCACTGCTGATGCTGCTGTCACTCGACAGCCCGATGAACGGCTACCAGCTCATGCAGGGTCTCGAGGAGCGCAGCGACGGTCGCTGGCGCCCAAGCCCCGGCTCGGTCTACCCCGCGCTGGCACAGCTCGAGGACGAGGGACTGATCCACTCGGTCGATACCGAGGGTGAGAGCGGCCGCGCGTTCGAGCTGACCGACAAGGGTCGCGAGCAGCTCGCCGAACGCGGCGAGCAGAAGCCGCCCTGGGAGCCGGAGCAGGACGACGAGGGCAACCCGCGATATGAGATCCGTCGCAGCATCGGCGGGCTCATCCGTACGGCAGCGCATGTCTTCCAGGACGGCACGGCCGAGCAGGTCGACGAGGCGCTCAAGATCCTCGAGGAGGCCAAGCGCAAGCTCTACCGCCTCCTGGCAGGCGACGAGTGACCCGTAACCTGTACGGGATGACAGGTAACGATCAGCCGGCGATCAGTGTCTCCGGCCTGACAAAGCGGTACGGCGACTTCGAGGCTGTCAAGGGTGTCAGCTTCGAGGTCGGCGCCGCCGAGGTGTTCGGCTTCCTCGGGCCCAACGGGGCCGGCAAGAGCACGACCATCAACATGCTGTGCACACTGACCAAGCCGACCGCGGGCGAGGGCCGCGTCGCCGGCCACGACATCGTCGCCGAGCGCGACGACGTGCGCCGCAATATCGGTCTGGTCTTCCAGGATCCGACGCTCGACGGCTACCTGACGGCGGCCCAGAACCTGAAGCTGCACGCAGAGCTCTACGGCGTGCCCTCGGAGCTGGTCGCGCCGCGGATGGAGCAGGTGCTGAGGATGGTCGGGCTCTGGGACCGCAAGGACGGGCCGGTGCGGACCTTCTCCGGCGGCATGCGACGGCGGCTCGAGATCGCGCGCGGCCTGATGCACTCGCCGCGCGTGCTGTTCCTCGACGAGCCGACGATCGGCCTGGACCCACAGACCCGACGCTCGATCTGGTCATATATCCGCGAGCTGCAGGAGCATGAGGAGATCACGATCTTCATGACGACGCACTACATGGATGAGGCCGAGTGGTGTGACCGGATCGCGATCATGGACCAGGGCGAGATCGTGGCGCTGGATTCGCCCGAGACGCTGAAGGCCGGCGTCGGCACCGACCGCATCACGATCCAGACAGACGACAACGATGCCGCGATGCTCGCGTTGCGCGAGCGCTTCGGTGTCGAGCCGCAGATCCTCGAGGGTGCGGTCAGCTTCGGCGTGGCCGGAGGCGAGCAATTCGTGCCGCGCCTGTTCGCCGAACTCGACCTGCCGATCCGAGGGGTCAGCGTGTCCCGCCCGACGCTCGACGACGTCTTCATGTCGTTCACCGGCTCGACCATCCGGGACGCCGAGGAGGACCCCACGAAGATGCGCAACCGCGTGATGATGCAGATGATGGTGGGAGGCCGTCGATGACGACCACGAGCGAATCGACACCAACCCCCGGCACATCGACGGCACCAGCACAGAACGGCGGCGGCGCGGCAGCCGCGCCGATCGAGGTCGTCCGCGTGCTGGTCCCGAAGCGCAGCTTCCGCTCGGAGCTGCGCGCGATCAAGATCGTCTGGCGGCGCGAGATGATCCGCTTCGTCAACGACCGCATGCGCATCGTGACGTCGCTGGTCCAGCCATTCCTGTTCCTGTTCGTGCTGGGCGGCGGTCTTCAGCGACTCGCGAGCGCCGGCACGCACGGCGTCGACCTCAAGACCTTCATCTACCCGGGCATCCTCTGCATGACCGTGATGTTCACGGCGATGTTCTCGGCCGCGTCGATCGTCTGGGACCGCGAGTTCGGGTTCCTGCGCGAGATGATGGTCGCGCCGGTGCGCCGCAGCTCGATCGTGATCGGCAAGTGCCTCGGCGGCGCGACGGTCGCAGCCTTGCAGGGCGTGATCGTGCTTGCGATCGCCGGCCTCGTGCACGTGCCGTACAACCTCGACCTGATCCTCGGCGTGCTCGGCCTGCAACTGCTGCTCGCGTTCACGATCACCGCCTTCGGCCTGGCGGTCGCGATCCGCATCAAGCAGATGCAGTCCTTCATGGGCGTTATGCAGATGATCGTGATGCCGCTCTACTTCATCTCCGGCGCGCTGTTCCCAGCAAACGGGTTGCCGGGCTGGCTCACGGTGCTGAACCGGATCGACCCACTGGCCTATGCGGTCGACCCGATGCGCCGGCTGGTGTTCAGCAAGCTCAACATCTCGCCGATCGCGCGGCGCGCACTCGACCCGGGCCTGACCTGGTGGGGCTGGCACGTCCCGGCGCTGCTCGAGGCGGGCGTCGTGCTCGCCCTCGGGCTGGCACTGCTGGGCGTCGCGATCTGGGAGTTCTCGACGACTGAGTAGGGATTGGGCGTGGAGTCGGGGCCCGCTGGCCCCGACTTCCGTCAGCCGGCGGGATGAGCCCCTGACAGCCGCGCGAAGACGGAGTTCCCCCGCGAAACGCACTATTCTGCGGCGCGTGGCCTATGTGCCTGACCGAGTCGTGCTCGAGCGGTACGCCCGGTTGCTCGTTGAATTCGGCTTGGGCGGCGGTGCCGGGATCGAGCCGGGGGACGTCGTGCAGGTGCGTGGGAACGACGCCTGCAAGCCGCTCTACGTGGAGGCGTGCCGCGCCGTGTGGCGGGCCGGCGGGCATGTGATCCACGCCTACACGCCGTCCGCGGACGGAGCCGACGACGCGGAGCGCGCGTTCTACGAACTCGCGAGCGATGAGCAGCTCGACTTCCTGCCGGAGCTGTACGCACGCGCGACGGTGGATCAGATCGACCACGAGCTGGTCCTCTACGCCGCAGCCGACCCGCGCTCGCTCGACGGCGTCGATCCGGCCAAGCAGATGCGCCACCGGCAGTCACGGCGACCCGTGCATGACTGGGAGCAGGAGAAGGAGAGCCGCGGCGACTTCAGCTGGACGATCGTGACCTACGGGACCCCCGGGATGGCGGCCGAGGCGCGGCTCTCGATCGAGGAGTACTGGGAACAGATCATCAAGGCGTGCTTCCTCGACCTCGACGATCCGGTTGCGCGGTGGCGCGAGGTTCGCGCGCAGATCAGCACCTACCGAACATGGCTGAACGCGCTGCCGATCGAGCGGCTGCACGTCGAGGGTGCCGACGCTGACCTGTGGATCGGACTGGGCGAGCATCGGCGCTGGCGAGACGGTGTCGGCAGCAACATCCCGAGCTTCGAGCTCTACCTGTCACCTGACTGGCGCGGCACCGAGGGCTGGATCCGTTTCAGCGAGCCGCTTTACGCATTCGGCACGCTCATCACCGGCGTCGAGCTCGAGTTCGAGCGCGGCCGCGTCGTCAAGGCGATGGCCGCCGAGAACGAGCCACTGCTGCACGAGATGCTCGCCACCGAGAACGCCGACCGCGTCGGTGAATTCTCGCTGACCGACGCGCGCCTCTCGCCGATCGACCGCTTCATGGCCGACACGCTCTACGACGAGAACATGGGCGGCCCGTTCGGGAACACGCACATCGCGCTCGGCGACGCCTACAAGGACACCTACGACGGCGATCCCGCGGTGCTCAGCGATGCCGACTGGGAGCAGCTCGGCTTCAACCGCTCCGTAATCCACACCGACATCGTCTCGACCAGTGACCGCACGGTGACGGCGTTCCTGCGCGACGGCACGACGCGTGTGATCTACGCCGACGGGCGCTTCCAGCTGGACGACGTCGAACCGTAGCCGCGACGACCGCACTGCGACCGCCTTACCGGGACCGCCGCTAGCCTCGGCGTCATGAGCTACGAACCAAATCAGGAGATCATCGAGCGCTACGCCCGCGTGCTCGTCGACTTCGCACTCGCCGACGGCGCTGGGATCAAGACGGGCGACACCGTGCGCGTCGTCGGAGCCGAGGAGACGAAGCCGTTGATGGCCGAGGTTTGCAAAGCCGTCTGGCGCTCCGGCGGCAACGTGCTGGCGGAGATACACCCGACTCAGGACGAACGTTTCAATATGGAGCGCACGTTCTACGAGCTCGCAAGCGACGCCCAGCTCGACTACTTCCCCGCCAAGTACCGGCGCGGCATGCTCGACGAGATCGACCACCAGGTCTACATCGCCGGCACCGACTTCCCGCAGGCGATGCAGGGCGTCGACCCGGAGAAGATGATGCGCCGGCAGGCCGCTTTCATGCCGCTGGTCGGCTGGCAGCAGGCGAAGGAGGCTGCGGGTCTGTTTCATTGGACGATCGGCCTGTGGGGCACCGAAGCGATGGCGGCCGAGGCCGGCCTCAGCGTCGAGGCGTATTGGGAGCAGATCATCAAGGCCTGCTTCCTCGACGACCCCGACCCGATCGCCCGCTGGCACGAGACGATCGAGGCGATCCACCACTACCGTGACTGGCTGAACTCGCTGCCGATCGAGCGGCTCCATGTCAAGGCGCAGGACACGGATCTGTGGCTGACGCTCGGTGAGCACCGTCGCTGGATCGGGGGTGGGGGTCGCAACATCCCAAGCTTCGAGATCTTCACGAGCCCCGACTGGCGCGGGACCAACGGGCACATCAAATTCAGCGAGCCGCTCTACACACACGGCACGCTGGTCGAGGGCATCCGGCTCGAGTTCAAGGACGGGCTCGTCGCCCGCGTGAGCGCCGAGCGGAACGCGGAGCTGATCGAGCAGATCATCGCCGCGCCCGGCGGCAACCGCGTGGGCGAGTTCTCGATGACCGACGCGCGCCTCTCACGAATCGACCGCTTCATGGCCAACACGCTCTACGACGAGAACGTGGGCGGCCCGTTCGGCAATACGCACCTCGCCGTCGGGATGTCGCTGAACCACACCTACGACGGTGACGTCGCCGCCGTGACCGCGCAGGAGTGGGAGCAGCTCGGCTACAACCTCGACGCCGCGGTCCACAACGACATCGTGTCGACCAGCGACCGCACGGTCACGGCGCTGATGCAGGACGGCTCAGAGCGCCTGATCTACGCGAACGGGCACTTCCAGACCGAGGCGTAAACAAGGGCCGGCCCCCGCGGGCCGGCCCCTTTAGACCTATTGGCGCGGGAGCAACGTCTCGCGGGCGATCACGAGCCGCTGGATCTGGGCGGTGCCCTCATACAGCTGCAGGATCTTGGCGTCGCGCATCAGCTTCTCGATCTTGTACTCCTTGATGAAGCCGTAACCGCCGAACACCTGCACGGCGTCGGTCGTGACCTCCATCGCGGAGTCGGCCGCGAAGCGCTTTGCGTGCGATGACTCGAGCGTGTTGCGCTTGCCCTGGTCGAGCAGCACCGCCGAGTTGTAGGTGGCAAGACGGCTCAGGTGCACCTTCGTCGCCATGTCGGCGAGCATGAACTGGATCGCCTGGTGCATCGCAATCGGGACGCCGAATTGGACGCGCTCCTTGGAGTAGTCCATCGCCATTTCCCAGGCGGCGCGCGCGACGCCGGTCGCCATCGCGGCCACGCCGGGGCGCGTGCGGTCGAGCGTCATCATCGACAGCTTGAAGCCCTTGTTCTCCTCGCCGACGAGATGGTTGAGCGGGATCTCTACGTCGGGGAAGGTGATCGTCGCGGTGTTGGAGGCGCGCTGTCCCATCTTGTCCTCGTGCTTGTCGACGACGACGCCCGCGTCACGCGGGACGATGAAGCAGGAGATGCCGCGGTGGCCGGCGTCTTTGTCGGTCTTCGCGAAGACCGTGTACCAGTTGGCGTACTCGCCGTTGGTGATGAAGCACTTGGAGCCGTTGATGACCCACTTGTCGCCCCGCCTGGTGGCGGTCGTCTTCATGCCCGAGACGTCGGAGCCCGCGTCGGGCTCGGTCAGGCAGAAGGACGCCAGCAGCGGCGCCTCTGACAGGCGGCCGAGGTACTCCTTCTTGAGCTCCTCGGAGGCGCCGAGAGAGACGGGCGCGGTCGCCAGGCCGTTGCAGGAAAGGCTCGTACCGATGCCCGAGCAGCCCCAGGCGATCTCCTCCTCGATGATGCAGCCGTCGAGGTAGCTGAGACCGGGGCCGCCGTAGGCCTCGGGGAGGTGGCTGTTCATCAGGCCCAGCCCCCAGGCCTTCTCGATGATCTCCTGCGGCCAGGTGGCGTCGCGGTCGTACTCCCAGGCGACGGGGCGCATCTCCTTCTCGGCGAAGTCATGCGCCATCTCGCGTATCGCGAGCTCTTCGTCGGTGAGCGTGAAATCGATCACGTGCAAGTTCTCCTTGAAGTGAGCCCCGCCGTCGACGTTGCGCCGCCGGGAGCCGGCGGCCGCTCCACCCGGCGGGGACAGCCGGGGCGATTGACTAGTCAGTCAACGCACCTCAGAGGGTACCGCACCGGCGGTCGAACACGCTCTGGCCGACCGTCTCCTGCACCCGCGGCTGGCGCCGGCCAGCGCCGCCCGCGTCTTTTTGTGACCGGATCCGTGATCGGCTCTGTGGCGGGCTCCGTGATCTGCTCTGTGGGGGGCTCCGTGATCGGCTCTGTGGCGGGCTCCGTGGCGGGCTCCGTGATCAGCCCTGTGGGGGGCTCCGGAAATGGGTAGGCTGCCCGCATGGCAGACTCACAACGCCTCGAGCTGGACGACATCCTCAACCGCCCGGGCACCTACTTCAATCCGCAGACCGAAGTGCTGATCGTCGTCGACGACTCACCCGAAATGGACGCCGAGATCTTCAACATGGAGGAGTTCGAGGGGGCGGATTGGGTCCGCATCTCCGACGAGGTACCCGTCGACGAGGACGCGCGCGACCGCTTGCTGGAGCGCTTTCAAGTCCACTATCACGCGGGGCAGGTCTCCGAAGAGGGTCCGGACGACACCGACGACGAGCTCGAAGAGGACGACCAGGAGGTCGGCCGGGAGTAGTCCCCCGCATGCGCCCCCCTCGCATGCGCCGAGCGCTGCTGCTCGACAACCGCGACTTCACGCTGCTGTGGGGCGGCGAGACGCTGTCCGAGGTCGGATCGCAGGTCTCGACGGTCGCCTATCCACTGCTAGTCCTGGCGCTGACCGGCTCGCCGACCAAAGCCGGGGTCGTTGGCCTTGCCCGCTGGCTACCGCTGGCCGTGTTCGCCCTGCCGGCGGGAGCGCTGGCCGATGCCGTCGATCGCAAGCGGCTGATGATCGCCTGCGACGCGATCCGCATGCTCGGCGCCGCGAGCATCGCGCTAGCGGTGCTGCTCGGGCGTCCCGCGTACCCGCAGTTGGTCGCGGTCGCGTTCCTCGACGGCGGGCTGTTCGTGACCTCCTACATCTGCGAGCGGGGAGCGCTGCCGCAGGTCGTCGCGCCTGATCAGCTGCAGGACGCCGTGGCGCAGAACGAGGCGCGCTCGTCCGCGGCGGGGATCATCGGCCCGTCGCTGGGCGGTGTGCTGTTCGCGGCCGCACGAGCGCTGCCGTTCGGCTTCGACGCGGTGTCGTTCCTATGCTCGATGACGGCGATCGCCGCGACCAGGTCGCGGTTCCAGGCCGTCGGAGCCGACGACGAGACGCAGCCGACGCAATCCGGGCGCGGATCGTGGCGAGGGTCCTGGCGGCGGGCGTGGCGGGGGATCTGGCAGCGGTTGGGGCCGGAGTTCGCGGAGGGCTTCGTCTGGTTGCGCAGTAAGCCGTTCTACTTCATCACCGGTCTGCTGTTCGCCTTCGGCAACCCGGTCTACAGCGGCCTGTACCTGCTCGCGATCCTGCTCGCCAGGCATGACCATGCATCTTCGGCAACGATCGGGGCGATGCTCGCGATCGTCGGCGTAGGTGGTCTGCTCGGCGCCGTCTTCGCGGCCGCGATCCGCCGCCGCATCAGCCCGCGCGCGCTGCTCATGGGAGAGAACTGGCTGGTCCTGGGCGTGATCCTGCTGCTGCTGCTCGTGCATACCGCGCTGCTGATCGGCGCCGTGGTTGGCACGGCCGAGTTCATCGCGCCGGTCATCAACGCGGTCGTCGCCGGCTCGCGGATCGCAGCCGCTCCCGACCACCTCCAGGGGCGCGTGCAGGCGGTCGCGACAACCATGTCGATGTCGCTCGCCTGGCTCGGGCCGCTGGCCGCCGGCTATCTGTTCCAGCACTCGGGCTCGTCGGTCACCCTGCTTGTGGCCGCAGGCTGGATGTTCGCTCTGGCCGTCGGCACCTGCTGCTCACCGGCGATACGCCGGCATCGGGCCGCCTGACGTCGGTCAGCCGCTACCGAGCAGCGGCGCGCACTTCAACATCTTCCTGACGTCGCCCGCGGCCTTGCTGATGCAGGCGCTGTACCGGTTGGTCACGCCTGAGATCGTCGTCGTGCCCGTGCTCGGGGTCGTCGTGCCAGTCGTGGTCGTGCCAGTCGTGGTCGCGCCAGTCGTGGTCGCGCCAGTCGTGGTCGCGCCAGTCGTGGTCGCGCCAGTCGTGGTCGCGCCAGTGGTGGTCGTGCCGGAGGTGGGCGAGCCGGTCACTAGGGCTTCCTCGATCTCCTTCAGGAGCGCAGCGACCTTCGACCGCAAGACGCTGTAGGGCTCGACCGAGGTCGGCGCCGTGATCGTCTGGGGCTGGTTGACCTCGGTGTATCCGAATGCGAGTTTGACCACTACCGAGGTGGTGCCGAGGCGCGTGCGGGTCTGCCCGGTGATGGGGATCGTCGCGCGCACAATCAGGTTGCGGAGGATCTTGTCGCTCCTGCCCGTCCACACGTTGAAGGTCGGTGAGCCAAGCGCCTTCGCGAGCCGCTTCTGAGTGGTGGCGGAGATGCTCTTCGGCAGCGAGCTCGCGCCCGTGATCCCGAGCGATCCGGACTTCGCGAGCAGCTTGCTGAGGTCCCGCAGCATCGCGGTCGTATCAACCGTCGCGTAAATCCGCGTGGTTGCGCCCCCGCCGATGCCCGAGTCGCGCATCACGATCTTCGGGTCGGACAGCCAGTCGAGCGGATGGATTCCCAGCTTGCTGAGGGCGCTCGTGTCGGTCTTCACACCTGAGGTGCCGCCTGAGGAGGGCAGCGAGCCGAGCCCGGATTCGACGCTCTTGAAGTTCGACGCCGGAAGCTCGTAGCTATGGCCGGAGACGGTGATGTAGCCCTTGCCACCGGCGGAGATCACCTGCAGTGAGCCGTGGTGGCCCTGGGCGGAGATCGTGATGGTGAAATCAGACTCCGGTGGCTTGCCGGCGCCGCCGCGTGTGAACGGCCCACCGAAGGACAGCTCGAGCGGCTGCTTGATCGTCGAGGAGCCGCGCGGCATGACCTCGACGGAGAAGCTCATCACGCCGCTGTTGATCGTGTGGTGACCGTCGAAGGTCTGCACCAGCAGCTGGCGAGCCGCGCTCGAGCCGGCCGCCGGGGGGTCCGGCGACGAGCCGCCTCCGCAACCTGTGAGCAGGCCGGCGGTTAGAAGAACGACGACTGTGACGAATCCCTTGCGCAAGGCGACTCTCGATTCGGCAACGCATGAAAGCGTGCAGAAGATCCGGTTGGCGAACATATCATCGGCCCCGATGCGCAGACGCGTTCCGCTGATCCTGGCGGCGTGCGTCCTTGCCGTCCTGGGGCTGTCCGCCGCCTCGGCGCCGGCGGCGACGGTGACCGTCTTCGGCCACAACGGACGCGCGCACGTCGTCAACAACCCGTACCTCACGGGCCCTGCCGCGAACCCGGCGCTGCCGGGACCGCCGGCCACCGGCCCGATCCTGGCGCCGCCCGAGAGCCCGCCCGAGAGCCCGTTGGCGAGCCCGCTTCAGAGCCCGTTGGCGAGCCCGCTTCAGAGCCCGTTGGCGAGCCCGCTTCAGAGCCCGCTTGCGATCGTCCCGCACGCGCGCGCTCCGCTGGCCCGGGACGCCCGGGACGGCCGCGCGGCCCTCAGGGGCAAGTCCAAGAAGAAGCCGAAACCCAAGCCGGTCACGTTCCCCCAGTCACTCTTGAGCCTGCGCAACAAGGGGATGCTGGACGCCGCCAGCTATCAGAGCGACGTACGGGCGTGGAATCAGGCCATCGCCGAGCAGAAGCACGTCGCCAGGTGGCGGGCGACCCAACTCGGCGACGTGACCGCGACCCTCGACGAGCTGGCGGCGGACAAACAGGTGACGGTTGCGCGCCTGCCGGTGCTGATGCTGACGCTCAAGAACAACGCCAACTACTGGAAGACCGGACCGGCACTGGGCGACGGCGCCTCGGTCCAGTTCCAGGGATCGGAGCTCGTCTGGGAGTACTACGCCGGCTCGGGTATTCAGCTCCAGGTACTGCACACGTTCGGGGAGGGCGACGGCTACTACGAGGCCGGCCAGGCCGACTACGGCAAGCTGGCGACGCTGATGAACGAGATGGTCCCGCTGGCGGTCAGGCGCGCCGGCGGCCTCGCCTGGGAGTACTACTTCAACTGGGACGGCGGCAACCCGCCATGGGTCAGCGCGATGGCTCAGGCTACCGGGCTCGAGGCGCTCTCCGACGCGTATCTGGCGACCGGCAACAGGCAGTACCTGACGGACGCCCATGAGGCGCTGCCGCTGCTTGAGACCGCGCCGCCGGCCGGTGTCGCCGTGAAGACAGCGCTCGGCGCGCGCTACCTGCAGTATTCGTTCACACCGAAAACCGACATCATCAACGCCTTTCTGCAGACGCTGCTGGGGCTTTACGACTACGAACAGGTGTCGCGCGATCCGGTGGCCGACGCCCTCTATACCGCCGGCAACCGCCAGGCGCAGGCGGAGCTGAGGTCGTTCATCGTCGGTGGCTGGTCGCTCTACCAGGCGGGTGACGCCGATTCGCTCAGCTACCACATGCTCGTGACCGGCTTCCTCAAGCTGCTCTGCCAGAAGACCCAAGGTCCGGCCTACTGCACGACCTATCAACGGTTCGAGGCCGATCTGCTCACGCGGCCGCAGCTGACGCTCGAGACGACGAGCGCGATCGCCGGGAAGAAGTTCGGCCTGAACTTCAAGCTGTCCAAGTACGCGGCCGTCGGCGTCACACTCAACCAGGGCGCCAAGAACTACATCTATGAGAAGAAGAGCTTCTACGCCGGGACGCGCTCGTTGGTCGCACCCAAGCTCAAGGTTGGGACCTACAGCCTGACGATGTCTGTCACCGACCCGGTCGGCCACTACGCAAAGCTCACGACCGGCCTGCAGGTCTGTAAGAGGACGTGTCCGGTGCAGCCCTACGCGCTCAAGCCGACGACAGGGACGCCGCCGACGGTGACGGTCCCGATCCCGACGCCGACGAAGACAGGCACCACCACGACGCCGACGACGACCACGCCGACGTCGACCTCGACGACCCCGACGGAGACATCGACCACCGGCGGCACCGGGCCCGGCCCCCCGTAGGCCTTACGCTTGGCGCCTTGACGCCGCGCACGATCCTCTACACCGGCAAGGGCGGGGTCGGCAAGACCTCGGTTGCCGCGGCCACGGCGTTGCGATGCGCCGCCGACGGGCGACGCACGCTGATTCTTTCGACCGACCCGGCGCACAGCCTCGCGGACTCGCTTCAGACCGAGCTCGGTGCGGAGCCCACCGAGGTCGCCGCCAACCTCGACGCGGCCGAGATCGACGCCCAGCACGAACTCACTCGCCATTGGGCTGGTGTGCAGGATTGGTTCGGCGAGCTACTGATGCAGCGCGGCCTCGACCGCATATCGGCCGCGGAGCTGACCGTGCCTCCTGGGATGGACGAGCTCTTCCCGCTCCTGCGGCTCAAGGAACACCACGCGACCGGTGAGTGGGAGGTGATCGTCGTCGACTGCGCGCCGACCGGCGAGACATTGAGACTGCTGTCCTTTCCCGAGGCGGCGCGCTGGTGGCTTGAGAAGGTCGTCCCACTCGAGCGCGCGATCCTGGCCGCGGCCGCGCCGTTCGCCCGCACCGTGCTCGACATCCCGCTGCCGAGCGGCGCCGTGTTTGACGACATACAGCGCCTATCGGCCAACCTGATCGAGATGGATCGGATCCTGCGCGACACCGAGCACGCGACGATCCGCCTGGTGATGGCGCCTGACCGGATGGTGATCGGCGAGGCGATGCGTACCTTCACCTACCTGAACCTCTACGGCTACCTGACCGACGCGGTGGTTGTCAACAAGGTCTTCCCGCAGGACGTCGGTGACTACTTCGAGCGCTGGCGCGGGCTGCAGAACGAACAGCTCGAGTTGGTGCGCTCGGCCTTCGCGCCGGTGCCGGTGCTGGAGGTGCCCTACTTCGACCAGGAGGTCGTCGGCGTGGAGATGCTGAACCGGCTCGGTGAGGAGCTGTTCGGCGATACACGGTCCGGCGACCCGGCGTCGATCCTGCACGACATGATCACGCAGGCGATCTCGAGCGACGGGGACAGCGCCACGCTGCGGCTCACGATCCCGTTCGCGAGGAAGGAGGAGATTGGGCTCAAGCAGGTCGGGCTCGAGCTCGTGGTCACCGCCGGCGGCCAGCGCCGCACGATCATGCTGCCGCCGACGCTGGCGGCGTATAAACCGGTGTCGGCCACGTACGTCGACGGAATCCTGGAGGTGGCATTCAGTCGTGGTGAGTGATGAGGACGGAACGGTCCCCCCGCGCGGATGGGAGGTTCCGCGCGCAGACGAGGCCCCGCCTGCGGACGCCGATTCGCTAGCACAGCTGATCGAGCAGTTGCTGGCGATGGTGCCCGATGACCTGCGCTCGCGGCTGACCGAGGCAGCGCGCCAGCTGCTGGAGGCGCTGCGGGCGCTGATTGACTGGTGCGTCACGCGGCTCGAGTGCGGCCGCGCATCCGGCGGCGAGGTCGAGGTGCGGGACATCCCCATCCTCTGAGCCCGCGAACTGCGTCAGAACGTCTGAACCTCACCCGCCGCGACGAAGTACAGGCTGACCGCCGCGATCACCACGATCCCGACCAGGATCAGCGTCCGCGACTTGGACATGTGTCCGTAGACGCCGATCAGGAAGCCGACGATCAGCACCGAGCCGAGCAGTCCGATGTGCGCGGCAGCGGCCGCGAGCGGCGGGATCAAGCGCCCCTCACCCTATATTTGCCGCATGGCCGAGAATCCCACCTCAGTGCAGGATGTCGCAGATGGCCTGCGCGCGGTCGGCTACCTGCCTGGAGCATCGACGGCGCTCGTCTCGTACCTGGCCACGCAGCTCGGCAAGCCGGTGCTCGTCGAGGGTCCCGCCGGCGTGGGCAAGACCGAGCTCGCCAAGGCACTGTCCAGGTACCTCGGCCGCGAACTCGTGCGGCTGCAGTGCTACGAAGGGCTCGACGAGGCGAAGGCCCTGTATGAGTGGAACTACCGCAAGCAGCTGCTGCGGATCCAGACCGAGGCCGGTGAGACGGGCTGGGACAGGGTCCAGGACGACATCTTCGGCGAGGACTTCCTGCTCGAGCGCCCGCTGATGACGGCGATCGCATCGAGCGAGCCGGTCGTGTTGCTGATCGACGAGATCGACAAGACCGACCAGGAGTTCGAGGCGATGCTGCTCGAGCTCCTCTCGGATTTTCAGATCACGATCCCCGAGCTCGGACGAATCGAGGCCAGGACGCACCCGGTGGTGGTGCTGACGTCCAACAACAGCCGCGAGCTGACGGAGGCGCTGAAGCGCCGCTGCCTGTACCTGTGGCTCGACTACCCGGAGCTCGAGCAGGAGCTCGAGATCGTGCGGATGCATTCGCCGGACCTGTCCGAGACGGTCGCTCGCAAGCTCGTTGAGGTCGTGCAGATGGTTCGCGAGCTGGACCTGAAGAAGCCGCCCAGCATCGCCGAGTCGATCGACTGGGCGCGAGCGCTGCTGCTACTGGGCGCGAGCGACATCGACCAGGCCACCTTCCGCCAGACGATGAGCGTGATCGTGAAGCATCGAACCGACCTCGATACCGTCGCCGAGCGGGTCGGCGTCAAGCTCGAACCCGCTCAGGTCGCCTGAGCGCCGGGCGATGTCCGGCGAGCGGGCCGACTTCGACGGGCAGCTTGTCGCCTTCGGCGAGGATCTGCGCTCCGAGGGTGTGGCGGTCGGCACGTCGGAGCTGCTCGACGCCTTTCAGGCACTGCAGCTCGTCGACTGGGGCTCGCCCGCCGACTTCCGCGAGACGCTCGCCACCACGATCGCCAAGTCTCCCGAGGACCGCCGCGTGTTCGACCTGGTCTTCGACCGCTTCTTCTTCCGCGCCACCGAGATACAGGCGGTTCGGCTCGAGGTGTCCGAGCCGCAAACCCGCGTGGGCGGCGATGAGGTCGACCTCGACGAGCTACGCCGGCAGATCGCGCAGGCGCTCGAGGAGGGCTCGGAATCCGACCTGCGCGACCTCGCCCGATTGGCGATCGCCGCGTTCGGCAAGGGCCAGGGCTCGGGTGTTCTCGGCGTCGATGTGCAGCGCATCCGTCGCGCCCTGGGCTTGCGAACCGAGCCCCAGCCGGAGCTGCCGCCGGACGACCCGCGCCGCGACGGCATCACGCGTGAGCAGCTGCGGCGGTTCGAGCAGGCGCTGCGGCGCGAACTCGAGCGCGCCCAGATCGAGCGCAACCAGGCGCTGCCGCCGAAGCGCCCGCTGACCGACCTCGACCGCTCGCTGCCGGGCGGCCCGGTCCAGGATCTGGCCGCCGTGCACCGGGTCGTGGCGCAGTTGCGCCGCCGGCTCGCCTCGCAGGGCCAGGAGCGACGCGGCCACAAACGCCATGCGCACCTGGACATGCGGGCAACGATGCGCGCCTCGCTGCAGACCGGCGGCGTACCGGTACAGCTGAAATTCCGGCCGAAGCGACCGCGCCGACCAGAGATCTTCGTCCTGTGCGACATCTCGACGTCGGTCACCAGCGCCAGCACGTTCTTTCTGAGCGTCCTGCATGCCCTCCACGACACCTTCCGCAAGCAGCGCTCGTTCGTGTTCATCGAGCGTATCTCCGAGGTCACCGAGGTCTTCCAGCGCGAGCGAGATTTCCGCTCGGCGGCGGCCGCGATCGCGCGTGATGCGGGCGTCGCCGATGTCTCCGGCTACACCGACTACGGGCGTGTGTGGAGCGAGTTCCTGTCCGAGATCGAGGACGAGCTGCACCCCCGCGCGACCGTCATCGTGCTCGGCGACGCTCGCACCAACGGCCGCCCGCCGCGCGAGGACCTGTTCGCGGCGATCACCGCCAAGGCGGGTCGCACATTCTGGCTGAATCCGGAGCCGAAGCTGTACTGGAACTACGGCGACAGCGTGATCTCCGTCTACGCGCAGTACTGCCAGGCGTTCGAGTGCTGGCGGACCGACCAGCTGGAGGACTTCGTCAAAGCGCTCACGAAGCCCGGCGTCAGTTGATCGACGATCCGGACAGGTGCTCGCCGTGCCCGAGGCCGCAGCGGGCACAGGCGCTTGACGGCAATCCGAGCGCCTGCGAGCGGGCACGTCAGCATCCTTGGCTACGATCAGACGCCGTGAGTGCAACGAGGCACACGGCGTGAACAGCCGCCGCGGTTTCCTCAAGGCGGCGTCTGGCGTTGTTGGTGGGGTCGTGTTTGGGACCGCAGCCAATGCCGACGCGAAGGCTCAGCCCCTCGTCACGATCCTGCACGGCAACGCTACGCCAGCCAAGCGCCAGGGAATCGTCGGAGACTTCTACATCGACGACCACTCCCACTCCATCTATGGGCCGAAGCGCGCGACCGGTTGGGGGCATCCAACCAGCCTGATGGGACCGGCAGGCCCTGCAGGGCCAGCCGGAACCTCCGGTGGCTCTGGCAGCGGCGGTGCGACTGGTCCGCCGGGACCTCCGGGCTACTCGATCCTGCACGGCGACGGGCCACCATCAGCGTCCACCGGGGTCGACAACGACTTCTACATCGACACCTCGACCACACAGCTCTACGGACCGAGGGAAGGCGGCGTGTGGGGTTCTCCAATCTCGCTGACGGGCAACGCCAACATCACACTCATCGATGGTGGATCGCTGTGAGCACGATCATCAAGCTGCGGCGCGGAAACGCTTTGAAAGCCGCCACGGACAACATCACGCTCGCCGCCGGCGAGATCGGAGTCGAATCCGACACGGGCAAATTCAAGATCGGCGACGGGTCGAGCCCATGGAACTCGCTGCCGTATGCGACCGACCTGAGCCGTCTCCCGAGCTCGGTTGTTTCCGTGGACGACCCGCAAACGGGCGACGTCGCGCAGTGGAACGGCACCGAGTGGGTTCCAGCCAATGCGGGTGTGAACAACGACGGTCTCGTGGGAACCACGATCGCCGATCTGACTCGCGTCACCGGCGCAAACACGACCTACTACCAGAGCAGCGGCGTACTGATCGCCAACTCCTGCCGGGTCAACGCGGCCGCGACGAGATTGGCGTTTGAGGTCGATGAACCCGGATCGAGCCTGACGACTGGCCAGAACCTCATCGGCATCTATGACACGGGCGGCAACCTCGTGATGGAGACCGGGGATCTCTCGTCGGCCTGGAGCGGCGGCACCGACTACGCGATCATGGTCGTGGATCTTCCCGAGACGCTCGAGCCGAGCTTCTATTACGCGGTTGTGCTGATGAATTACACCGGCAACCAGCCGTATCTGACCGGAGCCCATTGTCCAATGATCCCGGAGATCGGCACCCGCTTCTCCGTCGTGCCACGAGCTTGCTACAGCAGCGGGACCTACACCGCGCTTCCGTCGAGCGTCGACTGGGCCGCTGACGGCTTTCAATCGAACCCCTGGGACTTCGTGACGTTCATCGGGTTCCTTCCTTAGCCGAGAGGCCGAGCGCCAGTTGATCAAGGTCGAAGGCGTTTCGCGAACGTTCGCGGGGCGTCGCGGCGGCGAGCCGGTGGAGGCGCTGCGCAACCTGTCGCTGACGGTCGCCGACGGCCAGACGGTCGCGGTCGTCGGCGCGAGCGGCTGCGGCAAGACGACGCTACTCGAGTTGATCTGCGGATTGCAGCAGCCTGACGCGGGTACGGTGCGCAGCCCGCCCGCGGCGTTGATGCCGCAACGCGATCTGCTGCTGCCGTGGCTCTCGGCCCTCGACAACGCGGGGCTGGCCCTGCGCGTGGCCGGGTTCGCGCGCCAGCGGGCGCGCGATCAGGTGCAACCGTGGTTCGAGCGTTTTGGGCTGTCCGGGTTCGAGCAGGCCCGCCCGTACGAGCTCTCGGGCGGGATGCGGCAGCGGGTCGCGTTCCTGCGCACGCTGCTGGCGGGCAAGCCGGTGTTGGCGCTGGATGAGCCGTTCGCCGCGCTCGATGCGCTCACCCGCGCCGAGATGCAGGGCTGGCTATCCCTGGCCCTGGCCGAGGAGCGGCGCACGGTCGTGCTCGTGACCCACGACGTCGAGGAGGCGGTGTTGCTGGGCGACCGGGTGGTCGTGCTGTCGCCGCGGCCAGGGCGGGTGGTGGCCGACCTGCCGGTCGAAGTGCGCCTGCCACGCAAGCCGACCGACCCCGCCGTGGTCGAGTTGCGGGCACAGGCGCTCGCGGCGCTGGGGGTGCCGAGATGAGAGATCGAGCGCGGCTCTGGGGGAGAAACCGGTCCTGGGGACCGGTTTCTCCCCCGCGTGGCTGCTGCCCGCGCTCGCGATCGTCGTGCTGCTCGGCATCTGGGAGCTGTACGTGAAGGTAAGCGGCGTGAACTCGCTGATTCTCCCGGCCCCCAGTGACGTGCTGCGGGCGCTGATCGACGACCGCGGCACGCTGTGGCACAACCTCAAGACGACCGCTGTGGAGATCGTCTGCGGGATCGCGATCGCGGCTGTCGCGGGTCTGCTCGTCGCCGTCCTTCTGCACTTCTCGGATGTCGTGCGCGGCGCTCGCTGTACCCGTGGCTGGTCGCGTCGCAGGCGGTTCCGATCGTGATCCTCGCGCCGCTCCTCGTGGTCTGGCTCGGCTTCGGCCTGCTGCCCAAGCTGATCGTGATTGCGCTCGTCTGCTTCTTCCCGATCGTCGTCACGACGCTCGGCGGGCTCGACGCGGTGGAGCCCGACCTGATCAAGCTGTTGCACACGTTCGACGCGTCTCGGCGTCAGATGTTCTGGCATGTCGAGCTGCCGGGCACCCTGCCGGGGCTGTTCACCGGCGCCAAGCTAGCCGCCGTATTCTCGGTGATCGGCGCCGTGTTCGCGGAGCAGGAGGCCGGATCGAGCTCGGGACTTGGGTATCTGTTCGAAGGTGACGGTTGCCAACCTTGAGACAGCCGAGGCGTTTGCCACCGTGTTTGTTCTCGCAGCTTTCGCCATCCTTCTATTTGCGCTGCTGACGCTGGCCGAGCGCCGGGCGCTGCCGTGGGTTTACCGACAGAGAGAGACACCGACCCGATGAGATTCCAACGCCAACGAGGGTTCCGAGCACGCGCGACCGCGGTCGCGGTCACGCTCGCGGGCGTGGTGGTGGCCGGCTGCGGTGAGGTCAAGAACACGATCACGCCGAGGCAAGGGACCGCCAACCAGGTCACTGTCGTGCTCGCCGGGCCGCCGAACGCGTTCTACGCGGGCCTCTACGAGGCGCGGGCACTCGGCTACTTCGCCCAGAACGACATCGACGTTCACATCGTGTCGCCGGCTGCCGGCCAGGATCCGGTGTCGATGGTCCACGACGGGCAGGCGCTGCTCGGCATCTCCTCTGAGCCGAGTGTGCTGCTGCATCGCAACGAGGACGAGGCCCTGGCCGCGGTCGGGGCGATCGTGCACGTGCCGCTGCCGGCGATCACGATCCCGGTGCCGAAGCCGAGCTCCTCCGGTGGCAAGGCGGTCACCACCACCCCCACCAACATCCACAGGAAGACGACCACAACCACAACGACCACAACCACCACAACAACCACCACGCCGACCACCACGACGGTGTCGGCGCCCGACGCGACGCTCTGGCCGGCCGCGTTACAGCAGCTGCTGAGCCAGCCCGGGGCGCCGACCTATGACGGCCTCGTGGTGGTCGCCCGTGAGCACACGATCGTCGAGCACGCGGGCCTGCTCCGCCGTTTCGTGCAGACGCTCGCGCATGGTTATCGCGCCGCCCGAGGCGACCCGCGGCAGGCGATCAACAAGCTCGTCGCCGCGGTGCCTGCGCTCAGTGCAACCAAGTCACTGCAGCTCGCCACCCTGGATGCCGCCCTCCCCGACATGTTCCCAGCCGGCGCGAAGATCTGGGGCTGGCAGCGCGAGGCGGAATGGAACACCTTCGGCACCTGGATGACGACCCACCACCTGCTGAGCAACCCGAACGCGATCACCGCCGCGTCCACCAACGAGCTGCTGCAGGGCCAGGGCGTTTAGTCCCGGTCCGGCGGCCCGCTGGCCGCCCGGACCGGTCAGAGGTGGTCGAGGCTCGCGGCGTCCACCTCGACTACTGAGACAGGGGCGAGATCGATCCGGCTGCCCGCAGCGCATAGCTCGCGGCCAACCCCTGCCAGCGCCCGAAGCGGGCGAAGAAGTCCCGCACCTGCTGCTCCTCGGCACGGGCCCAGGGGTCGCCACCGGAGAGCAATCGGCCAACGAGCTTGATCAGCCCGAGGTCGCCCGCCGGGATCTGGTCGAGCCGGCCTTGGCCCGTGAGCGCGAGGATCTCAACCGTCCAGCTGCCGATCCCTGGGGTCGCGCGCAGCCGTCGCCAGCCCGCCTCCTGGACTCCGGGATCGAGGGCGTCGACCTCGACGCGTCCGGAGGCGACCTCGCGTGCGACCTTGACGAGCGCTCGGGCGCGGCCACCCGAGAGATCGAAGGACTCCAGGCGCGCGGGTGCGGCGCCGGCGAAGACGGCGGCACTCGGCGAGTTGCGCAGGCCACTCTCGGGGTCGCGGCGCCCCAGCGCCGCGACCATCCGCCGCTGGATCGCCGCCGCGCGCTCGTACTCGATCAGCTGCTCGGTGACAGCCCAGGCGAGCGCCTCGAACGGGTCCGGGCGCCCGGGCGGACGCAGTGCCGGGTTGGCCCGGACAGCGGCACCGATCAGCGGGTCGCGGCTGTATTCGTCGTGAAACGAGCGCAGGTCGAGGTCGACTCCGAGCGCGCGGCGCATGCGGGTGATCGCACGCTCGGCCAGGCCGCGATCCGCAGCCCTCGCGCCGATCAGGACAGCACCCGAGCTGAGCTGCGCGACGCGCAGGTGGATCGGCTGCTCGTGCCCCTGCGCATCGTCGCATGCGTGCAGCAGCCGGTGGAGCACCCCGCGCCTTACCGGGCTCAAGCCGTCCATTCCGCTGCGGCGGGTGAGGCGAAACGGCCACGGCGGCCGCACCTCGACGCGCACCTCGGTGCTCAGCGCAGGCTCCGGTTGGCTCAGCGCCGGCTCCGCGTGGGTCACTCGACGGGCGGCCGCAGCGGCCGCACGTGAACGATGTAGGTGTGCCCGCGGCCGGCGGGCAGCGGCTCAATCCCCCGAAGGCCCGAGCTGCGCTCGAGCCTGGACATCCCGTAGCGGCGCAGCAGCGCCAGCGTGGCGGCCCCGGCGACGAACCCGGTCGCGGCGGCGACCGCCGTCTGCACGGGCGGCGAGACCCAGCTCAGCGAGCGCTCGGCGACCTCCGGGTGAGCGAGCGTCCACGACTGCTCGACCAGTTCGCCGTCGAGCACCTCGATCTCGTAGGGCTCCGCGGAGGGCTCCTCGTTGTGCTCCACCCCTCCATGTTGACATCCCGGGCGGCTCGTTACGATGCGATTCCGGAGATGACTGCAATCGACGTTTTCGCCAAGGCTCGTGAGCACGAGCGCCTCGAGCAACTCCGGGCCGCCCGTGAGATCGGCGCCCTCCCGTATTTCCACGTGCTGGAGGGGCCGACGCTCCCGGTGGTGGAGATGGAGGGCCAGCGCCGGATCATGCTCGGCTCCAACAATTACCTGGGGCTGACCGGCGACGAGCGCGTCAAGCAGGGCGCTCGCGAAGCGCTCGACCGCTACGGCACGGGCCTCACGGGCTCGCGCTTCCTCAACGGCACAATCGACCTGCACGTCGAGCTCGAGCGCGAGCTCGCCGACTGGTTCGGGACTGAGGACGCGCTCGTCTTCACGACGGGCCACCAGGCCAACCTGGGCGCGCTCGGCACGATCCTCGGCCCGCAGGACACGGTGATCGCCGACTCGGGCGATCACGCCTCGATCCTCGACGGCTGCCTGCTCTCCCAGGCGAAGCTGCGCCCGTTCCGTCACAACCGCCTGGACCTGCTCGAGAAGCGTTTGACCGCCGCGCAGGAGGACGGCGGCGGCATCCTCGTCGTGGTCGACGGTGTCTATTCGATGGAGGGCGACGTCGCGCCGTTGCCCGAGATCGTCGCGCTGACAAAGCAGTACGGCGCCCGCCTCATGGTCGACGAGGCGCACGCCTTCGGCGTACTGGGCGAGCGCGGCGCCGGCAGCTGCGAGCTGTTCGGCGTCGAGGACGACGTCGACCTGCGGATGGCCACCTTCTCCAAGTCGCTGGCTTCGTGCGGCGGCGTGATAGCGGGCTCGCAGGAGGTCATCGAGTTCCTGCGGATCGCCTCGCGACCGTTCATTTTCACCGCCTCGGGCGTGCCGGCGGCTGTCGGCGCGGCACTCGCCGCGGTGCGGATCTGCCGTTCGGCGGAGGGCCCCGAGCTGTTCGCAAAGGTGCTCGCGAACGCCGCCTACCTGCGCAGCGGGCTCGCCGAGCTCGGCTTCAGCGTGCTGCCGCTCGCGCGGATGGCCGACGGAACCGAGATCGTCACGCCGGTGGTCCCAGTGGTGGTCGGCGACGACTGGAAGGCCGTGTTCCTCTGGAAGGCGCTCTACGAGGCCGGCGTCTTCGTCAACGTCGCGATCCACCCGGCGGTTCCGCCGGCCGGTGCGTTGTTGCGCACGAGCGTGATGGCGACCCACGAAACGACCGTGCTCGACGAGGCGCTCGAAATCTTCAAGCAGTCCAAGCAGGCTTTCGAAGCCGAGCACGGGCCGCTGCCAGCCGGCGACTGAAGCCACCGCCTGTCGGCGACTGAGGCTCGCTCGAAGCCGGCGACTGAAGCCACGCCTATCGGCGACTGAGGCCCGCTCGAAGCCGGCGACTGAAGCCAGTGCCGAGCGGCGACTGAGCACCACCTCGGTCGATGGCGGGTACCCCAGTCGACAATCTCAACTCATCCAGTGCAGATTGCTGCGCGGGCCGGGTTACAGAAAAAACACGCTCTAAGCAAACGGTTCGCTAGTTGTGACCTTGCTGTTAGCGCCCGGAGCGCGATAGCGTCCCTTGCAGTTCGAGGAGGGCATCAGGCGGCGACACGTGGGCTTCTAGGAGCGACGGGGTTGGAGGCCGAAGCGCCGAAGACGCTGCCAGGCCGGACGAGAAACAAAAGGTTTGAGAAGCACCCGCTCGGGTGGCGTTCGTCTGCGCGCCGTCCGAGCGGTATCAATGCACCCCCCGCCGGGGCACACCCGGCAATCCATGAGATGGAGAGATGGTCGATGACGGAAACCGCACAGACGCTGGCAGAACCGCAGCGACTCCGAGCCCTCGGGCAGGCCAACGCGGTGCGTTTGGCTCGCGCCGAGCTCAAGCGACGGATCGCTGACGGAGAGATATCTGCCGCAGACGTGATCCTCGAATGCCCCGACCCGGTTCGCAGGTTGACGGTGGCCGAGTTGCTCATGTCGCAACGACGCTGGGGCAGCACGCGCTGCCGCAAGTTCCTGGAGCGCAACGGCGTGAGCGAGATCAAGCCGATCGGCGCACTGACGCAGCGCCAGCGCCACCTTCTCGCCGAGCAGCTGAACGGCTGCGCGGCGACCGAGATTGAGACCACCGGCGCGCGCGAGCTCGCCTGGGTCTGAGAGACGCCCCCTCGCGGCCGGTCGCTCGGTGGCGACCGGCCAGGAGGGGGCACGCGGCACTCTGACCAAGCTCAGACGCTCTGCACGCTGGTGCCCTGAGTCGCAACTAGAGGTTCATGCCGAGTGGGATCGGACTCGCGCCGGCGAACAGCAGGAACCACACGCCGAAGACCACGATCGCCACACCGGCCGCGACGATCAGCACCGACTCGAGCACGCCGTGCCCCGGATCAGCCTCTCCCCGCGCGAGCGCGTTGGCGCGGTAGAACTGACTCAGCTTGGCGAGAACCGTCGCCAGCAGCCAGACCGTCACCAGCACGCCGACGCCCATCACCAGCAGCGCGAGGCTCAGCGACGAGGTCGAGCCCTGTATCTGCGAGCCGACCCAGAGCCACAGCAGTGGCGTGCCCAACCACATCACAAGACTGCCGACGAACATGATCGTCAGGCCCAGCAGCGCTCCCGCGCCGACGCGAAGCAGCTCACGCATCAACTCTCAGATAGCAGGACTAAAGGCGCGCCGCAACACGGCGACCAGCGCGGGCGCGTGCTCCCACCGCTCGCCGATCAGCAGCCGCTTGACCACGCCGCCGCGCCCGGCGACCTCGATCAGCGGGCAGATTGCGACGTCGTAGAGCTGCGCGACCGCAGCCGTTGAGTCGTACGCGACGGGGATCGTCCAGTGGTGCGAATGCACCAGCGCGAGCGTGCCGCGTTTATCGCCACCGGCGGCGACGGCAGCGAACTCGACACCCGGAAACCGCCGCGCGACCCGCTGGAGAGCGTCGACGGCGCTTATGCAGGGTCCCGCGTTGAGTGCGAAGAACTCGAGCACCAGCGGCTCCCGGCCGCAGACATTCAAGCCGCGGCGGGCCGGACGAACGGGGTCGCAGCGCGGCGAGACGTTGGCGGGCGCGTTCAGGTCGCTGGTGGCGAGCGGCGCCACGAAGTGACGCAGCCGTTGCCCCGTGCGCACGCCCGGATGGGTGTGGCCGCCGCCCTCCACGTAGAGGTAGACCGAGAAGGCGATCACCAGCACCAGCCCGATCCCGCCGATCATCCACTGGTACCTGCGCGTGTCGATCATCGGCGCATCTCGGCAGCGACCGGACGTGGCCGGCGAGCGACGGGACGTGGCTCGCCTTCGAGGATTCCGAGCACCGCCGGCAGCACGAGCATCACACCCGCGAGCGATACCGACAGGTCGACCAGCGTCAGGAAACCGAAGTCCCGCAGCATCGTGATGTCGGAAACGACGAGCACACCGAAGCCCGCGATCGCGGTCACAGCCGAGGTCAGCACGGCAACCCCCGTGGTCCGGTAGGCGTTGTCGATCGCCTGCTCGAGGGACATCCCGACGCGTAACTGCCTGCGGACGCGCTCGGACAGCAGCACACTGAACTCGGTTGTGACCGCGATCACGAGCGTTCCGAGCGTCGCCGACATCGGGTTCAGCGGGATCCGCAGCGCGTACACAAGCAGCGCCGACCAACCGGTGGCGAGCACGATCGGAACCAGGGGGATCAGGGCCAGGCGCCAGCGCCGCAGCGCCGCCAGCAGCACAACGCCGACGACGACAAGGCTGATCAGCAGCATCAGCAGCCGATCCGGCACGGAGGACAGCGAGCCCTCCGCGTCCGCTCCCAAAACCGGCAGGCCCGCGAGCCGGGCGCTGATCCCGCGCGGCGGGTCGAGCGCAGCGCGCATCTGCTCGATCACCTGATGTTGCCGCTGCAGCGGCATCAACCTGATCCCGAACGCCAGGATCGCGTAGCGATGGTCTGCGGTCAGGACCGCGCGCTGAAAGTAACCCGGGACGGCCTCGAGCGAGCCGCTCGCGGCCTCGATCAGGTTGGGCAGTGAGAGCGCCGGGCACAACGTTGCTCGCCCGCAGCCTCCGGCCCCCGAGCTGCCGCCACCGAAGCGGTCACCCATGCGCCGCTCGTACGACTTCATCCAGCTCACCGCTTTGGTTGAGGTCACGTCATGGGCTTTGACCAGCACGTCCACCTCGCCGGAGACACCCGTGACACGCTCTAGCGTGTCGAGGTGCCGGAGCGCCGGCATGCCGGATGGCACCAGCTTGGTGATGTCCGACTGCACAGCCGTGTGCGCGTCGAGCACCCAGCCACCGGCGGCCAGTACGAGCGCGACCGCAAGCACGCGTCGAGGCTGGCGGATCAGCGCCGGCAGCAGGCCTCGCAGGATCTCGCCGGCGCCGAAGACGGAGGCGAGCAGCGGCTCTGGCAGCCGCGGCGCAGAGAGTCGCCCACCCGGGCCGTACGGAACGCAGACCGCCGCCACCGCCAACGCCACGGCCACGCCCGCCATCAACAGCACGCCGAAACCGCGCACCATCGGTACGGGCGAAATCAGCAGCGCGACGAATCCGGCGATCGTGGCGAGCGCGGCGATCGCGATCGCGCCGCGCGGCGTGCCCGACCGGAATTGGACGCCGTAGTCAACGCCGAGGCCGAGCAGCACCGGGAACACGGCGACCTCGGCGACCGTGAGCCTGCCGCCGACAGCACCGATCAGGCCGAACGTGATCGCGACCGCGGCGATCGCGACGGCCAGCGGCAGCAGCCGCAGCCGGCGCCTGAACGCCACCAGCAGCACAAGTGCCATCACCGCCAGCGCTACCGCCAACAGGATCACGAGCTGCCCCCCGATCTCGTCACCCAACCCCGCGAGTAGCACCGGCTCGCCGGTCACCGTGTAGCTCACCCCGTTGAGGCGGAAGATGGGCGAGGCCACAGCGGCACGGATCCAGCCGATCGCCTGCTGCTGTTGGCTGTCGCTCAGCCCCGCGCGCAGCCGGACCTGAATGATCGCCGCGTCGCTGGTCGGGAACAGATAGGAGAAGCGCGCGGCCGGCGTGGTCGACCCGGTCGCTGAACCGAAGACGATCTGGCGCAGGAAGACCGGGTCGCCGATCGACGGGACTCCGGCCAGGAGACTGCCCGCGCCGGTGCCCGCGGTGCTCTTGCTCGTGTCTCCAGCGGCTGCCAGTTCCCGCTCGAGCGCAAGCGTGCCGGCCGCCTGCACGGCTGCCTTGGTCTGCGCGGCGTCCAACCCTCGTGTCTTGGCGAGCGCGCGCGCCGCCGCCTCGGCCGCGCGGATCGTGACGGCCGCGCTCGCGGTCAGCGAGCCGATCTCAGTGTTGACCGCAGCCACCGCATGATTCAGGAAGGTCGCCGGTCCGTAGACGACCTTCGCGGCGCGCGTGCGCATCAGCCTCCCGCACGGACTCGCCGAGCCGCCATAGGGCGTCGCGCTCGACTCCCCGACAGGCACATAGGCGGCGAGTCGTGTGTCGAGGCGCAGCCTCTGTCCAGCGAGGCACGCCTCGAGCCGGCTCAGCGTCGCCAGCGCACGTGGCTGGATCAGGCTGGTCAGCGGCGCGCGTACGAGCACGACGACGGGATCGGTGCCGAACTGCCGGTACGTGGCCTGCGTCGCCGCGTAGTCCGACGACGATGAGGAGACGAAGGTGTCGACGGCCGTGGAGGGCGTGAGCGTGAGCGCGATGCCCGCGCCGGCGAGCGCCAGCACCAGGACGAGCGCGACCCGAAGTCGCCTTCCCACTACTAATCCATCGAGAGCGGGCCCTGGGATTCTCCCGCCAGGAACTGCCGGATGAACGGATTGTCCGAGTTCAGCATGTCCTCGGCGGGCCCGGCCTCGACGATCCGCCCGCGCCAGAGCACGTTGATGTAATCGGCGACCCGGCGGGCGCTCATGATGTCGTGGGTCACGACCGCGAACGTTGGCATGTATTCCTTGCCCTCGGCTTGGGCCTCCTCCACCATGTCGCGGTGGATCTCGAGGATCAACTCGCCGAGCAGCGCGGTGCGCACGGGGTCGAGCCCAGAGTCGGGCTCGTCGAACAGCACGATGTCGGGGCCGAGCACGAGTGCCCGGGCGAAGCCGGCGCGCTTGCGCATGCCACCTGAGAGCTCGTTCGGGAAGCGCTCGCGCGCGTTACCGAGGCCGACCTCACGCAGGCGTCGCATGACGATCTCCTCGATCTCCTGCTCGCTCTTCTCCGTG
Source organism: uncultured Conexibacteraceae bacterium (assembly GCA_963774025.1). Lineage (GTDB taxonomy): Bacteria > Actinomycetota > Thermoleophilia > Solirubrobacterales > Solirubrobacteraceae > Palsa-465. Next base: position 49,205 of record CAVZDL010000003.1, read on the forward strand.
TGCTGGCGCAGCGGGAAGGCGACGTTGTCGTAGAGGTTCATCGAGCTGAACAAGGCGCCGTCCTGGAACAGCAGGCCGAATTTCTTGCGCATCTCGAACAGGCGATCGTCGGGCATGTTCGGCACGGATTCGCCTTGGACCAGTACGTCACCAGAATCCGGGTAAAGCAGCCCCACGATGTGCTTGATGCAGACGGACTTGCCGGTTCCGGAGGGGCCGAGGATCATCGACACCATTCCCTCGGGCAGGCCCATCGTCAGACCGCGCAGGATCTGGTTGGGGCCGAAGGACTTGTAGGTGTCGACGAACTCGATGACGTTGCGTCGGCCCGACGGGTAGACCTTGTAGCTGTGGTAGTCGTAGTAGTCGTCGGGCACGCCGGGCGGTAACTGCGGGCGCTCCGGCTGTTCGATCGCGGACATACGTCTCCCGTCAACCGCCGATCGGGGCGCGTGGGTTGGTGCCCCAGAAGAGCTGGGTGCCGAGCATGCTGATCAGATGCACTCCCACGATATTGAAGACCATGGATTTGGCCGTGGCGGTACCGACACCGACAGGCCCACCGCTGGCGTTGTATCCGTAATAGCACCCGACGAGCACGATCAGAACCGCCATCGCCATCGCCTTGATCAGGCTGAACAGCACATCCGGCGGATTCTGGAACTGCCAGAAGATGAGGAAGTACCCACCCGAGGAGACGTCCCCGATCTGCTGCACCACGGCCAGGTAGCTCGCGAAGAACCCGGCGCCGATCGAGCAGAGATAGACGAACGGCAGCACCAACATCATGCCGACGAGCCGGGTCGCGCACAGGAAGGTGATGCCGCTGATCCCCATCACCTCGAGCGCGTCGATCTCATCGGAGATGCGCATCGAGCCGAGTTCGGCGACGATGCCGGTGCCGACCTTCGCCGCCATCATGTATCCGAAGCAGCAGAGGCACCAGCTCGCGCAGGTCGCACCAGGCGGCGAAGACGCCGGCGTACTCCGGCGTGCCGACGCTGCGGTCGAAGTAGGCGCCCTCGATCCCGCACTGCAGGCCGATGATGAACACAAGGCCCCAGATCACGAGCGTCGAGGAGACGATCAGGATCCCGGCCTGCCGCAGCGTCTCCCCGAAGTACTTGAAGACGCGCAGGTTGACGACGTTGCCAATCACCTCCGCGCCGAACTTGACGATGTCCCCGAATGACTCGAGCCAGGCGCGCGGGATTGCGATCAGGTCTCCCATGTCACTTGACGATCGTCGTCAGCTGCGGGTGCGTAGCCAGCAGCACCTGGGTGAACACGTAGTTGAAGGCGAAGATCGCGAGGAACGCTATGACGACCGCCTGGTTCACGGCGCGGCCTACGCCCTCGGCCCCGCCCGAGGCGGTCATCCCCTTGTAACAGCAGACCACGGCGATGATCGCGCCGAACAGCGTTGTCTTGACCACCGAGCCCCACAGGTCGGTGGTCGAGGCGTTGTTGAAGAAGGTCGCCCAGAACGGTCCCAGCGGCTCGTGGTTGACGAGCGTCGCCAGCACGCCGCCGAAGACCCCGAACAGCAGCGCGTAGATGTCGAACAGTCCGGTCACCAGCATCAGCGCCAGGAAGCGCGGCACCACCAGGTTCTTGACGGGGTCAACGCCGAGCACCTCGAGCGCGTCGAGCTCCTCGCGGACGCGGCGGGCGCCGAGGTCGGCGGTGATCGCGGTGCCGGCGACCCCGGCCAGCACGATCGCGTCGACGAAGGGCGCGAACTCGCGGATCGACGCGAGCACGAAGAACCCGCCGAGCCGATCGAGTGCGCCGAACAGGACCAGGAAGTTCGCTGCCTGCAGCCCCGGCGCCTCGTAGCCGAAGGCGATCGTCGAGATCAGTAGCGGCAGCCAGCAGAGTCGCAGCGCGAAGATGAACTGCGAGACGAACTCGGAGCCGTACGGGTACGGCGGCCTGACAGCCGACACGATCGTGCGCCCGGTCAGGATGACCATCTCACCCGCCTCCTCGAGCACGCCACGGGTGGGCGCGAACGCACGATCTACCGTTGTCCTGATCAAACTCTGCTCCTCATCCTGCGGTCACGACGGAGAGGCCCGCGCCACCACAGCGCAAGCGTACGCGACGGTCTGGCGGACGGCTTTGCTCGGACCACCTACGGATACCCCGCCTGGGACGCGGGTATGCTCGGGCAAAGTGAGTGGACGGAGGGTCATCATCGTGGCCGCACTCGCGGTCGCGGGGCTCGTATCGGCCTGCGGCGGCACCCAACAGAACCCCGGCGAGCACCACGGGCGCTTCCCGGTATCGGTCACGAGCTCATTTCAGACCAGGCAGCGGTTGGCCCAGCAGACGACCTTCACGGTGACCGTCAGGAACACCGGACACAGGACGATCCCGAACGTGGCCGTGACCGTCACGAACCCCCGGTACGGCAGCGCCGCCCAATCCTTCGGAACGATGCTCGCGCCGAACGCCGCCGGTCAGCCGATCCTCGCGAGCCGCTCGCGGCCGGTGTGGATCATCGACCAGGCGCCGGGCCCCTGCGGGTACAGCTGCAAACACCGCGGACCGGGGGCGGCAGCGACCGCATACTCCGACACCTGGGCGCTCGGCCGGCTGGCTCCCGCACACGCGGCCACCTTCCAATGGAAGCTCACCGCCGTCCAGGCCGGCGCCTACACGGTCGAGTACCAGATCGCGGCGGGCCTGAACGGGTACGCCAAGGCGGTGCTGTCAGGCGGCGCGCCCGCGCGCGGCCGCTACAGGGTGACGATCTCCTCCCCGCCGCCGCAGACGACGGTCCAGAGCGACGGCCAGGTCGTCCAGCGGAGCTGAGCTCCGCACCCGCCGCCGCGGACTTCGCGTTGTCCAGCCGATGGCCAGCGGGCCATCCGGCTGGGTGCCTCAGCGCTCGACCCTCAAGGTCGCGATCACGCTCGCTATGCGCGCGATCAGGGCGTATGGCCGGTGATCGATCTGCCGTGCGGTGATACGTATGGCCTGGTGTCCGGTGGCAGCGAGGTGCTGGTCGCGCAAACGATCGGTCTCGAAGCGGTCGCGTTCACCGTGGTGCTGCCAGCCATCGAACTCGACCACGAGCTTCAGGTCGGGCCAGAGCGCGTCGACGAGGTGGCCGGCCACGCTGACGTTGGTGACGGGCAAAGGCAACTCCGCCTCGCGCAGCAGCATTAGCAGTCGGCGTTCATAGAGGGAACGGGTGTCCCGCAGCGTCTGCGGCTGGTCCAGCAGCGCACGGAGCCGTGCCACGCCCTTGGCGTATGGGTTCCTGGCGATGACATCTTGCAACTGCGATATGCGCAGTCCCTGCTTCCTGAACGCGATCAGCATTGCGGCCTCGAGCTCGAGCTCGTCGAAGCTTCCTGCGAGGTCGAGCACAGTGCGGGCCGGCGAGGTCACCGGGATGCCGTTGCGGACCCGGATGTCCTGACGAGCCAGGGTCTGCGCGCGACGGACCCGGATCCCCGGTTGCGGGCGGTAACTCGGGGCAACCAACAGGACGTGGACCGCCGCTCCATCCTTGGGTTGCTGCGTCGAATCCAGCATCTGCCACAGCCCCGCGGCATCGACATCTGCCGCGGCTGCGTAACCGCGGAAGTAGAGCGCCGCCGCCATGATCCGTCCCCGGCGAGTCTCGCCGGCACCGCCCACTCGATAGACCGAAGGGAACGTGACCCGCAGCCAGCCCGTGCGCAGGCGATGGGACAGCGCGCCGCGGCCCATGCCGGCGTCCAGCAGCTGGAATCGGTGGATCAGACCGTGCTGCAGCTCGGCCAGACGCAGGATCTCCCGATCACCACGGCCGCGGACCTGCTCAAAGTGACAAATCGCAGCTCGCTGTGGCGATCTGTCACCAGAGTGCGCGATTTCGTGTGCTTCGTGACAAATCGCGGCATCGGTGGACGATTTGTCACGCTGAACATGCGGTGGGGCGGTCATGGCGCTTGCGGTGGGGCGGTCATGGCCCCGACTATGCCGTCCGCACCCTCCTCCCCGGCCCAACTGTTACGGGATTGGCACATTTGCGCCGGCCGGACCGGTTGCCCCGGTGGGCATACCCCAACGGGCGGGCCCCAACGGGCGGGGCCTACCGGGTGGGCCCTACCGGGTGGGGCCCACCGGGCGGGGCCCACCGGGCGGGGCCCTATAGGCGGGCTCACCAATTTGGACATTTGGATAGTGACGCGCGCGGGTAGGTCCTATAGCTTGATGTTGCAGCGCTCCAAGCGCGGCCGCTCAGTCACGCACGCCTCCGCCGCCGAGGCGCGGACAGGAAGGAACAACCAGGAATATGTCCCCAATCCGTCAGCAGAACGTGTTCGCAGCCCAGTGGACCCCGGACGGGGCGGCGCTAGGCGCACCCGATCTCACCATCGCCGACAACCAGATCTTCGGCGAGAACGTCTTTAGCTCCGCGATCCAGCGTCAACGTCTCCCCCGCGACGTCGCCAAGACGCTGGCAAAGACACTGGCCAGCGGTGAAGCGCTCGACACCTCCCTGGCCGACGCGGTGGCTCTTGCGATGAAGGAGTGGGCGCTCGAGAAGGGCGCAACCCACTACGCGCATGTGTTCCAGCCGCTCACCGGCCTGACCGCCGAGAAACACGACAGCTTCTACGCGCCGACAGGCGAGGGCACCGCGCTCGCCTCGTTCTCCGGCAAGGAGCTGATCCAGGCTGAGCCGGACGCATCTTCGTTCCCGACCGGCGGCATCCGCGCGACCTTTGAGGCGCGCGGCTATACGGCATGGGACCCGACGAGCCCGGCGTTCATCCTTGAGAACCCCAACGGCGCGCTGCTCTGCATTCCGACGGCATTCGTCTCGTGGACGGGTGAGGCACTCGATCACAAGATCCCGCTGTTGCGCTCGATGGACGCGCTCTCGAAGTCGGCCGTGCGGGCGCTGAAACTGTTCGGCAAGGACGCGGCACGCGTATTCACGACCGTCGGCCCCGAGCAGGAGTACTTCCTGATCGACGAGCAGTACTACTTCGAGCGTCCGGACCTGCTGACCACTGGCCGCACACTGTTTGGCGCCAAGCCGCCGAAGGGACACGAGCTGGACGACCACTACTTCGGCTCGATTCCGGAGCGTGTGCTCGCCTATATGCTCGAATGCGAGCGAGAGCTGGCGCAGCTCGGCATCCCGATCAAGACGCGGCACAACGAGGTTGCACCGGCCCAGTACGAGATCGCGCCGATCTTCGAGAACTCGAACGTCGGCTCCGACCATCAGCAGCTGACCATGCAGGTGCTGCAGAACGTCGCGCGGCGGTACGGCCTGGTGGCGCTCCTGCACGAGAAGCCATTCGCCGGCGTCAACGGCTCGGGTAAGCACAACAACTGGTCGATGGCCACCGACGAGGGCGAGAACCTGCTCGACCCGGGCGACACCCCACACGAGAACCTGCAGTTCCTGTTCTTCTGCACGGCCGTGATCCAGGCCGTCAACAAGCACCAGGGCCTATTGCGCGCGTCGATCGCATCGCCGGGCCAGGATCACCGTCTCGGCGCCAACGAGGCACCGCCGGCGATCATCTCGATCTTCCTCGGCACCGAGCTCGAGACCCTGTTCGAAGCGATTGAGTCGGGGGCCGCGGGCGAGTCGACGCCGGAGTCGTTCCTCGGCCTGGGCACGCCGGTGCTGCCGCCGCTGCCGATGCACGGTGGTGACCGCAACCGCACGAGTCCGTTCGCGTTCACGGGCAACAAGTTCGAGTTCCGCGCGCTCGGCTCCAGCCAGTCGCTCGGCCTGCCGAACACGGTGCTGAACACGATCGTCGCCGAGGCGGTGGACTACCTGTCCGAAGAGCTCGAGGACGCGCTCAATGGCGGCAAGTCGCTGGAGGAGGCGATGCGCCCCATCATTCAGAAGAGCTATGCGGCGAACAAGGCGGTCGTTTTCAATGGCGACGGCTACTCGGACGAGTGGCACGCCGAGGCTGAGCGCCGCGGTCTGCTCAACCTCCGGTCGACACCCGATGCGCTGCCCTTCCTGATCCGAGACGACACGATCACGGCGTTCTCCAACTACGGGGTCCTGTCCGAGCGCGAGCTGCATGCCCGCTATGAGGTCTTCCTCGAGCAGTATGTGACCAAGCTGAACATCGAGTCCGAGACCGCAGCCTCGATCGCCAGGACGATGCTGCTCCCGGCCGCCGTTCGCTACAAGGCGGAGCTGTTAACGGCGGAGGAGCCGGAGATGGCGAGCGAACTCGGCGAGCTGATCGCGTCATTCGTGGACGAGATCAAGGCACTCGAGACCGTCAATCTCAAGGAGAACCATCAGGAGGACTACGGGATCCTGCCCCACGCCAGATACATGCACGACACCGTGTTCCCGGCGATGGGTGCCGTTCGCGAGGTGGCGGACAGGCTCGAGACGATCGTGGCCGATGACCTCTGGCCGCTACCGAAGTACTCGGAAATCCTCTTCATCAAGTAGCGACTCACCGAGTAGCGACTCACCGAGTAGCGCCTCACCGAGTAGCGCCTCACCGAGTAGCGCCTCACCGCAGATTCCGTGATGTGGTGTCCCTGCAACTGCAGGGACACCCGCTCGTCAGCCATATCGAGTCCTGGGGCCAGAGCGAGTGCAACGCCGCCGGCACTTCGTCAGAACGACGTGCGCGTGGTTTCGGTTGAACCGGCTGCTAGCCGGCTTTCCAAGCTCTAGTGCGGGGTTACCCGGTGCAGGTCGCCGCGCTGGTGGGGGTTCGTGACCGGATCCAGGAAGAAGAGGGATCCACCGAGAGCAACGCTGGTTACGGGCGGGTAGCTGTTGGTGGAGTCGGGGGATCGGACGGTGGCGATGGTGTGTTCGCGACGGCCGTCGGGGGTGGTCTCGATGACAGACTCTGTGCCGTTGTTCATCACAACGTTGTAGTAGCCGAGCTTGTTGTTGCCAGCGACCGTTGGGCCGCCGGTGCCGAGTTCTGCGCCCATCGGAAAGTCGCTGAGCCTGGGACCATGAACAGGCCGTTTGCCGGTGGTGAATGTCCATACCGCTGAGTAGCCATCGCCCTTGTCGATCGCGGCCGACGCGGTGTTTCCGCTGGCGAGGAGCCATCGTGCGCCCGAGCCGGTCTCGATCAGTACACGCTGGGGTGACTTGCTGCCTGGAGTGATCAGGTACAGAGCGGCGCCGCGCCCCGAGGACTCAATAGAAGGCGACAACCAGAGGCCGTGGGAGTTGACCGCCAGCAGCGCCCGTAAGATTGTGGGCATCGCCCACCGCTCGACGACCGCCCCGCTTTGGGGCGATATTCGCAGCAGCACCGCTGGCCCGTTTGACGGGGTCGGGTTGTAGATCCAGAGTGAACCGTCGCCGTAGATCACAGCGGATTGGCAGTCCGAGCACAGCGAATAGGTGGTCACGATCGGCCCGAGGGTGTAGCCGTCACGCGCGGCCGGATCAGTGCGCGCGATGCGGACCAGCAGGTCACCCTGACCAGGGGCGACATGACGCGAGAAGTAGATGATCGGGAGAACCCGCTCGCCGTAAAGGGTCGGGTCCCCACAGTTGGCCCTCTTGACCTGCCCGATCGTGAGGGTTCGTGGGTCAACGATGGCGGCGTCACAAGTGCCTGCGACGCGGCCGTCTACGAGAGTGGTCTCATAGTCGTAAACGAGCGTGGAATACCGCTCCCCGCCCAGCAGCCGCAGTCGCCCGCCGCTTACGGCCAGCGATGAGAAACCATCCGCCGTTGGCAGCGCGACAGAGCTGAACGTTGCATGCCCGTCATGCACTCCGAGAGGTCCAGGGCTGCGGCCGGGACCACTGGTTCTCGTCAGCGCGATAGCGATCACGATCACGAGCACCAGCAGCGCGATGTACTGCAGGCGACGGCGGCGTTCAAGCTCGCGCGCTTCGGGGAAGAGCGCACGTACCACGCGCCTGAGAGCGACGCGCCAGGCCGGTTCACGCGGGCTCGCCGATGCATCTTCCATTGCCATTGAAGCTAGTATTGAGGGTCTTATGAGGGATGTCAAAGAGAGTGACCGCGAACTTGTGATCCCGTCGATCGATCGCAGCGACCCGACCGCATTGCACGAGCAGGTCGCCGCCGCGATCCGGCGAGCGATCGCGGACGGAGAAGCCGGACCAGGCGACCGGATCCCGCAGGTTCGCGACCTCGCAACGGTCCTTGGCGTTAACAAGAACACGGTCCTACGCGCTCTACATCTCCTCAGGGATGAGGGACTGCTCGAAATGGGCCGTGGCCGCGCTATCCGCGTCACGGGCACACCCGAACACGGCACGCTCATCGCAAAGACCACCGAGCTGATCCAACTCGCTCGCAAGCAGGGCTATCGCCGCGACGACCTCGTGGCTCTTATCCAGCGACTCAGCCAATAGGCTGGTGGTGGCCCCTCGCTCTGAGCGAAGCTGCCTAGAAGGCGTCGATGGTGGGGAACGCCGATTGGCCGGTGAGACACGCTTGCAGGTAGAGGGCAACCCCGATGTCACCGGTCCACAGCGTGTAGCGGCCACGACCGTACTCCGCTCTGTGTCGGTCCACCTGCTCGGCCGCGTGCATCGCGAAGCTGCGTGCGCGTTCCAGCCAGCGGTGATCGTCGGTGAGAGCGTGCCATTTCGTCGCTGTCAACGCCTCGCGTTCACCAGCGCGCCACAACATGGCTGCATATTGTCCCAAGCGCGATGATTAGCTGATGCGCTTGCGTAGCTCTTGTTCAGGTCGTGCGATTGCGTTCCTCGCGGTGCTCGCGTTCCTGTTCCTCGTCGTCGGCTCGGGGAGCGGAGCGACCGCAGGCGTCCGGACCGGAGATCGTGGCCAGATCTTGCCTGGGACCGATTGTCCGGCGTTTCCGTCCGATGACGTATGGAACACACCCGTCACCGGTCTGCCCGTCGACCCGCGGTCTGCTGCGTGGCTTGCGCACATGGATGCCGGCTCGACCTTCCTGCATCCGGACTATGGGCCTGGTGGTGGTGCGAGTCCGTACGGGATCCCGTGGCAGATCACCGCGCGCCAGCCGAAGTTCGTGCGGGTCCATTTTCTCTACGCGAGTGAGAGTGATCGCGGGCCCTACCCGTTCTCGGGAGCGACACCGATCGAAGGTGGCCAGAGCGCAGGCGGTGATCGGCACGCGATCATGGTCGACCCGGCGACCTGTGTGCTCTACGAACTCTACGACGCACGGTTCCGGCCCGGCAACGCTTCGACCGCGGGCTCCGGTGCCGTCTGGCACCTGCGATCCAACCGCCTGCGACCAGCGACCTGGACATCAGCCGATGCGGCCGGACTACCGATCCTGCCCGGCCTGGTCAACTATGACGAGGTCAAGTCCGGTCATATCGATCACGCGATCCGCTTCACCGCCCAGACGACCAGCACCAGCTTCCTGTGGCCGGCGCGCCACCAGGCCGGTGCAACGAGCAACCCCGACTACCCACCGATGGGAGCGCGATTCCGCCTTAAGGCGTCATTCGCGCTGCCGGGATCACGCTGCGCGCGCGCATGTCAGGTCGTTATCACAGCAATGAAAACCTACGGGCTGATCGTCGCCGACAACGGCAGCAACTGGTACTTCCAAGGCACCACGGACCGACGCTGGACCTATGCGATGGTTGACCAGCTCAAACAGATCCCCGCAAGCGCCTTCCAGGCCATCAACGAGAGCTGCCTGATGATCCACCCGAACTCCGGGCAAGCGCGACAGCCAGGCACGGCAGCATACGAGCGAGCCTGCGCTCTGCATCAGTAGTGCCCAGCTGACTATTCCGTCGCGGGCCAGTTCGCGGTCGCCCGCACGCCATCCCCCTCCTCGGGCTTGGGACCGCCGATCGCGATGATCTCGAGCCCCTCGGAGCCGGCCTCGAACGCTCGAACGACCTCGGGCGCGACACGGATGACGTCCCAGGTCTGGAGCTCCTCGGTCTCGTCGTCAAGCAGGACCCGGCCGGAGCCGGCGACAACGACGTAGGCCTCCTCCTGCTCCCTGTGGCTATGAGCGTTCTCGCTGCGAAAGTTCGGGGCGTACCGAAAGAGGCTGACGCCGAGGTCACGGGAGTCCAAGTGCTTACGGCCGAAGCGGCCCTCGACTCCCTCCACCCGCCCGGCGATGGAATCTTCGACATCACGCAAATTGACCTTCGAAAAACGGGACATGCGATCTCCTCAGCTGGACGGAAGTCAGTATTACCAAGGCAACTTAGCTGTCGAGGCAATGGAGATGCACCACAGGATGGCCACCACCGGGATGCGGGCTCGCCACGGACCGCAGTCCGGCGTTCTGAACGAGGGTCACGGTGATCAGCGGCGAAGAACGGAGGGCATGGATGGTGTACGTCTGCAGACGCTCCGCAACTTGGCGAAACCGGTCGGGTTTCGGAGAGAGGTGAGAAGGCGTCACGCAAGAGCGTTCGCCGCGGCGCTGGCGTCGGCGACGCTCGGGCTGGTGTTCGCGACGGTCGGGCCTCTGACCGGAGTCGCCTCGGCCAACGGCCCCCGCGGTTCAGGCGGGTCCGGCCTCGGAGGCACGACCCCGACGACAACTTCGCCGTCGACCAGGAAGCCGGCCGCCACGACGAGCGGGCCAGCAGTCATCGCCGTACCTAAGAACAACCCGTTCGCGGGTCGGGGTATGTGGATCTGGGAGATGCAGGACACCGACCGGGGCAACGTCGCGGCGATCATCGCCCAAGCCAAGCAATACAAGATTCGCACGCTGCTGATCAAGAGCAGCGACGGCACAACAAAGTGGAGCCAGTTCTCGAAGACGCTCGTCACCGAGCTGCACGAAGCCGGGCTGAAGGTCTGCGCGTGGCAGTTCGTTTACGGATTGCGTCCGGTGATCGAAGCCAACCTCGCCAGAAACGCAGTCAAGGACGGCGCCGATTGCCTGGTAATCGACGCTGAAAGCGCGTACCAGGGCAGGTACCCCGCGGCATCGATGTACATGGCGCGGCTGCGCAAGCTGATCGGCAACGGCTTCCCCGTCGGACTCGCCGGCTTCCCTTACATCGACTACCACCTCAGCTTCCCCTATTCGGTCTTCCTCGGCCCGAATGGCGCGCAGTACAACCTCCCGCAGATGTACTGGGCCGACATCGGCACGACCGTCTCGGCCGTGTTCTCGCACACGTACGAGTACAACGAGATCTACCGGCGCCCGATCTTCCCGCTCGGCCAGCTGTTCGGCCGGCTCTCGGCCGCAGCGATCGAGCAGTTCAACACGCTCGCGTCCGATTACGGCGCGACAGGTGTGAGCTGGTGGGACTGGCAATCCGCCAGCCTGTCGTTCTTCACCGACATCGACAGGCTCGGCGATCCGCCCTACGCCTTCAAACCGAGCCGAGCTGCCGCGACCATCTACCGCGGCAACAAGGGAGATCTGGTGATCTGGGCGCAGGAGCACCTTGCCGGCGCGGGCTTCAAGCTCGCGATCGACGGCGACTTCGGGCCGGCGACACAGAACGCGGTCAGGGCGTTTCAGACCAGACGGCACCTTCCGGTCAACGGAAACGTCAACGGCGCCACCTGGAACGCGCTCGTAAAGGTCACGCCTGTGCAGGTTACCTGGACTCGTAAGAAGGGCAGCGTCGTGCCGATCGTCGCTCACAACGCGAAGGTCGCCGGACACATAGCGCAGCACACGCTGCTCGAGCCGGTGCCCTCATGGGTAAATCAGATCCCGACTCGCAACGAGCTTCATGGCGACCCGGGGGCCGGCCGGCCGCGCAGAGCCAGGCGCTGATTCTTGTACTCAGGGTCGGCCGTGACCTCGCGGCCGAACCAGTCCGGCGCGACGAACGACTCCGCACCCCACGGATCGTCGAACTCGACCTCCGCCACGATCAACCCGGTCAATGCACCGTCGTAGACATCGAGCTCGATCAGATGGCCGTCCTCGGCGCGTAGGGTGTGCCGGACCTTCTCGACACGAGCGCCCTCGGTGGCGGGCCAAAGCGCCGCGAACTGGGCCTCGCTCAGCTCGACCTCAGCCTCGTTCCGAACGAGCCCTGTGCCCGACTTCACCGTCAGCGTCCAGCGCTCGGCGCGACGGCGGACGCGCGTCTCCGCCCCGTCCTCGCCGACGGTCAGGTAGCCCTGGTCGATCCGCTCCGACGGTGCCGCGAGCGCGTCGCCCGGCGCCTCCACCACCAGCCACTTGCGCTCGACCTCAAGTCGGGACAAGGTCAGGAGCCGGTGAGGACGGTGCCGTCGGCGATGTGCAGGCCCTCGGGCGGCGCGGCGACCTCGACGTCCCCGCGCACGACCACGCGCGCGCCGAAATGGACGTCGCCGTCGACCACCAATCGGCGCGCCTCACGCAGGGAGGGCGGCCCGTCGGAGATGCGCCTCTCGAAGTCGTCGATCATGCCGAAATACCGCTTGTCCAGGGCGACGAGCGGCACCTGACCGTCAACTCCCGTAACCGGCTCGACATGGAACTCGTCGCCCAGGCGGTAGGCGTCAGAGCGGAGCACCAGCAGATCATCGGTTGTCTTGACCGGCACGAAGCGGGTACGCGGAACCTCCAGCAGCTGCGCGCCCGGGAAGCTGCCGATCGCCGCCCCCATCGCGCTCTCCAGCTGCAGCACCGGCGGCGAGTTCGAGTCGCGCGGATCGACCGTCTTGCGGTTGACGATCACCGGCAGCTCGAGCGCGCCATCGTCGACGAAACGGGCCTCGAGTGCGGCCAGGTCGATCCACAGCGAGTTGGTGTTGTAGTAGCGCCAGTGCTCATAATCGCGGAACGACTCCTCGTCTTCCGGCGGCGTCTGCGCCGTCTCGCGCAGGACCAAGCGGCCGTCGCTCAAGCGCCGTGCGACGTGGCCGCCCTTGCGATCGGCGGCGGTCCCGCGCACCACCTCCATCAGGAACGGGAGCTGCTCGCGGACCATGTGCCCGGCGATGCGCGCGTCCACAACGGCCCCGAGGTTGTCGGAGTTGGCGATCATCACGTAGCGGAAGCCCTGGTCGCGCAACGCCTCGAGCATCCCCGAGCCGACCAGCGCCGCGTACACGTCACCGTGCCCGGGTGGACACCATTCGAGCGCGGGAGCTGCCGGCCAGCGGGCCGGCAGCATGGTCTCAGCAGCCAGCTTGGGCACCATGCTCTGCAGGAAGTCCGACGGCAGCTCGGGCGTCGAGAGTTCCGGAGATTGCGCCAGCGCGTCGAGCGTGGGGGCGCGCGTTGCCTCGCTGTTCATCAGGATCAGGGGCAGGCGGACGCCGTGGCGGCGGCGCAGCGCGAGCGTCTGCCCGATGATGATCTGAAGGAAGCTGCGGCCGTCCCGGGCCTCGAGCAGGGACTTCGGCTCCTGCAACCCCATCGAGGTCGCGAGACCACCGTTCAGCCTGATCACCGCAAGGCGCTCGAGCACCATTGCAGCGTCGGCGCCGGGCAGCTCGTCGAGCTCGGGGACGTCGGGCGCGGGCTCCAGCTCTGAGCTCGGGATCAGTGTCGTGGCACCGCTGAGGACGCGCTCGAGCGCAGAGGCGAACTGGCGGACCGCAGCCTCGCTCTGGCCCGCCTCGCGCATCTTTGCGGCGGCGGCATCGATCTGCTCATCGCTCATCGGCACGTCCGTTTTCGAGCTCATCCAACCAGGTGGTGGCGTTGCCGTCGCTCGGCGCGCGCCAGTCGCCGCGGGGCGAAAGCGAGCCGCCGGAGCCGACCTTCGGAGCGTTGGGAACGGCCGAGCGCTTGAACTGGCTGGTCTGGAAGAAGCGGTGCAGGAAGACCCGTAGCCAATGCTCGATCTGCTCGACGGTGTACTGATTGCGGCGCTCAGGCGGGATCAGATCGGGCCAGGCGCCACGCTCGCGGTCGCCCCAGGCATGCTGGGCGAGCCACGCGACCTTGCTCGGCCGATTGCCGAAGCGCAGCACGTGGTAGAGGAAGAAGTCCTGCAGCTCGTAGGGGCCGACGGTGTGCTCACTGTTCTGGTGCGGCGCGTTGTCGCCACCGTCGGGGTCCGCTACCGCACCTGCGCCTGCCGGGATCAGCTCGGGCGAGATCGCGGTGTCGACCACGGCGGCGAGCACGCGACCAGCTTCGTCGCCGAACTGGTCGGTCTCGACAGCCCACCGCAGCAGGAACTGGATCAGCGTCTTGGGCACAGATGCGTTGACGTTGTAGTGGGACATCTGGTCCCCTACCCCGTATGTGCTCCAACCGAGCGCCAGCTCGCTCAGATCCCCTGTGCCCAGCACCAACGCGTTGTGGCGGTTGGCGAGGCGGAACAGGTGCGAGGTGCGCTCGCCGGCCTGAACGTTCTCGTAAGTCGTGTCGTAGACGGGCTCGCCGGTTGCCGCGGGATGACCAATCGACTCGAGCATCTGCTGCGCGGCAGGGCGGATGTCGAGCTCGTTGGAGCTGACGCCGAGTGCCGCCATCAGCTCGCGGGCACTCTGCAGCGTGTGCTCGCTCGTACCGAAGCCGGGCATCGTGTACGCAAGGACGTTCGTGCGTGGCAGCCGGAGCCGGTCGAGTGCACGCGCGGCCACGAGCAGCGCGTGGGTTGAGTCGAGTCCGCCGGATACGCCGATCACGAGCTTTTCGATGCCGGTGGCCTCGAGCCGTGTCTGGAGCCCGGCGACCTGGATCCGGTAGACCTCGTCGCAGCGCTCGTTGCGAGAACTGGGGTCGACGGGCACATATGGGAAGCGCTCGATCTCGCGCAACAGCGGGACGGGCTGGGGGGTGGGCGCGAGCTCGAACGCGAGAGGTCGCAGCCGCGTGAGGTGGTGCCGATGGTCGTGGATCGCGTCGCCCCAGGAGCTCGTCTCGGTGCGGTCGGCCTTGAGACGGTCGAGGTCGACATCGGCTGTGATCAGGCGGTCCTCGAGCGGGTAGCGCTCCGACTCGGCCAGACAGTCGCCGTTCTCGTAGATCAGTGCCTGACCGTCCCAGGCGAGGTCGGTGGTCGACTCTCCGGCGCCGGCAGCGGTGTAAAGGTAGGCGCTGAGCGTACGGGCCGAATGCGCCGCGCACAGGGTGTGGCGGTAGTCCGACTTGCCGACGATGATGTTGCTGGCCGACAGGTTGGCGAGGATCGTCGCGCCCGCGAGCGCGCCGTATGTGCTCGGCGGGATCGCGGCCCAGACGTCCTCGCAGATCTCGACGTGGATCGTGAGGTTGGGGACGTCGGTCGCGGTGAACAGGAGGTCGTTGCCGAAGGGGACGCTCGCGCCATTGATCTCGAGCTCCGGGCGGATCACGTCGCGCGCGGCGCGGAACTGCCGCTTCTCATAGAACTCCCGGTATTCCGGCAGATAGCTCTTCGGGACGGCGCCGAGGATTCTGCCTCGGTGGATCACGACGGCCGCGTTGAATAGGCCCTGCTCGGCGCGCAGTGGTGCGCCGAGGATCGTGACCGGCGCGAGCCGCTCGGTGGCCGCGCGAACATGTTCGATCGCCTGCAGTGTCGCGTCGAGCAGCGCGTCCTGCCGGAACAGGTCCTCGCTGGTGTAGGCGGCGAGTCCGAGCTCGGGGAACACGACGAGCGCCACGTCCTGGTCGTGGGCCTGACGCATGAGCGCAATGCTGCGCTCGCCATTGAAAGCCGGGTCTCCGATCCGGACGCGCGGCACCGCGGCGGCGACCCGTACGTAACCGTGCCGGTAGATCGACTCAAACGGCAGGCGCCGCGTGTCCTTGCCTGAGTGCATATTCAGGAGTATCGCGCCCGGGCGCAGGACGCCACGCAGAGATCGGTGCAGGGCCGCGGCGGCGTGGTGCGGCGCAAGAACACGACCAGCTGAGCGCTGCTGGGATACGCGACTCGAACATACGTCCAGGGCGTTGGACAGCGGTTGCGGGGTGGAAGGGACGTACCGACGAGAGGAGGTATGCCCACCCTCATCGGTCCCCTCCGGACCGCGACTGCCATTGCAGCTATCGCGGTCACCGCAAACTTTGGTATCGCATCCGCCTCAGCCCGGACAGAGCTCCGCGCGAGCCGATTGGTGCACCGCGTCGACAAGGCCCGCGACAGGAAGCACGCCAAGCGCCACGCCAAGGCCCACGACGGGAAGCACGCCAAGCAGCACACCGACCAGCACGCCGATGACCGCGCGTGGAACCACGACTGGAACCAGGACTGGAACCACAACTGGAACCACGCCAAGACACACGCCAAGACGCACGCCAAGACGCACGCCAAGACGCACGCGAAAACACACGCCAAGACGCACGCCAAGACGCACGCGAAAACACACGCCAAACACCACGTCAAGAGCGCGAGCATCAGGAAGGCAACGAGCGCGGCCGTACGGCCCGCCGGTATCTCCGGCAGTTGGAGGCTTGTTCTCGACTCGGAGTTCGACACTTCATCCTTGAACAGGAACATCTGGACGCCTGGATGGTTCGGAAGCGGTGTGACTGACCCTGTAAACAGCGCCGAGGATGACTGCTACAACGCGAACAACGTGGTCGCTTCCGGTTCAGCGCTGGATCTCAAAGTCACTGATCAGTCCTCGACGTGCCGCGGACGAACCTACCCGTATACCGGCTCGCTGATCTCGACCAACCCCAACGGCAAGAACGCCGGCTTCCTCTACACCTACGGCGTCGTCGAAGCCCGCGTTTACGTTCCGGCCGCCGCCAACGGCAAGATCGCGAACTGGCCGGCCGTATGGGCCGATACGACACCGTCTGAAACCTACGGTGAGGACGATCTCTTCGAGGGCCTCGTAGGCCACGCTTGCTACCACTTCCACAACTCGGCGGAGGGTCCCGGCAACTGCGACATGACCCTGACCCCCGGGTGGCACACGTTCGCATCAGACTGGCAGCCCGGGTCGATCACCTACTACTACGACGGCACCAACGTCGGATCGATCACATCGGGCATCAGCAACAACCCGATGTACATCATCCTCGACAACACCGTCAGTGCAGACAACCTGAACATTGCCGGGCCGTCGACCATGCGGATCCAGTACGTCCGGGTCTGGCAGCGCTAGTCGCCTTCGCGGTTTCGGGAGAGCACACCGGGCCAGCGCCGGCGCGCTTGAGCTAGCGTTGTGCGTGGGACGAAACACCCTCGGAACCTCTAGGAGGAACCTTGATTCTGATCGCGTACGACGGCTCCGACGACGCCAAGGCGGCAATCGAGCAGGCAGGCAAGCTGTTCCCTGGCGAGACCGTCACGGTGCTGACGGTCTGGGAGCGGTTCATCGACACGATGGCGCGCGCGGGCGCCGGCGCCGGCATGATCGTCGACTACGACGAAATCGACACGCAAAGCGCGCAGAGTGCGGCCGAGCAGTCCGAGGAGGGCGTGAAGCTCGCGAATGAGGCGGGTCTTACGGCGACCGCGAAGACCGCAGTCGTCGACTCGACTATCTCCGACGCGATCCTCGACGAGGCGGCTTCATCAGGCGCGAGCGCCGTCGTCACCGGCAGCCGCGGCTACACGGGCGTCAAGTCGCTCATGCTCGGCAGCGTCTCGCACCATCTGGTGCAGCACGCCGACATTCCCGTGGTCGTGGTGCCGTCCCCGGCTGTCGCAAAGGCGCGAGCTGAGCATCGCGAAAGCCTCGGATAGCCCCCCTAATGGGCTCGGCCTTACGGCTGCTGCCGACGCGAGGAGGGTCTCGGGCTCTGCTATTTCTCCTAGCTCTGGCAGGTCTGATCGTCGCATTGGCGGTGGGCGTGCTCCGCGGGACGCGTGCGAGTCCGGAGCCACTTGGTATCCACGGCAGCTGGCATTTGGTACTCGACTCCGAGTTTGACAGTAAACAGCTGCCGGCCGGCTGGAAGACCGGTTGGCTGGCTACTGGGGTAACCCCCCCTGCGAACAGCCAGGAGGCTGATTGCTACAGCCCGCGCAACGTGACCTTCCCTGGCGATGGCACCATGCACCTGAATGTGACCGCAACCTCGTCCGCATGCGCCGGCGTCACCGAGCCATTCACGGGCGCGATGGTTACCACCGATCCGAACAACGGGCGGGGGGCGGGGTTTCAGTACACATACGGGGTACTCCAAGCGCGCGTCTACCTCCCCGCTGACGGCTCGGCGCTCGCAGACTGGCCCGCAGTGTGGGCAGTCGTGCAGCCATACTCGCCCGTTTACGGTGAAGACGACGTGATCGAAGCGCTCAACGGCTCCGCTTGCTGGCACTTCCACGACCGTGACAGCGAATCCGGAGGATGCGACGCCACGATCAAGCCGGGCTGGCACACAGTCGCGTCAGACTGGCAGAAGGGCTCCGTCACCTTTTACTACGACGGAAGAAAAGTGGGCTCGATCACGTCTGGCATCACGTCAACCCCGATGTTCCTACTCCTGGACAACACGACCAGGCTAGACAGTGCGATCTCTGACTCGATGCGGGTTCAATATGTACGCGTCTGGCAGTCTTGATCGAGTGAGACTCGCCAAGGCGCGTTTGACAATACCGGCCGGGCCGCCGACAGCGATCGCCGCTACCCCACGGCGGCCTACGGGCTCGTTATGCTTGGACGCATGACCACCCGCAGGAGGCGCCATGACCAATCGGTTGGAGAACACCGACGGCGCGACGATGCGACCACCCATTGAGCGGGAGAGTGATGGGTGCGTCACGGGCAGGTCGTTTTGGCTTGACTTAGAGCCAGAGCCCATCTACGCCGTGCTGCACACTCCGCGCAACGGGGTTCGGACACGGGTCGCAGCGCTGATCCTGCCGCCGTTCGGGATTGACGATGAAAGCTCTTATCGCCCACGCCGCGATTGGGCAACGAGGATGGCTGAGTCCGGAATCGCTACCGCGCGGATCGACTTTCCGGGCACCGACGACAGCGTCGGCTCACCGTTCGCCCCAAACCGCTTCCAGGCCTGGGTGGATTCGACAGTGCAGACGGCGCACTGGCTGCGTGACCAAACTGGGTGCGATCGCCTTGTCGCCGTAGGGATTTCTCTTGGCGGAATGATCGCCTGTCAGGCGATTGCTGCCGGCGCCCCGATTGATGACCTTGTTCTCTGGGGTGTGCGAGCCACCGGCCGAGCGCACCTCCGCGAGTTGCGCGCGTTGGCGGCGATGGTCGCGGGAGACGGCATCGACCCGCTTGAGGACACACGCGCGCCCGCGGGCGCCCTCTGGATCGGCGGTCACATGATGAGCGCCGAGACTGCCGAGGCACTAAAGGCCATTAACCTCACCGAGATCCCGCTGCCGCAGGCCGAACTGCGACGAGTGCTACTGGTAGGCCGCGATGCCCACGGCGTCGATGACAAGTTGGCGAACAGTCTCGTCGAGTCCGGAGCAGACCTGACCGTCATAGAAGCCGATGACTATTACCGTTTGATTGCACAGCCGGATTGGGGATGGACGCCGACCAAGACCATCTCGGCGTCGATCGAATGGCTGCGCGGCTCACCCGACGCGGACTTCAAAGTGATTCCGCATGCGCCGGCAGTCGAGGCTCATAAGATCCTCGACTCGGTGGTGTTCGAACATGACGGCACCACTATCCGCGAGCGACTGTCGGAGTTGGAGACATCCGGCGGCCGCTTGACCGGCATCATCAGCGAGCCTACGGGCGGCGAGCGCGCATCCTACTGCCTTGTCGTTATTAACGCCGGCGCGCTGCGACACACAGGCCCGAGTGGTTTGTATGTGGAGATGGCACGCCGTGCTGCGGCAAACGGTGTGCCCGCAGCTCGCTACGACCTTCCTGGTGCTGGCGACTCGGACGGCAGCCGAGTAAAGGCGTACGAGCGCAGGCCGGAGGACGACGCCCGTCCGCTCGCCGTACTGAGCGAGATCTACGATCACCTTCAAAAGGCCGGCGTCGCCGATCGCTTTGTTGCGGCCGGGCTCTGTATGGGCGGGTATTTGGCGATTCGCCTAGTCATCGAAGACGAGCGCTCGATTGGTGCGGTCAGCATGAATCCACCCGCTTTGTTGTGGACGAATGCGCAGACAAGGCGTGCCGGCAAGTGGTTCGCGTCGATCAGCGGTGCTGGCGGGCTCGTGGCCGACGGGCACGCCGATCAGAGCTCCTCCAGTGCACTTCGGCGCATCGCGCAACGCGCGGCCCATGCGCGTCGCGCAATCGAGTTCCGCTTGGGACACAGACTCATGGATGTCGACCTTCTCTGGCGCTTTGAGCATCGCGCGGGGATTTCCAGCGCATCCAAGACGCTCGACCAGCTCGGCGGGACCAGCGCGAGGGTGCTCCTACTCTTCTCCGACAATGAGACCGTGCCACGCATACTCGCTCGGTCGGCGCTGGCGGCGAAGCTAGAGCGCAATCCAAACATCGACCTCGAGCACCTGCCGACCGGCGACCACGATCTTCGTCCGCTGCGGACCCAGGAAATAGTGTTAGAGCGGGTGTCTTCGATGTTGCACCAGTTCGGCTCACCAGCTGACGGTGCGAAGTCCAAATCGGCGCTGTAGGCACCGCGACCGATATCTGCATCTCGACAACACCCCGGCCAGATCCGCGCCGCGATGGGAGCTACTGCAGGCCAAATTGACAGTCAGGCACTGGGGTCCAGCTAGCCTCCTGAGGATGCCTGAAGCAAGACAGTCGCATCTAGACGCCGTCAGAGCACCAGCGTCGATAGTCATATGCGCCTATGCGGACCATAGATTCGCAGCGCTCCAAATGGCCGTCGCCAAGACGCTGGACCAGCTGCTTTCGGCCGACGAGGTGCTGGTCGTAATCGACCACAACGCGGCCCTCATGAAGCGCGCGACTGACAGCTTTGTTGGACCGGCCGGCGACACTCCCAATCAGCCGCAGATACGAGTGCTGGCAAATGCGAACGAGCGCGGGCTGTCTGGCGCTCGTAACACGGGGGTCGCCGCCGCCCATGGTGACCTGATTGTTTTCCTTGACGACGACGCACAGCCACACACCGATTGGCTTGCGCAGCTGACTTCGGCGTTCAGAGACTCATCCGTGATCGGAACCGGCGGAGTCGCCTTGCCGTCCTGGGAAGCCGAGCCCCCAAAATGGTTGCCGACCGAGTTTCTTTGGGTCGTCGGCTGTTCCTACAAAGGACTGCCGGAACGGTCGGTCGAGATCAGGAACCCAATTGGGGCGAACATGGCGTTCCGACGCGATGTAATCCTCCGCGCCGGAGGCTTCACCGACGGCATCGGGCGGGTGGGACGGACTCCGCTCGGTTGTGAAGAGACAGAATTCTCCATCCGTGCCACCGAAACGACCCGAGGGCGCATCATCCAGCAGCCAGCTGCGATTGTGAGCCACCTTGTACCGGCAGAGCGCATGCGGCTCGGCTATTTCGTTCGCCGATGTTGGGCTGAAGGCATCTCCAAGGCGATCGTCTCACGCCTAACCGGCAGATCGTCCGCACTTGAGAGCGAACGTCGTTACACGACGCGCACACTCCCCCTCGGCGTAATCCGCGCGGTGGGTGATGGAATCAGAGGTGACGCCAGCGGCGTTGCCAGGGCCGCAGCGATCATCACAGGTTTGCTGGTCACGACAGCGGGATACCTACGCGGAGGGATGGGAAAGCTCAAACCCGCCGCGACCGATGGCACGTACAGAACCCGGTCGGATACCCCGCAGGAGTTCGTACCGATTTGGAGCGGAGAGCTGGATCTTGCGGCGCCGACCTTGCCGGATCACCTTGAGGGTGCCGACGGGCAAGCGTTCGACCGGGCTCGACTCCTTGTCCGCGCGAGCGGAACCCCACTCGGCTTCGTGGAGCTGGACGCGCCCCAGGGCGAGGTAGATCTTGACCGCGCCGTCGCCCTTGCTCAATCCAGGTTCGCCGATCAGGCGGCACGTGCTGGTGCCGACCTCGTGTGGAAGTCTGCGGCCGGCCCCAAGGTGTCGATCGTTCTCTGCACCTACAACCGCGCGCTTGGTGCGCGCCGGACGCTGGCCTCATTTCGGGAACTCCGTTACGAGGACCTTGAGATCATCGTCGTCGACAACGCACCAAGCGACGACGCCACACTCTCCGTTGTGAACGAGTTCGCAGCGGCGGACCCGCGCGTGCGTTACATCAGAGAACCACGCAAGGGCCTCTCGCGTGCTCGCAACCGCGGTCTCCAGGAGGCGACGGGGGAGTTCGTGGCATTCACAGACGACGATGTCCGTGTCGATCCATTCTGGATACATGGCCTCCTGCGCGGCTTCGGCCGCCGAGCCGACGTAGCTTGCGTTACCGGACTGGTCGCAAGCGCTTCGCTCGCGCGTCCTGCTGAGCAGTTCTTCGATCGCCGTGCAGGTTGGGCATCAACCTGCACGCAGCGCTTGTACACGCTCGCGCGCGGGCCCCTCGACTCGCCGATGCACCCCTACACCGCCGGGGTCTATGGCGCCGGCGCAAACTTCGCGGCGAAGCTCTCAGTTCTCAGATCGCTTGGAGGCTTTGACGAGTGCCTGGGCGCCGGGTCGCTTACACGCGGAGGCGAGGATCTCGACATATTCGTCCGGATGCTGCTGAGCGGGCACGCACTCAGCTACGAGCCATCCGCACTCGCATGGCATGACCATCGCGTCGATGAGGCCTCGCTCAGTACCCAGATGTACGCCTACGGACTGGGGCTGACTGCGTATGTGACCAAGCACATCCTCTCGCGCAGGTCGCGGCGTGCGATGATCGGCCGGGCCGTCGGCGGGTCCCGGCATGTTCTGCGACTAATACAGGGATCTCGCAGAGCGACTGCGGACGCGTCAATCCAGAACGATCTCGCAGGCGTCGAGCTGCGGGGGATGCTCGCCGGACCGATTGCCTACTTGCGAGCCCGCAGAGGACAAGACAAGCAGCAGCGCAAAGCAGTTGCTCCCTAACCTCACCAATCACACTTGGTACTATGGTTCGTCTCAACCCAAGTACAGTCACTGCCTCGAGTGACCCCCGGCTCGCGGGTGCGGCTTTGTGGAATCACGTATCACAGCCACTGACAAGCGACGGCAGCGCAGTCAATATTGTTATTCGCGAGCTAACTCGTGTCGCGTTTGATGGTGGTGTGCGCTCTACGGTTGCGGCGGCGGCCAACCGAAACGTTGACTTCCCACGAGCGGAATTGCTGCCGGTCGACTTCTCACAGTACTTGGACCACGACCACCTTCTCCTGCGAGAGCGCGTCGCCGACACGCTCAGCGGCTGGGCAGGGCATGACCGGAAGCATGTCGGTCGGATGTACCGACCCATCGGTGACGCGCTGTTGGGCTCAGAGGGGCCGATTATTGTGCACGATGGCTATCTCGGTGCCGCGGGACTCGAGACGCTGCACACGATGTACCCCAGCCGGCCCCTCTTCCTCTGGATGCACCAGCCACTTTCCCCTGCGTACTCTGCGCGTGAGGTCCGCCGCTTCCTTTCGTTAGCCGACAAGGTGATCTGTGTCAGCGACTGGCTTCGAGAGTCGGTCCGGAGGGCGGCGCGATCCAACAGCGTCGACAGCCGACTCGCGACCATTGTGAACGGCGTCGATATCACACGCTTCAGACCTGCGCAACGAGCGGAGGACGACGGGGTTCCGTCGATCTTGTTCACCGGTCGAATGCTCAGGATCAAGGGCCCGCACGTCCTGGCGGCGGCGCTCAACGATCTCCACAGCGACGGAATCGACTTCCGTGCCACGTTCGTCGGCGTTGATCACCCTGACGTATCCCGCGGAACGAGGTACCAGCAGGCGCTGCAAAGGCTGACGACCCCATTTTCGGACAAGGTGACTTTCGTTCCGTTCCGGCCACACTCGGAGCTTCCGGAGGTTTATCGCAAACACCAGATCATGGTGGTGCCTTCGACATTCCAGGAGCCATGTTGCCTCTCACTGCTTGAAGGAATGGCGTCCGGATTGGCGATGGTCGTCGCCCGGCGTGGCGGGATGCCGCAGGTCGGTGAGGATTCGGTGCAATATTTTGAACAGCAGGACGAACTGACTCGTGCACTGAGAGCCCTGATCCAGGACGCAGAGCTCCGCAGCCATTGGGCAGGCCTGGCTCGCGCCCGCGCAACCCACCTTACGTGGTCACATGTTTTCGATGCGGCCCGTGAGTTGATATCACCAGCCGTGACGGCCTAGGTCGACTGGTCCTCGTCGACGAGCTCCGGGTCATCCGCACCGCCTGGCGATCCCCCGGCCGCGACGACCCGAGTCGTCCAACGCGCCCCACTTAGGCAGTTCCATCCCAGCAGCGCGGGTGGGCGCAACCACCAACCCACAGGCGGTCGGGTGCGATCGCTGTGAAGTCACGGTCGACCAGGTCAGGCCGCTTCTTGTGCGCTGAGAGGATTCTCGTATAGGCGTCCAGACCGAGGCGCGGCTGGTCGCGGCCAGTGCAGGAACTCCCGATGTGGAGGTATGCCCAAAACCTCCCTCGCCTCTCGAATCTCATTCTTCGCCGCCATGATTGCTGCGCTCGCACTTGGCGTAGGAGCCAGCGTGGCCCTCGCGGCTGGATCAGCCAACACCCAGCCCACGAAGACACACCTGCGTCGCTCGGCAACGCACGAGCGCCGGCCCATGAGTGATGCGCATAAGCGCCGCCACCAACGTGAGCAGCATAGACGCCACGCCCGGAGCCCGGTGCACAAGCGTCACCACAAGCATATGAACCATGCGGGGACGAAGGCCGCTTCTAAGGCCGCGTCTAAGGCCACGGCTGTAAAGGCAGACACCCAGACTTCGGTGCAGAGGAGAAGGCGGCCGACTCGGACCACTACGACAACGACCACCCCGACCACGACCCCCCCAACCACGACCACCCCAACCACCACCACCCCGACCACGACCACCCCGACCACAACCACTACCACCCCGACGACCACGACCCCAGCCCCGACGAGCACCCCGCAGCCGGTCGGTATCTCCGGGAACTGGAACATGGTGATGGACTCCGAGTTCAACACCACAACCCTGAACACGAACATCTGGACACCCGGATGGTTCGGTACCGGTGTGACAGACCCCGTCAACAGCGGCGAAGACGACTGCTACACCTCCAACAACGTCGTGCCGACCAGCACAGCACTAGACCTCAACATCACCGACCAATCCTCAACCTGCAACGGCAAAACCTACCCCTACACCGGATCGCTGATCTCAACCAACCCCAACGGCACCAACACCGGCTTCCTCTACACCTACGGCGTCGTCGAAGCCCGCGTCTACATCCCAGCCGCCACCAACGGCAAAATCGCGAACTGGCCAGCCGTATGGGCCGACACAACCCCATCAGAAACCTACGGCGAAGACGACCTCTTCGAAGGCCTCGCAGGACAAGCCTGCTACCACTACCACACCACCACCGAAGGCCCCGGCAGCTGCGACACCACCATCACCCCCGGCTGGCACACCTTCGCCTCAGACTGGCAACCCGGCTCGATCACCTACTACTACGACGGCACCAACATCGGATCGATCACAACAGGCATCACCAACAACCCGATGTACATCATCCTCGACAACACCATCAGCGCAACCAACCTCAACATCGCCAGCCCAACCACCATGCAAGTCCAATACGTCCGCGTCTGGCAGAACTAAACAACAGAGCGCCCTCGAGACAGGGCGCCCTCAAGCCGCAGCGCTGACGTACGGCGACGACAGTCGCTGCCTCATCGACCATACTTGTCCAAGCGGTGCCCCAACCGCCCGCCGGCCGCTTTGGACAAGGTTCGATGATAGATCCGACAGACCCGTTTAGCGCCCGCGCACCCGACTGCGGGTCCTTGTGACGACGGAAGCCAGGAATCCTGACGCAGCCACGACGGCTGACGTGCATACGGCAGCCGTCAGCGGGTTGTTCGGGCGCGATTTCGTCTATATGGCCTTCTGGTCGATTCAGCTGATCCTCGTCGCTTGCGTGACGCCAATCCTGACGCGCCTTATACGACAGGACGAACTCGGGCTCGTCGCAGCGTCGACGGCGGTCATGCAGCTGCTCAACGTCGTATTCGGCTTTGGGCTCCAGACCGCCGTCCAGCGAGAACATTCCGGCGAACAGGGTAACTACGGCGCTCGTCAGCTGGTGACGCTCGCGGCTGTCCTGTCGCTGCTGGCAGGGCTGATCACCTACGCCTCCGGAGGATGGTGGAGCCCGCTGATCGGCCTCGGCCCGTTCCCGGCTGCAGTTCGGTACGCGGTGATCTGGGCGGTCTTGGTCGCCATCACGAATCCAGCCCTCGGTCTTACCCGTAGCCGCGGTCAGCTCCGCTCGTTCATTGCCATCAGCTTCGCGCAGTCGATCTTTGCACAGGCACTGTCGCTCGCATTGCTGATATTCGTGAGCGCAACGGCATCCGAGTATCTCCTGGGCCAGGTGCTGGGGCAACTCATAGCCGCCGGTATCGCTCTGGCGGTAGCCCATCCTGCGCGGTTGACTCGTGCGCGCGCCCGCATGCACGCGAACGCGCTCCGGTTCTCAGTTGCACTCGTGCCCGCGATGGTCGCGTCGTTCGTCAATGCCGCAGCAGATCGGCTCGTGATCCACGCGGACCTGGGAGCCCGAACGACGAGTCACTACGCGGTCGCAAGCAACATCGGCAGCTTCACGCTCGCCCTTCTGGGATTCCTTGATTTCGTTTGGCTGCCGCGCCTGTTCGCGATCAAGGACGAGGCGGCGCGCCGCCGCGTGCTTGGCGCGAGCCGCAACGGCCTGTACGTCTTGGGCGCCGGGTTCGCCATCGCAATCGCATACGCGTCACCCGTGATCCTCTTGATTTGGTGCCCTCCGAGTTACCCCCGTGCCAGCCTCATACCGGTAATAGCGATTATCGCCGCGAGCGCCTTGCCGTTCGCCGACGGCGTGGTCTACACGCAGGCCCTGATCCTCACGGGCCGAACGAGAGCCGTGGCCATTGCCACCGTGGTCGCGGCTGTGTTGAACCTGCTGCTGAACCTGTTGCTGGTGCCAACGCTCGGGATCGTTGGTTCGGCCGCAATCTCGTTCTGCTGCTACGTGATCTACGCGAGCATGCTCCGCCGACTGGCCGGTGCGAGTGGACCGACCACGAGCGGCCTGGCGTTGGGCATCGCCGTTGCTGGGTCCGTCGTGTGCGTGAGCTCGGCGGTGGTGCCGGCCGGCGGCGTCGTACTTGGCGCGCGCATGGTGGTGGCGGTCATCGCCGGCCTGGTCTTCGTAGGGGAACTCGTCACCCTCGTCAAGCCAGATGCGCGCGGACGGATTGATGAGCGACTCGCCCGATCGCGTTGGGGAGCAGTCATATCTCGTTTGACATCACGGCATACGCGTGGCGAGTGACAACGACCGGACTCCGAAATCAGCTCCAGCTTCGAGGAGTCAAATCTGGCGGATCGATGTCGACGCCAAGCGTCCGCCACAGATCGACGCTTGCGAGCCCCGGTGCCGGACGCGCCAGACCCAGAACCGTTTCAGCCCGCAGCGGCAGGCCAACGCCCGCTCGCTCAGCCGCTCGCAGCAGGAGATACAGCGGCAGCCACGGAACGGGCACAATCGCAGAGGGCTTGCCCTTGGCAGACGAGAGCGCCCGCATCAGATCGCCGAAGCTGATCGTCGAAGGACTGGCGAGTCCGATGAGCTGGCCGTTTACGGTCGCCGCCTCGGCCAGCGCCACCAAGGCAGCGGTCGCGTTGTCCAGACGAATGAGTGCCTGGGGGCTATCCGCCGCGAACACTGGAATCACCGGCAGGTTGGCGAACCGCAGGAGCAGGCCGAAGATGCCGCCGTTGGCTCCTCCATAGACCGTGCCCAGCCTGACAGCATTGCCACCGGCCTGAAGCGTTATCCGCTCGGCCGCAAGCTTCGCGTTCCCGTACATCTGACGCGTACCTTCGAACGCCGACACAGAAGAGATGAGAGTGAAGCGAGCTCCCTCTGCGACCGTGGCGTCGAGCAGATGACGCGTTCCCTCGATGTTGACACGAACTATCTCGCCCCAGGTGCGCGGTGTCCAGTCATATGCGCAGTGCATCACGACATCGATGTCGCGTAGAAGATCCGGAGGCACCGTTGCGGTCAGTTCGTACGCTCGGTGGTCATGGACCCCATCGGGTCTGCGAGTCAAAGCAACGACGTGATGGCCGGCCTCCGCGAACGCTCGAGCGACAGCGCTGCCGACATAACCCTGGGCCCCGGTCACGCCCACCCGCAGCGCACCTGCATCAGACACGATTTGCTATCCGATCCTTGAGATGGTCCGCCAGCCGCACTGCAAGGGCAACGATCGTGTACGTCGGGTTTGCATGGCCATTTGTCGGGAAAACCGAACTTCCGAGCACGTGAAGACCCTCCACCCCGTGTACCGCGCAGTCCGGGTCGACAACGCCGGCCGCCGGATCGGTCGACATCCTCGTGGTCCCGCTGGGGTGGGCGACATCCGGCAGAAAAAACTCCGTTTCCTCGTCGGCGATCATTCCCACCGGCTCTGGCGGCGCGAGCCCTAGGCGGCGCATCTCTTTCACGAAGAGCCTTGTCATCCGTCGTACCGTCCGCGCTTCCTGGTCGCCGACGCGCCAGTCGATGCGTGCCAATGGGACACCCAAGATGTCGGTCCGATCCGCGAGCGTGATGCGACTGTCTGCGTTAGGGGACTGCTCGACTATGCATTGTGCGTAGAGGCCGGACAAGCGGCGCGCCGGGTGTCGCCCGCGCAGCAGCCTGCCGACGGACGCCGCCGCCATGAGAGGATGGGCCACGAGGTGCCTGACATTGCTTGCGGGATCGTCCCGGCCTGCAAGCGCGAGAAGCGCAGTCAGAGGGTCGTCATCGGCCATCTGCAGTGTGAAGAACAGGGCGCAATTCAACAGCCCTTCGCTCTCCTGGATACGCGAGCCCAGAGCGTATCCAGGCGTCAACCAGCTCCGACGCCGAAATCCCGGAACGCGAGATGCCTGAGGCACCGCCGACGGCTTGATAACGAAGTCTCCCAACAGGCGCTGGGCCGGATCCTCCATAGCGTGCGGAAACCACGCAACAGGTCCGCGAGGGTGGTCCATGAGGTACCGACCAACAAGATCATTGCCGTTGCCGACGCCCGTGGGCACGATGCGGTTAGACGCCAGCAGTAGGCGGGCATTTTCCAGCCCGCCGGTACAAAGTACAACCTGTCGCGCACTGATCCATCGCCTGCGCAGATCCGGCCCTTTGACCTCCAACCTCTGCACTACACATCCAGCTTCATCGGTGTCAATGTGAGTGACGGTCGCGTTGACAATGCATTCGACGTCAGGTAGCGGCAGCGCAAGTGCCCGAGGACCGAACCGCAGGAAGTCTGGGCGCCAGGAGTCGTGCATGCTGTAGCCCCAGAGGTACGGCACGAGCGCCTCATTGTCCGGCGGAGGTATGTATGAAGCAAAGACATCCAACGCGTCGTTGGGGTCAACGATGCTCATCCTGAGGTGCACAGCAGCACGTCGGTAATAGGGCATCAAAGACTGGCGTGTGATCGGCCAGCCTGAGCCGGGCACCCAGTCACGCTCCCTGAAGTCCATGTCACCCAAGGGGGTCACCCGGCCACCCCAAGTGGCTGATGTACCGCCCAATACGCGGTTACGGTCCTCGCCGGTTTCCAGGACGCGGGGCACGCCGACGCTGACGACCTCATCCATCGACTCTGCCCACGCGTTGCGGGCAAGGTCACCGCTCTCGAGCAAGACGATCTTCAGTCCCAAGCCATCGAGTTCGGTCGCGAGTGTCAGCCCAGCCGGGCCGCTGCCGACGATGCATACATCTGCCGCCACGGTGGCGTCCTCAGGAAGCGCGCGCAGATCTGTGATGTTCATCCGATGAAGGGACCTCAGCAAAGGGTGAAGATGACGGCAGCCATGTACTCGACATCTTGACAGCGTCTCGAGTTGAAGACACTAGCCTATTGTCGAGGATCAGGTCCCTGCCAAATGCGATCCTCAGTCGCGCGTCAGCTCAAACAGATAGCTGTCGCCGTCACGTTTTACGAGACGCCAATACCGACTCGTTTTCAGTAGCGCGAGCCAGCCGTTCATCTGTGATGCGCTCTGTACCGCATACGCCTGAGAGCTGAGTGATACCGACGCTGACCAGAAGATGTACAGAGGGCTTGAATTTGAGGCACCACTAGCTGCCGCGACGGCACCGTAGCGATCGGTCAGTCCGGCAAGATCGACCGCACGCGGTCTTTTCACATCGCGAAGGGTTTGCCCGGCGACCAGCTCCCAACTGATCCCTGTGTAGTTGACAAGGAACGGCGGTAGGTCGCCCGCGGTGCCACCGGGATCCCCGAGGCTCAACACGAACGCGTTCTTAGACGGCTTGGATTGCAGGAAGTCGGTTACCGCGACGTCGGAGCGCACAAGCATGTACGCCCCATCGACCCCCCATTCGGCAACGACGTACGTCGCGAGTAGCGCAACGAGGACTGCGGTGGTCCCTATGTTGACGACCAGGGGGCGCGCAAGGACGCGCAACATCCGCCCGGGCCGCGGCATGTGCATGGCAAGAACCGCCATCCAGGGAATAGCGAACAGCGACGACCTGAAGATGCCTTCGTTGCCGTACGGGTTAATGAGGATGAGTCCAACCCCCACGATTGGACATAGGGCGTAGCCCCAAGCCCACTTCTTCCCGAGGTTTGCGAAGAAGCCAACGGCCGCGAGTCCGGTGAGGATGAGGAGTGCGAGCAGCAGCGCGTGGGACTGATAGCCAACGGCGGCGAACCGCACCAGGCCCGGTGTTCCTGCTGTTTTTGGTGGCAGCAGATTGGAAAGATCAAACAGCTGAGCAAACGAGAAGTTCGCACCGATGGCGTTGTGCACGACGGCCGCCCATATCAGCGCCGGTAGGCCGATAGGCAAGCAGGACCAACGCGGAGCCTGGTCAAACACCGCAAGCACCAACAGGGCTCCCGCGACTATGTACGGCGTGAGTTCGTGGGTGGGTGCCAGGGTCACCCCCACGAGCAGGAGCAACCAAAACGTCGAACGGCGCCCGAACGGTCTGGGGTTGACTCCGTTGACCGCCAATGCGAATACCCCAATGGCCATCACGTAGCCCACAGACTGTGGAGAGAAGTAGTTCGCGTCGTTGATCGTGTCGACGAGTAGGACCAGCATGACAGCGGTCCAGCGTCGCCCAGGCGTGTGGAGCAGGCGTCCCGCGAAGAACCGCAACTCGACGACCCGAGCAAAGGCAAAGATCACTGGCCAGTAGGTCGCCAGTCCCAGCAGACTGTCCTGGCCGAGCATGCCGTGAACGCCGATCAACTGACTGAGCCAAGCCATGCCGGCGAATAGCGCGGAGAAAGCTTGGTAGATCCCCGCCGGCGCATCGATGTGATGGTGCGTGAGCACATACTGCGTGAGCAGCATCTGCTTGCCGGCCGTTGAATTGCGTGGTGTCGCGTAGACGAGAGCCGGGGTGAGTGTGCCGGCCAAACCGAATGAGAGCGTCCCAACCAGCGCGGGGAGCTCGCTACGGAGTCCGATCGCAAAGCCCACGACCACGGTCGCCAAGCCGAGATACCAGATCGGGCTTATCGCCGTCAGAAACCCCCAGATCCCAGGCTGCGGGTCGTGGGTAGTCAGAGCGGGTACCAGCCAGAAGACCGTGCCAGCGAGCGTGACCACCAGGCTTGCGCGCCAGCGCTGCCGGCCGCCGGTGGTCGCGTTCTCGCTGCCGCGGCCGAGAGCGCGCGGGCGCGTCGAGCTCACGACGCGACTCGGGGGTCGCATGCTGTGGCGGTGGCCGCCGCGGTCGCGCCGCTCGAGCCGCTCCCACTGCTCCGCGGCCGCGCTCCAGATGGTCGTGTCATCGCTGCTTTCGGTCGCCTCCGCCTGGGGCTGTGCCCGTCTGCGGAGGGTGAAAGCGATCTCGGGGCGAGCCTTGCGAATGCCTCGCACATGGAGAAAGACCGTGGCCAGCCCGACGACGATGGCAGCAGGCACGGGCTGCCAGAGCGGGCGCACGTCCGCCATCAGCGCGCCAATTCCCAGCAGCACGCTAAAGCCGACGAGGATCGCTCCCCCTAGTCGTGCATAGATCCCGAGCTGAATGAACCGCTGCAGCGGGGCGGCGCCCACCCCGAAAACCACAACCGCAAAAGCGCCGCCAAGGCTCAGCGCCTCTACGCTCGCAACCCGCCCGAGCACCGTGACGACGAACGCAGTCAGGAACAGGCCGGAGCAGAAGAGCACGCCCTTGGGGCCGTCGAGTCCGCGGGCCACGCCGACGCCCGCGTTGGCCGTGGCGACCTTCGGAGAAGGAGGAGCGGGCACCTCAGTCTTCTCCGTCATAAGTTCGACTGACCAGCGATCAGGTCGCAGAACGGGTATTCGTACTGGCGCATCGGCGACCGATAACCGCGTAAACCGGGTCGAACTCCAAGGCAGTCAGGCTACCAGTCGGCGCAGACCGCCATGCGCGCCGAAACGCCGCCCTATGGTCGGCCACCGTGCCGATGGCGATCCGAAACGGAGGCTGTGTGAAGCACGGAGCCAGCAACAGCTTCGCCCCGTTGTATCGTTGCTTGGGGAGTATGGGAGAGATGTTGCAGCAGCTACGCGCTCTGGCCTCTTGGCGCAAACCAAGCTTCGGCGCACTGCTCGCCGGTGTGCTCCTCCTGCTCGCAGGGTGTGCAACCGCGTCCGCGACCAATCCTGCGCTGACGTCAAGAACCGCGAGCCGCAAACGCACCGTCACGCCACAGCCGCTGGGTGTCCCGGGTCACTGGCGACTCGTGCTCAACAGTACCTTCGACGGCTCCTCGCTGAATACTCGGGTCTGGCGCCCCGATTGGTTCGGTGACGGCAGCCAGGTCACAGGTTCGATTAATCCGCATGAGCTTGCCTGTTACAACGCGGGTAATGTCAGCTTCCCAGGCAATGGGGCTATGAACCTCAGCGTCACTCATGTGGTGTCGCGCTGTGGGGGCGTCACACATCCTTATACGGGCGCCGTAGTCTCAACGAACCCGAAGGATGGCCGGAAAGGCGGTGGCTTCCAGTTCACATACGGCGTCCTTCAAGCTGAAATCTATGTGCCCGGCTCCCGCGGTCTGATCTCTAACTGGCCAGCTTTAACGACGTTTGGGCAGCACTGGCCCGGGACGGGTGAGGACGACCTGGTCGAGGGCATCGACGGCACCGAATGCTCTCGATTTCATAGCGCGCTCAGCACCGCGGCCGGGTTTGGCGGTTGTGATCCAGGGTTTATTCCGGGTTGGCACACCGTCGCCGCCGACTGGGCCCCGAACTCGATCACCTGGTACTACGACGGTGTCGAGATTTGGCGCGAGCACAAAGGCGTGACCTCATTCCCGATGTACATCGTGCTCGTCAACACGGTGTCCGAGAAATGGAAGCAACTGGCGCGACCGGCCACCGTGAAGGTCGCCTACGTTCGGGTCTGGCAACCCGCTGGGCCGCATGCGTCCCACCCTGAATACAAGTACGCCTTCTGAGACCGCGTAGCATTCCTCAGGCGCCAACCTGCGCGTGCGCTCCAGCACGATCCGAGCTAACGAAATGTCGCAGCGCGCCGATACTAAGTCCGACTGACCCATGCCGGTAGACTCACGCGCTCAGCATTGAGTCGTGATTCTCGGACCAGATGCAGGTGCACGCACGTTCGCCACAAGGAATCCACGGTAAATGACCCAGACAGCTCACTCATCCCAAACGACCACGGAGCCCGTCGGTGAACGGCTGATCCAGATCGCGGAGGAAATCGGCGAAACCGTCGTTGGCCCCAGCGCTTGGGACGTGGATAGGCAGGCCCGGTTCCCATCGGAGTCGCTTGCGGCATTGAAGGACGCGAAACTTCTTTCCGCCCTGGTTCCCGTTGAGCAGGGCGGTTTGGGCGCAAGGGTCACGGATATCAGCAATACGATTCGAGTGCTGAGCCGCTATTGCGCCGCGACAGGGTCAGTTGTCGCGATGCACACGGAGCAGATGTTCCTGCTGCTCAAACACGGAAACACATCGGCCCTGCGTAGGCTCGTCGATGAGATCGTGGAGAAGCAACTCCTGATCGCCAACGCCAACAGTGAGGTGGGACTCGGCGGAGACGTCATGCGGAGCCTGGCTGCGCTGGAGCCGGAGGGCGATGGCTGGCGCTTCGACAAGCAGGCGCTCGCCGCGTCCTACGCCAGGCACGCGGACCTTATCCTCTCAACCGCCCGGCGCGCCGATGACGCGACGGAGACAGACCAGGTCGTCGCGATGCTCCGTGCGTCGGAGGTGACGCTCGAGGAGACCACCGGCTGGGACACCCTCGGGCTGCGCGGAACTTGTAGCTCTGGGATGCACATCACCGGACACGTGACGTCTGACGACCTCTTCCCTGTCCCATTTGCGGAGATGGCCAGCCGGGGCGGCGGCCAAATGCGACATATCCTTTTGACGGCAGTGTGGACCGGCTTGGCCGAAGGAGCGATGAGGGAGGCACATAAGACGGTCCGTGCAGCAGCGCGACGCGACATCGGGACGACCAGCCAGTCGGCAATGCGCCTCGCCGAGATCATGACTGACGTCCAGTGCGCTCGCGCCACGCTCGCGCAAGCGCAGGGCCAGATAGAGGTTGCGATCGAATCCGACACGCTGGATGACATCGGCCTGATCACCAACCTGCGCAACGTCAAGATCGTGACGACGACGACGGCTGTACGCGTTGCCGGAAAGGCGCTTCAGATCTGCAGCATCAACGGCTACAGGCGAGGCCCGGATCACCCGCTCGAACGCATCCTTCGCGACGCTTATGGAGGCCTGATAATGGTCGGCAACGACCGTTACCTCGCCGAGAACGCACAGATCCTGCCGGTGCGAAGCGCGCTCTGACGCAGCTTCTTACGACGACTGGCTCGGGCCCCCAGTGCCACGGCTCCTATACGTACACGACCCGCTGTCCTTCGCGCCGCTGTCAGTCACAGAGGCCGCCCACGGCGTCTGTGATCTCATCTGGGTCGCCGACAGCTCCAAGCCGAACGCTCCGACAATCGCGCGACTGCTTCGCAAGTTCGGTCCTGTCATCGACTCCTCAGGTCTCACGCTCGAGCAGGTCGCAGACCAAGTGGGCGAGCACAAGCCCGACGGGATCCTGTCGATGCACGACGCCGACCTCGTCTGGACGGCGCAGCTCGCTGAGTTGCTGCAGTTGCCCTTTCACAGCTATGCGTGCGCCGTCATGCTCACTGACAAGCATGCGCAGCGCGAAGCGTTGGCGCGAGCCGGGCTCGCAGTGCCACGGTCATGCATCATCCCGGCTACAGCTGACGCAGCGGCCGTCACCGAGATAGGCGCCGCCTTCGCGTATCCCGCCGTGCTGAAGCCGCGCAACGGCCAAGCGAGTCGCGACACGCTGCCTATCTCGTCCCAGACCGAGCTCGAGGCGACACTGGTTCAACTGCGACAGCGTCCCGGGGCGCCAATAGAGGATTTCGTACTCGAGACGTACGTCCCCGATGCGAGCAGCGAGCTCGGGGGGCATGGCTTCGCCGGCTTCGTTTCGGTGGAGAGCGTGGTCGAGGATGGCCGTGTGGAGCATGCGGCGATCAGTGCCCGCACGCCCTTCCGGTGGCCGTTCCGCGAGACTGGCTATTGCACGCCGACAGCGCTCTCTCCCGACCTTCAAACCGACGTGCTCCAGGTGGCCGGCGACGCCGCACGCGCGTTGGGAGTCACCCGGTCGTGCCTGCACACAGAAATCAAATTGACCGACGAGGGCCCAGTGATCATCGAGGTCAATGGGCGGCCAGGCGGTGGGATGTCAGAGATGCTCGAGCGCGCATCCGGCGGCTTCAGCATCCTCCAAACCGCCTTGCGGCTTGCAGTCGGCGACCCCGTCGGGCTCACGGGCCCGGTTGCGTGTTCACGGGTCGGCTATCTGCTCTACGTATTCCCGCTGACCGACCTCGACTACATCGACAGCGTCGATGGTCTAACGCAGCTCCGGGAGATCGCGGGGGTTGACGAGATCGTGCTCGTCCGAGGGCCCGGACAGCGGATCGATTGGCGCGAGGGGTCAGAAGCCCACGTCTTCCACCTCACCGGGACCACCGCCGACCACGACGAATTGCTAAGGCTGATTGCGTCCACGACCACCGTCGTGCAGATCGAGGGCCACAACGGTCCCCAGCCGATCAGCAGATAGTGCCGACCCGGGCTGCTTCCACGGCAGCTTCGATCACATCAACGCCTCTGGCCAGCGTCTCCTCGTCGGTAGTGAGCGGCGGCAGAAACTTGACGACCTCGGAGTGGGATCCCGCAGTCTCAATCAGTACGCCGTTGGCAAACGCCTCGCGTGAGACCCGGGTGGCGAAGCTCGGGTCAGTCAGAGAAGCGACCCCCTGGAAGAGGCCCCGGCCACGCACCTCGAGGAAGCCCGGATGGCGCGCGGCTATCGCGTCCAGTCGGCCGCGCAACAGGGCACCCTTGCGCTTCACCTCGGAACTGAAGTCGCCGTCTGACCAATAGGTCCGCAGTGCCGCAGCCCCCGCGACGAACGCGAGGTTGTTGCCGCGGAACGTCCCGGTGTGCCCACCGGGCTCCCACACGTCTAGTTCGGGGCGGATCAGAACCAGCGACATTGGCAGCCCGTATCCCGACAGGGACTTGGACAGGACGACGATGTCAGGCCGTATCCCTGATTGCTCGAAACTGAAGAAGTCTCCTGATCGGCCACAGCCAGCCTGGATGTCGTCGACAATCACCACGATCTCGTGCTGCGCTGCAAGCTCCGCAAGGCTGCGCAACCACTCGTCGCTGGCGGCGTGCACGCCGCCCTCGCCCTGGATGCACTCCACGATGATTGCGGCAGGCTTGTCGACGCCGCTCGAAGGGTCGTCGAGTTGCTTCGCCAACAGGGCGATCGTGTCGATGTCCTGACCGTAGTAGCCCTCGTAAGGGGCGAACGTCACGTTCGTTAGGGGCACGCCGCCTGCGTCCCGGTAACCACGTGCGGCAGTCGTCGCGAGAGCGCCAAGACTGAGCCCGTGGTACGCGCGCGTGAAGGCGATCACGTTGGTGCGCCCGGTTGCCAACCGGGCAACCTTGATCGCGGCCTCAGTCGCATTCGCTCCTGTGGGTCCGGTGAACTGCAGTTTGTAGCTAAGCCCGCGCGGCAGCAGGATCAGATCCCTAAAGGACTCGATGAAGTCGAGCTTTGCCGTCGTAGCCATGTCGAGACTGTGCACGATGCCGTCACGCTCGAGATATTCGATCAGCGCCCGCTTGAAGATTGGATTGTTGTGTCCGTAGTTAAGTGTTCCGGCACCTGCGAAGAAGTCGATGTACTGCCGGCCACCCTGGTCGACGAGCACCGACCCGCTCGCGGTATCGAACATTGTGGGAAATGCCCGTATGTAGCCCCGGACCTCGGACTCCCACTCCTCGAAGACTTCCAGACTCATGGTTTCACCGCCTTTGGTGTTGTTGGCGGCAATGACGCGACCAGCCTCGACAGTGACGTCGCGAAGCCCGGCGGCCACACATGTGCCCCACCCTCGATCGTTCGCAGCGTCACCGAGACCCCAGACCTACAACCCGTGTACTTAGTGAACACGTTGCCCGGCGTCCTCGTCGTCGACGCCCTCGCGCTGCACCTGTCAAGCGCAGCCCAGCGCGCAACCGACGCATGCGCAGACAGAACAGTCACCGGACCGCCATAACCACCGAACGTCCCCCCTCCATACGGGATCGCCGGATCAGCCGTCGCGTGAATCTCATACACCGACATCGGCTTACTCAAACGGCAACTATGCGAGAACGTAGGCGCCATCTGCCCCTCCACAGGAACAGTCAACGTCAAATTAGCCGCCGCCCTACAACCAAGCAACTCCACAAAAATCGCGCCATTAGAGATCCCGGTCGCGACAACACGCCGCATATCAACAAAATGACTGGACTCGACCTCAGCCAACACAGCCTTCGTAAACGCAACGTCGTCGACATCATGCGCCTCCGCCGGCGGATCACCAGCATCATCATTCCAACTGTCCTCATAACCCTGCAAGAACGCGACAATCATGTTCTGACGCCGCTCAGCAAGCGCCAACAACCCACTCTCATTCGCAATATCCGCAGCCGTGTCATACGCCCCGTGATACACCAGCACCAACGGCAACCGGTGCCTCGCCGAATCGCCAGGAGGGACATACAGCAGGTACGTCCTGACGAGTCCGCCCGCCGGCACTGTGAGTGTCGTCAACGCGCTCGTGCCAGAGGCGGCCGAAGCACTGGCGCGCCGAGCGGTTGCCCGCGTCGCAGGCCTCCCAGCGGCACGCGACGTGATTCCGAGGCCCATCCCCACGGCAGCACCGGCCGCAACGAATACGCCGATCATCAAACCGAGCAGTGAGGTTCGCCGCGTGCGCATGATCTGCTCAGTCCCCAAGCCGTCGACGCACTGGCCCGGGCCACTGCTCCGGGTCCATGCCGTGCCTATGCAGAAGCGCGAGCGCGATCCGCTCCTGGCCGAAGCCGGTGCAAGCGGTGTGCGCAACCGCACCGTCGGAGAGCCTGATGTCCCAGGTCTGACCGAAGTGATCCATGTGGTAGTTGAACGAAGCGCAGGCAGTCGGCGTCGGCCCGGCGATTTGTACCTCCAATTCCCACTTGAGCTCTTCCTCCGCCTGACTCGCTGCCATTAGACGACCTGCACGACCGAAGAATGGATCGCTCGCGTTCGCGATCTGTGCTTCCAGGCCCAACTCACGAAACAGCTCGACTCCGCGCTGAGCCCACTTTGCGCGCCACTCAGTCGTCACCGCGGGCTCGGCGACGCAGACGAGTTCATGCTGGCGGAAGATCTGACGCCGGGCGGGGTCCCGCGAGGGCTCATGGCGGAATACCCATGAGCCCCCGAGGTCTGCCGTCACGCCACCGGCCGGCACGGGCCCGCGCGCGGCAACCACCGGGTAGAGCGGGTAACACGCCGCCGGGACCATGACCAGATCAGTGGGCTTTTGGAACTCGCTCCAGTCCTCGTGCGCATGCGCGCGCCCAGCCTGCACTCGTGCGTCGGCCTCCGAGCCCTCAAAGCCGAAAATGCTGCCCGCAAGGTGGGGGAAGTTCGCGAGATAGTCGATCTTCTCAAGGCTCTGCCGGGGCAGCACCGGCGGAAAACTAACTCTCTCAGACCCATCGGTTGCCGCCATCTCGCTGATCACCGCCGCCAGTTGATCGCAGACCCCTTCGAAGGTCAGGCTGTGCCCGTAGACTCCTGGCACGCCAGATTCGATCAAATGCCCCGCCCGTATCATTTCCTCGAGAAGCTCGGCCTGCTCGGCGTCGACGTCGTGCACGTCAATACTCATAGCGAGGCACCTCCACGCCTGCCCAGCTCGACCGAGGGATTGGCCGTTCCGCGGCTGGCACGATCGTTGATCTCCGCGAGACCACGTAATCTCGTGACTTCGACAGACCGACAACACAGGTGGACATGGACGACAAGATTCTGGACGACAAGATTCGAGACATTCTGAACACACATGGAGCGCTGTCGGTGACGCCCTCGCGGCTTGGAGACGATGCCGATCTGTATGAGGCCGGCATGACGTCGAATGCGAGCGTCAACGTGATGCTTGCGCTCGAAGACGCGTTTGATGTCGAGTTCCCGGACAGCATGCTCAAGCGCAGCATGTTCGAGAGCATCACGGCAATCCGCGGGGCGATCACAGAGCTCAAGGGTAGCCCAGCCTGATGCGTAGCTCCTCGGCAGTTGCCCGGGCATAGAGGCCGCCGCTCGGGCTTACAGCGCGATTGCCTGCGCCGGATGCGGCAGCTGCAGACTGATATGGCGCTCGCTCGAAACGTCTTCGGCAAACGCGGCAACGTCCTCGGCAAACGCGGCGACATGCGGCAGCACCCGCGCCGTGACCTCACCAAGCTCGGTGTAACGCGGGATCCAGGCGTCGCTCGGCTCGGGCAAGCGCGAGACGCGCTCGGTGATGATCGTCTTCAGCACGCGCCTGCCGTCACGCCAAGCGTTGAGATTACTCAGACCGTGGATTCGCTCCAGTTCGTAGCTCGGGACCTCCACGATGTTGAAGCCCGCCTTGGCCGCGCGCACGTTAAGCACGGTTTCCACCTCGAAGCCGTCACAGGTGATGTGCAGCTGCGGCAGGACACGGCGCCAGAACGCGCTGTAGCCGTAGCAAAGGTCGGTGTAGCTGGTGCCGAACATCAGGTTCACGCTGGCGCCGAGCAGGCGGTTGCCGAGGCTGCGCACGCCGGTGATGTCCGCGCTTCCTCCGCCCTCCATGTACCGTGAGCCCTTGACGAAGTCGGCGCCATCGATCAGGGGCCGGATGAAGTTGGGGATCTCGGTCGGGTCGGTCGATCCGTCGGCATCGATCATGACGATGATGTCCCCACGCGCCGCGGCGAAGCCGCACGCCAGGGCATTGCCCTTGCCCTTGCGGTCCTGCATCACAATGCGCGCATCCGGACGCAGGTTCTGCGTCACCAGAACCGTTTCATCGGTCGAGTGGCCGTCGACGAGGATCAGCTCGTTGACGCCATTCGGCAGTTGCTTGAGGACGTGCGGCAGATTCTCGGCCTCATTGAGTGCCGGGATGATCGTCGTCACCGTCGGGCGCTTGCTGTAGTCGCGCCGGTCGCGCTTTCGGCCCACCTGATAACGCGATCGGTGATCACGATCCGTGGAACGCCGAGCGCTCAGCTCATCTTCCATGACAGCCACTGTCCCCCCAAACCTTTCTAAATCCGTTCGTTGGCATCCCTGCCCAACCTGTCAAGCAACCCTCGCACCTACGACTAGTCCGAGGTTGGCCACGACCGAGACCTACCAACAACCTCATCGGCATCCTCGCGTCACACCTCAAGGCAGTCAGCCAGAAGACTGGACGAATGCCCCGGGCGCCTAGGCCAGGTTCTTCACAAGCTATTCACGGCGCCAACTCGGCGGCGCGTTCATAGACCCCCCTATTTTGAAACTTATGAGCGTTACGGCGACGTGGGCTCTTCCCCTAAAGAACCTGAATCACGGCGTCGGCCCGCTTTCACGAATAATAAGAGATCTGGTGAGCACGTCAAGGCCTTAACCCGGGCCACACAAGCCCTTAACCCAAGCCGACCCGGTCTGGTCCTGCTGCGAGCAGCTTTGCAGCACGCGCGTCTAGGAGGCCGGGGCGGCAGCGGCCACAACCGCCGCTGCGAAACGGTC
This sequence comes from uncultured Conexibacteraceae bacterium, assembly GCA_963774025.1. Classification (GTDB taxonomy): domain Bacteria; phylum Actinomycetota; class Thermoleophilia; order Solirubrobacterales; family Solirubrobacteraceae; genus Palsa-465. The sequence goes on from CAVZDL010000003.1 coordinate 90,244, forward strand.
GACGTCCTCTTCGGTTGTGTCCCACGCGCACATCCAGCGAACCTCGCCGGTCGCGTCGTCCCACTCGTAGAAGTCGAACTCGCGCTGCAGGCGCTCGCGCGCGTCACACGGCAGCACCGCGAACACGGAGTTCACGACAGGCGCGCGGGTGACGGTTACGCCATCCACCGCGGACACCGCGTCGAACAACCGTTGCGCCATAGCGTTGGCATGCGTGGCGTTGGCCAGCCACAGGTCGTCGGTCAGCAGGGCATCGAACTGCGCGGCGACGTAGCGCATCTTCGACGCGAGCTGGAGCGTCTGCTTGCGCAGGTGCAGCATCCCGGGCACGAGTTCGGTGTCGAACACAACCAGGGCCTCGCCCACCATCAACCCATTCTTGGTGCCCCCGAACGACAACAGGTCCGCCCCGCTCGCCGCTGCCAACTCCGGCAGCGACACGCCGAGCGCCGCCGCCGCGTTCGCGAAGCGCGCACCGTCCACGTGCACGCGCAGCCCGCCCGCGTGCGCAAGCGAGGACAACGCGCGCAGTTCATCGAGCCCGTAGACGGTGCCGAGCTCAGTGGACTGCGTCAACGAGAGCACCCCGGGCTTGACGGCGTGCTCGTCGTTTGGCCGCTCGACGAGGCGCCGCACGCCCTCCAGGCTGATCTTGCCCTCGAGCGTCTCGGCGACGAGCAGCTTTACGCCCGCGACTGCCTCGGGCGCACCTACCTCGTCGGTATGCAGGTGGGCGTTCGCGGACACGATCGCGCCCTCCCACGGCCGGCACGCGGCACGCAGGCTGAGGACGTTGGCGCCCGACCCGTTGAAGACGAAGAACACAGACGCTTCGGGGGTGCCAAGGGCCGCCGCCACGCGTCGCTCCACCGCCTGCGTGTACGGATCATGCCCGTACCCGAAGGCGTGACCGTCGTTGACCGCTGCGATCGCCTCGAGCACGCGCGGGTGCACGGTGGCCGCGTTGTCGGACGCGAACCCCCGCCTGCGGGCCACCATCGTCACAAGCCGCCGAGCGCGCCCTGCAACGCGGAGTAGAAGATCGAGAGCGGGAACTCGTCGGGCAGGACCGCGTCGCAGTATGGACGCGGGTCTGGGATCTCCTCGAAGTCACGCACCCCCGAGACCCAACGCGACCCCGCTGCCGGCGGGACGTAGCGTGCGACCAGATCGTGCGCAGCCGACCAGTGCTGCAGTTTGGTGCGATCGATGCCCGCCCGGTACAGCTCCAGGACCTCGTCGCGGAGCGCCAGCACGCCGTCGGCGACCTGCCCCCACTCGAACGTCAAGCGGTTGTCGGTCCAGTGCAGGTAACCGCCGTGGTGAAGATATGCGAACAGCAACTGTCCGCCGAGCCCGTCGTAGTTGCGTACGCGCGGGCCGGTGATCGGAAAGCGCAGCAACCGGTCGAACAGGATCGCGTACTGGACGTTGCGAGCGAACACGAGGCCCGCGCCCTCAAGCCCGACCGCCTCGCCAAAGGTCGTCAGGTCGCAGCGCAACTCCTCCAGCGAGTACATCCAATAGGGCGCCCGCTGCCGCACCATGAACGGGTCGAAAGGCAGGTCGCCGTGGCTGTGGGCGCGGTCATGGACAAGGTCCCAGAGGATGTAGGACTGCTTCGAAGCCTCCACGTCAGCGAGCAGCCGCGCCGCGTCCGGCGGCACGTTGATCTGCAGTAGGTCGGCGGCCGCGCTCGCCACCCGGCGAAGCCGCGCCGATTCGCGATCGCAGAAGATCGCGCCGAAGTTGTTGGGCTGGCGCTCCGTGACCGCGACCTGTTCGGGGAACAGCACCGCGCACTCGCTGTCGTAGCCACGCGTGGCGGCGACGAGCTCGACCGGCACGAACTTCGGGTTGTCGTAGCGCGTCGCCTCGAGCTCCGCGATCCAGTCAGGCCACGGAACCCGCAACAGCACCGTCTCAAAGCAGGTGTCGGGCGAGCCGTTCTGCTTGTACATCGGGAAGAAGGCGAGGTGCAGGCGACCGTCCTCGCGCCCCTGCTCGGGCCGGAACGCGGCCAGCGCGCGCGTGAAGTCCGGTTTTCCGTAGCCGCCGCCCGCCCACGCTTGCAGGTCCTCCCCGGCCGCCACGAGATTCGGGAACTCACCTGCCAGCGCGGCCAGCGCCTCCACGACGGCATGGACTCGGTCAGCGGCCTGTGCGCGGTCGGCATCCGGAAGCAGCGATCCGTCCGCAGCCTGCAGCTCCGAAAGCGAGTTGGTCGCCGTGATCAGGGTCGCGACCTGGTCTCCGGGCTGCCGGGCATGGGCGGGACCGAATCGGACAGCCCCGCCCGGCATGGTGCCCGGCGCGGTACCCGTCCCGTCCGCCCGCCGGGCCGTCCAGTTGGCGATGTTCATCCACAGTGCCGCGTGATCAAGCGCACCGATGCAGTCGTCACCGAACAGGTCGGAGTCGGCGATGACGACGACGCGCCCGTCGCCGTGGTCGGACGCGACCATCAGCGGAGCACCCGGAACCGAGGCGGAGGGGTGCGTGCGTGCGAGCACGCGCGCGCCGTTACGGCTCTCGATCGTCGTCGCGCGGTAGAAGCACGCCGCGCCGATCCCGGCGAGCAAGTCCCCGCCGCTCCCGCGTGCGCCGTCGGTGAGCTCGGCGAGTATCCAGGTGGGCGCCCCGTCACAGTGCTCGTAGTCCTGGACGGTGTCGCTGCGCAGGTACAAGCCGAAGCGCTCGAGCAGTTCGTTGACGTTGTTGCCGTACTTGTCCTGCTCGGTCTCGCCAAGCACGACGAGGCCGCCGCCGTCCTGCACATAGCGCTCGATCGCATCCAGCTCGTCGAGCGTCAGCTGCGGTGAGCCAAGGCCGGTGGTGCGCTCCCAGTGCTGCTCGGAGGGGTGCGCGATCACCAGCAGGTCGCAGTCGCCTAGCACGGCGGCGTCGAGCGGCGACGCGGTGTTCGGCGCCACTTCGAAGTCGTGGCCCACGAGCAGTTCGGCAGCCCGCGCGTAGGAGGCGTCGCCAGGGTGAGCGGGCTGCATATCTGAGGCGACACCGGGCCGGATCGTCCAGGCCTCGCTGTGAGCCTCGTCGAAGATGACCCTGATGCCGCGCATCGAATCGAGGTTAGATGATCGTCGCGGCTCCAGCTGAGCGCTCAGAGGTCGGCTTCGGACGGATCGCCCGCCCGCCTGCGAGCGGACGCCCCGCCCACCCGAGGAGGGAGCCGGATCGGCGTCGAGTGCATCGCCCGCAGACGCACCTCGCGCCACGACATACCCTCCCGCAGCAGCGCCGGCATGCCCATCAGGATCGCGGTGGTGACCTCGACCGCCTGCAGGATCACGCCGTAGGCGACGCCCTGGCCGTAGCCGATGTGCCAGCCGGTATGCAGCACCGTTGCGCAGGCCGCCTGGAAGACACCGAGATTGGCGGGCGTCGCCGGCAGCACCGCGGTGATGTTGACCGCGAATAGGACAGCCGCGGCAGCGGCGAAGCCGGTCCTGCTGGCGAGCCCAAGCGCGTCCAGGAGGAAGTAGCAGGAGAGGCTCTGCAGACCCCAGGCCGAGAGCTGCGTGACGGTCGCCGCCAGGCCGAGCTTCGGCTTGCGGAAGACGACGAGACCGACGCGCACGCGGCCGAGCGCGCGCTGTGCGTTCTGGAGCGCCTTCGCAGCCCGGCTGAAGCGCCTGCTACCCGATCCGTAGCGCAGCACGATCGGCGCGATGATCACGAACGCCAGCAACGCTGCGGGAGCGATCGCCGCGATCAACAGCACGTTCTCGTGGCCACTGAAGAAGTCGACCGAGGAGAACATGATCGCGCCGAGCACGATCAGCGCGACGACGTTGAGCACGGTCTGCGAGACGACCGTGCCCAGCACTACCGGCAATGTCTCCCGCGGACGGCCGGTGCGGCGGGCGATGATCAGCGCGCGCGATGGCTCGCCCAGGCGCGCCGGCAGCGTCGACGACATCAGTACGCCGATCATCGTGCCGCGGATCGCATCGCGCAGCCTGATCGGCGCCTTCGGCAGGGCAGCTTTGAGGATCGCGTGCCAGGAGAAGCCGCGCATCATCATCGCCGCACACATCGTCGCGAGCCCGAGCAGCACGTAGGACGGCTCGGAGTTGATCAGCGTCTTGCCGATGCTGGCGATCCCAATCTTCTGCAACGCCAGGTAGGCGAGCGCGATCACGCCCAGGGTGATGACCACCGCGGCCGCACGCCGGACATGCGACACCAGGCTGCGCCGTGCCTCGTTGGCGGTCAGCGGCCGCTCGAGGCTCTCGAGCCGCTGCGCGCGCACGCGCGGCTGCAGGTCGGCGGGGATGAAGCCGGCGTGGACCGCGAAGGTTTGAGCGGCACCCTCGGGCTCGGGCATCGCGATCGCGTCCGTATACGCATCCATCACCTCGAGCGCAACACGCTCCCAGGCGAAGCGCTTGACGGCAGCGGCTGCGGTATAGGCAAGCGCACGGCGGCGCTCGGGCTCGTGGTAGAGCTCGCGCAAGGTCTCGGCCAGCGCCTGGGCGTCCCCGGGTGCGACGAGCACGCCGTCGACGCCATCCTCCACAACATCGCGGTAGCCGGCGATGTCCGATGCGACCACGGTTGCCCCTGAGGCGAAAGCCTCGGTCAGCACCATGCCGAAGCTCTCACCACCAAGCGACGGCGCCGCGAGCACGTCGGCGGCGAGCAACTCCGCGTGCTTGGTCGCATCGTCGACCTTGCCAAGCGCGCGCACCCCGCGCGCGTCGATCAGCAGCGGGGCGAGCTCGGCCTCGGTCGGCCCGATCACCGTCAACTCCGTCGGGATGTGCTCGCGCAGCGCCTCGAAGGCGCGCAACAGCAACGGCAGGCCCTTGCGCTCGACGGCCTGGCCGACGAACAGGATCCGCAGCGTGTCGCCCTCGTGGCTGGTGGCGGCAAGCGCTTCATCGAGCGCGCCCTCGTCGAGGTTGACGCCGTTGGGGATCACGCGGTAGCGGCCACCGAACCAACGCTGCCCGGTCCACGCAGCCGCCTCCGAGACGGCAATCCGCACGCGCAGCCGGTTGAGCACCTGCGTCGCCCCGAAGACATTTGCGAGCGCGTTCGGCACGCGCTTGGTCGAGTAAGAGTGGAACGTGCCGACCAGCGGCACACCGAACGGCAGCGTCGCCGTCCAGCCGACCATCGGCGCAACCGGCTCGTGGATGTGGGCGACGTCATAACCGCCCGTCGAGAGCTCGTGCGAGACCTTCGCCATGCCGGCGGGGCTGAACGAGATGTTCGAGACGGCGCCGTTGGCGCGGAAGCCGACCGTGCGCCCCAGCGATACGAGGTAATCGGGTACGCGCCCGGGCTGCGGCGTGGCGCCACGGTGCATCACCGCTGACGTCAGGTCCGCGGGGTCATACGGCGCGAGCACGCGCACGTCATGCCCAGCGGCGATGTATTGCTGGGCGAGCGCCTCGATGTGTCTGGTCACGCCCCCTGGATATGTCCACGAATACGGCGAGACGAGGGCGATCCGCATACCCAGATGCTATCGGTTGGCGGTTCAGCTCCCGGAGCGTCGTAACAGGAGCGTTCTGTTCGGCTGCTCGCCCCGCTGGGCGGCAGCCACATTAGAAACCTTCACGGCACATAATCGAAGCTATGGCAGGGCTGACCCCCGCAGACGTTGACGAACGTGCCGTTCGGCTCCAGATAGTCGCTGATCTGCTGCTGCGCGGCCGGCGTGGCTCGCGGATCGCCGTGCGGGTCGATGTTGGTGGCGGTGTCGGCCGGGGCAATGTTGCCGATCGGCGGGTTGAGCGTGTGCCCCGGCCCGCTGTCCCAGACCTCGATCGCCGAACCCGTATAGCCGCTCAGCGGCACCGGCTTCAGCCCGTAGAATAGGTTCGCGTTGGCGTTGCGTCCGCCGCCTGCCGTCAGCGCTGAGGCCGAGGTCCCGCGCGGCTCGTAGGCGTCGGCGCCGATCGAGCGGGCTTCCGCGGCGCCCGCATACATGCTGACCTGATGGTCGCCGTAGGCGATCTGCATCAGCACCGAGTGCGTCGGTGTGTCAGGCAGCGGGTGCGCGCCCAGCCCCTCGACGTATCCGACCGGATCGCCGCGATCCCACAGCTGGTCCATGAGGTCGAGGGTCTCGGTGTAGATCGCCGAGTTGTTGTTGGTCGCGTAGTCCCCCCACAGCAGCCAGGAGAAACTGCCGGACTGGGTTGGCGAGCCGAAGTCGGTGCTGCGCTGCACAAGGACGTTGGCGTAGTCCTCGCCGGTGACCCCGAGCTCGGCGCGACGGATGTCGGGTGAGACAGCAGTCGTCAGGCCGCCCTCGATCCCGCCCTGGCTGTTGCCGTCGTAATAGAGCTCGTCAATGTTGAGCACGGAGCGGCCACCCAACTGGAAGGCGGCGTTCGTTGCGAATCCCTGCTGGTTGACGAGCAGGCGCCCGAGGAACAAGGTGTTGAGGACACCCTGCTGGAGACGGTCGACCAGGATCGGGAACTGGTTGAGGTTGGTGACGATCTCCCCGTCGAACGACTGGTCGGGCGCCGCCAGCCCCCACCAGTTGGTCGCGCACAGGACCATGTTGTGGGTGCTCGCGAGCGCCGTCTGCGGGCTATCGGTGACCTCGCTCATGTCGCCCAGCAGCCCATGCCCGTAGAGCGAGATGCGTGCCGGATTGGATGGCGTCGCCGACGACGGGACGACGCACTCGAACTCGGCGGTCGCAACGTTGCCCGGGATCTGGGTGGGAGTCGCATAGAGCCCGTTCGAGCTGTAGTGGAAGCTCGTGATCGCGTTGTCGCCGCAGGTGACGAGGTAGCAGGGAACCTGGAAGGTGCCGATGACGTCGGTGCCGGTCTCGCCGTTCTGCCAGACCACAGACTTCGTGCTGGTGACCGCGAAGGATGGAGCGTTGCCCTGAACCTGGCCGTCGCCGAGGTTGGTATCCCCCAGTTGGCCGAACGCGTTGTTGCGGATCGCGAGCAGTCGTCCGGTGAGGCTTTTGGTCGAAGCGACGGTGAAGTCCCAGGCCTCGTACAGCGTCTTGTTGATGGCGATGTGCGCGCGCGTGAGCGTGTTGAAGATCTTGATGTAGCGGTGCGCCTGCCCGCGCTCGGCCGGTAGCAGGTTGCCCTTGTCCCGCAGCCTCGCAAACCAGCTGGGCGCGCTGATCAGCTGTCCGCTCGCGCTGCGCAGATCGCGCAGTACAACCACATAGGTGTGGCCGTCCAGCCAGCTGGCGCCCGGTTGGATCATCAGGTCGGTCGTCGCAGCCGATCTGGCGTTCGCGTCGAGCTGCGCGTAGATCATCTGGCGCTGGCCGGTCTTCTCGTCGATCACGACGATCGGAGCGTTCTTGGCCTTGTAGGCGCTCATGTTCTCCAGGTCGACCGCGTGGGTCCGGTTGAGCGCCTTCTGCGTGTCGAGCTGGGAGATGTGCAGCAGGATCGCGGTGCCCGGGCTGAAGCCGTCGCTTTGGTCATACGGGCCGGTGCCGATCCGGATGTTGTCCAGGTTCTCCGGCATCGCCGCCTGCGGCAGGTTCAGCTGCAGTCCCGTGACGCTCGCCTTGTCCGGCTTGGTCAGCCGGTTGTCGGGGAACGGGAACATGCACGGCTTGCTGCCGTACGGCTGGCAGCTCGCACCGGGCGTCGCCGCCTGCGCGACCGACCCCGAAAGCAACCACAGACTCATGAGGCACACGGCGGCCAGTGCCGTAACGCGGACCGGCAGCGCATCCCTCAGTGCGACAGCCGGTCCACGACGGTCAAAACCAAACATCTTCTCTCTCCTCAGAACGCCATCGGATAGCCGCTCAGCTGCCCGAAGGCGGCGACTATAGCCAGATCCTGTGACAAGCGTCACATTCCTTAACGACCCGCCAATGCGCCGGATGTTGCACCGCGCCGCGAATCCCTCGGCAGATGCCATCATTCACAGAAGATGCCGACGCGCCATTTCGTCAAGTACACGTTCCTGCACGTTGACCCCGCCTGGCGCCGGCTCCCGGACTCCGAGCGCGAGGAGCACAAGCGCGAGTTCATCGCGGCTTGTGAGGACTTCGGTCAGGATCATCTGCTGCGCGCCTTCTCGCTGGTCGGCACCCGCGGCGACGCCGACATGATGGTCCTCTCCCAGGCCGAGAACCTCGAGCGGATCCACGAGTTCCATGTGGTGCTGCAGCAGAGCGGGCTGATGAAGTGGTCGACGATCCCGTACTCGTTCCTGGCGATGACGAAGCCGTCGGCGTACTCGGACGAGTCGCGGCTCGAGGTCCGGCCGGCGCACGGTAAGTACCTGTTCGTCTACCCGTTCGTGAAGACCCGTGCCTGGTACAACCTGCCCGCCGACGAGCGCTGGCGCATCATGCAGGAGCACATCCGTCTCGGCCGGGAGTTCCCGAGCGTCGATCTCAACACGAGCTACTCGTTTGGGCTGGACGATCAGGAGTTCGTGGTCGCGTTCGAGACCGACAGCCCGGCAGACTTCCTCGACCTCGTGCAGAGGCTGCGCGAGACCGAGTCCAGCATGTACACCCTGCGCGACACGCCGACATTCACGTGCGTGACCAGCTCGGTCGAGCGCGCGCTCGGCGCGCTCGACGGGAGCGCGCTGCGCGCGTCGGCGTGACCGCGGCGCCCGAACCTCTCGAACACCTGCGCGCCGCCGACCCCGTGCTGCGCGCGATCATCGATCGCTACGGCCCCGACGGCCTGTACGAGCGCCGTGAGGGCGGACAGACCGGGCATTACGGCGCGCTCGTGCGGGCGATCGTCGGCCAGCAGCTTTCGACCAAGGCAGCCGCGGCGATCTACAGGCGCCTGACGGACCGCTTCGGCGGCCGCGAGCCGACTCCGCAGGAGATCCTCGCCGACGACCCGGAGGAGCTGCGCTCCGTCGGCCTGTCGCATGCCAAGGTCGCTTACCTGCGCTCGCTGGCCGAGCATGTGATCAACGGCTCGCTCGAGCTCGATCGGCTCGACTCCCTGTCCGACGAGCAGGTGATCGCCGAGTTGACGGCGGTCAAGGGCATCGGCGCCTGGAGCTCGCACATGTTCCTGATGTTCCACCTCGAGCGGCCCGATGTCCTGGCCGTCGGCGACCTCGGTATCCGCAAGGCGATGATGGTGGCCTACGCGCTCGACGCGCTCCCGCTGCCACCGGCGATGGAGGAGATCGCCGCGCCCTGGCGGCCGTACCGGACGCTCGCCTGCCGCTACCTGTGGCGCACGCTCGAGAACGAGCCGACCTAGCCGGCGTCAATGCCGACCGTCACGCTGACCCTGGCCCGGGTCACTCCAGATGATCGCGACAACTGGCTCGAGGTCGCGGCCGGCCTGCTCAGCGATCCGGAGCGGAAGCGACTCGATGCGATGCCCGACCCGGATCGGCGGGCCCAGCACGCGATCGGGCGGGCGCTGCTGCGGTTGATTGCGGCCAGCGCCAGCGGCGGCCAACCGGCCGACATCGAAATCACAACCTCCGGCGAGGGCAAGCCTGAGTTGGCGGAGCTTCCGCAGCTGGGCGTCAGCCTGGCGCACAGCGGTCATGCGGTGGTGGTCGCCGCTTGCGAGGGCGCACCGGTCGGCGTCGATATCGAGCCCGGACGTGCAGCCAGCGCGAGCTCACGCCGGCTGGCGGACCGCCGCTTCTCAGCGCTCGAGGCGGTGGCGTTGCGCGAGCTCCCCGACGCCGCCGTCAGCGACTGGTTCGCGCGCGCCTGGACTACCAAGGAGGCGGTCGGCAAGGCGCTTGGGGTCGGCATGATCCCAGCGCTGGCCGGCGCCGTGGTGAACAGCCAGGCAGACGCGCTGGTGTCCGTGTGGAGCGGCCCGCCGGCCGATTCCTGGACGCTCCATCAGCTGCCGGCGCCCGGTGGGGACGAGTGGATCGCAGTCGCAATCCCAGCGCCGGGCATCGCACTGGACGCTGTCGTGCAGCTCACGATCGAGGCCTTTGCCGAGGCCGCGGCGCGGACAGCCTCCGCGTAAGGAAGCGGCGCTCGGTCTCGGAGGGCGGTGGCAACCCCAGTTACACCCCCAGCACTCGGCGGCGTCCGGAGCTGCCACCTCCTCGGAAGAGCCTTCGCATGTGTTGCGAGAGTGTGTCGTGGGCTTACGACTTTGTGAAATCGGTGGGCGAATATCGGCGTTTGTCACGAAGTCGTCACATGGCGTGACACTTCCGGCACACGTGTGGGACCACCTCCGGGCATCCCCGCGCACGACGAGCGCTCATGAACCGCCGGTCGCCCTGTGAGAGAATCGGCCGATGGACGACAACCAGGTCATGAGTCAGATTGAAGAGTTGGTCGCTGAGGAGCACCGGCTGCTCGACCGCCACCATGGTGACGCCGGCCTCGACGCCGACGGTCACGCCCGCCTCGACGAGGTTAAGGTTCAGCTGGACCGCTGCTGGGATCTGCTGCGTCAGCGCCGCGCGCTCGAGGAGTTCGGGGAGGATCCCGACACGGCGACGGTCAGGCCAGCCAGCACCGTCGAGAACTACCGGCAGTAGGCGAACCGCAAGGAACCGCCGTCAGCAGGGCCGCAGCTCCTCGATCCGCCCTTGCAGAAAGCGGCGCTCGGCTTCAGATGGCGCGAGCGCGAGCGCGCGCTCGTACTCGGTAGCCGCCTCCTCGAGGTCGCCGCGTCGGCGCAACAGGTCAGCGCGGGTCGCGGCCAGCAGGTGGTAGTTGGCGAGCTCGCCCCGCTGGGCGAGCTCGTCGACCAGCGCAAGCCCTCCGTCGAGGTCGCCTGCCATCGCCACAGCCACCGCACGGTTGAGCCGCACGACGGGCGAGGGCATCGCCAGCTCGAGCGCTTCATACAGCGCGGCGACCCGGCGCCAATCGACGTGTGGCCGGACGTGACAGCTGGCGATCTCGGCCTGGACACGGTAGGTGCCGACAGTGGGACCGGTTCCCACCCACCCGCCCCCACCAATCCCATTATCGGCGAGCAGCGCTTCGGCCTCCGCGATCTCATCGTGATGCCAGCGGCTGCGGTCCTGAACCTCGAGCGTGACCAGGTCACCGCTTGCGTCGACGCGCGCATCGCGGCGGGAGTGCTGCAGGAGCATCAGCGCCAGCAGCGCGTCAGCCTCCGGCTCCTGCGGCATCAGCTGCCGGAGCAGGCGCGCGAGGCGGATCGCCTCGTCGGCGAGGTCGGCGCGGATCAGCTCATCACCTGAGGACGCCGAGTAGCCCTCGTTGAAGAGCAGGTACAGGACAGCCAACACGCCCGAGGTTCGCTCCGGCAGCAGCTCCGGCGGCGGCACGCGGTAGGGGATCGCGGCGGCGCCGATCTTGGCCTTGGCGCGCACCAGCCGCTTAGCCATCGTCGGCTCGGGCACGAGGAAGGCGTGCGCGATCTCGGCCGTGCTGAGGCCGGCGAGCGTGCGCAGCGTCAGTGCCACCCGGGCCTCCAGCGCGAGCGCCGGATGACAGCAGGTGAACATCAGCCTCAGGCGGTCGTCCTCGATCACTTCTGGCGCTTCCTCATCAGCGTCCGGGTACTGGCCGTCGTCCGGGTCCTGGGTGCGGAGTTCGTCGATCGCTGCGCGCTCGGCCAGCTCCGCCCCACGTGCCGCACGCCGCTGGCGGTCGATCGCGCGGTTCCCTGCGACTGTCGTCAGCCATGCGCCGGGCTTGGCCGGCACCCCGTCTCGGTCCCAGCTGATGAGCGCCTGTGTGAAGGCCTCCTGGGCGCACTCCTCGGCGAGGTCCCAATCACCCGTGCGGCGGATCAGCGTTGCGACGATCCGGCCCCACTCCTCGCGAAAGGCGACCTGGACGGCGGCTTCGGCGGTGACGGCGTTCATGCCCCCCAGAAGGGCCTGACCTCGACCATATGAAAGCGGGCGAGCGGATGTGACTCTGCGAGCTCGAGCGCCTCATCCATCGTCGGGCAGTTCAGGATGTCAATACCGCCAAGGTATTCCTTGGTGTCGACGAACGGCCCGTCCGTGAGCAGCGTCTCGCCGTCGCGCACCCGCACGGTGGTGGCTGTCGCCGGCGGCGCGAGCCGGCCGCCGACCACCCGCACCCCCCGCCGGTCAGCCATCTCGCACCAGGCATCCAGGTCGCGGCGCAGCTGCTCCTCGACCTCGTCCGACTCCGGGATCCCGTCGAGGCAGGGCATCAGCAGGTAGCGCACCTGCTCGTAGCTCCAACCGTCGGGCACGTTGACCGGCCCTGCGAATGGCCGCACCTCGATCGAGAAGAACCAGGAGACGGGATGCTTGGCGGCGACCTCGATCGCCTCATCAAGGCTATCGCAGTCGAGGATGTCGAGGCCACCGATGTACTCCTTGGTGTCCGCAAACGGGCCGTCTGAGACCAGCGTCTCGCCGTCGCGCACGCGGATCGTCCTAGCGGTCTCGAGTCCCTCCAGCCCGTTACCCAACAGGCGCACGCCGCGCGCGTCCACCTCCTCGGCCCACGGGCCTATGTGGTCGCGCATCGTCGCGGCGATCTCCGGCGTCGAGACCCCATCGGTGCAGATCAACATCAGGTAGTTCACTTCAGTCCACCTCCACTGGTGTTGCGTTCATGCCCTACGACGAACGGCACGCGCGCAGATGGACAGCCTCTCAGAAGCCGAGCCCCCGGAGGGTGGAGATGAGGTCGCCTACGTCGTGTGGCGGCGGGGCGTGCGATGCGGGCTCGGCGCCGAACCCGTTGAAGCGCAGCGTCACGCTGACGTGGTAGCGCGAACCCGGCCTGAAGTAGGTGAGGACGAGACTGCGGACCAGGCCGGTGCCGGGGTCGATCGTGACCCGAGCGTGCTGATCTGGCACCGTGCGGATCGCGTCCCGCGCGACCTCACGCAGAATGTCGGACGGGCTGAGCGAGCTACCGAGGCCCAACTCGGAGATGCTCGCTTCCAGCCAGGATGCCGGCGTCGTCAGCTGGCCCGCCAGACCCGCAGGCACCCGGACATACGCCTCGTCGCCTGCGAAAACGACCTGCGTCGGCAATGGTCCTGCGAGCCCGAATAGGCCCGGGAGCGTCAACACAAGGTTGAGCGTGCCGGATGTCGAGCTGGGGTCGAAGCGGCCGGTCCCGACGGCGGTCACGTCGCCTCCCAGCTGCGGGACGCCGATGCGCACGCGCACGTTCGCGCTGAACCCGGGCTCTGCCGCGGTCAGCTCGGCGGCGTGTCTGATCTCCGCAGCCGACGGAGCGGCTGGTGGCGTTGCGGTCCTGCCGGCGACCGTGGTGCTGTAGGTGTAAACGCGCCGCGGTTTGATCCGCGGCGACACGTGTTTACCGGAGCCCCCACATCCCGCCGCGATCAGCGCCACCGTCGCAGCGACGGCAACCACCGCACCACGGCGCACCGCTGCACGGCTCACGGCGCGAATCAGACTGCGGAGACTTCTTCCTCCTCCGCCACGCGGAAGGAGGAGCCGCAGCCGCAGGCAGCGATCACGTTGGGGTTTTCGACCTTGAAGCCGGCGCCCTGCAGGCCATCGACGAAGTCGATCACCGAGCCCTTGACGTATGGCAGGCTCGGACGGTCCACAAGCAGCCGGATGCCCTTGTCTTCAAACACGGTGTCCCCGTCGCGCTCCTCGTCAAACGCGAGCGCGTATTGGAAGCCTGAGCAGCCGCCGCCGCGGACACCGACCCGGAGACCCGCGGTGTCAACCACGGTCGCCTGCGCTGCGAGAAACTCGCGGACCTTCTCGGCACCCTTGTCGGTGAGAACGATCATGCTTCATTCAGTATAGCTTCGAGGGCCGGATCGCTACGCTTGACATGTGACCGTTTCACCCGACGAGCTGAAGGATCGCATCGAGGCTGGGATTCCGGGAGCCCGTGCCGATGTCACCGGCGACGGTCACCACTTCGAGGCGATCATCGAGGGACCGGCGTTCTCCGGCCTCAGCCGCATCGCCCAGCACAAGCTTGTTTACGACGTGTTCGGTTCCGAGCTCGGTGACCGGATCCACGCCCTATCCCTCAAGATCACCCCCACGGAGGCCCGATGAGCGAAACAACCAGCAACCCGATGCGCGAGGCACTCCAGAGCGCGATCTCCGAGAACCCCGTGATCCTGTTTATGAAGGGCACCCCAGAGGCGCCCGCGTGCGGCTTCTCCGCCCGCACGGTGGCGATGCTCGAGGCGCTCGACCAGCCGTTTGCGGCGGTCAACATCCTGCCCGATCCCCGGATCCGCCAAGAGCTCTCGACGCTCTCCGGCTGGCCCACGATCCCGCAGCTGTTCGTGGCCGGCGAGCTCGTCGGCGGCTGCGACATCGTGAGCGAGATGTACCAGACCGGTGAGCTGCAGAAGCTGCTCGGGATCGAGGGTGACGCCCCCGCCGCAGTCGCGCCGGAGGCTGTCTCGGTCGCGCCCGCCGCGCCGGAGGCTGCTCCGCTCGCGATCGACAACCTGCTGTAGGGTCAGCGGGCGCTTGTGCCCGTAGCGATCGTCTCCGATACCTGCCATTACCTGCCGCGCGAAATCGTCGCGCGGCTCGGCGTCCATGAGGTCAGCCTCTACGTCCACCAGGACGGAGCCGCGCGTCGCGAGAGCGAGATCGTCGATTACGACGCCTACTACGCGAGCCTCGCGTCTGCCGCCGACCTTCCGACGACCTCACAGCCCTCGATCGGGGACTTCCTTGCGGTCTATGAGCCGCTCATCGCCACCGGTCATGAGATCGTCTCGATCCACCTGTCTGGCGGCCTGTCGGGCACGGTCCACTCAGCGCAGCAGGCGCGGGAGCAACTCGGCGAGGCGGCCGAGCGCGTGCATGTGGTCGACTCGGCGACGGCGTGTGGGGGCGAGGGCCTGATGCTGATGGCGGCCGCCGCTGCCATCAATGATGGCGGCGACGCCGCCGCGGCCGCACAGCGGGCTCAGCAGGCCCGAGATTCGCTGCAGTTCCTGTTCTCGCTGGAGACGCTCGAATACCTGCGTAAGGGCGGGCGTATCGGCGGCGCCCAGGCGTGGCTCGGCTCGGCGCTCAAGATCAAGCCGATCCTTTCCCTGGAGTCGGAGATCGGCGCGGTCGAGCGTGTACGCACCAGTCGCAGGGCGTTCGAGCGCTTGGTGACACTGATCGAGCAGCTCAAGGCAGACGGCGCCGACGGCTGGGTCGTCCAGCACACACAGATCCCAGACCGCGCCGAGGCGCTCGCCGAGCGCGGGCGCGAGATCTTCGGCGCCGATCCAGTTTGGATCTCCGAGATCGGTCCCGTGATCGGGACGCATATAGGGCCAGGTCTGTTGGGCGTCGGCGGGGTGCCGAAGAGGCTTATCCAGCAGTCCGGCTAGAGGCGTTGGCGGTCCGCTAGCGACGGCGCCTGCGGCGCCGCCCGAAGACCGCGCTCCCGAGACCGCTGATGCCCCCGGCGATCACGAAGCCAGCCGCCGCGGCGGCGATCTGCAGGTTCTGCTGGTTGCGACGCACCTGCCCGCGCCAGTCGGTCAGCTCGGTGACCTCGTCGCGCAGCCGCACGAGCGAGGTGCCCAACTCCTGACGGCCCTGCTCGATCGACGCGCGGATCTCGTCAGGCGTACGGCCCGCCATCAGCTGACCTTGCTCGTGGAGGTGCTGACCGTCTCGCGGATCTTCTTGGCCTCGTCGATCGCCATCTTCGGCGTCGGAGCACCAACCTTGAGCTTCCTCCACGCGAACAGGAACGCGCCCACCGTCAGCACGAGCAGGACCCCGAGCACGATCAGGAAGCCGAGCCAGACCTTGCCGGTGCCGCTGACGAGCAAGCCGTCCAGCGCCCAAGCGGCCGTGAGCAGAACGAAGATCACAGCAAACACGCCGAAGACGGCGCCGGCCGCGACAGCGGCGGCTCCGCGCGCGAGGGCCGAGGCCTTCTCGATCACCTCGGCCTTGGCCAGCTCGATCTCGTCCTGAACGAGCTTTGTCAGGCTCTCGGAGACCTCAGCAATCGCCGCGGCGATGCTGTCGGGATGGCCGTTGTCAGCGGGCAAGGCGCTTGAGGATAGAGGCGATTACGAGCCCGGCCGCGAACGCGATCCCGAGACCCACCTCGGGGCGCTCACTGACGAGCGTGACGAGCTTCTGGCTCGGCGACGGGCCGGCCTCCTGGGGCAGCCCGGCGTCAGCGGCAACCGGGTCCGTCGAGTGAGCCCGGTTTGCCGGCTTGGAGCTGCGACGCAGGAAGGACGGCGGCGTCAGCTTGCCGGGGAACTGCGGCGGGGTCAGCTTGCTTGTGAAAGATGGCGACGTCAGCTTGCTGGCGAACGATGACAGAGTCGGCTTCGGCCACTGGCCCTCTAGGGGCGCGGTCTCGCTGGACGTGGTCTCGCCGGACACGGCCTCGCTGGACGTGGTCTCGGCGGACATGGCCTCGCTGGACGCAGCCTGACTGGACGCGGCCTGGCCGGTCGCAGCCTGGCCCGCAGCGGCGGCGCGCAATGAACTGGGGCGGCGCAGACGGCCGGCGTCCGCGACGGCCGCGGGATCCGCTGTGGTGACCGGCTGTTCGGCTTCGTCGTTCACTCGGGCGGATCCTCGTCGAAGACTCGCTTCCAGATCGCAGCGGCGGCGCGTGTGGCGACGAGGCTCGAAAGTGCGCCGACACCGGCGAGCAGGCCGGACCAGATCAGGCGTTTGACCAAGGGACTCTCCTTCATCGATGGGATTCAACCAGATAGGAGTCTCCGCGCGAGGCTCCGCTACGCATCGAGGCCGCCGCAGATCATCTCGACGATCTCGTTCTTGACGTGCTCGAACTCGTCCATGGTGACCGGCAGGCCGCTGAAGATCCATTGCGTGAGCACCTGCTCGATCAAGCCGTAGAACGCCTGCGCAGCGAGCAGCGCATCGACCTCGGTGCGGAATGTGCCCGCCGCCTGCGCCTGCTTGACGATCCGCGCGATGCCCTCGTAGGCCTGCATGATCTTGTCCAGATGAGTCCGGCCGAACGTGTTTGCAGCGCGCGTGACCTCGACGATGATCACCTTCATCACGTCAGGGTCATGGCTGTAGGAGTCGACGATCAGCGAGGCGATCGCGCGCAGCTTCTCGCGCGGCGTGCGATCTGAGACCTCGGCCTCGTCGATCGCGGCGAGCATCACGTCCCAGTTCTCGAGGAACAGCGTGTCGAGGATCGTCTCCTTCGATGAGAAGTAGTGATAGACGAGGCCATAGGCGACGCCCGCCTCGTCGGCAATGTCCGATACGCGGCACGTGTGGAACCCCTGCCGCGCGAAGACTCGTACCGCGGCGTCGAGGATCACGCGGCGCTTGTCGACGGCAGCTGTGCTCATGCTCTGTCGGCGTTGGCCGCGCGCTCGTACAGCTGCGGGTCGCGGCGATGCGTGAGCGCCGGCAGGCGCTCGCGGACACCGGCAAGCAGGGTCAAGTCGAGATCGGCGACGATCGCGCACTCCTCGTCCGCGGCGGTCGCCAGCGGAATGCCCCAGGGGTCGACGATCGTGCTCCGGCCGCCAGAGCGGTTGCCGGGCGGATACTCGCCGATCTGGTTGGCCGCGATCACGAAGCACTGGTTCTCGATCGCCCGCGCTCGCAAAAGCACCTCCCAGTGGTCGCGAGTCGTTGCGAGCGTGAACGCCGCCGGCACGACGAGCAGCTCGGCGCCACGCTCGCTGAGCGCGCGGTAGAGCTCCGGGAAACGGAGGTCGTAACAGATGCTCATCCCTAGCAGGTGGCCATCGCCACCGCCGGCCCGCGCCACGCTCGTCACGACCACCTCGTCACCGGCCTGCTCACGCGCGGACTCGGCGTACACGGTCCCATCGACCTCGACGTCGAACATGTGGAGCTTGCGGTAGGCAGCGCGGATCTCGCCACCGGGCCCGACGTGCAGGCTTGTGTTCGACGTCTTCGTCTGGTTCGGACGCCGCTCGACAAAGGACCCCGCGATCAGGTCGTATCTGCAGCTCTGAGGCCGTGCGCCGCGCCCACTCAACGGCCGGCCCGTCGAGCGTCTGGGCGTGCTGCTCCATGACCTCGGCGCGACCCAGCACCGTCCACTTCTCGGGCAGCACGACCAGCTCCGCACCGCGCTCGGCGGCATCCCGTGTGAGGCGGTCCGCCGTCTCGAGATTGCGGTCGACGTCCTCGGTCGCGTTGAGCTGAACCGCTGCAGCGCGTAAGGTCGTGGATACCGCCATTCTCCCAGTCTACCGATTGACCAGTCAGTCAGTAGGTTGCGTTATGGCGAGAGAACCTTTTGGAGCACCACTCACGGGTGCTCAGGCGGCACGCTCACGGGTGCGCGGGTGCCGGAAGACCGAGCAGCGCCCGGGCCTCGTCCACAGTCGCTGCGCGACGGCCTGAGTCCTCCGCCATCTGCCGCGCCTTCGCGATCAGCTCGCCGTTGGAGCGCGCCATAACCCCGTCGGGCATGTAGAAGTTGTCCTCCAGGCCCGCGCGGACGGAGCCGCCGAGCGACAGGGCCGCCGCGATCATCGTCCACTGTTCACGGCCGATCCCGATCACGCCCCAGTGGTGCTCGCCCGCGGGTATGTTGTCGGCCATGGCGGCGAGGTTGCGCGCCGTTGCCGGCACACCGCCGAGCACGCCCATGATGAAGTCCGCGTGCAGCGGCGCCTCGAGCAGGCCCATGTCGACCAGCGGCTCGAGCGAGGCGACGTGACCGAGGTCGAAGCACTCGTGCTCGGGCTTGATGCCGAGCCGGCGCATCGCCTCGAGTAGCTCGACGATCTCATCGAACGGATTCTGGAAGACGAACTGGAAGACGAAGCGCTTGCGCGACCGCGAGTACTTGGCGTAGTTCAGCGAGCCCATGTTGAGCGCCGCCACCTCTGGCCTGCCCGCCTCTAGATATGCGACCCGGTCGGCAACGCTGACGCCCACGGTGCCGGTCGAGAAGTTGATGATCGCGGCGTCGGCTACCTCGGCGACGATCGAGTCACGGATCGTCACGAAATCCTCAACAGCGCTCGATGGCGCCCCGTCCGCACGCCGCGCATGGATGTGGATGTGGACGGCGCCCTCGTCGACGGCACGGCGCGCCTCGGCCGCATACTCGGCGGGGGTGTAGGGGATCGCCGCGCACTGCGAGCGATCCGCGAGCGCCCCCGAGATCGCACAGGTCAATACCGCCGGATCGGCCAGGCTCAAACCGGCACCACCGGGCTGCGCTTGGCGGGGCGCTCGACCCGCTTGCCGGCCGAGAGCTGGAGCGTGCGACAGATCTGTGCGCGCGTCTCCCGCGGGTCGATGACGTCATCGATCATGTCGTTGCGGGCTGCAATGTAAACGTCGATGAGGTCCTTGTAGGCGTCGATCAGCTCTTGGCGCTTGGCATCGGGGTCGTCGGCCTCCTCGACCTCTTTCCGGAAGACGATCTCGACCGCGCCCTCGGCGCCCATCACGCTGATCTCGGCCGTGGGCCACGCCACGATCAGGTCGGGCTCATAGGCCCGACCGCACATCACGTAGTAGCCGGCGCCATACGCCTTGCGCAGGATCACCGTGACCTTCGGGACGGTCGCGTTGGCCGTCGCGTGCAGCATCTTGGCGCCGTGCCGGATGATCCCGGCCTCCTCAACCTTGGTCCCGACCATGAAGCCCGGGACGTCCACCAGGTAAACAAGCGGGATCCCGTACGCGTTGCAGAGGTTGATGAAGCGTGCCGCCTTGTCGGCTGAATCGTTGTCAAGGATGCCCCCGAGATGCTTGGGCTGGTTTGCGACGATCCCGGCCGGACGCCCGCCGAAGCGGGCCAGGCAGGTGACGATCGACCTTGCCCACAACGGCTTGACGTCGAAGTAGACGCTGTCATCGACGATCCGCCGGATCACGTCGTAGATGTCGTACGCCTGCCGGTTGGACTCCGGCAGCACGTCGAGCAGCTCCTCATCGGCGCGCTCGATCGGGTCGCTCGCGGGCAGCACTGGCGGCGCCTCGTCGCAGCTCTGCGGGAAGTACGAGAGGTACTGCTTGACCTTGTCGATGCACTCGGGGTCGTCGGCAACCTCGAGATCTGCCACCCCCGACTTGCGCGTGTGCACGCGACTGCCGCCGAGCTCCTCCTGGGTGACGTCCTCACCGACGGCGGCCCGCACCAGGTGCGGTCCTGCCAGCGCCATCGATCCGCGCCCCTTCACCATCAGCACGAAGTCGGCCAGCCCGGGGATGTACGCCGTACCTGCCGCGCACGGTCCCATCACCGCCGCGATCTGCGGCACGACGCCGCTCATCACGACCTGGTCGCGAAACAGCTGACCGGTTCCGGCGAACAGTGATCCAACCGCCTCCTGAATGCGGGCCCCGGCCGAGTCGAGCAGCCAGATCAGCGGGATCCGCTTGGTCAGCGCCAGCTCGCGCAGCCGCGTGACCTTGAGCTCACCGGTCATGCCCATCGCACCCGCCATGACCGTGAAGTCGTAAGCGGCGACCGCGACCAGACGGCCGTCGACCTTGCCGTAGCCGGTGATGACACCGTCGGCCGGGGCCTCCCGGCCTGCCATGGCGCTTTGAGAGAAGTGCGGCTGCGCTTGGATCCCGAGCTCCACCCAACTGCCGTCATCGATCAGCAGCGCCAGCCGCTCGCGCGCGGTCAGCTTCTCGGCGGCATGCTGGCGGGCGATCTTCTCCTCACCGCCGCCGAGCTTGATGCGCTCACGCTGGGCGCGGAGATCCTCCACGAGCGACCGCATCAACAGCCCTTCCAATGCGGTTCACGCTTCTCGAAAAATGCCGCGATGCCCTCGTGCGCGTCCTCGGTCCCCTGCGCAAACGTGAGCTGGGACTGCAGCTGCTCGAGCGCGACGATGAAACCGAGGTCCTGCTGATTGAACATCGCGTCTTTGCCGAGTTTGAGCATCAGCGGAGACTTGGACGCGAGCTTGCCCGCCCATTCGGCGACGACCGCGTCGAACTGGTCCTCGGCGACGACCTTGTTGACCAGTCCGATCCGCTCGGCGTCGTCGGCGGAGATTTGGTCACCGAGCAGCAGCAGTTCGGCCGCCTTCTTGCGTGGGACGTTGCGGTAGAGCAGCGCCGTGACCATGAAGGGAAACAGCCCGACGTTGATTTCAGGCGTCCCGAACCGCGCGCTCCGCTTCGCGATCACCAGGTCGCAGGCGAGCATCAACCCGAGCGCGCCGGCCAGCACATGGCCGCCGGCGGCGCAGATCGACGGCTTCCCGAGTTCGCCAAGAACTGCGAACGCGCGTGGGAACAGGCCGTTCTGTTCGTGCATGACGTCCTGAGGCGTGTCAGCGGCGAAGCCGGCGAGGTTCCCCCCGCTCGAGAACACAGTTTCGTGCGTCGAAGCAAGGACCACCACGCGCACCGCATCGTCGTCACGCGCCTGTTCGAGCGCCGCGATCAGGTCCGTCAGCACCTGCGGCGAGAGCGCGTTTCGCGTTTGCGGCTGGTTCAACGCGATCATCGCGACGCCGGTCGCCGCCACGTCGTAGTTGAGCGTCTCAAAGGCAGACATGACCGAAGCCTACGGTTCCGGAGCGGTTAGGGTTCGCAAAGTGAGCACCAACGACACCAGCCCTCAAGATCACGCCAGCCGGCGGCGCCACTTCATCTTCAATGATGATCACGAGCAACTGCGCGAGTCGATCCGCCGGTTCGTGACAGCCGAGGTGCTGCCACACGCCGAGGAGTGGGAGGAGACGACCTTCCCGGACGCGATCGTCAGACGCATGGGTGAGCTCGGGTTCCTAGGTCTCGACAAGCCCGTCGAGTACGGAGGCCAGGGTGGCGACTACTACAGCGCGCTCGTGCTCGCCGAGGAGTTGGTGCGCGGCCATTCCGGCGGACTGACGATGGGGGTCGCAGTGCAGACCGACATGGCGCTGCCGCCGATCCTGAAGTTCGGCACCGAGGCGCAGAAGCGACAGTGGGCGGCACCAGCAATCGCCGGCGAGAAGATCCTCTGCCTCGGGATCACCGAGCCAGACGCAGGTTCGGACGTGGCCGGCATCAGGACGCGTGCCGCCTACGACGAGTCGGCGAGCGAATACGTGATCAGCGGCTCGAAGACCTACATCACCAACGGCCACCGCGCCGACATGATCGTGCTGCTCACGAAGACCGACCCAGACGCCGAGTACGACGGCTTCACGCTGTTCCTGGTGCCAATGGACCTGCCGGGCGTCGTGCGGGAGAAGAAACTCGAGAAACTCGGGATGCATGCGTCCGACACCGCGCTGCTCGCCTTCCAGGACGTGCGTGTGCCTGCCGACACCGTACTCGGGGAGGTCGGCAAGGGCTTCTACCACATCATGTGGGAGCTTCAGGGTGAGCGCCTGATCAGCTCCGCCGCCGCCGTTGCCTCGGCGCAGGACGTATTCGAAACCACGCTCGAATACGCCAAACAGCGGGTGGCGTTCGGGCGCCCGATCGGCAGATTCCAGGCGAACCGCCACAAGTTCGCGGAGATGGCGACAAAGATCGCGAGCGCGCGTGAGCTCGTGTACACCACCGCCTGGCGCTTTCAGAACGGCGAGTATCCGGTGCGCGAGATCTCGATGGCGAAGCTATACGCATCCCGGATCGCCTGTGAGGTGGCCGACGACTGCCTGCAGATCCACGGCGGCGCCGGCTACATGCGGGAGTACGGGATCGAGCGAGCCTGGCGCGACCTGCGACTTAACCGCATCGGGGCCGGTACCGACGAGGTCATGCTTGAGGTGATCGGCCGCTCCTACGGCCTGTGAGCAACGCCGACGTGCTGTGGTGCGAGAATCCGGTTTGTGGATTCGGTGCGCGGCCAGCTCCTGATCGCGGGTCCCACACTCGAGGACCCGAACTTCTGGCGCACAGTCGTGCTCGTCGTCGAGCACAGCGAGGAGGGGGCCCTGGGGTTGGTGCTCAACCGTCCGTCTGAATCGACCGTCGCCGAGGCGGTGCCACAGCTGCTCGAGCTTGCCGACGCCGACGACGACATCCTCGTCGGCGGCCCAGTCGGCCAGTCCGCAGTGATCGTGTTGGCTGACTTCGAGGAGCCCGACGAGGCGGCCCTGCTCGCGTTCGACAGCGTCGGCGTGCTGGCCGGCGCATCGACCGACCAGCTCGGCGCGGGTGTGCGCCGCGCCCGGGTCTTCGCCGGCCACTCGGGCTGGGGCCCAGGCCAGCTGGAGGACGAAGTGGAACGCGGCGACTGGATCCTCGAGCCAGCTCGGTACAGCGATGCCTTCGCAACCGAGCCGTCCGAGCTCTGGACGGAGGTACTCGAGCGCAAGGGCGGAAGCTACGCGCTGGTCGCGCGGATGCCGCAGGACCCGACGCTCAACTAGACCGCCTGCTGCCTTCCGTTGGACGCCGCGCCTACGATCAGGACGTGGCCGACCACGCACACGAGGTGACGCATCCGAACGCCGAGGTGGGCCGCCTGAAGGCCGCACTCGCTGTGATCCTGATCTTCATGGCGGCGGAGATCACGGTCGCGCTCGTGTCCTCATCGCTGGCGCTGCTCTCGGACGCCGCGCACATGCTGACCGACGCAGCGGCGCTGGCGCTTGCGTTGGTGGCGGCCCGACTCGCGGCGCGCCCCGCCAGGGGCGCGATGACCTTCGGGCTCGGCCGTGCCGAGATCCTGAGCGCGCAGGCCAACGGGATGACGCTCCTGGTGCTGGCGCTCGTGATCATCTACGGCGCGGTTCGGCACCTGATCTCGCCCTTGAATGTGGAAGGCGCGCCGGTGCTGGTGGTCGCGCTCGTTGGTATCGCGGTCAACCTCGTGATCACGCGCATCCTCGGCGGCCACGGCCATGGGCATGCGCACGACCAGACACGTCGTAGCCTCAACGTCGAGGGCTCCTACCAGCACATCCTCACCGACCTGTTCGGCTTCACCGCCACAGCGGCAGCGGCGATCGTGATCCTCACGACCGGCTTCCAACGTGCCGACGCGATCGCCTCGCTGCTGATCGCCGGCGTGATGCTGCAGGCTTCCCGCGCGCTGCTCCGCGCGTCCGTGCGGGTGATGATGGAAGCCGCGCCGGCCGGAATCGACCCCGACGCGATCGGTCGCGTGCTCGCCGGCCAGGCGGGCGTCACCGAGGTGCACGACCTGCATATCTGGGAGGTGACATCGGGTTTCCCCGCGATCTCCGCGCACGTGGTCGTGGACGCCGGCCACGACTGTCACGAGGTTCGCCGAGCACTGTCGCGGCTACTCGAGGATCGTTTCGGGCTGGCGCACTCGACGCTGCAGGTCGAGCACGCGCGCGCCGCCCAACCGCCGTTGCAGATCGAGCTCACCGACACGCGGGGACGGGATTAGTGGCCGCCGGCGAGGAGGGCAGTTTCCGGGGTACCCGCGCCCGCAACGTCTTCTGGCAAAGCTGGTCGCCAGCGGGCGACCAGCAGCTCAAAGGTGTGGTCACGATCGCCCACGGATACGGGGAGCACATCGGCCGCTACGGGCATGTCGCGCAGCGGTTGAATGAGGCCGGGTTCGCGGTGTACGGGCCTGATCATCAGGGGCACGGACGCTCCGGAGGCAGGCCCGGGCGGATCAAGCTGCGGGAGGCCGTCGCGGACCTCGACAGGCTGATCGTCACGGTGTCGAAGGGGCGTCACCCGGACCTTCCGCAATTCCTCCTCGGGCACAGCTTGGGCGGCGCGATCGCACTGCGGTACGCGATGGCGCACCAGAACAGGCTGACCGGGCTGGCGCTCTCAGCGCCGCTGGCGGCGGTCGAGGGCGGCCCGGCACTGCACGCCTTCGGGCGGGTGCTGGGCGCGGTGCTGGCACGAGCGCCGGTCTCGAAGGTGGAACCACGGCTGGTGAGCCGCGATCAAGCCGTCGTCAAGGCCTACGTCGCCGACCCGCTGAACTATCACGGCCAGGTTCCCGCCGGGGTCGCGCGCGACCTGATCCTGCACGTCGGCACCATTGCCGACGACGTCAGGCGGATCACGCTGCCGACACTGCTGATGTGGGGCACCGCCGACCGGCTGTGCCCACCTGCCGGAGCTGAGCTGGTGGCCGCCAACATCGGCAGCGCGGATCTGACAGTCAAGCGCTACGAGGGACTGTTCCACGAGATCATGAACGAGCCCGAGCAGGAGCAGGTGCTGGAGGACCTCGTCGGCTGGCTGGGTGCGCACCTGCCGGAGGCGGTCGCCTGATCCCGCCGGCGGGCTACGCCTTCGTGACGGCGCGCGGCGACGTTGTGCGCTCAGCCAACACACTCGCACGCGCGACGGCAGCCGCCCGTCCCGGTCCCGCCTGCTCGAGCTCTGCATGCATCACACGGATGCGCCGCAGGATCTCGTCGGCGCATGCCTGCTGTTGCTCGTGTGTCGGCTCGGCGATCCGCTCGAACCGGATCGGCCTGCCGTAACGCACAATGATCTTCGGAAAGCGCAGCCGCTTCCAGTTGCGCACCTGGTGAGAGCCGAGGATCGCGACAGGCACGACGGCGGCGCCGGACTCGAGCGCCAGACGCCCGATCCCGGCCTTGGCGTCCTCGCCGACAAGGCCATTGCGCGAGCGGCCGCCCTCAACGTACATCCCGATTGTGCCGCCACGACGGAGAATCGTGAACGCGGTCTTGAAGGTCTCCTCGTCGGCGTAGCCACGACGTACTGGGAACACGCCGCCGTGGTTGTAGACCCAGCTCATCGGGTGGCGTCCGAACATCTGCGACTTCGCCATGAACTGGATGTGCCGGCGGACGAACGCCCCCGCGAAGAAGTGGTCCATGAACGAGGCGTGGTTCGGCGCCATGATCAGCGGCCCGTTGGGCACGTTCTCGGCGCCATACGCCTGCGCCCGGAAGAACACCACAGCGATCCAGACGGTGATCGACCGCACCAGCTCATACGGCCACTCGGGCGGAGTGCGGCGTACCCGCGCGTGGTAGCGGTCGAAGGTCTCGGCGGGCCGCGGGTCCTTGTAGACCTGCGCCTTGATCCTGACGTCCTCAGCCATTCAGCGGCAGCACCAGCTGGGGCTTCTCGATGATGTGGTCATCGTTGGTGGGGATCACGGCGGTCGCCACGGCCATGAACTCGATCACGTGCGAGCCCCAGCCGTGGGACGCCTGGTTCAGGCGCACGCCGACCAGACCGCCGGCTTCGACCGCTTCTGCCTCCGCCTGCATGCGGCCCATCGCGAGTTCGCGGGCGTCGTAGAGCGCTTGCGTGAAGTTGGGCATCTCCAGGTTGCGCCCAACCTGGCGCATCGACTGCATCATCCCCTGGCGGGCGACGTGGTAGACGCAATTGCCCATAACGAGGCCCACCGGCCGGTAGCCGGCGCGCAGCAATGTCGAGAAGTCCTGACCACTCAGATCAGAGGTGAAGGGCCGCCCGCCGGGCGCCCGATGCAGCTCGCCGCCGGCGTGCTTGACGGCGGTGCCGACAGCGATGAACTCGGCGAGGTCGGCGCCCCACTCGTAGCGGCCGATCGTCAGGCGCACACCGACGACGCCGTCGCCGCCCAGCTGGTCGGCCTCCTCCTCCATGCGGGTCATCGCCAGCTCGCGGGCGTGGTACATCGCCTGCGTCAGGACCGTCATCTCCTGGTTCTGGTTCCAGTTGGCCTGCTGGAAACCGATGTGGTAGATCGAGCTGCCGAGTACGAGTCCGAGCGGCTCGAAGCCCGCCTCTTTGACGAGCAGGAATTCATTGACGGACAGGTCGCTGGTGAAGAAGCCGCGGGCGATGTCCTCCTTCATCCGCGCCAAGCGCTCGCGCCCGGACTGCGGTAGCCCCTCCAGCGAGCCGGCGCGGTACGACTCGGACTGGAGCCCCGCGGCGCTCGACTCGCTCGTCGCGTCCTGATCGGCTTGCGGCTGCTGACGTCCCGAGGGGTCGCCCTTGCGGTCGAGGAATCCCATTGCGTGTAGCTCCTATCTGTCGAGCACGAGTTGTTGAAGCGCCAGGCGGGTGCGCTCGCTGCGTTCAGCCTGGGCGGCCACCGCCGCCGTTAGAGCGGACAGCCAGGTGTCGATGTCGATCGTCTCGGTCTTGAGCACGATCCCGCCCGAGGACTTGGCCCGGACTGCGGTGACGTCATCGCCGACGCGCTTCAGTTCGAGCCGCTCGCCACCGGTATCGACGACGATCTCGGTGACGAGCTTGGGGCCGCGCAGACCGCGTTTACCTCGCTTGACGACCACCGATCCCGGCAGGGCCAGCTCGAGTCGCGTGGCGAGACCCTCAACGAATGCGGCGATGTCGCTGAGGTCGGCGCGCAGCGCCGCGGCCAACAGGTCCAGATCCAGCGACGAACTTTCCTCTGGTGTCACACCAGGAGCCTACGACACCGACGTTTATCGCGGGTTATCGGATCGAGAGCGGCTATCGCACCGAACGCCGCGATGGTCCCATCATGCGGCCGAGCACCCAGACCAGATTCTGCCTGGTCCAGAAGCGACCAGCCGACCGCCGCCGAGCCAATTGTCGGCGACTGCACGAACTCACGAACAGCCCTGAGCCATCCATAGGTTGACCTCAGTATCGAACGGAGAATGATGCGGCGCCAGGTAGTCAATAACAATGCTCGGACGGAATCCGCAAACTGCGAGCATTGGTTGAGCATGGGTCGTGCCTGGCCGCGGGGCGACTATCCTGCCGCCGTCCCCTTTCGTGCCGGCCCCTTTTCGCCGACGGACGCTAAAGCCAAGGAGCAACCACTTGCCTGACGTCGAAGCTCACATCACCGGCACCGTCTGGAAGATCGAGGTGGAGGTCGGTGACACCGTCGAGGAGGGTGATCCGGTGGTGATCCTCGAGTCGATGAAGATGGAGATGCCGGTCGAGGCGGAGGACTCCGGCGTCGTCAAGGAGATCCGCTGCAAGGAGGGGCAGGCGGTCTCCGAAGGAGACGTGCTGGTCGTGCTCGAGTAGCCGCGCGGCTGCTACTCGTCCCAGGGCGTGAAGTCGGTCTTGCGCGCCCCGCAAACGGGGCAGAACCAGGTCTCGGGGATGTCCTCGAAGGCCGTCCCGGGAGGGATGCCGCCGTCGAGGTCGCCGTCGGCGGGATCATAGATGTAGCCGCAGGATTCGCAGACGTACTTCACGGGCTCGAGGTTAGCTCACGGCTATCTCGCGCTAGGGTCGGCCCGTGACTCCGCGACCAGCCGCAACCGTGATGCTGCTGCGTGACGGCAGCGACACGCTCGAGTTGCTGATGGTCAGGCGCACCCCTGCCGCCCGGTTCATGGGCGGCCATTGGGTCTTTCCTGGCGGGGCGCTGGATCTGGCCGACGGCGAGGGACAGCCCGGATTGATCGCCGCAGCCGTGCGCGAACTGCGAGAGGAGGCCGGCGTGGCGCTGCCGCCGGACACCGAGTTGGTGGCGTTCTCGCGGTGGATCACGCCACCGGAGCTCTCGATCAGGTTCGATACGTGGTCCTACCTCGCGATCGCGCCAACCGGCGCGAGCCCGCAGGTCGACGGATCGGAGATCGTCGACTTCCGCTGGCTCGAGCCCGCCCAGGCGCTCATGCAGTTCGAGGCCGGTGAACTGGTGCTCGCATTCCCGACACGCACGCAACTCGAGCAGCTGAGCGAGTTCGAGTCGGCGGACGCGCTGCTCGCCCACGCGCGCGGGCGCGCGATCGAGCCGATCAAGCCGCATGTGGTGGGAACGGGAGAGCACGCTCGAATCATGTTGCCGGCCGACCGCGGGCACTGACGCCGGATCGCAGCCGCGCGTCAGTCGGATTCTTCGTCGGCGATCACGTGCAGCACCGCGTTGATCAGCGCCAGGTGCGTGAACGCCTGCGGGTAGTTGCCCAGATGGCGGCCGCTGTTCGCGTCGAGCTCCTCCGCGTAGAGACCGAGCGGCGAGGCGTCCGAAAGCAGCCGCTCGCACAGCATCGTGGCGCGCTCCGTCTCCCCGATCTCGGACAGCGCAGTCACGAGCCAGAACGAGCAGATCAGGAAGGTGCCCTCCTCTCCTGAAAGACCGTCGTCGGTCTCGTCGGTGCGGTAGCGCAGGACGAGGCCGTGCTCGGTCAGCTCATCGGCGATCGCGACGACGGTGTTGCGGACACGCTCGTCGTCGGGCGGGAGGAAGCGATTGATGGGGATCAGCAGCGTTGATGCGTCGAGCGCATCGGTGTCGTAGTGCTGGCGGAAGACGCCACGCTCGGAAACACCCTTGGCGAGGATGTCCTCGCGAATCTGATCGGCCACGGCCTGCCACTCCTTGGCCAGATCATCCTCACCCTCGCGCTCGGCCAGGCGCGCGCCGCGATCGACCGCCACCCAGCACATCAGCTTCGAGGAGACGTAGTGCTTGGGCTCCCCGCGTGCCTCCCAGATGCCCTGGTCCGGCTTGTCCCAGACCTCGATCGCGCACTTGACCTGATCCTGGATGATGGGCCACAGGCGCTGCGGAATGTGGCCGCCCATCTTCGTGTGCAGGTAGATCGAGTCGAGCACGGCGCCGAAGACGTCGTTCTGCTTCTGGTTGAAGGCGCCGTTGCCGATCCGCACGGGCCGCGCGCCCTCGTAGCCGCCGAGGTGGTCGAGCGTCGACTCGGTCAGGTCGCGTTCCCCGCCGACCCCGTACATGATCTGCAGGCTGCCGTCGCCGTCACGCTGGAGGTCGGCGACGAACTGCATGAAGTCGTCGGCCTCCCAGTCGAAGCCGAGGGCGTGCAGTCCCCAGAGCGTGAAGGTGGCGTCGCGCATCCAGCAGTAGCGGTAGTCCCAGTTGCGCTCGCCCTGCGGGGTCTCAGGTAGCGAGGTCGTCGCCGCCGCGACCGTCGCGCCGGTGGGCGCGTAGGTGAGGCCCTTGAGCGTGAGCGCCGAGCGGTGCAGAGCCGCACGCCAGCGATGGTCCGGGAAGCGTCCGCCGGCGAGCCAGTCGCGCCAGTAGTGCTCGGTGTAGCCGAGCCGCTCCTCGGCGTCCTGCGAGGTCGCGTGGGCCTTCCACACCGTGCGCCCAACCCAGGGCGACGTATCGGCGCTCGCCCTCGACCAGGGTGTGGCGTGCACGCGCGCGACTGCCCTCGATCCCCAGGCGCAGATCGGAGTGCAGGCGCAGCTTGAGGTCAGAGGAGCACGTCGCCTCGGCCGCGCCCCAGTCGCTGCTGCCGTGCATCTCCCATTGGGCGGGCTCGCGGCCGTAGTCGAAGATCGGTTCGCACACCACCTCGACCTGCACGCTGCCCTGGACGCACTCGATCACGCGCACCAGCATGTGGTCGGCGTCATTGTCGGTCGGCGGCCGCGTGTGCGAAGTCTCGTCGGCGTGGTCGTCGTGCCAGGCGCCGATCGTCAGCCCGTCGCGCACGACCAGCCAGCCGGACGGCGTGAGCCAGGTGGTTTCGAGCACCATCGTCCCGGGGACGTAGCGGACGCTGAGCGGCACCACCAGCCCGAACGGCCCCACCCGGAACGAGCCGGCGCGGCGATCCAGCAGCGCGCCGAAGATGCTCGGCGAGTCGAACCGCGGCACGCCCATCCACTCGATGCTGCCGTCGGGCGCGAGCAGGGCGCAGGTGTGGCAGTCCGACAGGAACGCGTAGTCGGCGATCGGCGGGAACGGCGACCCGCCGGTCAGCGGCGTGTCATGCGGTGGGAGCGAGATCGTCGGCGACACAGTCGCCGCGAAAGACTAGCTGGCGGTGCGTAAGCCCAGGTAGCGCCCGAGCACGATGAATCCGGTCATGCAGGCGGCTGCGTCGAGCAGGCCGCGGGCGATGCCGTCGTATGGATCGTCGACGACAACCCCCTGAAGGCCAAGGACGACCACGATCGCTGCCGTGAGCAGGAGCGCGCAGCGCATCGGCGTCATCCCCGACGGGAGCCATGGTCCGAGGTCGGCTGTCAGGTCGGCCGGCTCGCCGCTGCTCGCCGGCCGCAGTCGAGTGCTCGCCAGCACGGTGGGCGCGACGCCCGCCATCACGATTATCGCCACAGCCGCAACGACCCACGCCGAGATCGTCCACGTGTGCCCGGCCGTGTGCGGGAACGCGAGCGCGATTGCCGGCAGCGTCGCCATCGTCACCACGCCGCACACCAGCCCGACGGTCGAGCGGCGCCCGAGCACAACCGCGTCCGAGCTGCTGATCACGCGCTCGTGCCGCAGCCGCCACGCCCGTAGCAGCGCAAGCATGCCCGCCACGAACGCGATCTGAGCCGCCAGCGCGGCGATCAGCAGGACCGGCGTCGTCCACGTAGGCGTCGCGATGTGCCGGTGCTGCGTACAGCGTGAGCCCCCTTACCCGCCCGACCGCGACGAACATCACCGCCAGGCCGACCCCGGCGAACGCCAGCGCCGCGAAGGAACGGAAGGCTGCTTTGCGGGCGAGGCTGGTTCCGAGCTCGTCCGCGAACTGGCGCGCCAGCTCCTGTGGCGCACCGAGCTGGGCACTCGGATCCTCGTGCAGATGGTCCGCGAACTCGGCGACGATCCGCTGCGCGGCGGCGCGCCGGGATGCCGGCGGCGTTCAGCTCAGACTCCAGCTCGGTCAGGTAGCTCATGCGAGTACCGCCTCGATCGTGCCCGCGAACACGCGCCAGCGCTTTCGGCTGGCGCCGAGCTCTTTTTCCCCGCGCTTCGTGATGCTGTAGACGCGCCGACGCCGGCCGGACGCCGTAGACCACGCACTCTCGAGCAGACCGTCGGCCTCGAGCCGGTGCAGTGCCGGGTAGACCGTGCCCTCCGGCAACGCCAGCGCACCGCCGCTTCGGGCTTTCAGCTGTTCGATCACCGCGTAGCCGTGCAGTGGCTCGGGTGCGACGACCGCGAGGATCAGCCCGTCGAGGTGGCCCTTGAGCTCTTCAGATCTCATGCCTAGCGATCCTATACCTTGCGTTGCTAGGTGTCAACCCCTCGTCCGGGACGCCCGGGGCTCCCGAGGTGCCCGGGGCGTCCGGGGTGCGCGGGGGCGCCTCCGCGAGACGCTCGGACGGGATGCCCAAGCGGGTAAGCCGGGCGCCCCTGGCTATGTATCGGAGTTCAAGTTGGGCAGGCCGAGCGAGTTGAGCCAGTGGTCGACGTGAATGTTGAGCACCGTGAACTGTCCGGTCCAGATCAGCACGCCCATGCCGATGAGGATCACGCCGCCGGTGCCGATCACGATCGGGTAGTGACGCTTGACGACCTTGAGCGCGGCCGTGACCTTGCCGAACGCGAGACCCGTGACCAGGAAGGGGACGCCGAGGCCGGCACAGTAGATCGCGAGCAGGAAGGCGCCGCGCAGCGCCGATGAGGAGGTGCCCGCGGCGGTCACGATCGCTCCGAGCGTCGGTCCGGTGCAGGGCGTCCACGCGACCGCGAAGGCGGCCCCCGTGAGCACCGGGCCCGAACGACCTGCACGCTCCACCAGCGCCGGGACATGCCATTCGCGCGCAAGTCGCGGGATCAGCGGGCTCAGCACGAACAGCAGCCCCATCACGATGATGAGTGCCCCGCAGACGTGCTGCGCCGTGCTGCCGGTCAGCGCGCCGCGCAGAGCCTGCTGGCCGAGCAACCCGAGCGCGATGAAAATCGCGCTGAAGCTGCCGACGAACGCGAGGCTCGGGCCGATCACGCGGCGCGCTTTGATCTCGGCCGTGTTCGTGACGCCGGCGACCGCCGAAATGTAGCCAGGGACCATCGGGAGCACGCAGGGCGAGAGGAAGCTGACCAGACCGGCCCCAAAGGCGACCGGGATGGCGATGCCTGACGCGGCGTCCATTGCCGGATGAGCGTACCCGTGGGGGGTTAATCCGGGGGCTGTCGCGCCTCTATTAACCGTGCGCAAGGCTCGAGAATCGGCTAGCGAGGGGCTAAATGGGCGCCAGGGCACACATTTGGCCCCTCGGATCGCAGAAATCGCCAATTGGCAGGGCGGCCACATCACCACGAAGCAATTGACCGCGCTGGGCATGTCGCGAGATGCGATCAAGCATCGGGTAACCGTGGGGGCTCTGATCCGTGTCCACCACGGCGTGTACGCCGTCGGCCACGTCCCCACCAACCCGGTGGACAGGGCACACGGGGCCCTGCTGGCGACGGGCGACAGGACGGGGCTCGCGAGCCGAACCGCCCTCGCGCTCTGGCGGGCGGACCGCACCTGGCCGGAGCCGTTCGAGCTGATCAGCGCGCGCGACGTCAGGCTGAGCGGGCTCACGGTGCATCGCTCGTCAACGCTGATCCAGCGCGACATCCGCAAGGTCCAGGGTCTGAGGGTCACCAGCCCGGCGCGCACCGCACTGGACCTTGCGCCGCGTCTCACCATGGACGAGCTGGAACGGGTCGTCGACGACATGCGCCACGTCAACCGTCTCACCGTCCCCCAGCTGCGCGACCTCACGAACCGCAACCCGCGCCACCCCGGCACACAAAAGCTCAAGCAGCTGATCGGCGACAGCCAGAAAGAGCACACGCGCTCGGAGCTGGAAAGGGCATTCCGCAGGCTGATCAAACGCCACAAGCTGGAGATGCCGCTTATCAACGTCCACGTCGGCGGCGAGCGCGTGGACGCCTACTTTCCCAACCATCAGCTGATCATCGAGCTCGATGGCGGCGTCACCCACGGCAACGACTGGCGGCCGGCATTCGAGAACGACCGCAGACGCGGCGTCGACATCCTCCTCAAAACTGGCATCCCCACGGTCCACTTCACCTGGGATCAGATCACGCGCCTGCACGGGGAGACGGCATCCAAGCTCGACCAGATCCTCAAGGCCCGCCGCGCCGCCCGCACCGGACCAGTATCAGCCAAACCGTCACCAACACCCATGGTGAAGGTCGCCTAGGTGCGACCTCCAGGGGTTGGGGTGGGACCCACGGGGTTGGGGTGGGACCCGCGCGGTTGGGATGGGACCCGCGGGGTTGGGTGCGACCGCGGATCTGCGGGGGTTGGCGTGGGCGGGATCAAATCCCACCCCCGCGCTCAACGCCATCGGGGAGCCGCCCGTCAGCCTCGAGCTTCTGCAGGTGCGCTTCCAGCGTGACCGCCGCGGCGCCTCGCAACTCGACGGGCGCATCCGACCACACCGCATCGAGAAGATCTTGATTTGTGCGCTTGCCTTCGGCAAGCGCGGTAACCAGAGCCGCCTCCCGGGCCAGGCGGTGATCTATGTACTGCGTGAGCTTCGGCTCAGGGTCTTCGACAACGGGGCCGTGCCCCGGCGCGATCAGCGACAGCCGGCGTTCACGCAGCCGTCGCAAGCCGTCGAGGTACTCGCCGAGTTGCCCGACCACGAACACGCTGCCCTCACCCAGTACTGCGTCGCCGGTGAACGCGAGCCCGTCCTCGGTGAGAAAGGTGAGGTGGTCGGGCGCGTGGCCCGGCGTCGCGACAACCTCGAATGGTCCGTAGCGGTCGCCGTCACCGAGTAGCGTCGTGACCGCGCCACGAGCAGCGGCGAGTGGCGCCGGTGAAAAGCGAAGGATCAGCTCAGGGACCGCCTCTGCATGGTCTGGGTGGTCGTGGGTGAGCAGCACGGCACCGAGGCCGCCGCGCTCGTCGAGTTCATCGCTGATCGCGTCTAGGTGCTCGAGCAGAGATGGGCCGGGGTCGATCAGCCACGCGGGCTCGCGCCCATAGATCCATGTGTTGGTGCCAGATAGGGTGAACGGCCCTGGGTTGTCCGCGCGGATGCCGACGGCGTCATGTCCGGGCAACTCCAGCCGGGTCATGGGCGCAGGATGACAGGATGGTGTGGTGACGGCGCACACCGAGCCAACCCTCGATGCCGAACGGCTGGGTCTCGATGACGCCAAGGCGACCCGCAATCTGCGCCACGGCCTGATCTCGCTGGTTGTGCTGATCGCGATGGCGGTCGGCCTGTTCCTGGCGGTGCCGAGCCTCCATGACGTCGCCCACCAGGTGATTCACATGCCGCCGGGATGGGTGGCGCTCGCGATCGGGCTCGAGCTGCTCTCGTGCGTCGGCTACGTCGTCTGCTTCCTGCAGGTCTTCGACCGGGCGCCGATCCGCTTCGGCGCTCGGGTCGCGCTGAGCGAGCTTGCGTTCGGTGCGGCGGTGGCGCTTGGCGGCGCCGGCAGCGTCGCGGTCGGCGCCTGGCTGCTGATCGAACGCGGCGCGCGGCCGGGCCCTGTGGCGGAGCGGTCGGCGGTCCTCTTCCTGCTGACCAGTGCAATCAACCTGATCACGCTGGCGCTCGCGGGGCTGGGGCTCTGGGCACACGTGCTGCCCGGCAAGCACGACCCGTTGCTGAGTCTGCTTCCCGGCGGCGTCGGGGTGCTCGTGTTCGTCGGCTTCCTGCTGCTGCCATGGGTGACCGACAGGACGCTCGGTGCGCGACCGTGCGGGCGCATCGGCAACTGGTCACGCGCAACTTCGGAGACGATCCGCGACACCAGGAAGCTGTTGTTCGGAGCGGACTGGCGGCTGCTCGGGGCGTTCGGCTACCTGTGGTTCGACATCGCGGTGCTGTGGGTCTGCTTCCACGCGCTGGGGCACGCGCCGCCGATCTCGACGATCGTCCTGGCCTACCAGATCGGCTACCTCTCGAACCTGATCCCGATCCCCGGCGGGATCGGCGTCCTGGACGGCAGCTTCGTTGGCATGTTCGTACTGTTCGGTGTCAACGACACGCTGGCGACCTCGGCGACGATCGTCTACCACGCGATCTCCCTGTGGGTGCCGGCAACCTGGGGCACGATCGCCTTCCTGCTGCTGCGGCGCAGCCGGAACCAGCCGATCACCTGGCGGCGGCCGCGGGCTGAGCGGCGCGCGTAGTTCCACCAATTTGCAGCATGCCTATGCGACCCCTAAGCTTCGAGCCGGGGGTGTATGTGCTCAAGGAACACGCAAAGCGAGCGATTCAATTCGTCGTCGCGACTTCATGCAGCATTGCGGTTGCATCGGCGGCGGCTTGCCCAGCGCTCGCTGCCGGGTCGGGCTACGGCGGCTCGCCGCCGCCGGTCAACACTCAGCCGACCGGCTTCCGCGCGGTCATCATCGTGCGGACCATGGGCACCAACGGCGGTACGGTGAACGGCGAGGAACCCGCCGGACCAGTGGAGGTCGTGGTACCGAAGCACGCCTACAAGAAGCGATTCCAGGTAGCGATCACCAAAGGCAGCGCCGCCACAGTCAAGAAGGATCTCGCGAAATCCATTGCGAAATACCGAGTGATCGCGGACCTCGGTGTCGAGATCAAATCCGGCGCGTCGTCAATCAAGACGTCAAAGGCCCTCACGGTGATCTTCTCCGACTTGGCGATCGGCCGCGGCTGCATCGTCGCCGTCTACGACTCGCGGACCGGCAAGTTCACAAAAGCGAAAGCGACCATTACGCACGGGAAGCTCACCATCCGGATCAAGAGCGGCGAGTCGATCGCGGTCCTCGCGGCGCCTGAGAAGTAGGCCGTTGCTGGGCAAGCGCACCGGTCGAGCATTGCCCGTCTGCCTGCTGGTCAGCGCGTTCGCCATCGCCGGCTGTGGCTCGGGGGGAACCCCGTCCGCACATCACCATTCCTCCGGTCAAACGAAGCCACCCGAGGTCGTGCCGGGCCCGGCAGGACTGCTCTCCAGTGGCCCGCCTCAGCCGAACGGGATGGTCTGGGTACTAGCCGGGACACCCCGGGATCGCACGGTCAACGAGCTCAACCTGTCAAGCAAAGCTCAGCAGCAGGCCGTTGGGGTCAGCAGCAACGCCACAGCCGTGACCCAGTCGTCCACGGGCCTGATCGCCCTCGGACTGGCCACCAAAAAGACCGGCGCCGTGGAACTTCTCAGCGGTTCGACCGGTTCCGTCGATGCGACCGTCCCGGTCAGCGATCCCGTCATGGGGCTCGCGTTTGGTGATGACGGCACCACGCTGTATGTACTCGAGGGGGTTGCACAGGTCCGCGCGGTGGCGATCGTAGACACGCTCACACGCAAGCTCGAGCGCACGATCGGACTCCCAGGCGACGCAGTCGGGATCGTGCCGACACCGAGCCAGAAGGCGATCTGGAGCGTGCAGAGATCAGGCGTCCTGCAGGAGACGTCCCTCACCGGCAATAAACCAATCACTGCGTTCCCGGCGGGCGAACCGGGTATCGCGATCGCGCTCTCACCCAACGGCAAAACGCTGTATGTGCTGAAGGGAACCCGTGCGCTGGCGAACATTGCCGTGATCTCAACAGCGACCGAGGTTCAGAAGGAGGCCCTACCCGCCGCGAGCGATAGCGTGGGGCTTGGGATCTCCCTCGACGGGTCGGAGCTTTACGACCCAGTGGGTACTGCCGCGTACGGCAACATTCAGATCGTCAACCTCTGATCCGCGTGGCAGTCGGGCAGGAAACGGCTGACGACGGACCGAGTTGGCCGGAGCGGCTCTGGTGGACGCTCGTCGGTTGCACGCTGCTGAACTGGTCCGTGGCGCTTCTCGGCGCCACCACGAGCTTTGCCTGGATCAGCGCGCTCGTCGTTCTGACCGGCGCCCTGGGGCTCATGACGATATTGGCGAGCTGGTTGCCGCAGGCTCATGGCGGTGTACTCGAGCGCCACCGTACGGTCATCGGCTGGTTCTCCGCACTGGTGCTGGTCGCGACATTCGTCGCCTGGTCGTTCATCCAGGTACGCAATGCGCCCGGATACGGAACCGACGAGCTCGCCTTCGACCAGTACGCCGGGCAGCTCGTCGTGCACGGGCTTAATCCATACGTCCATTCGATGGCGCCGTCGTTCTCGCAGTTCAGGGTCTCGCCGGACGGCTACACGTACTCACTGAGCGGCTCGCCGGTGACACAACTCTCCTACCCGGCGCTCGCGTTCCTGCTGTACGTGCCGCTTCTGGCGCTCGGCTGGTCCAGCCAGATGGCAGTGGCATTGAACGTCGCGGCGTGGGGCCTGACCGTCCTGCTCCTGTTCGTAGCCCTGCCCGTCCGTGTGCGACCGGCGGCGCTGGTGCTCGGGAGCGTCGGCATCTACGTGTCCTACGCCGTCGGTGGCATCACCGATGTCCTCTTCATGCCGTTGCTCGTTGGTGCCGCGTATCGATGGGACCGTTTCGGCGAATCCCGGATCACCTATGCAGGGCCGGCGCTGCTCGGACTGGCGATGGCCGTCAAACAGACCCCCTGGCTGGTGCTTCCCTTCCTCGTGTGTGCGTTGGCGATCGACGAGCACGCG
The DNA here is from genome assembly GCA_963774025.1 of uncultured Conexibacteraceae bacterium. Lineage (GTDB taxonomy): Bacteria > Actinomycetota > Thermoleophilia > Solirubrobacterales > Solirubrobacteraceae > Palsa-465. The sequence continues at coordinate 128,204 of CAVZDL010000003.1, forward strand.
CGTGCCGGTACCAAGGCTGCGTTCAATCGCTCGGCCAGGTACGTCGCAGTCGTGGGGGTGGCCTTCCTCGCGCCCAATCTGCCCTTTGTGCTCATGTCTCCGAGCGCTTGGGTCAAGGGAGTCCTGACGCCGATCACGAGTCACCTGGTTCCCGCCGGCCAGGGAGCCGTCGCACTCAGCCTCTTCCTCAAAGTCGGTGGCGGCTCGTTGGCGGCATTCACGGCCGCGACGGTGATCCTGGCGCTGCTGCTGATCCTGATCTACGTCGGCACCTATCCGCTGCTGCGGATGGCGACCTTCATGCTTCCGGCGCTGATCCTGTTTTTCGCGTCGCGCTCGTACGGCAATTACCTGGTGGCGCTGATACCGGCTGCAGTGGTCGGCGCAGTCACAATCAGGCCGTCGCCCGGTCAGCGTGAGAGCCATTCCCGTCGCGGACGGCTGCGACGTTCGCGTCGCTGGTCGGCCGCCGTGTCGCTCGGGACTGCTCTTCTGATCGGAGCAGTCGTCTACGCGCTCGCGGATGGCCAGCCGCTCAAGTTGCGAGTGACCGGCATCCGCACGACGGGCCAGCTTGCGACGGTTGAACAGATCTCCCTGCACGTGGCGAACGTGTCCGGAGGCACTGTGCGACCCGCCTTCGCGCTGGACGAGGGCGGTGGAATCACAACCTTCTGGCACATCACGCGCGGGCCGGGGTCACTCCTGCCCGGCAGCTCCGCCAGCTACACGATCGTCTCCCCGAACTTCCCGGCACAACCCTCCATCGCCGGCGGCTTCTCCGTGGTCGCCTTCTCTCGTGGGCCGGCTGCCGTGAGCAGCACCGGTCCGTACGAAGCAAGTGCCCTGCACGTTGCGCTGACGCCCCCAGCGTTCAACCAGGCGGTGCGGGTTGGCAGATCGCTGATCGTCCGGGCGGCGTTGCTCGATCAGCTCGACAGGCCCGTCCGTCGTGCCGAGGTGCCGGTCTACCTGGGGCAGATCATCTACGACCAGAGCGGCCTGGAGCTGAGTGAGGCGAGAGTCAACGGCGAGCCACCAGGGCAGACACCCGTGATGGCGCGCACCAACAATGAGGGCGTCGCGACCTTCCGCATCGTCGGCACTCAGTCAAGCCCTGACCCGATCTATTTTGAGGCCAACCTGGTCCAGAGCCACGAGTTCTACCCCTATGGCTACTCGGAGATCCTCCCGATCAGGTTCGTCAGATGACGACCTCCGTCGGACAAACCCCGGCGAGCGTCCATACAGCAAGGTGTCACCGAGTCAGGTCCGCAGCGCATCGACTGTGGCAGCGGTGGAACCGGTCCGAGCCGTTCAGGCCACCGGAGCGCCGAGAATCGCCTCTGGCACTGAGGCGCGTACGAAATGCTGGAATGGTGCTGCTCGGACTCGAGCTATTGGCGCTGTGTACGTGGAGCTATGTGCTCGCGTCTCGCTTCTCGCTGACGCGCGACTTCTCGATCTACGAACAGTCAGCCTTCCAGTTCGCGCAGGGCAATTTTGACCCAACCTCAACTGTCGCGTATGGCACGCACGTCACCTTTTATGAAGACCACGGCTTCTTTCTCTGGGCGATCCTCTCCGCGGTCTGGCGCCTCTGGCCCAATCCAGCGGTCCTGCTCTGGCTGCAGAACTTGGCGGTCGTAGGGGCGCAGGTCATTGCGCTGAACTGGCTCTCCGAGATGACGGCTTCCTACTGGCGCGAGAGCGGTCGGGTCCGGCTTGCTGCAGCCCTGACCGCCGCCGGAATCGCGCTCCTCGTACTGGACCCGTTCGTCCTGTGGAGCGAGTCATTCGACCTGCACAGCGAGGCGTTTGCGACATTCTTCCTGCTCGGTGCGGCTCACGACCTGGTGAGAGGGCGCAGACGGGCGTTCCTATGGGTGGCCGCCGGGCTGCTTACCGGTCAGGTGGGCTCGACCTACCTGGCTGCGCTCGGCTTGTCGCTGGCGCTCTATGGGCGTCGCTGGCTGTTGGCAGGCATGGCCACCGCCGCTGCTGGGTTCGCGGCGACGGCGCTGATGACCGCGTTCGGCGCGACGGCGGGCACGCAGCTGAGCGGCATCTACGGCAATGCCCTGATCGGCACTGGTCTACGGGGAGTGCCTAACCTGGGCGTTGGCAGGTTTCTCGCGGCTCTGGCAGAGCATCCTGTGCGCCCGCTCCAGGTGCTGTGGCACGGGCGTCTGAACATCTGGGGCACGATTTCACCAATTGGCGTGGTCGGCGTTTTTTGGCTTCCCGTTCTCCTGCCCCTGGTGCTCGTGATCGTGTCCAGCAATCTGGCCGCGAACGTCTTCGGATTCACGGGTTTTCAGACGCTGCCGGTCTACGTGCTCGGACCGGTAGGCACGATCGCGGCCCTGATCTGTTTTGCGAGGTGGCTGCCGCGGCGCAGGGTCGCTGTCTGGTTGGCGATCGCGACCGTGGTGAGCAACGTTGTGGTTTGGGCTGTTGTATGGGACCCGCCGGCGAAACAGCAATGGCTGCGAGTCTCGGCGGGAGCAGCTTCGACCCTCCACAACGTCTTGGCGAAGATCCGACCACAGGACGAGGTCATGACTGATCAGGGATTCATCGGCCCCTTCTCGGCACGCAAGTGGATCTACTCATATGTTGGTCTCGGATACTTCACAGCGTCGAGCCTTCCGATTCACAGCCGCCGGCTTTGGCTGGTTGTGTCGGCCAGGCAGGGCATCGAGTTAGAGCCGCCCGTTGTCACTTACTCGACCGTCGCAGGTCTGGCTAGCGACCCGAACTTCAGACTGGTCGCCCACAGAAACGGGATCTGGGCGTTTGTGTCTACGAGACCGTTGCGTATCGGCTCGAGCCTGAAGCTGCCGGTTTCCGACCATACGGCGGAGCCCGCCTGGGCACTGGCAGGGCCAGCCGGACGAGCCGTGCTAGCAGGCCCCGCGCGCGACTGGTATACGAGCAGCAACGGCAGACGCGGGTACGTGCTGGATGGGGCGTATTGGCGAGAACCGCACGGTATGTACCAGGCGACGGTCCGTTTAGCCGTCGCCGGTGAAGCGTTCGTCGAGGTCTGGGACACCACTACGCATACGCTCCTCGCCCGCCAGGAGATCGCTGACACAATCGGCCGGGAGACGGTCGACCTGGCAACGTCCGTCCCACGTTCGATGACGCATCAAACGTTCCGGGGCTGGGGCCTCTGGTCGCGCAGTCCCGTCGAGCCTCGCGGCGATCAAATAGAAGTGCGTGTCTGGAGTCCGGGCGGCGATAGCATCGCGACGGTCTATTCGGTCCATCTGCGCTCTATCGCCCATCCCGCGGCATCCGCCCGGGCGCGCCAGTAGGCGCAAAGGGCCGCAGTGGCAGGCCCTCTGGCGCGGAGGCGAGCTATGGTCTTTCGATCGTTGAGCCATCTTCACCAGGATCTGTCCTCTCCCTGATCCGCTCGGGGGAGGCGACCACTCGTAACGAGCTCGCCGAGCAACTGGGGATCGCGCGCTCGACTGTCGTTCAGCGCCTTGGGGTGTTGGGTGCGGCCGGGCTGGTGAAGCAGGCGGGTGACGCGCAGTCAAGCGGCGGGCGGCCGGCGTCGATCTTCGCCTTCGACGAGAACGCCGGCCTGGTCGTGGTCGGCGACCTCGGGCAGACGGGCTGCCACCTCGCGGTGTGCGACCTCGCTGCTCGTCCGCTGGCCGAGCACACGGCGTCGCTTTCGATCGATCAGGGGCCCGAAGCGGTGTTCGAATGGGTCAAGGCGCGATTCTCCGACCTGCTCGACGACCTTGGTCGCGGCTGGAGCGACGTGCTCGGCGTAGGGATCGGGCTGCCCGGCCCGGTCGACTTCGACACCGGCCAGCCGGTGAGCCCTCCGGCGATGCCGGGCTGGGATGGTGTCGATGTGCCGAGCATCTTCACGGACACGACCGACTCCCCGGTGCTGGTCGACAACGACGCGCGGATCATGGCGCTCGGCGAACACTTCGCGGCACGTGCGAACAACCCGCACATGATCTTCGTGAAGATCGGCAGTGGCATCGGGGCCGGGCTGATCGCGAACGGGCGCATCCTCCGCGGTGAACGCGGCGCCGCGGGCGACATCGGCCACGTCGTCGTGGAACCCAATGCGGCGGAGACCTGTAGCTGCGGCAACGTGGGCTGCCTCGATGCCGTCGCCGGAGGCTGGGCGATCGCCCGGCGCATGGGCGACATCGCGCCGACGCCGCCTGACGTAGTGCGCCTCGCGCGGGAGGGCCACCCCGAGGCGACCAGCCAGGTGCGTCGCAGCGGCCGCCTCGTGGGCGCCGCAGTGGCGGATGCGGTGAACCTGCTCAACCCGACCGCTGTCGTGATCGGCGGCAAGCTCGCCGAAGCCGATGAGCAGGTGTTCGCCGCCGTCCGCGAGGTCGTCTACCGCAAGGCGACACCCGTCGCATCGCGCCACTTGGAGATCGCGCTGACCGAGCTCGGTCACATGGCGGGCGTGATTGGGGCGGCGCACATGGTGATCGACCACGTGCTCGCGCCCGAGCGTGTCGGCGACCTGCTCGAACGGCGCTCAGCGGGCCCGGTCCACTGAGCGCTGCTTCTCGGTCGCGGCCCCGCTAGGCCGCGACCGGAGCCGGAGGGCTTGTCGCAGTCGACGCCTCCCTGGCAAGCGCGGTGATCGCGCCCCAGTCCCCATTTGCGATCAGATCGGCCGGCACCATCCAGGCGCCGCCGACACACGCGACGTTCGCCAGCGCCAGGTAATCGAGCGCCCGAGCGAGGGAGATGCCGCCGGTCGGACAGAACCTGATCGCGGGAAACGGCCCGGCGAAAGACTTGAGCGCGGCCACGCCGCCGCTGGTTTCCGCCGGGAAGAACTTCATTAGCGAAATGCCGTGCTCCATCAGATGGAGAATGTCAGTGGCGGTGACAGCGCCGGGCAGGAACGCGCCGCCCGCTTCGGCGGCCGCCGCGACGAGGGCGTCGGTGCACCCGGGTGAGACGATGAACTGCGCGCCGGCGCCGCGTGCGTCGCGCAGTTGCTGTGGCGTGTTCACCGTCCCCGCGCCGATCACCGCCTGCGGGACAGCGCCCGCGATCTGCTCGATCGACTCCAGCGCCGCCCCCGTCCGGAGCGTGACCTCGAGCACCGGCAGCCCACCGGCGACCAGTGCCTCGGCCAGTGGCACGGCCGACGCTGCGTCCGGCAGGGTGATCACCGGCACGACCCGGGTGGCGCCCAGGAGATCCTCGAAGCGTGTGGTCATCGTCTCGACCGCGACTCTGTCACGCCTGAGCGGCCGCGGCAATCGCCGGCTGCTCGGCGACCGGCTGCTCGGCGACCGGCTGCTCGGCGACCGGCTGCTCGGCGACCGGCTGCTCGGCGACCGGCTGCTCGGCGACCAGCCGCTCAGCAGCCGCCTCGAGCCTCGTGAAGATCGTGGCGCCGGTGTCGGCGCTGCTTACGGCGGCGCGGAACAGACTGAAGAGCTCACGGCCGGTCCCGAGTTCACCACCCCGCGGCGCCTCAGCGACCGGCCGCTCGCCGAGCTCTACACCGAGCACGTCGAACGTGCTGGCGCGCGTGTCGATGCGGATCACGTCCCCGTCCCGAAGGCGCGCGAGCGGACCACCGTCGGCCGCCTCCGGCGTGCAGTGGATCGCGGCGGGGACCTTGCCGGAGGCACCCGACATGCGTCCGTCGGTGACGAGCGCGACCCGGTGACCGCGCCCCTGGAGCACGCCGAGCGCCGGCGTGAGCCGGTGCAGCTCCGGCATCCCGTTGGCCCTCGGGCCCTGAAAGCGCACGACCACCACCACGTCGCCGTCGAACTCCTCGCGCGCAAAGGCGTCGAGGAAGCCCTGCTGGTCATCGAACACGCGGGCGGGCGCCTCGACGATCCGTGACCCGCTGCTGACCGCCGACACCTTGATCACCCCGCGTCCAAGTGAGCCGTCGAGCACACGGATGCCACCGTCGTCGGCGAACGGATGCTCCGGCGCCCGCAGCACCGTGGGATCGACGGTGCCGGCGACCGGCGCGTCCAGCCAGCTCAGCTCGCCGTTGTCCAACTCCGGGGCTTGGCAGTACCGGCTGAGGCCCACGCCGACGACCGTTGTTACGTCCTCGTGCAACAGGCCGACTCCGAGCAGCGCCCTGAACAGGCTGGCGGTCCCGCCCGCGGCCTGGAACTCGTTGATGTCGGCGCTGCCGTTGGGGTACATCCGCGCCAGCAGCGGCACAACCGAGGAGAGGTCGGCGAAGTCCCGCCAGGTCAGGTTGATGCCGGCGGCGGCGGCGATCGCTACCAGATGCATCGTGTGGTTTGTCGAGCCCCCGGTAGCGAGCACCGCGACCATCGCGTTGACAAGCGCGCGCTCGTCGACGACACGTCCGATCGGCGCGTGCTGCTCCGGCTCGGTCAGCTCGACGATCCGTCGTCCCGCCGCCTCGGTCAGCGTCCGGCGCAGGGCGGTACCCGATGTCACAAAGCTCGCGCCCGGCAGGTGCAGGCCCAGCGCCTCCATCACGAGCTGGTTGGTGTTGGCGGTTCCGTAGAAGGTGCAGGTACCGGGCGCGTGATAAGAGCGCAGCTCCGATTCCAGCAGCTCGGCCTCGTCGACCTGCCCTTCGGCGTGCAGCTCGCGTACTCGCGCCTTCTCGCCGTTCGGGACCCCGGATGGCATCGGCCCGCCCGGAACGAGGATGCACGGCAGGTGGCCGAAGCTCAGCGCCCCCATCACCATCCCCGGCACGATCTTGTCGCAGACACCGAGCAGTAGCGCGGCGTCGAACATCTCGTGGGCAAGTGCAACCGCGGTCGACAGCGTGACCACCTCGCGGCTGAACAGTGAGAGTTCCATCCCGGGACGACCCTGGGTCACGCCGTCGCACATCGCCGGCACGCCGCCGGCGAACTGGGCGACGCCGCCCGCTCGGAGGATCTCCTTCTTGAGCAGGGCGGGATAGCGCTCGAGCGGCTGGTGCGCCGAGAGCATGTCGTTGTAGGCGGAGACGATCGCGACGTTCGGGACGGCCTGGCGAGCGAGCAGGTCCTTCTCCTCAGTGCCGCACGCGGCAACGCCGTGCGCGAGGTTCGCGCAACCGGAGTGCATCCGCGGCCGCCCCTCGAGCTGTTCCTGCTCGATGCGACGGTCGATGCGATCGAGGTACGCGCGCCGTGGAGCCCTGCTGCGGCGGGCGATCCGATCGGTTATCTCCGCCACTGCAAGATGGACTTCGCGGGAGGGCCTCGCGGGCGGCCAGTTATGCATGTTGCCAGCTATATCTAACTCAGGTTATGCTTGTCAAGCGTCAAAAGTTTTCCCAGTTATGTCAGACGCTGGTGTTAGGGTGGCGATCCAGGGATGAGCACGAGGATCGAGGATGAGGCGAGGTTCACACAGGACGACTGTGCGGCGGTCGTCATCGCCAGCTTCGCCTGCCGGGTTTGCCTTGCCGCGCCCGATCTGATCACACTGGCCGGCCCTCCCGGTGAGCGCATGGCCACGTCCCGGTGCCCGCACTGCGCCGCCCTCAACCAGGTGACGATGAGCGACGCCCAAGCCTTCCAGCTCTGGACGCTGCAGCGCGGAAACACGTTCGTGCACTTCGCTCCGGAGTACTGGTAGCCGACGGCGCAAGCAGCGGTGGGCTGCTTGGCCGCCCGCCCCGCTGGGCGGCGGCCACCCGAGAGCGTCGTGGTGCCAGCATGTGCTCCATGAGAGCTGGCCGGTTCGCCGACCGGCGCGCCGCCGGACGCGAGCTCGCCGCACATCTGACCGAGTTCGCCGGGCGCGAGGACGTGATCGTGCTGGGGCTGCCCCGCGGCGGCGTTCCCGTCGCCCACGAGGTCGCCGCCGCGCTGCAGGCGCCTTTGGACGCGCTGGTCGTGCGCAAGCTCGGGGTCCCCGGTCGCGAGGAGCTCGCGTTCGGTGCGATCGCCAGCGGAGGCGTGCGCGTATTGAACGACGACGTCGTCTCCCAGGCCCGTCTGGACCCCACGACTGTGGAGCGGATCGCCGGCGCAGAACTCCTCGAACTCGAGCGCCGCGAGCGGCTCTATCGGGGTGACCGTCCTGCGGTTGACGTGCGGGGACGTACTGCGCTCGTGGTCGACGACGGGCTCGCAACCGGCGCGACCATGCGCGCCGCGGTCCAGGCGCTGCGCGAACTCGGAGCGGGCGCTGTCGTGGTCGCGGTGCCGGTCGCGGCGTGGCAGACCTGCGAGGAGTTGGCGCACCGGGCCGCGGTCGTCTGCGCCCGCACACCCGACCCGTTCGTGGCAGTCGGGCTCTGGTACCGCGACTTCAGCCCCACCACAGACGACGAGGTCCGTGACTTGCTCGAGGTCAGCCGACCCGGGCCCGCGCGACCAGCGCCTGGCGCAGGTCGGCCACAAGGTCCTCAGGATCCTCGATCCCACAGCTGAGCCGTACGAGGTCGGCCGGCACGGCGGCGCTCGAGTCCTCGACCGATTGGTGGGTCATCGCCTGCGGCAGCTCGATCAACGACTCGACGCCGCCCAGCGACTCGGCGAGCGTGAACAGCTCGGTGGCCGACACGATCTCGAGCGCGCGCGGGTGGCGAAAGCTGACCATGCCGCTGAAGCCCGGCCAGCGTACGTCACTGGCCTCGGCGCTCGACTCGAGCAGCTCCACCACTGCGGCGGCGCTACGCGCGTGCGCCTGCATCCTCAGGTGCAGCGTGCGCAGCCCGCGGTGAACGAGGAAGCAGTCGAACGGGCCGGGCACCGCGCCGATGCTGTTCTGGACGAAGCGCAGACGGTCGTACCAGTCGCGGTCACTGGCGATCACGGCGCCGCCGACAACGTCCGAGTGACCGCCGAGGTATTTGGTCGTCGAGTGCACGACGAAATCGGCGCCGTGGGCGAGCGGGTTCTGGTTGACCGGTGTCGCGAACGTGTTGTCGACCGCCACCAGCGCGTTGCGGCGGGCCGCCACGACGGCGTCGATGTCGATGACGTCGAGCCGTGGGTTGGTGGGTGTCTCGACCCAGATAAGACGCGTGTCGTCGCGGACCGCGCGCGCCAGCGCATCAGGATCGGCTTGGTCCACGAGGTCGTAGCTGAGGCCCCAGCGGGTCATGATCTTGTCTACCAGCCGGTAGGTGCCGCCGTACAGGTCGGCCGGTAGGACCATGTGCGCACCCGCCCCGCCGACGGCTGTGATCAGCGCGTGCTCGGCCGCCATGCCCGAGGAGAACGCAACCGCGTGACCACCCTCGAGCTCGCCGAGCGCCTGTTCGAGCGCTGCGCGCGTGGGGTTTGCTGAGCGCGCATAGTCGTAGTCCTCCACGAACTCCCCCGGTCGCGGCTGCGCGAACGTGGAGGTCTGGTGGATCGCCGGGATCACCGAGCCGAAGCTCGGATCGGGCGACAGGCCGGCATGGACCGCGCGTGTCCCGAAGCCGCGGATGGGAGGTTGTTCTGAACTCATGCCGCGCGCCTCAGGCGACCAGCGCTTCGAGCAGGTCGGTTCGCGTGACGACACCTTCCGGCTGGCCGTCGCGCGTGACCAGCAGCGCCTGCTGGTCACCGACGAGCAGTTCGATTGCGGCGCGCGCCGGGTCATCGACCGACACGGACGGGAACGGCGGTTCCATGATCTGCTCGATCTGCACGTCCAACAGCGAAGGGTCGGCTGCGGCATGGCGCAGCAGGCCGCGCTCGCGAACCGCGCCGACCACATGGCCGCCGTTCTCGGCGCTGACGACCGGCAGCTGCGAGACGCCGTGCTGATGCAGCAGCGCAACGGCGTCACGGACGGGGTTCTCGGCACCGACGCTGAGCAGCGTCGGCGTCTGCCCGGACTCTGCCTTCTGGGCGAGCACATCGCCGACGAGCAGCTCCTGATCGCGCTCGATGAAGCCATAGCGGCGCATCCACCCGTCCGAGTAGACCTTCGAGAGGTAGGAGCGGCCCCCGTCTGGCAGCACCACCACGACCATCGCGTCGGGGTCGTCGAGTTCAGAGGCGACCTGAAGCGCGGCGTGCACCGCCATCCCGCCCGAACCGCCGGCAAGGATGCTCTCGACCTGGGCGAGCCGGCGTGTGGTCAGGAACGCGTCGCGGTCGGAGACCGTGATCCAGCGGTCGACGACGGTCGGGTCGAACGTCTCCGGCCAGAAGTCCTCGCCGACGCCCTCGATCAGATACGGGTGCACGTTCTGCTCGCCGCCCGAGTAGATCGAGCCCTCAGGATCGACGCCGACGACGACCAGATCCGGCGTGCGCTCGCGCAGGTAGCGCGTGATGCCGGTGATTGTGCCGCCGGTTCCGACACCGATCACCAGGTGCGTGATCCCGCCCGCAGTTTGATCCCATAGTTCCGGGCCGGTGGAGTCGTAGTGCGTCTGCGGGTTGGCCGGGTTCTTGTACTGGTTGGGCTGAAACGCTCCAGGTATCTCGCTGGTCAGCCGGTCGGCCACACGGTAATAGGAGAGCGGCGAGTCGGGCGGCACGTCGGTGGGCGCCATCACCACGTCGGCGCCGTACGCGCGCAGCAGGTCGATCTTCTCGCGCGACATTTTGTCGGGCATCACCGCGATCACGTTGTAGCCCTTGAGCCGCGCTGCGATCGCGAGGCCGGTGCCCGTGTTGCCAGAGGTCGGCTCGATGATCGTCCCGCCCGGCCGCAGCCGGCCGTCGCGCTCCGCGGCCTCGATCAGCGCGACGGCCACCCGGTCCTTGATCGACCCGCCGGGGTTGAAGAACTCGAGCTTGGCCAGCACCTGTGGGCGCACGTGGGCTCCCATGCGCCCGAGCCGCACAAGCGGCGTGTCCCCGATCGTGTCGAGGATGGTTTCCCGTATCAAGGCGTTCCCTTCACTGATTCGATGCGATCGATTCTGATCCGGCGCGGTGGCCCGGTCAAGCAGCGCGGCCACGGCTAGCATGCTGCAGCCATGCCGCAGATCACCACGCACGACGGTATGACATTTGAGTACGAGACGGCCGGCTCGCGCGGCGATCCGCCCGTACTGATGATCATGGGCTTCGGCACCCAGCTGATCGGCTGGCCACGCGACTTCTGCGAGCTACTCGCCGCGGGCGGTCGCTTCGTGATCAGCTTCGACAATCGTGATTGCGGGCTGTCGGCGAAGCTGGAAGGCCGGGACGCGCGCCTCGAGGAGGTGATGACCGCCGCGGCCGCCGGGGACTTCGCGACCGCGCGCGCACTCGCTCCGTACACACTCAGCGACATGGCCGACGACGGTTTCGGGCTGCTGAGCGGGCTCGGGATCGAGCGCGCGCACATCGTCGGCGCGTCGATGGGCGCCATGATCGCCCAGACCATGGCGATCGAACACCCCGAGCGGGTGATCACGCTGACCTCGATGATGTCGACGACCGGCGAGCCCGAGTACGGGCAGTCGACACCGGCGGCGCTGCAGGCGCTGCTCGCACCCACACCCGCGGACCGGGCGGGCTACGTCGCGTCGGCCGACACTTGGCTTGTGTGGCATTCGAAGCGGTATCCCGACGTTGATGAGACGCGAGCGATCGCCGCCGAGAGCTACGACCGCTGCAATTACCCGGCGGGCACCAGGCGCCAGCTCGCGGCGATGCTCGCGAGCGGCCCACGCGCCACCGGCCTTTCACGGCTGAACGTGCCGACGCTGGTGCTCCACGGGCTCGACGACACGCTGATCGCGCCCAGCGGTGGTGAGCGCACGGCGGCGCTGATCCCAGGCGCCAAGCTGCTGCTGATCGAGGACATGGGTCACGACCGCCCGCGGGCGCTGCGGCCACCGATCAGTCAGGCGATCCTCGATCACACCGTTGAGGTGTCGAGCGCTCAGTCCTTCGGGTCGTCGTCGAGCAGCGCGTCAAAGTAGTCGGCCAGGCGGCCGAGGACGCCGGCGGCGGCGCGGAGCTCGTCCTCTGAGAACTCCGACAGCGCCTCCCGCCAGCGCGGTTCCATCTGGGCGTGGCGTTCGGCGACGACCGCCGCGCCGCGCTCGGTCAGGACCGACAGCACCACACGACGATCCTGCTCTGAGCGAGTGCGTTTCACCAGCCCGGCGGCCTCGAGGTGCTCGAGCATCTGGGCGACGGTCGCGGGCGATAAGTCGGCCTGCTCGGCGAGATCGCGGGCCGAGCGCTCGCACATCCCCGCCAGTCCGAACAGCAGTGCGTATTGGGCGTAGCTGATCTGATTGGGCCGGTGGGTCTCCCGGCCGCGCAGCTTGCGCATCGCCACCATCGCCCGCTTGAACGCCAGGCCCAGTTGTCCTTCCGGCGTGGAGGCGTCGTGGATCGCGCCCTGGGCGGCCGCCGTCTCTTTGGGGGCCTCCGTGGCGCTCATGCCAGCGCCTCGGCGACGGCACCGGACTCCACCGCGGCACGGTCGGGATTCTCCGCGCCGGCTGCCCTCGCGGCCTTGCGAGCATTGGACTCAGCACGCATCAGGACGATGCACGGGATGATCGCGAACGCGGCCATTCCGACGGACCACCAGAAGGCGATGCCGTAGGAGTGAGCTGCGGCTGCCTGCGTGTGAGCGTGACGCAGGGAGTCGGCGAGCACGACCGCCAGGATCGTGGTCCCGATCGAGCCGCCGACGCGGTTCAGCACGTTCAGCTGCGGCGTGGCATGGCTGACCTGGCTGCGGTCGAGCGCGGCGAACGCCGCGGTCATCGCCGGCATGAAGCTCGCGCCCATGCCCGCGCCCCGGAGAACCATGATGACGCAGAGGAAGGCGACGCCGGTGTGAGCGCCGATCAAAGCGAACGGCACCGTCATCACCGCGGTCACCACGACGCCGACAAGTGCCACCGGGCCGCCGCCGTAGCGCTCGGTGAACTTCGAGGCCAGCGGCATCGTGATCGCCATGCCGAGACCCTGCGGACCGGTCAATAGGCCGGTCTCGATCACGTCGTAATGGCGGAGGTCCTGCCAGTACAGCGGCATCAGGATCATCGCTCCGAAAACTGCTGCACCCAGCGCGAACATCACGATCGAAGCAGCGGAGAAGTGCCAGTTACGGTAGAGGCGCAGATCCAGCAGCGGGTGCTTGACGCGCAGTGCGTGAAACGCGAAGGCGATCACGAGGACCACGCCGAGCAGGACCGGCAGCCAAACGTGTCGGTTGCTGAACGATTGGTACGTGCCTGCCTCGGCCAGCCCGTAGGTGATCGCCACCAGACCCGTCGACATCAATACGAGACCGCCGACGTCGAGCGTGTCGGTCTTTGCGCCGGTCTTGGCCGGCAGCAGCCTGATCGCCAACGGGATCGCAATCGCGCCCACGATCAGGTTCACAAAGAAGATCCAGTGCCAGTTCAGCACCTGGATGATGGTGCCGCCCAGGAGCGGACCAAGTGTCGGCGCAAGCATCATCGGCACCGCGACCAGGCCCATCACGCGGCCCATCCGCTTTGGGCCGGCGGCCTCAGCCATGATGATCTGGGCCAGCGGCATGATCATGCCCCCGCCGATGCCCTGCAGCACGCGGAAGAAGATCAGCTCGGTATCGCTGGTTGCCAGCCCGCAGAGCAGTGAGCCGAGGGTGAAGAGCGTCAGAGAGATGAGGAAGACGCGCTTGGCACCGAAACGGCGTGAGGCCCAACCCGTGACCGGGATCACAGCGGCCAGCGAGAGCAGGTAGCCGGTGATGACCCACTGGATGTGGGCCAGGGTCGAATGCAATTGGTGGCCGAGCGTCGCGAGCGCGACGTTGACGATCGTCGTGTCGAGGATCGACATGACGGCGCCGAGCATGGCGACGCCGGAGATGATCCACACCTGACGCGGGATCCGGTTGGGGTCGGCCGCGGGAGCGGCCGTGTGGTCTGGACTGGTGGTCATGACCGTATGGTACCAAATGGTTAGGTACCGTGCAATCCTCCTCGCTGAACGCGCCCAGCGTTGGCTCGACGGGGGCAGGCAAGGGTCTCTGTTGCGGGCGGTATCGGCAATCTCCTCCGCCGACCGGCGTCAGGTGCGGTGCCGGTGGTGCCCGGTCCGGTGCGTGTGCACGGCCTGCGCGACGGTGTGCGCGGGTCGGGGCGAACTCTGAAAGGCACTGGCGGCAGCGAAGTCCGAGAGCGCGAGACCACCGAAGGTGGTGGCCGCCAGGACGGCCACCACGGTCCAGACGGTGGCGATCGAGGCCACGCGCTGGGCGAGCCCGTCCATCGCCAGGCGCAGGCAGAGCGCGGCGGGCGAACGTCCCTCATGCGCGATCAGGTCGTCGATCAGCGCCACGATCTCGGGTCCATGAGGGTCACGAACCCGGCGCGGGTAGAGCAGCAGGATCGCGTCGGTGAGGCGGTTGCTCATGAGCGACCCAGAGCGATCCGCTCCAGCCCAAGGCTCGCGATCCGGGCCGACTCGGCCAGACGCTCGGCCAGCGCCGCCCGGCCCGCCGCTGTCAGCGTGTACGGGTGGCGTCGATCGTTGGCAGGCAGCCGTTGCACGAACCCATCGGCCTCGAGCTTGGCCAGCGCGCCGTAGAGCGTTCCAGGTGACAGCGCCACACCGGAGAAGCTCTTGATGTCCTTCATCAGCGCGTACCCGTGGCGATCACCACCTGCCAGGCTGGTCAGCACGAGGACGCTGCGATCGGCCAACCGCGCGCGACTCATAACCCGCCGATCCTGTCCGGTGGCCAGTAGGTGAAGAACGCGACGCCGATGATGTAACGCTGTGGAACCGGACCCCAATAGCGGCTGTCATCGGAGTTCCCGCGGTTGTCACCCATCATGTAGTAGTCGCCGGCCGGGACCCGGATCGAGCGGGAGAATGTGCATTCTGCCGCCTTGCCGCAGGCCTTGATGTAGGAGTCAGGCTCCGGCTTGCCGTTGCGGATCACGTGCCCATCCCGGATCCGCAACACATCACCGGGCAGACCGACGACACGCTTGACAAAGGTCTGTGTGGACTCACCTGCCAGCGGCCGGTCGCACGGTTGAGCCATCGGATCCCCATCGGGGTCGAACCCCTGCTCGCCGTTCCCACACTGATCCGCGGTGAGGACTCCGCCGTGCGGGGGGTGGAAAACGACCACATCCCCGATGCCGGGGTGCGTATCAAGCCGGTTGACCAGGATCCGCTGCTTGGGCGCCAGCGTCGGCCGCATTGAGCCGGTTGGGATGCTGTACGGCTTAACCACGAGCGCCTCGATCACGAGCACCAGACCGATCGCCACGGCGATCGTCGCCACCAGCTCTAACATCGTTTTCACGCGGGGTGTAACTAAGTCGGTTTTCACTATAACGGTTTCCGACTGTACCAGCCCCCAGCGTCGCACGCAGGCCGGTAGGCTGCAGCTGTTGCCCTCCGCATGGCCAGCACTTCCCCCGTACGAGGCGTGGAACTCAACCTGCGACACGCTGCACGCGCACACGCAGGTTCTGGGGAAGCTTGCCGCCACGCTCGCCCCGCCCGAGCCGGAGCTGCAGCACGCAGCGCTCCGACAGACTGCGCGCGGCTGGGAGACACTGCCGCTGCCCGCACCTGACGGCTCCGGCGCGCTGGTCGTCGCGCTGGACCTGCGCTGCCATGAGGCGCTCGTCGAGCACAACGACGGACGTGTCAAGCGGACCGCCCTGACACCTGACCGGCCCGTCGCGACAGTCACGAAGGCGGTACTGGCGGCGGTCCGCGAACTTGGCGGTGAGGTCGAGATCGACCCGACGCCGCAGGAGACGTCCTGGTCGACACCACTGGATGAAGACACCGAGCACGCCGACTACGACCGTGACCAGGTGTCCACGTTCTTCGCCGCGTCGACTCAGGCCGCGCTGATCCTGGCGGCGCTACGGGCTCCATTCCGCGGGCGCTCGACGCCGGTCAACGCCTGGTGGGGATCGTTCGACCTGGCTGTGAATCTGTTCTCCGGCGAGCCGGCCAAGCCGCCGTCTGATGACTTCATCATGCGCAACGCGATGGATTCGGAGGAGGTCGCCATCGGTTGGTGGCCCGGTGATGCCCGCTATCCGAAGGCGGCCTTCTACGCCTACGCCCACCCCGCTCCGCCCGGCTTCGAGCTCAGTACGCTCGCACCCGCCGCGGCACGATGGGAGGGAACACTGGGCGAGTACATCCTTGACTGGGACGACGTCGTCGCCAGCGCAGACCCGTTTCGGACTGGGCTCGAGTTCGCCTCCTCAGCGGTCAGGCACGCCTGCACGGCGTGCAACTGGGATCCGGCGCTGACGGCGAGCGCCGCGGGGCTGACGCCACCGGTGATCTGAGCAGTCCCGCCTATGAGAACGTGATCACGGTGCGGATGCCGTCTTGGGCCTCCATCAGTTCGAACGCCGTATTCACCTCGGGGAGGGTGATGCGATGGGAGATGAACGGCTCCACGTCGATCTCACCCGCCAGGTAGCGCTCGATCAGCTCCGGCACCTGGTCACGCCCCTTCACACCGCCGAACGAGGAACCGGCGATCCGGCGGCCCTGGATCAGCCAGCGGGGAATCACGTCTAGCGTCTCGCCCTTGCCGGCGACACCGGCGACGGTACACAGTCCCCATCCCATCCTCGCCGCCTCCACCGCCTGACGCATGACGTCAACGCGGCCGGTGGCCTCGAACGTGTAGTCGGCGCCGAATCCACGCGTCTCGGCCTGGACGCGCTCGACGATGTCCGGACCGGCCTGCCAGACATCGGTCGCGCCCTGCGCAGAAGCCATCTCGAGGCGCTCGGCCGAGAGGTCGACGCAGATGATCCGCTCAGCGCCCTGCAGCCGGCAACCGGCGACCGCGCCGAGCCCGACCATGCCGGCACCGAACACGACGCACGTTGAGCCGGCCCTGACGCCGGCGGTGAACATTGCCGCGCCCAGACCGGTCGAGAGCCCGCACGCGAACAGACACGCCGCCTCCAGCGGCGCCTCCTGACTGACACGCGCCAGCGCGATCTCCGGCATCACCGTGTACTCCGCGAACGTCGAGGTGCCCATGAAATGCCGGATCGGCACTCCATCTCGCGACAGACGCGTGGTCCCGTCAGGCAGGAACCCCTTGTTCTGCTGCTCGCGAATCGCCAAGCAGATGTTCGTCCGGCCGCTACGACAATGCTCACACTCGCGGCACTGCGGCGAGAACAGCGTGACGACGTGATCGCCGACGGCGACCGACTCCACGCCCTGGGCCGATCGCCTCGACGACACCCCCACCCTCGTGCCCGAGCACGGTCGGCGCGTAGCCCGACGGATCGACCCCCGAGGCGGTGTACAGGTCGGTATGACAAACGCCACACGCAACCAGACGCACCAACACCTCACCCGCGCGCGGCTCAGCGAGATCGACATCGCCGAGCACCAACGGCTGACCGAACTCCTCCAAGATTGCGGCCTTGATCTGCACAGCGCCTTCCTAGCTACTCACCGGTGTCGTCTCGCCTCTATGCCGGGGGATTCTCGGCGAACTGGGGCGCAGCGTCACCGATCGTCTCCCACGGAGCCTTGTACGCGACCTGCAGGTGGAAGCTCGGTTCGAGCTGCAGCTCACGCATCAAACCGGCGGCCACGAAGTACTTCTGGCCAAGGTCGTCGTACAGACTGGATCCGCAGTTACGGCAGAAATGACGAGGCGCGAACTCGCTCTCATAACGCTGCACGAGATCCCCGCCGCTCGTGAACCTGAAATTGTCCCTGTCCACAAGCACCCCGACGAGACTCGAGCCCGTCCACCGCTGGCAACGAGTGCAATGACAGACGCCCATCCCTTCGGGGTCAGAAGCCTCGTACTCCACCTGACCACACAGGCAGGCGCCCTTCAGCATCTCAGTCATCGCCACCCTCCTCGGATTGCGTTAATGGCTCGCCAACGCTCGGCGCGGCGTCGACCCCGGACACTAAACCGCGTCCGCGGGCCCGTACAACTTTCTTGCGGGCCGCCGTCTCGGAAAGGTGAGCATTGATAGCGTGAGGCGGCCTTGGTATCCCAGTCGAGAAGTGCACCTGCGGGAGGCAGGTTGGGGCGGGCGGCTGGACAATGGAATGTCAGGGCGCCGGCAGTCGTGCCTCCGACGGGCGAGTGGGCCCCCGTACTGCGGTGGGCCGCCCGCTTCGGCTACCTGCTGCTGTTCCTGCAGCTCCTCGCGCTTGGCTGGTGGAGTCAGGACCAGATCTCCCACTTCGCGGCCACCCTGGATTTCGCGAATGTCGAGCAGGCGGTCAGCCAGATCGCCCACGGCACGCTCGATCCGCGGTCGACAATCCAAGGCTGGGTCAACGGCGTCCCGGTCGGAGGCGTCGCGAGCTTCAGCCACCAGCTCTTCTTCTGGCAGGACCACTCCGAGTTCATCTTCTGGCCGCTCTCGCTGTTCCAGCTGATCTGGCCGCACCCGGTCACGATCAAGTGGCTGCAGGACCTCGCCGTGTTCGGCGCCCAGGTCGTCGCGTTCCGCTGGATCACCGAGTTGGCCGCGACATCCGTGCCACCGACCCGCGAACGAGCCGCGGCGATGGTCGTCGCCGTCGGCGCTGTCCTGCTCGCGGTCGACCCAGGGTTCCTGGCCGGCAACTCCTTCGACGTCCACACGGAGGCGTTTGCCGCCTTCGCCGCCCTGGGCACCGCCCATGCCCTCTACTACGGGCGCCGTACGGTCTGGCTCTGGCTGATCGCCGGCCTCGCCTGCGGTGACGTGGGAGCCGGCTACGAGGTGGCGATCGGGCTGAGCGCGCTGTTCCTCGGCCGCCGGTGGCTTCGGACGGGGCTGATGATCACCGCCGCCGCCGTCGGCTGGGATGTGTTCCTCGGGCAGATCGGCGGAACCGACGGAACGCGGGTCTGGGTCGTCTACGCGAATCTGATGAACCCGGTCGGGCAGCTCAATCCGCGGGCTTTGCCGAACATCGGGACGCTCCTGGGCAACATCCTGCAGCATCCCGGCAGGCTGCTCTCCACGCTCTGGGACAACCGCCACTCGGCCTGGAAAAACATCTCGCCGGCCGGGATCTTCGGCTGGCTCTGGCTGCCCGTGCTGATCCCGGCGGTGCTCGTGCTCGGCCAATCGCAGCTCAGCAGAGTGTGGGACATCTACGTGCCTGGCTTCCAGTCGGTCGAGGCGTATGCGCTGATCCCCGTCGGCACGGCTGCGATTCTGCTGGCGGCGCTTCGCTCACGGCGCTCGCCGGTCAGGATGCTCGCCGTCATCGTCGCGGCCGGGCTCGCATGCAACACGATCGTGTGGGCCATTACCTTGGTGCCGGGGACGATTCGCCGCTGGACGGTGCACGCCCCGGCGGTCAGTGCGCTGCGCCGCGTGAGCGCAATGATCAAGCCCGACGATGAGGTCGTCGCCTCGCAGGGCATCGCCGGTGACTTTGGCGCGCGTGCGTCCGTGTACCCCTACCTCTTTGGACCCGGTACCACCGTTCCGGTCCAGGAGCACCACATCTGGGTGATCTTCGCTGCCTCGGCCGGAATCGAGCCGGTCAAAGCGACTCAGACCGACGGCGACATCCAGGCGCTGCTCGAGGACCCGGATGCGCATCTGAAGGTTGACCAGGGTGGGGTGTGGGCATTCGAAGTTACCCCGCCGCCCGGCGCCGAGTGGTTCAGTTTCACCGCACCGGACAACGGCGAAGCCCCCGGCTGGCTGCTTCTGGGAGCGGCCGGCAAGGCGATCCGCACCGGCCCGCCCGCCACATGGCACGCTGCCAGCACCGGCACGCGTGGCTTCGTCGAGTCAGGCGCCAAGTGGTCCGAAAGCCGCGGCACGTACATCGCCAGCTTCCGCGTCGCGGTCGCCGGCGAGGCGAAGCTGCAGGTTCGAGACATGATCGGTCGCACCGCGCTTGCCCACCTCGATGTCGCCACCGGCGGCCACGCCAAGACCGTCAGCCTGCGTTTCACGATCGCCCGGCGCAACCGACAAGATCGAGCTCAAGGTCCTTGCGCAGAACGCCCACAGCACCATCGATGTCTACGACGTGAACGTCCAGCCTGCGTAGGGATCACACGTAGTGTTGAGGGATCTATGTGATCACAACCCAGAAGCCGCGAGCGGGAGCCGAACTGACGGTGGGGATGGTCGTGTCCGGGGGGATGGTGGCAACCCACACCGTTGCGACTCGCCGTCCGATCACGCTGACCGTAGCGGTGGAGCACTGCGACGATCGAATCGTACGTATCGGTGGAGGACAGATCAGGGGGCCACTCCAGCCCCACGAGCGCGCATCACCTGAAGAAAACGGAACCTTGCTACCACTCGACGATGGCCCGCCGCGAATCAGGCCCCCGACGTTCAGAATCTGGTGACGTCTACCTACGCCGTACGCGGGCGCTTGCCGCGATCGCGCTGCTCGCGCTAGTCGGTGGCGTGCTATCGGATGCGTTGGCGGGCAGGTTCTGGGCTAACCACCCTTTGCTCGCCGGGCTCGTGTCGAGCGTGATCGTGGTGATGCTCACGATAGGGCTGGTAAACGAGGCGGTCGAACGACGCAGTCGACAGCGCTGGAGCGTGCTGGCGCAGTACGTGATGCTGCAGCTCGTCCGTGACGCTCGAATCGTGTGGACGGGAGTCGCGGAACTAGCCGGACTCATGTCGTCTGATCCATACGCGACCGCACGCGACGTCCTCGCCACAGCGGCGTCGATGGACGCCGGCTCAAGCGCGGTCCGCGACACAGAGCGCCTCACTACCGCCCTGCGCGATCTCGTCGCCCGCCCGGATACGCGAAAGCAGCTGTACGACAAGGTCACGACCTTCATGTCCCACAACGACGCGGTATTAGGCCGATGGGCGGCCGTGATGCTGAACTCCGACGCATACGCCGAGATCATCGACCGACATGTCGAGCTAGCGGGGGACCTGGCGTGGGTGAGCAGCCTGCTCGGGTTGGAGCTCGCTGAAGACGACGAGCAAACCCGCAAGGGACGCAGCCACCCTGCCGCACTCATCGAAGGCCCGCTCGACGACCAGGAGCTTGTTCAAAGGTTGGCCGCGATCACACAACTCGCCGAGCAACTTGACCGTGGGACGCTTGAGATCGCCCTGCGAATCGTTCCCATCGATTGGTGGCGCCAGCAGCTGGGGGCAAGCGCGCCCAAGTCGTCCACTGATGCGCGGTGAACGCCAGACCATCGTCTAGGCATCAGGCCCGGGTTCGAGTGTCGTGAGAAACCGGCGTGCCTGACGCCGACTGCGTAACACGACGGTTTGTCCCTCGAACGATGAGAGCGCTTGGAGCAGTGAAGGTCGATGCTTACGACGGAACGAGCACACCCAGCACAAGAACGCCCAGTTGACTCGGTCGTAGACCCCGAGATCAGGACGGTCATCACCGCGGTAGCGAATGCGTCGTCGCAAGATCCCACATAGACATGCGACAGTCGTCAAGTCGAGAAACACCACCGTGTCAGCACGAGCGAGCCGCTCGCCGAGCACTCCGAGCTTCATGCCATCGATGATCCAAGCGTCCGCGGAGATCAGTTCGCGATGGCAAGCGACCCATTGCTCGGGCGTTGACTCGATCCGGTCTCCGTCAACCGCTTGCCAGTAATGCGAGTCGATATGAATCACGGGGATCGCCGCGAGGCGCCCTAACGCGTTCGCCAGCGTCGTTTTCCCCGAGCCTCCACATCCCACCACCGCGACTCGTCGCATCGCACGACTCTAAAAGTCGGGCATGACACGCCTTCAGCGCACCGAGTTGGATCACTCAGCCAGGAGTCGGTCCCAGAGCACGATCAGCGCCGCAGTGGCGTTGGCGCGTAGCTCCGGGGAGTCGTGGCCGCCGCCGAACGTGTCGAGCAGGTATGCGCGGTGCGTGGCCATCAGTAGTAGCGCGAACTCGTGTGGGTTGGCCGGTGGGTGCGGGGCGTTCGCGACCAGCTGCTCGAGCAGTTGGCGCGGGCCGACGAGAGCGCGGTCCAGCTCGGTCGAAACTGTCGGATCGGCTGCGGCGGCGGCGTCGAGCGCGCGCAGCCACCGACCGTTGCCGGCATAGAGCTGCACCAGGCCAGCGACCATGTCCGTGATCAGGTCTTCCGCAGGACCGCGCACGAGCTGATCGAGCAGCGGGTCCTCCGCGTCCGGCAATAGCTCGGGCGCCATCTGCCCCAGCTTGTCGAAGTGGCGGTAGAAGACGGTGCGAGTCAGGCCCGCACGTGCCATTACGTCACCTACGGTCAATGCGGCAAACGGCCGGTCGAGCAGCAACTCCCGCGTCGCCTCGAGGATCCGACGCCTGGCTTCGTCTGACGGAACTCTTTGCGACACCGTGTCGCAGTGTATGCAAGACTACGCGACACCATGTCGCAACCAGAGCCTGACACCAAGATCGCCCTCCCGGACGGGCGCTCCCTGTCTTACCTCCTCGCGGGCGCCGATAGTGGGCCGGTCGTGACCGTGCTTGACGGTCCATGCAGCCGCGGGCTCGGGCGGGCGCTCGCCGCAACCGCGTGCGAACTAGGGATCCGACTTGTGATCCCGGACCGCCCGGGCTCACAGGGCAGCACACGGAAACCAGGTCGCACGGTCGCCGATTGGCCCGCCGATCATCTTGCGCTGATGGACGCGCTCGGCATGGAGCGGTTCGGGATCGTGACGCAATCCGGCGGGACCCCCTACGGGATCGCCGTTGCCGGTGTGGCTCCAGAGCGGGTCTCCGCCCACTCTCTGCTCGGAGCGATTGCGCCGCTCGCGGAGAAGGACCAGTGGCGCGTAGCCGGGAGGGATCTGAAGATGGCGGCGTTCATGTCACGTCGCGCGCCGTTTCTGCTGCGGGTGGGCTTCAAGCAGCAGTACAAGAAGTTGCCAGATTCCGCTATGGGCCTGTTCACGGGACCGGACGCGGAGGTCGTCCAGATCCCGTGGGTCAAGGAACTGTTCGTACCGACGACCGGGGAGCTGTTTGCGAACCCAAACGGGTTCATCGAGGAGATCCGGATCCTTTGCAAACCGTGGGGTATCACGCCCGGCGCGGTCCGCGCCTCCCTCTGGACCGGCGAGTTCGACCGGATGCACCCGCCGTCACACGCCCGCCGTGTCGCCGAACTGCTTGGCGGAGACCCGCCTGTCACTGTTGTCCCAGGCGTTGAGCAGATCGGGCTATTTGTGATCTTCGAGGAAGCGCTGCGATTCGCAACACTCAGCGCCCCTTGAAACGAGAGGCTGACCGCCGCGGCGGCTACCGCGGGCTGAGCAGAGCAATTCGGGCGCCCGCGGCCCACGCGAGATGGAGATCGTCAGGGCGTGGCTCGCCACTCTCGTCAAGCTCGATCATGTTGAACTTCGCGAACTGGTGGTTGTGGCGGGCCATGATCGCCAAATGTTCGACTACGCCGGTCTCATCGCTCAGGAACTCAACGTCTGCAACTCGCCGCTTGCCGAGCAGACGGATCTCCACCGGTTCGCCGGTGCGCAAGTTGCGCAGCCACCGAAACTGCGAACCCACAAGCAGCGTTCCGTCGTGGCGCGTGTACGCAACCGGCATGTTGTAGTGCCGTCCGGATTTTCGGCCCACCACGTACATCGTCATCAGGCGCTTGCCGACAACATTGCACAGAAGCGGTGCGCGCAACAGTCCGCGCATCAGCTGGTTCACGGCGCCCTGTAAGCGCACGGTGGTAGCTCTCACAGGTGGTGCTGGCTGGCTCATCGGGGTCGCCCCTTCGGATTGGGTGCCGGGCGGTGCGAAGGCGCAGCAGATCGCATCGCCTCTGCACCGGGTATCTATATGACGAGCCGAGAGGCAAGGATGTGACAACGAAGCCGAAAATGCGACCAGCGGAGAGAGAGATGCCACTAATCAGAGCCGGCGCGCTACCGACCGGGAACCTCAAAGGCGTTGACCACGGGGCAACGATCTCGCTGATACTCGACCACTCCGAGCCCGAACAGGGCCCGAAACTGCACCGCCATCCCTACGACGAGACCTGGGTGGTGATCGACGGGCACCTCACATTCCAGGCTGGCGATGAGCGACTTGACGTCGGTCCGGGGGACATCGTCATCGTCCCGCCGGAGATGCCGCACAAATTCACCAACCACGGGCCCGAACGAGCCAACCTCGTCTGCATCCACGCCAACCCCACGTTCGAGACCGAGTGGCTCGAGTAGGGATCGGTGCGACTCCACGCCTCGTACGCGGGGTAGTGGGGCTCGCCTCGAAGGCCGGGGCAGCCAGCTTCAGTTGCTGACTTTGGCGGCGATCTGCGAAAGCTGGTCGTCGTACGTGAGGAGTCGGTTGCTCAGGTGGAGAGCGGTTGCGAGCACGATCGCGTCCGGAAGTCGTAGCCGTTGCTGACTGGCGCGCAACTCGGCAGCCTGCTCTGCGATCGCTGCTGTCAGCGGTTCGACCGAGATCCCCATCGCGGCGATCGCTTCGCGTGCCTCAGCCACGCGACTCGCGCGAGCAAACGAAACGAGCGCTTCGCTGTACGCGCTCGCCGGCGTCAGTAGACGCGTGCCCGCCTGATCAGCGGCCTCGACGTCGTCGACAGCGGAGTCGTGATGCGAGTCCGCAGTGTCCAGAAGCCCAACGAGGACACTGGCGTCAAGGATCAGCGCTGCCACTCGTCCCGCAACCGATCAAGCTCGCCTGCGGGATAGATCCCACTCGCGATACCAGCGTGACGCCGAACCCGGGATCCGCGAGCCGCAACGATCACCTCTCCGTCTCCGATCGGGCGAACGACAACCTCGTCACCAGCGTGAAGGCCAGCCGCGCGCATCGCCTCCACCGGGAGGGTCACCTGGTTCTTCGAAGAAACTTTCGACATGCCTTTACTATAGACCTAGCAAAAGTAAAGGACTAGATCACGTCTTAAGTGAATCGTCTGAATCGGCTTAAGAGAACTCACCCGGTGACAACCGACACCGGATCTTGCGGGGGCGCTGTTCTGCTTACGGGTGCGAGCAGGATGACCCGCGCCCCGTCGCGCAGGATCGTGCCGTTGCCGGATGACAAGCCCGTGTTCTGATCGGTGACGGCGACCACGAGGCAACCGGGGGGCCAGGAGATCTCGGCGACTCGCCGCCCGAGCGCGGGAGAGTTGGCGCCAACGGTGATCTCAACGATCTGGTAGCCGGCCAGTGGGGTGCTCGATCGATGGGCGGCAAGCGATGGGTCATCGGCACCGAAGTCCGCTGCCAGCGCGCCGTGCTCGATCGACTGCTCGGAGGATTGGGCGGTCTTCGTCAGCGCTTCGAGGATGTCGTGCCGGGTGATCCATCCTTGCACGTGCTCACGGTCATCAGCGAGGACCGGCAGGCCTGACGGGCCGTAGAGGGTGAGTTGCCGAAGCGCCTGCTCAAGCGTTTCGTCGCTGTAGAGCTCCTGCGGAGGGCGGGTGTCGGTCACTGCTCCAGCAAGCCGCTTCCATTGCTCGTTGGTAACGCCGGCCTGGTCGGAGGCCGTTTCGTGGGGTCCGTCCAGCCGGGCGGCGGCGGTGGCTGGCGGGAGGGGTTGCATGGCGTCTTTAACGGTCAGGGTTTGCAGCACGTTGGTCGTCCTGGGTCGTTCGATGTCGATCCCACGCCGCAGCAGCTTGGTGGTGTAGATGCTGCCGTAGGAGAGGTACTTCGACACCGCGGCGGCGATTCCGCAGGTGAGCATTATTGGGAGGGTGATCCCGAAGTTGGCGGTCATCTCCGCCACACTGGCGATCGCGGTCAGAGGGGCTTGGGCGGCGGCCGCGAAGACTCCGCCCATCGCGACGACGGCGTACAGCGCCGGTGGCCCGACCGCTGGCCCGAACAGGCCATGGACGATGGTGCCGAACACCATGCCGGCCATTGCGCCGACGAACAGTGCCGGTGCGAACACGCCGCCCGAGCCGCCGATCGCCAAGGTGAGGCTCGTTGCCAGCACCTTGCTGACCAGAAACAGCAAGATCAGCCCGACGACGACGTGACCACCGACCACCTGGTTCATGACCGGGTAGCCGACACCGTACATCTGCGGGACCGCGAGCAACAGCGCTCCGAGCGCGATGCCACCGACCGCCGGCCGCGCCCACTCCGGGCGACCCCGCCAGAGCTCATCAACCAGGTCCTCCAACCAGTACAGGAACGTCTTGAACCCGACCCCGAGCAGCCCCGCGAGCACAGCTAGCACTGCCACCAGCAGAAAGGTGGTGTCGCTGGTCACCGAGAGGCCGTGAGGGATCTGCGCGAAGAACGGCCCAGAGCCGAAGATCGCGCGGCTGATGACATCACCGGTGACCGCCGCGAGGCTGGTGGCGACCAGCGCGTCGAGTGAGAACTCGCGCAGCACGATCTCGAACCCGAAGAACAATCCGGTCAGCGGAGCGTTGAAGGTCGCCGCGATCCCGCCGGCGGCTCCGCAGGCGACGATGATCCGCAGCCTGTTCTCGGACATGCGTACCAGTTGACCGAGCGTCGAGGCCAGCGCGGAGCCGATCTGCACGATCGGTCCCTCCCGACCGACCGAACCACCCACCCCGATCGTGATCGCCGACGCGACGGCCTTGACGACCGTCACCTGTGGCCTGATCCGGCCGCCATTGTCGGCGACGGCGAGCATAACCTCGGGGACACCGTGACCCCTGGCCTCACGGGCAAAGCGATAGATCAGCGGGCCATAGACCAGACCACCGAGCACCGGGACGATCAGTACGAACCAGATCCCCAGGCCCGGCAGATGCGTGCTAGCGGCATGTCCCTGTTGCCCGAACTGCTGATGGCCGGTGACCAACCACGTGGCGCCGAAGATCATCTCGCGAAACAGGGCGGCGCCGAGACCGGCTCCAGCGCCGACAACCAATGCCATCACCACGAGCCCCAAGCGATTGCCGCCCAGCCACGCCGACACGGTCCGCACCACGGCCGGCCGTGAGAGGCTTGCCTGCGCGCTGACGACGGGTTCACCGGCCATCAGTCGAGATCCCAGCCCAGCGACCAATCCTGCTCAGGCACCTCACCCGCCGCATCAGCGAACGCCCGCAACGCAAGCACCACAGAATCGCGGTCGGCCGCCGGCATCCGTCCCACGATCGTCACGATCTCCAGCCGCCGGCGCCTGCTCACCTCGGCCACCAGCTCCGCGCCCGCGGCGGTCAAGGAGACGCGCACCGTCCGGCGATCCTCCCGAGCGCGGCGACGAGCAACCAGCCGCTTGCGCACCAGGCGATCACACATACGTGTCGCCGTCGAGCGATCAACTGTGAGGGCGGTAGCCAGATCGGCAAGGCGCTGCGGGCCACGGGACGCCAACTCGATCAGGAACCGGTACTGCGTCAGTGTCACATCCTCGGCGAGGTTCGCCAGCGAACGAGCCGCCACCGCCACCAAAGCCCGGCTGGATCCCAACACCGCATCGACCAGCTCGTCCCGAGCCGGATCGGCGGCGCCGCGGTTTGATGTAGACGACCCAGCCCTTGCTTGCATATAGCTATCATTGCATAGTGCATGCAATTGCCGAGCGGCGAGACGCCGGACCCTTGACCCTCCGGAAAGACGAAAACCTCCGCGTGTGCAGAGGTTTCCGTGTATCGGGGCGCCCGGATTCGAACCGGGGACCTCACCGACCCGAACGGTGCGCGCTACCAGGCTGCGCCACGCCCCGAGTCGAGCCATTGTGGCACGCACCCCGTGATTTCGTGGTTCCGAGCCGAGCCGCGGCCGCCGCGGAGCCGACCGGTGGCCGCTCGTCGGCGGCCGGTCGAAGAACTTTTTGCCGCGACCGTCCGCGCAAGGTTATGGTGATTTGCGTACGTCGGGGGCGGGCGCAATACTGTCACTCATGTACTGATCATCACAAGGAGGCAGGGACCGATGGCTAATCACCTGACGCCGAGCGAGCTTGCAAAGGAAGCAGGTCTTGAACGCAGGGATGTCATCGCTAAGTGCGTCGAGTGGGGAGTCCCGATCTTCAACGGAAAGATCGACAAGACCTTGTTCATCTCCACGCTGAAGGAGCTGACGAAATCCGGTTCCGCGCAGGTAGCAAGCGCGTGACAGCGCGCTGAAGGGCCTCTCGGGGCCACACAACACTTGGCGTCCCAGCCAGGGACGCAGCGCCGCCTGGTAGTGATGGAAGCACCTCGGAGCAGGTAAAGCCGCAAGGGTTTCCTCCCAGGCGGCGCATCCTTTTGGG
Source organism: uncultured Conexibacteraceae bacterium (assembly GCA_963774025.1). Lineage (GTDB taxonomy): Bacteria > Actinomycetota > Thermoleophilia > Solirubrobacterales > Solirubrobacteraceae > Palsa-465. Next base: position 156,214 of record CAVZDL010000003.1, read on the forward strand.
CGGTGGGCGGCGGGACCGAATCCCCCGCGCTACTCGTTGCCCTCCAGCAACGCCAGCAGCCCGGCCTCGTCGAGCACCGGCACCCCTAGGCGTTCGGCGCTGGCGAGCTTCGAGCCCGCGCTCTCGCCCGCCACCACGTAGCTGGTCCTGCGCGAGACCGAGCCAGTTACCTTTCCGCCGGCGGCCATGATCATGGCACTCGCCTGCTCGCGAGTGAGGTCGGGAAGCGTGCCGGTGAGCACGAACGTCTGGCCCGCCAGCGGCCCCTCGCCAGGTGGTGGTCCGGCCTCCTCGAACGTGAGCCCCAGCTCGCGCAGATCGGCGATCAGCGCGCGCATCGCCGGGTCGGCGAGCTGCTCATGAATCTTGCGAGCCATCTTCGGCCCCACGCCCGGCGTCTGCTCGAGCGCCTCCGGGTCGGCGTCGAGCAGCGCATCGATCGTGCGGAACTGCTGCGAGAGGTTGCGGCCGGTGACGTCGCCGACCTCCTCGATCCCGATCGCGAATAGGACACGACCGAATGGCTGAGCCTTGGAGGCCTCGATCGCGTCGAACAGCTTACGAGCCGAGATCTCGCCGAACCCGTCCAGCTCAAGCAGCTCCTCCGCGCGCTCGTGGAGCCGGTAGATGTCGGCGGCCGTCCGCAGCCAGCCGAGTTCCATGAACAGCGCGACCTGCTTCTCACCGAGACCGTCGATGTCCATCGCCCAGACGAAGCTGGTCAGAAGCTGGAAGCGCCGCCCCGGGCATTCGCGGTTCGGGCAGAGCGTGAACACCGAATCCTCGGGCTTCAGCGTCGGCGTGTCGCAGACCGGGCAGCGCGCCGGCGGCTGTGGCTTGGGCGGGCGGTTGGACTGCTCGACAACGTGCGGCGCCGGCGCGACGACCTGCGGAATCACGTCCCCGGCCCGCAGCACGATCACCTGCTCGCCGATGCGAAGGTCCTTGCGCGCCAGGTCCTCCTCGTTGTGCAGCGTCGCCTGCTTGACGGTGACGCCGCCGACGCGTACGGGCTCGAGCATCGCGTAGGGATGCAGGTCGCCGAACTTGCCGGGGTTCCAACCGATGTCCAGCAACGTCGTGACGGCCGTTGTCGGCGGGAACTTCCAGGCGATCGCCCAGCGCGGCTCGCGACCAACCACGCCCAGGCGCCGTTGCAGCTCGAGGTCGTTGACCTTGACGACGACGCCGTCGATCTCGAAGTCGAGCGAGCCGCGCCGCTGCTCCCAGCCCTCGCATTGGGAGATCACGCCGTCCTCGGTCTCCAGCACGCGGATGTCCGGGTTGACCGGGAAGCCGAGCGATCGCAGCCATTCGAGCCCCTCGTAGTGAGTCGTGAACGAGACGCCCTCGGAGGCGACGCCGACCTGGTAGGCCCAGAATGACAACGGCCGGCCGGCGGTGAGTCGCGGGTCGAGCTGGCGGATCGTGCCGGCGGCCGAGTTGCGCGGGTTCATGAAGGTCGACTCACCGGCCGCGGCGCGCCGCTCGTTCAGCGCCTGGAAGTCCGGCAGCGACATGTAGACCTCGCCGCGCACCTCGAGCAGCGGCGGCGGCTGGTCGGTGATCAGGCGCCGCGGAATCGAGGTGATCGTGCGCAGGTTGTGGGTGACGTCCTCGCCGATCTCACCGTTGCCGCGGGTCACACCGCGCGCCAGCAGGCCGTCCTCGTAGATCAGCGACATCGCGAGACCGTCGATCTTCGGCTCGGCGACGAACTCGAAGGTGATCTCGGCGATGCCCTCGCGCGCGAGGTGGTTGCGCATCCGCTGGATCCAGGCGCGCAGCTCCTCGGCCGAGCGCGCGTTGGCGAGCGACAGCATGCGCTGCAGGTGCGGGACCTTGACCAGGTCCGAGACCGGTTCACCGCCGACCCGCTGCGTCGGCGAGTCCGGCGTGATCAGCGACGGGTCGGCGGCCTCGAGCGCGCGCAACTCGTCGAGCAGCACGTCGTACTCGTCGTCCCCGATCTCCGGGTCGTCGAGCACGTAGTAGCGGTGCGAGTGGTAGTCGAGCAGCCTGCGCAGCTCGGCGGCGCGCGCGGTGGTGCCGGAACTCGAGGTCGTCACCGCTGCGGCTGGACCGGCTCCCGCAGGAGCCGGTCGAGATCGTGGTCGATCAGCGCCTGGACGCCGTCGTGGTAGGTGAGATCGAAGTGCAGCGGCGTGATTGCCACCCGTCCCGCGGCGATCGCGGTGATGTCGGTGTCGCTCTCCTCCTCGTCGGCCTCGGCCACTTCGCCGTAGACGCGGTAGCGCCGGCGGTTGGGCGCCGACTGCTCGACGAGCTCGAGCTCGTCGCGGTAGAAGCGCTTGCCCAACCGCGCGACGGAGATGCCCTCGGGGACACAGCCGGGAAAGTTGACGTTCAGCAGCGTCCCTTTGGGCAACGGCACGCTCTCGAGATCGACGACCAGGCGCGCTGTGAACGTCGCGGCCGCGAGGAAGTCGAATTCGGTCGTCTGGCGGAAGTCGAGCTCGAGCGCGGTCGACTGCTGCGAGACGGCGATGCCCGGAAGCCCCAGCACGATCGCCTCGAGCGCTGCCGCGACCGTGCCGGAATAGGTGATGTCATCGCCGATGTTCGAGCCGTGGTTGATGCCGGAGACGACCATCTCCGGCTGCCAGTCGTCGATCAGACCGAGGTTCGCCAGCCGCACGCAGTCGACCGGGGTGCCGTCGGTCGCGTAGCCGATGCTCCCATCGCCGAAGTCGATCTCCTCGACCCACAGCGGGCGGCGGGTGGTGATCGAGCGGGCCATCGCCGAGCGGTTGCCGTCGGGGGCGACGACGCGAAGATCGACACCGCGCGCGGCAGCGAGCGCGCGGCGCAGAGTGCGCAGGCCCTCCGCCTCGATTCCGTCGTCATTGGTCAGCAGGACACGCACGAATCTGATCCTAGATGGCCTCGGCGGAAAGAGCCCACAGGGCCTTCCTTGCGCCCGTACTATCCGCCTCAGGACATCGGGATCACTTCAAGTGAAGGGGGAACAATGCAGCTGTACGCGATTCTGCGGCGCGACGGATTCGGCGACGGGCCGGACCTCCAGGAGGCGGCGGCGCGGTCGACGAAGGTCGGCGACGAGGAGATGTCGGACCAGATCCGCTGGATTCGCAGCTACGTGCTCGACGAGGACAGCGGCAAGCTCGGCACGCTCTGCATCTACGAGGCGGCGACCCGGAGGCGATCCGCGAGCACGCAGCGCGCGCCGAGCTGCCGGTCGACGAGATCATCGCGATCGCCGACACGGTCGTCGTGCGGCCGGACCCGGCCCAGACCGGCGTCGGCAGCGGCAGCGGCGTAGGCGGATCAGGAGCTCGGGACCGGGGTGAGCAGCCGCTCGCCGCGGTAGCCGGCACCGGCGAAGTAGCAGACCCGTGCGCGGGCGCGGTCGGCCCCGCCTCGCGACGCGGGCGACCCTCGAGCAGCCGCGGCGAAGTCGGCGACCGAGAGCCGGCCGCGCGCGACCTCGAGCATCGTCCCGACGAGCGTGCGGTTCATGTGGCGCATGAACGTGTCGGCCTCGATCCAGAACTCGAGCAGGTCGCGCTCGCGCGCGCGCCAGAAGGCGGCGTAGACGTCGCGGTCGAAGCGCACGTGGTAGGTGTCGGTCGGCGTGAAGGCGGTGAAGTCGTGCGTGCCGACCAGCAGCGCGGCGCACTCGCGCAGCGCCTCGAGGTCGACCGGGTAGCTCCAGTGCAGCGCGCGCCCGCGCTCGAGCGCCGAGCGCGCCGGCCGCGCCAGCACGCGGTAGCAGTAGGCGCGCGAGGTGCAGTCGTGGCGCGCGTCGAAGCCGTCGGCGACGTCCTCGGAGCGCACGACCGCGACGTCCGGCGGGAGCAGGGCATTGAGGCTGCCCAGCGGGGCAGCCTCACCTTCATGCGAGGCGACCTGCGCCCAGGCGTGGACGCCGGCGTCGGTGCGACCGGCGACCGTCAGCGCGACCGGCCGGCGCAGGACCGTCGCCAGCGCCGCTCGAGCTCGCCCTGGATCGTGCGCTCTCCCGGCTGGACCGCCCAGCCGGAGAACTCGGTGCCGTCGTACTCGATCTTCAGCCGCGCCGTCATAGCCGACGGCTGCGGATCAGACGAGCTCGAGCAGGACCATCTCGGTCGAGTCGGAGCGACGCGGACCGAGCTTCAGGATGCGGGTGTAGCCGCCCTGGCGCTCGCTGTAGCGGGGAGCGACCTCCTCGAACAGCTTGTAGACGGCGAACTTGTCCTGGCCGAGCGCCGAGAGCGCCTGGCGCCGGGCGTGCAGGTCACCGCGCTTGGCGAGCGTGATCAGCTTCTCCAGCTCGGGCTTGACGGCCTTGGCCTTGGCCTCGGTCGTCTGGATGCGCTCGTGCTCGATGACCTCCTTGGAGAGGTTCATCAGCAGCGACTTGCGGTGCGAGGCGCTGCGGGAGAGCTGATAGCGGTTACGTTGATGGCGCATGGTTCGAATCCTCGAGGAGCAGAAGCTTACCCCTCGCGGAGCGCGAGGCCACGCGCGTGCAAGGTTTCGATCACCTCGTCGATCGACTTCTTGCCGAAGTTCGGGATCGCGTTGAGCTCACCCTCGCTCTTGGAGACGAGGTCGCCGACGGTCTGGATGCCGGCGCGCTTGAGGCAGTTGTACGAGCGGACACCGAGCTCGAGCTCCTCGATCAGGATGTCGTCCATCGCGTTCGGCGCGCGGCCGCCGGGCCACGCGGCCGGCTCGGCACCGACCAGGCCGGCATCGAGGATGCCGCCGGCGTCGGTGTCGCGCAGCTCGATCACGCGGTCGGCGTCGGTGAAGATCGCCAGCTGCGAGATCAGGATCTCGGCGGCCTCGCGCAGCGCGGCGTGCGGGTCGATCGAGCCGTCGGTCTCGATGTCGAGCGTGAGCTTGTCGTAGTCGGTCTTCTGACCGACGCGGGCCTGCTCGACGTTGTAGGCGACACGGCGGACCGGCGAGAAGATCGAGTCGATCGGGATCACGCCGATCGGCTGGTCGGAGGACTTGTTCTCCTCGGCCGGGCGGTAGCCGCGGCCGCGGCCGATCGTCAGGTAGACCTCGAGCTTGGTCTGCTTCTCGAGCGTCGCGATGTGCGCGTCCGGGTTGAGGATCTCGACGCCGGAGGGCAGGTCGATGTCCTTGGCGGTGATCTCGCCGGGGCCGGTGACGACCAGCGGCGCCTCGACCTCGGTCGCGTCCGAGTGCATGCGGCAGACGATGCCCTTGAGGTTCAGGACGATGTCGGTGACGTCCTCCTTGACGCCCTTGATCGTCGAGAACTCGTGCGCGACGCCCTCGATGCGGACGCTGGTGACGGCGGCGCCGGCCAGCGAGGAGAGCAGCACACGGCGCAGCGAGTTGCCGAACGTGTAGCCGAAACCGCGATCGAGAGGCTCGATCGTGAACGAGCCGCGGTTCTCGTCGACGGACTCGCTGGTGATTCGGGGGACTTGGAAGTCAAGCATCGCGCGTTCCTAACATCGTGGGTTCTGGCGCCGGATGGGCCAGTCCCGGGCGGCGTTTCAAGGCCGCGCGCGATGGGACAGGCACCCGCGCGCAGCGAGCAAATTGGTCTACTTCGAGTACAGCTCGACGATGAGCTGCTCTTGCACCGGGGCGGCGATCTCTCGCCGCTCGGGCTTGCGGAGCACCTTCGCCGTGAGCGAGTCGTGGTCGGCCTGCAGCCAGGCGGGCACCTGGCCGGTCAGCTCGGTCGCGTCGCGGATCACCTGGGTCGCGGTGGACTTCGATGAGATCGCGATCACGTCGTTGTCCCGCAGCTGGTAGCTGGGGATGTTGACGCGGCGCCCGTTGACGGTCCAATGGCCGTGCAGGATCAGCTGCCGGGCCTGACGGCGCGAGGCGGCGAAGCCGAGCCGGACGAGCACGTTGTCGAAACGGCACTCGAGCGTGCGCAGCAGGTTCTCACCGGTGATGCCCGGCTGGCGCGACGCCTTCTCGTAGTAGATCCGGAACTGCCGCTCGAGCACGCCGTAGTAGCGCTTGGCCTTCTGCTTCTCGCGCAGCTGCAGGCGGTACTCGCTCTGCTTCTGGCGGCCGCGCCCGTGCTCGCCGGGCGGGTAGCCGCGGCGCTCGACGCCGCACTTGTCGGTCAGGCAGCGCTCGCCCTTGAGGAACAGCTTCTGACCCTCGCGGCGGCACTGCTTGCACTGTGGTCCGGTGTCTCGAGCCATGACTAGACCCTCCTCCGCTTGCGCGGGCGGCAGCCGTTGTGCGCCTGCGGGGTGACGTCCTTGACGCCCGTCACCTCGAGGCCGGCGGCCTGAAGCGAACGGATCGCCGTCTCGCGGCCGGAGCCCGGGCCCTTGACGAAGACCTCGACCTTCTGCAGGCCGTGCTCGATGCCCTTGCGAGCGGCCGCGTCGGCGGTCACCTGCGCGGCGAACGGCGTCGACTTGCGCGAGCCCTTGAAGCCGGCGCCGCCGGCGGACTCCCAGGCGATCACGTTGCCTTCGCGATCGGTGAGCGAAACGATCGTGTTGTTGAACGAAGTCTTGATGTGGGCCTGGCCGATCGGGATGTTCTTGCGAACCCGGCGGCGGCCGCGCTGCGGCCTACGAGGAGCGGGACTCATTGATTACTTCTTACCTGCCTTCTTCTTGCCGGCCACCTGCATGCGCTTGGGGCCCTTGCGGGTGCGTGCGTTGGTCTTTGTGTTCTGGCCACGCACGG
>CAVZDL010000004.1:0-335136 GCA_963774025.1 uncultured Conexibacteraceae bacterium
GCCGAGCTGATAAATCCACTGACCGAGATCGTGGTCGATATGGCCCTGGCACAGTGCGCCGGGTGGCACGCCGAGGGACACGATGTCGCGGTCTGCGTGAACCTCTCGACCACGAACCTACTCAACCCGGACCTGCCCGAGATGATCATGGCCGCACTCGCACGGCACGAGCTGGCGCCGCAGGCACTCGTGCTCGAGATAACCGAGACGACGGCCATCACCGACTTCGAGCGCGCCAAGGACGCGATCCTGCAGCTGCGCGACCTCGGCATGGTGGTATCGGTCGACGACTTCGGCGCCGGCTTCACGTCACTCGCCTACCTGAGCAGCCTGGCGGTGGGCGAGCTGAAGCTGGACCGCAGTTTCATCCTCGGGCTCGCCACCTCGGCGGACAGCCGGAATCTGGCGCTGGTTCGCTCGACGATCGACCTTGCGCACGCACTCGGCCTGCGCGTCGTGGCGGAGGGCGTCGAGGACAAGGCCTCCAGTACGACATGCTCGTCGGGCTCAGATGCGATCTCGCCCAGGGTTACCTGATCAGCAAGCCCAAGCAAGCGGACGAAGTCGAGTTGACCGCATTCCCGTTCGGCCTGCTGGAACGGCACGCAGGCGCGTCGCTGTAGCTGACGCGCGTGGCCCGGCCGGCGGCGCCCAGTCCGCAGTGGCGAGGAGCCATAACGTTCGCGTTCGCCCGGACCAACGGCGAATGCCTTGGCGCTGCGCTAGCTGGAGCCGTTGAAGGGCACGGATTCGTGCGCCTGGGTGATGTAGCTGAACTTCGCGGTGAACGACGTCAGGTAGGCGCAGAAGTGCTGGGTGCCGTGGGTCGGCTTGGAGAACCCTGCGACCTTGTCCGTGTAACGGTAGTTGCCGTGGACGTGGCCACCGTCGATCCAGATCGTCAGGTCGCGGAACTTGGCCTCATTGGTAAACGGACTCCTGCACGGTTGGGGCGACGAGTAGAGCAATACCTCGGGTTTCTTCCCCGATGCATAGCCAGTGAGGACGATCGTCACTCCCCCAACGTGGAATGGCTTCGGCGTCACCAGGAGCTTGATTCAGTCGCGCGGCGCGGCCGCGGTCACCGCAGCGGACAGCCCCACGCACAGCAACGCGAGCACCGCGGCGCTCAGCATTTTGATCGGACGTCGCGACGCCATTGCCGTGAGGAGCCTAACCCATGAGGCCCACACGCGTCGATCGCCCGGAACGGCATCGGAAGGCGGCAAAGGGTGCTCGGGCTCTGGCCGGTGACGGCCGACAAACCGACGTGCGCGATAACTGCCCTGATGAGCACGCCTACTCCATCTGTCGCGAGGAAGCGGTGGAGCGAGAGCTTGAACCGAAGCGCCTTGCCGACGAGCGTGAGCGCCTTGAAAACGCCGTTCATGGGCCCGGTCGGGCGAGTCCAATCGGGGTACTCGTCGAACAGCATCACCGAGTAGATCGCAGACCGCGGCTCCTTCGGCGGCAGCCGCTTGATCTTGCCGTCGCCGATCAACTTTTGTATGTGACGAAAGAACGCCTCCGACCTCCCTGCGGGCCGGATCCGGATGACAATCCTTGCTGTCTCATCGGCCCGGTTGCGAAACGTATGCGGCACGCCGGGGAGCAGTGGCCGTCGCGCCGGGACGCAACGTTGTCCACTGGCCATCTTTGAAGACGTCTAAGGACCCCTCGATCACCTCGAGACTCTCCTCGCTGGTCGGATGCATATGGGGCGGAGGCCCCGGCATCCGAGGATCGAACCAAACAGGTCGATTCGAACACCGCCCCGGAGGTGTCCTCGGTGCTCCGCGTGATCTCCCACCGCTCGCCCATAGCGGGATGGAAATCGATTTGACGGTCCGCCTCTGTCGCTAAATCATCATCAGGCATCTCACCACTCCCCCTAGCTCGCCGGTCCTACACGTCCAGATAGTCTCGGTCATTCATTCGCCGCCCGCTGAGCCGCTCGTCGCGTCAGATGCTCAGGTCCTTGATCACCGTGTTCGAGGTTCCCGCAGCGTTGAATGCTTTGACCTCGAACATGTACTTACCTTGCTTGAGGTGCTTGTAGGTCTTGGGCGAGCGACACGCGCTGAAGTTGACCTTGGTCTTCTTGTGGTGCTTGCCCTTCTTGGTGGGCGGAACAGCGCGCAATCGAGACCGGTCACGGTGCCGGAAGCGCGGAATGTGAAGGTCGCCTCGTGCTTTTTCTTGTCGATCTTCGCTTTGAGGATCTTTGCGCTGTGAGGGCGCGATGTGGTGGTGCTGCGAGCGGAGGTCACGGTGTAGGTGACGGTCGCGGTGAGCACCTGGCTTGCGTTGTTATTGACCTTGCCGGCGACGGTGAAGGTGTGCGTGCCCAGGGTGGTGCTGATCGGACTGCCGGACGCGACCGTGCCCGCGCAGTTATTGCCGGGGCCGAGAGCCGTAGCGCCGTCGTAGCCGCAGCTCCAGCTGGCGTTGACCGACTGTCCTGGCGCGTAGACGGCGCCGTTGGTGGGCGCATCGATCTCGATCGCCGGGACGAACCTGATGAACTGGTCGCCGGTGTTCCCCAGCGCGCCTGGTGCTCTCGGGAACTGCACGGCGTTGGCGGCGAAGCTCGAGCCGCCAGCTCCGCCCTGCCCTGGGCCAGCGTCGTTGCACGGTCCGCTGCTCGGAGGGCTGGTCTGGGTCTCGAAACACGAGTCGTACCCGGTCGCGCCGCCGCCGCCGCCGAAGTAGCCGCCACCACCACCGCCGCCGGGTCCGGCGTCGGCGCACTCGGTCCCCGTGCAGCCCATGCCGGTGAACGCCGGCAGACCGCTCGCGTCGCCGCCCGCGCCGCCGCTCGGTCCCGACCCGGGGCTGCCGGCAACGCTGTCTGAAAACGTGAGCGTCGGGTTCCCACCGCCGCTCGAGCAGCCGGACAACACCCCGCCCGAGCCGGCCGTAGCACTGCCGAACCCGGCATTAGACGTACCCGCATATGTCGTGGTCACGGTCGAGGAGTCGTTGGAGGCGAAGCCCGGGACCACGGTCCCGGCGGCCGTGATCGCCGGGGCAGGCCCGCCCGGCACCTGGCCGGGAGGCTGTCTAGGGTTGTTGCTCCACCCGCCATTCCAGCGGTCTCGACAGTCGGCACATTTCCGTTGAGACCGGCGCCGTCCAGTCGCCGCCGCCACGCCGCCGCGACGATCAGCCGCGAACCGGCGAGGTGCCGCCGCCCGCGCAGCTCGTCGGCGAGCTCGAGCAGGTGCGCACGTCGCTCGCGCCACCGCCCGAGCTGGCGAACTCCCCGACCCACCCGAGAGGGTGGGGGGCGGCTGCCCGGCGGCGCCACCGCCGCCGAACGTCTCGCCGCCGTTGTACGCGCCCTGCTGACCAACCTCGCCAAACAGCGTCTGCCCCGGAGTGACCGACAGATACCCGGTTATGCCCTCGCCTGCCTGTCCGGGCCCGTTGGTGTCCAGACCACCCCACGCGCCCTGAACCGCGACCCCAACAACCACCACCCCACTCGGGACCACATACGCCTGCTCGCCCCCGGTGTAACTGAGCGTCGTCGGTGCCGAAATCGCCGACGCCGCAGCCGGCAACACAAGCGCCGCCACCGACACCAACACGAAAACCAACCGGAATCTCATGCCCGCCCCCCAATGACGCGTGTTCTTTGGCGCGGCATCCTGCCGGCCCGACGTCACAGCGGCGTCACAAGTCCTCGGCTCTGGCAGGCGTCACACCAAATTCACACGACCAGCGAGTCCTCGAACTCCTGCAGATGAGGGGGCAGCGGCACCCCAATTGCGTCGAGCGTGGAGCGGGCTCGGCGCAGCACGCTGAGCGCGGCGCCGTTGCGCCCCTGCTCGCGCAGGATCGTCGCGACTCGGAGATAGCGGTCGTCCTCGTGCGGTGCAAGCTCGATCGTGCGCTCGACCATCCGCCGCGCCTCGTCCAGATCGCCCCGCCGGGCTGCTGTCGCGGCGCATAGGTCGAGCAGCTCCAGCATCGTTCGCCGCGCCTCTTCCCGGGGCGCATCGGCCCAGTCCTCATAGAGGTCGTGGGGCAGCAGATCACCGCGGTAACGGGCGATCGCCGACCGGGCAAGTGCCAGAGCGGCGTCGGGGTCGCCGGAGGAGGCGGCCAGTGCCTGGCGGGCCTCCTGTCTGAAGCGCTCGAGATCGACGTGGACCTCGGGCCCGATGCGCAGCAGCTCACCGTCGCGGTGAATCACACTCGGTGCGTCCTCGCGCAGGCGCCCGAGCACGGTTCGCAGGCGGTTGCGTCCGGCGTCCGGGTCGGTCTCCGGCCATAGCGCCTCGATCGCACGTTCGGCGTGCACTGCACCGCCGCTGACGACCACGAGCTTGAGTAGTTGCGGCGCCTGGGCGCCCCGGATGTCGACCGGGCGCCCACCATTTGTGAGCTGGAAGCGGCCGAGCACCGCGAGCGCCACCGGCAGCGACGAGGTCTGGAGCGCTGCTGCCGCCGCCGAGCCGGTCTCGAGCGCCAGCGCCAGGAGCGACTGCGTCAGCTCACGTTCCTTGATCAGCGGGGCATTGGGCTGCGCGATCCTCGCCGCCTCCTCGAAGGCCCGTACTGCCAGAGCACCAGCGCCGGCGTCGCCGCGCCGCAGCGCAGCATAGGCGCGCAGCAGCGCGACACGCCAGTGCTCCCGCGGGAAGACACCGTGACGGTGGACCACCGACAGCCGTTCCTCGGCTAGCGCCGGGTCGCCGTGGCGAGCGAGCAATGCGCACTCGCTCATCGCGATCCACCGCTCTGCGCGACTGCCGTTCGCCTGCGCGCGCGAGAGCCGCTTCCACGCCTCGGCGGTCAGGCCGACGCGGTCCAGGCAGTCGGCCGCCTTCGCGAACAACTCCGCGGCGAGCACGTCCCACCAGTCACCGCGCATGGCCTCGGCCTGGTCGGCATGGTGCAGCGTAAGCTCACTATCCCCGCGCAGCGAGGCGACGGTCATCCTGCCCCAGTGCGACTGCGTGAGGATCAGCTCATCGCCGAGCCGATGGCCGATCCGCTCGGCCTCCTCGCAATCAGCTTCGGCTTCATCGAACCGGCCAAGCTCCACGAGAACCTCCGCGCGGTGATACAGCATCCGGCCCACCCGGACTGGGCGGCCCGTGCAATCCGCCAGCGTTGCGTCCAGGATCTCGAGCGCCGCGAGCGGGCGTCCGGCACCCAATTCGCTCCAGATCGCGCGTGGCGCAGCCGCTCCGGTTGCACCCTCGCGGTAACCCAGGGAAACGTACAACTCCGATGCCTCGGCGAAGTACCGCCCTCCCTCTCTGAGGCAATCCTCGAGCACCGCACCGTCGGCGTCTCGCCGCCAGCACAGCGCCGAGCCGATCACGGTGAGCGCTCGCGCCCGCGTGAACTGTTCGTTCGCACTGACCGCGTCGAGCACGCGGCGCCCCAGCGCCTCAGCCTCAGCCGGGCTGTCGCTGTTGAGCGCGTCCAGCGCCAACTCAGCGCCGATCGCCCGCCGCAGTGCAGGATCGGCATCCTTGTCGACGTGCTCATCGAGCCATTCAATGAGCTGCACGCGGGGTCCGAGCAGCGCGGCGACGCCGCACGCCCTGGCGACCTTGAAGCGCGCCCACGGATGGTGGTCCAGGACGCTCGATGGGAGCCGGTCGAGCACCGCGAGCAGCTCCAGCGCGTCTAGCCGTTCGATCGCCGGGAGGTCCGCTTCCGCGAGCATTCGCACGGCGGACTCGGCCTCACCCGCGCCCAGCAGGATCTGGAGAGCCATACCGAGCTGGCCGCGTTGCTCGTAGAGGGTGGCGGCCTGCACGAGCACGCGCGGGTCGGGCTTCGCGAGCTTTGCGAGATGGTCGCGCACCGGGCTGGGCAGCTCCCACCAGCCGTCTCGGGCCGGGGTAAGTGGCAGGCCCAACGCTCGCGCCCGGTCGAAGAAGGCTGGCTGACCGGTCACTGCACGGCAGAGTTCCTGGTCGAGCAGGGGCAGTGGCGCGATCTGTGCGACCAGGCCACGGTCCGGGCCAAGTGCAACGAGCAGCTCGTCGAGGATCGCGCCGATCGAGGTCGACAGCTCGCCCGACTCGCCACCGACTCCTGCGAGATCGCGCAGCGGCGTGTCCGTCCGCTTGGCCCGCGACACCGCGAGGACGGCCGCCGCCGTCCAGCCGCCGGTCGCCGCGTCGAGCAGACGTGCATCGTCGTCAGACACGTCCAGGTCGAACCCGGAGCGGCAGAGCGCGAGCGTCTCGTCCGCGCGCAGCGCCATATCACCCTCGACCAATGCCACTGCCTCCGCACGGCGCAAGCGCTCGCTTCCCTCCGGAAGCTGGCGAGCCAGGACGATGAGGCGCTGCGGGGAGACGACGCGTGCCGCGATCCGGTCGATCAGCTGCCCGGCACCGCGAGCCGCGTGATGGGCGTCATCGACGATGATCGCGCAGGACTCCTGCCGTAGCGCGTCAAGCATCGCGTCCACAGCGCCCACCTGATCGGCGCCGGCGGCATTCATCGCCGCTGCCGCATCTGTGAACCCGGCGCGCGCCACCGCAGCCCGCAGGCGGGCGGCGAGCATCTCACCCGACACGTCGCCCGGCTCGAGCAGCACCTCAATCGGCACGGCACCCCACGCTTCGACCAGCTCAGCGCCGAAGACCGTCTTGCCATAGCCCGCAGCCGCCTCAACCACGACTACCGACGCACCGGCACACCGGTCGCTCAACCTCGGACGAGGAACGTGGTGAGGCGGCAGCTGGGTCATCTGCACGGCACGCGGAAGCAAAGCCGGCGATGGTCTAGCGGCGCCGCCAACCCCGGGACCTCAGCGTGCAACGGAAGTCTTGCACAGCGCGGAGCGCCGACGCCGGACTGCCCAGCAGGTGGCGGTGGTCGTAGGAGGCGGTGCACTTTCAGCGGGCCTCGAGCATCGTTCAGAGATCGGGCCACGACGCGCGCCCACCGCAACCCGCGGCGAGATCCGCGACGAACTGGAATAGGCGTCCGGACGGCTGTACGTTCTCCGTTGTGACGGGATCGGCTCAGCGATGGCCGCCTGTGGTCGCAGGCTTGGTATGCGTGCTAGCCGTTGCTGCCTGCGGCACGACTCGGGCTCACGCACATAAAGGGGCGGAGCCTCCGTTGGCGCAGCAATTCCAGACGGCCGGTTTGTTGGACGCAGCGGGGCATCCCGTGCCCGGTGTGTATGCGTACACGGGTGGTGGCGGCCCGATCGACTGGTCGATGTGTGTGCCTGGCGCCAGTAAGTGCAAGCAGCTCGCGGTGAACCACGGCATTGCTGATCCTGGTCCGCAACCAGCCGGCACGGTCTTCAAAGTCAGGACGACGCTGGGGAGTCAAACGTATTCGACGACGCTCAGGTGGCGGGGAGTACTCCGCGTCGCGTCGCCGCCAACGCTCACCGGGATGACGCACGTTGGCGCGAATGTCCGCGTGACCGCCGCGCGGTGGGCCGGTGGCTGGGGCAGCACTGAATACGATGACCTCGGGATAGAGGCTTGCCGCACCGCTCGTGCCGCGGGCTGTGTGATGCTCGCAGGCGTGGAGCTAGGTTGCTTTGCCTCCGGTTGCCAACAGATAGGGAGTGTCGAGGGGACCGGCAAGGCGCCCGATCACGCTCGTGTTGGGAACTGGTACACCGGCTGGTACCTGTTCGCACTCGATGCGCGTCTCGGCGACCGCATATCGCTCGCCGTCGGGTATGCGTCTGCCGCGGCGATCAAGCCGTGGCCGTCGATCAAAACAATCGCCCGCTCTCAACCATACGGGCCCGTCACCGGACCCCCAGCCCCGAAGGTCACCATCCTGTCCCGCACCCAAGGACACGACGGGCACGTCCCCATCGCAACTATCGACTGCGCCGTGTCCTGTCGGGTCGCAACCTCCGTGGAGACCAGGCATCCGAACCGTGACGATCGCAGCGAGTGGAGCACGAACGACGTGGTCAGAGGCACGAAGCCAATCGAAGTGTCAGGGACAATCCCAGCGGGGCGTGCGAGTGTGACCGTCCAGGTCGGTAACGGCCCGTACGTGAAAGGCCACTCCCTGATCCGCCGGTAGCAGGACGGGTGGAGAGGGCGCATCGCGTCGGCTTGCGCGGATATATGACAGCTCTGCTCATGCCGGACCTCCACGGCTACTGATTGGACCGTCACCCGATCGCTATCCCGAGCGGCGCGCTTATACACCCAATATGTCCCCGCCTCAGGCGCAGCCCAACTTGGTGCACAGAGCTCGCTCGCGAATGCTTTACAAACGCGAACACCGTCATATTCGCCCACTGTGGATGGTCCTGGCCGTCGACTAAGTCGGAGTTGAGCGCGTGGTCAGGCCGCTTGTCCTGTGTTGAAGATGGGCAGGGCGATCTCGGTGCGCCACGCCGAGCTGTCAGAGGTATCGGTGTCTGCGACCGTGTAGTACTCGCGGATCGGTCCGGTGACGCCGAGTTCGTGATGCGCGATGTGAGCGGCCAGTGCGCCGTAGGCCAGGTCGAGTCCTTCAACAGGCCCGTCATGGGTGACGGATGCGAGTTCGGCCGCGGGTATGACGGTGGGGCGCACGCGGCCGATATCTTGGATTTCTCCGACGTATGGAATGAAAACGGTCGCGTGACCGTGTTCATTTGCGAAGAGCTCGTCGTCGTAGATGCCGCCGGCGGGACCGGCGATGAGGACGTCCTGGGCGGTGAGGGTCGCGCGGAGTTCACCGAGCGCGCCGCGTAACCACAGTCCAAGGCCTTTGATCTCAACGGTCTCGGTGATCGCGGCCGCGGGGGTCGCCTCAACGGCTCGGTATGTGACCGACAATGACTGATCTGCGGGCTTGCCGTCCAGCAAGTTTCGCAGTGACGCGACTGCAGCCTGTGTCTGCGTCAGGCTGTCCTGCAGCGTGTCCAGGTGCGAGGTGATCAGCGCGTTGCGGGTCAACGGGTCCGGCGCTACGAGCACATCGCGGATCCGTTCCAGCGGCATCTGAAGCTCGCGGAAGCGACGGATGACCTGCGCTGTGGGGATCTGGTCTGCGTTGTAGCGCCTGTAATTCGTGTCGGGGTCGACGTCGGCGGGCTCAAGAAGCCCGATCTGGTGGTAGTGGCGAAGCATCTTCACACTCATGTGTGTGGCGCGAGAGAAGTCGCCGATGGAGAGGGTTGCGGTCATGGCCGTAGTTTGAGACCTCCCACAGTAGGAGGGTCAAGCGCGTCGCAGAGGCTTGACTCTCCCATCAGGTGACGCCTGATGCTGCTCCGGAGCCGGCTTGAGCCGGACCAAGAAACCAAGGAGCAGCAGCATGTCCCACAGCACAGCACAGCAGATGCAGTCAGTCGTGATGGTGGCCAGCGGGCCGCCGGCGCAGTCGCTGGCAATTCGTCGTGAACCGGTCCCGGAGCCCGGTCATGGGGGAGGTGCTCGTCGAGGTGCACGCAGCCGCGGTGAACCCGCTCGACGTCGCCAACCATCTGGGCTTTCTCGGCACGCCGCTGCCGATGATCCCCGGCGGTGACTTCGCCGGCATCGTCGTCTCCGACGGCGACCACCTTGGCCAGGAGGTGTGGGGGTGCGGGCCAGCGCTGGGGATGGCACTCGGCAAGGCTAGACCGGGCACGCACGCGCGGTTTGTTGTCATTCCCGAGACGTGGCTATCACGCAAGCCCGAGTGCTTGACCATGCCCGAGGCCGCCGCTGTCGGGCGATCACATTGGGCACCCTGGGAGGCGCTCATCAACATCATGGAGATCTTGCCCGGCGAGACGATCCTGATAACCGGCGGATCAGGCCTGGTCGGCCAGGCCGCCGCCGCGATCGCACGCTGGCGTGGCGCGGAGCCAATCATTGCCGACCGGCGCAGGCCCGACGGCGGTGAGCAATACATCGACACCAGCTCAGGCGACATACACGAGGCGGTGCTCGAGCTCACCGATGGGCGCGGCGCCGACTTGGCGCTGGACACAATCGGCGGCGAGCTGTTCCAAACCGTTGTCCGCAGCCTACGGTTCGATGGTCGGGTGGTCGGGTTTCACGGCGGCACGGAGCCGGTCGAGGTCGACCTGACTGACCTCTATAGCCGGCAGATACACGTCACGGGACTCGCCAGCGTGTTCAACGACGGCGCCGATGTCGCACGCATCTTCGACCAACTCCGTGTGCTATTCGACCGCGGCATCCTTGTCCCCCCAGCCGTGAAGACCTGGCCGCTCGCCAGTGCTGTCGAGGCATATCAGACGGTGGTGGACGGGTCGGGCGGAATCAAGCAGGTGCTGTTGCCGACCGGCGCCGGCGCGTAGGAAAGCCACAACAACACCGAGCCAGCACGTGGGTTGCCAAAACCTGCGAGTCCGGCCGCTCAGAGCTCCGTAACCCCGGCAGCGGCACTCGCCACCACGCGAGTGCCGCTGCCGCCGCCCATGGCGCTTTAAGAGTCACACCGAATCGCGAGTCCCCCGGACGATCGCATCCATCACCCGAAACGCCGCGAACCGCACGACCGCATCGGCGACGACCGGCTTGACAGAAACGACGGGACTCTCAGGCAAGTCTGCGATACATCACGTGTAGCCCGACGTAGTCGTCCGTCGGATGCCAGAAGCCCTGGGGCACGGTTCCTAAGATCTCGAACCCGAGCGAGCGATACAACCGAACCGCGCGAAGGTTGCTCTCGACGACCGCATTGAACTGCAGTCCGTGGAATCCCGCCCTCCTAGCCCACTTGATCATGTCTTCGGTTAACGCACGACCGACGCCGTGACCCCAGCAGGCCGGATCTACCATGAGGCTGCCGCTGGCAATGTGCGAGCCGCCTCCCTGACGGTTGGCGTACATGTTCGCCGTACCCGCCAGCGCATCGTCATCGGTTACAGCGACCACCGTACGACCAGGCGGCCCGACGAACCACATCGCGCGCGCCTCGCGTTCGGACATCTCAGGGTCGTACGGGAAGGTCTCCGCGGCGGCAACGATCACACGCATGAACCTCCACACCGCTGGCCAGTCATCGTCGGTGAACTCGCGGATCAGCACCCACCGATCCTCGCATAGCCGTCGACGACGATCGGCTCCACGCCGGCGCCCCTCGACTCCACGCGAGCGCACCGGCGACTTAGGGCCGTCCGGCAAGGCTGATGACGACCGAGCAGAATTGGCCCGAGAGCAGCGACTCGATACTCGGGCCTTGCACTCTGCGGCCAGTTCCCAGTCCGACTTTGGTACCCACGAGTGGTGCGCACGACCGGATTCCACTCCATGAGTGAGATCTCGTCAACCAGAAAAACGTCGCCTTTCCAGGCATTTCTTCAACGGGAGCGACGGGACTCGAACCCGCGACCTCCGGCGTGACAGGCCGGCGCTCTAACCAACTGAGCTACGCCCCCGAGGGGTCGTCTCAGTATGGCAACGCTTGAGTTTTTTCGCCCTCCGCAACTTTGGTGCCCCCATTTGTGCTTAAGTAGGCGCAATCAACTTCTGGACATCGGCCCCAACCCGGCCGTGGGGACGGTGGTCAGAAGTCGCTGGACGGGGACCTATTTGGTCCCCGTCTGGTTTTAAGCGCCAGGTCAGAAGTCGCCGCGGTCTCCCGCGGGGGTGGCACCCAGCCGCCGAACACCGCTTCGAGTTCGAGCGCGATCGCGATGCTGAGGTGGTCAGCGCCGTGGCGCGCCGCGACCTGGACGCCGACCGGCAGCCCCTGCCGGCCCAGCCCGAGCGGCACCTCCGTGACGGGCACGCCCGCGAGATTGAAGATCGAGCTCGCCGTCGTCAGCCACGGCCGTCCGTAGGTGCGGCGGTGGTGCGGCGCGACTGTCAGCTGTGCCGGATGCAGCAGCACGCCGTCACCGATCGCGTCGACGAGCTCGTCGGCCAACACGCGAGCGCGTGCGAGCAGCTTCTCTCGAGTCGCTGCCCCGCTGGGCAGCGACTCGGCCAGCAGCGTGAGCCTCGTCGCGGGGGTGTGCGCGACGGGCCCGAACAGCAGCGAGCGCAATCCGCTCGACGGCTCCCCCGCCTCGCGCAGCAGCGCGGCAACGTTGCTGTCCTCGCCGTCGGTGTCTTGGAGCGCGGCCAGAAACGGCAGCATCGCACCTCGCCAGCCGGGCAAGCTGACGGTCCGCAGCCGCGCGCCCGCGGATGCGAGCGCGCCCTGCGCACGCTCGCGGGCGTCTCGCAGATCGCGGCTAATAGGCCGGATCGAGCTGTCCTCAACCACGGTGACCGACAGACCGTCCAACGACACCGTGGCCGGGTCGCCAAGCTTCATCGCCACTGCAAGCTGATCTTGTCCGTCCGCGCCGGCCATGATCTGAAGCAGCGGCATCAGATCCTCGGCACGGCGCGCGAGCGGACCGATCGCGAGCATGCGCGCCGCTTCGCCGCTGCTCGATGGCCACATCCCCGTGTTGGGAATCAGCCCGGTCGACGGCTTGTGGCCGAACACACCACAGAACAGCGCCGGGATCCGGATCGAGCCGCCGATGTCTGCGCCGATCCCGAAAACCGAGCCGCCGGAACCGACGGACGCACCCTCGCCGCCGGATGAGCCGCCGGCTGTCCGCGACCTGTCATAGGGGTTGTTGGTGCGCCCGTAGACGGGATTCTCGGATTCGATCCAGAGCGTGAGTTCCGACGTATTGGTGACGCCGAGCGGGATCGCGCCAGCCGCGACTAGGCGCTTGACCGCAGTCGCCGAGGCTGACGCGCGGTGTTCGCGGCGCGCGAGCACGCCGGCCGTGTTGGGCATACCGTCGAGCGCGATCGACTCCTTGACGGTGAACGGAACGCCGAGCAGCGGCGGTAGATCGTCGAAGTCTGCGGTGCGCAGCGCGATGTTCGAGATCCGCTGGTCGACGGCCTTGGCCTCCTCGCGCGCCTGCGAGAAACGGTCAGCGACGACGGCGTTCAGGCCTGGGTTCGCCTGCTCGAGCAGTTCGATATGAGCTTCGACCACCTCACTGGCGGTGAGCGTCCGGCGGTGGATCGCCGTCGCCAGGTCGACGGCAGAGCGCTCAGTGAGCGCTGGCATCTGCCCTTGATGCGTTTCGTGGCCCCCGGCGTGACATCGGCGCTCAGGCTAGCGACTGAAGCTGGCCGTAGCCGCGTTAGGGTCGTGTCATCGCTTGAGCGCCGATCCCAGAAGTCCTTATTGGCCGCAGTAAACTCGCTACCAGAAAGGCGAGCCATCCGAGCGAATGCTCAAACCTGCTTCGTGGCCGGGGAGGGTCTGCGAGTGGTGCTGGATAGCCGCACATCACTTCGAGAGAGGAAAAGATTTGTCTCTTCGTCCCATGCGGCGCTCAATCATCGCAGCGTCCGCTGCTCTCGCCCTTGGCGGGAGCCTGGCCATCGCCGCCTCGGCGTCGGCAGCTCAGATTCCGTGGGGTACCGCGGGCGTTGCGAACTCAACGTCGGTCAACGGCCTTCTGACGACCGCGGATAACGGGCTGATTCAGGCTCAAAACCTGATCGTCCTGACGAACGGCATCCTGGTGGCAGACAGCCAGCCTCCGATCGACGCCGGATTCAACACGGCCTACACATCGGCCTCCAGTCTGACCACCGCCACCGTGGCGGAGATCGGCACCGACATCAGCACGGCCGCCAACACGAGCCCGCTTGAGCTCGGGGTGTGCGTCTCTGGTTTCCTCACCGCGGAATCGTTGCCTCCGACGAACACCAACATTCAGGCAGGAGTCACCTACTGCGAGTCGACGCCGTCCGCGATGACCGCCGCGGCCACGGAGTTCACGGGCACCGTTCAGCCCGGCGTGGCATCAGCAGCCGCCAACTGGGGCGAGCTGGACAGCCTCGTTACACAGCTCTACGGCGAGTCCGACACGGCCCACTTCCCTGGTGGCCTGTACTCGATCGACGGCGACCTGAGCATCAGCTCGAAGGGCACCGTGACCAGCAAGGGCCAGCCGACGGCTTACTCGATCACTGCCGCCGTGTCAGGCGGGGCAGCGACAGGCGGCGGCTATGTGCTTCCTGCAGGCTTCACGATGACGTTCCCGAACGCCTTCACCGTAAACACGGCACTCGCGGGCGCTGAGCTGCCCGCGACCGACGAGGCCAATCCGCCGGCGGCACAATCGATAGGCACGGTCACGTTGAAGAGCCCCGTGGCAGACGAGTTCGGCGGCTCCAACGACCTGCTCACCGGCAACGTGTTTGCGATCAATGCGAACAACAACATCGCGCAGCCAGACCTCGAGCTGTCGTTCGGCGCCGGCATCTACCTGCTGGGCACCTTCCCGAAGACGCTGTCGTTCCCGCTGACGGTGACGTTCGGCGAGGCCACGGTGGGCAATGCGCAGGACCCGATTCCGGTTTCGAGCCTGGCGCTCGCCTTCCCGGCGAAGACCTCGCCGGTCAAGGCGACCAGCTGCTCGAACCTCGACGCAGTCAGCGGTACCGCCACTGACGAGGTCGCAGGCCTGGCGTTGGAGTTCGGCGACACGTCCGACGGCCTCACCAGCCCGACTGGGACGCCATCCCCAGTCAGCATCGCCAGCACGAACACGGTCGTCACCGACCTGTGCCCGGCAACGGTCAGCAAGGCCAAGATCACCGGCATCAAGAAGGGCGCGCCGGTGGTCGACCTTGGACTCAAGGGCAACGGCGGTACGCCGTTCACCTCCGAGTCGATCACGCTCCCGAGCGGCCTCTCGGTCAAGGGACTGAAGAGCAAGGACCTGAAGGTCTCGGGCGCCAAGCTCAAGAGCGTCAGCGGCAGGGGCGCAAAGGTCACGGTCAACTTCAAGTCCAAGACCAAGGCTGCAACGGTCGACTTCCTCAAGGGTGTCGTCGCCTCCTCGAAGCTGAAGAAGGCGGTCACCCGGCACAAGACCAAGTCGCTGACGATCAAGTACACCACCAAGTACGCGCCCGCCACCGCGGCGGCCGCGAACTCGACGGTCTTCTCGGTCATCGTGAAGCACCTGTCGTAACGACGGTTTCAGCGTCGTAAAGACGACAGCCCGCCGCCGCCCCGCTGGGCGACGGCGGGCTTCGTCGTTAAGCGGGCGTCGTTGCCGCTGCAGACCACACAGCTCGTGAAGTCGAAGCCCTCGCGCGCGAGCCGCCGGAGCCGCAGGTCGTTCCGATCCCAACCGCGGTTGAGATGCCGTGCGATCACGATCGCCGCCACCTTGCCGGCGCCGGCGTCCAGCAGCGCAGCGGCGGCGCTCTGGGCGCTCGTGCCGCTGGTCCACATGTCGTCGATCAGCAGCACGGCCTCACCCCTCAACTGCCGCGTGGCGCGGTACCGGGCGGCATCGAAATGGCGTGGGATCGCCGGTGTGCGGCTGCGGACCAGCAGGCGCTCGTGCCGGTCGCGAGTCGGTGCGATGAGATCGCCGACGATGCGACGGAGCGGATGATGCGCGTCGCGCCGGGGATCGCCGGAGGGCACAGTCGTCACCAACTCGAAGCGCTCGACGCCCGCGGAGGTCGCGACGCAGCGCTCATGTGCGGTCAAGAATGCCTCACAGATTCGGGCGAGCGTGGCGGTCGCGTCGGGCACCCAGGGATCGGCGTCACGCTTGTAGGAAGCAATCAGGTGGTGGAGCCACTCGCCGCCGACGCTGTAGGAGATCGGCACGATCGCCGCCAGGTGGTGCTCGCCCGCCCGACACGCACGGCACAGGCCTGTGGCCTCCGCGGTGAGGTTCAGGCACCGCCGGCAGACGCCTGGGCCGTGACGTGGCGCCAGCAGCCGGTCAACGCCTGAAGACGCCGACAACATCGGCTCCGTCCTGCGCCACGACGACACCCGGCCGCTCTGTCAGCTCCCTCGCCCATGCCGATTCGAGCGCCGGTGGCATCAGCACGACGATCCGCCCCTGGGCCAGCGCCTGGCGCGCCTGGATGCGTGTGCCGCTGTGCTCGGAGGCCTCGATGATCACGCTGCCGAGTGTCATCCCCGACATCACCGCATTGCGCGCGGGGAAGCTCTGGCGCGAGGGCGGCGCCTCCGGCCAGAACTGGGAGACGACTGCGCCCTCACGGGCAACCAGTGCCTGCAGCGCGGCGTTCTCGGGCGGATACACGCGGTCGAGGCCGGTCCCGAGGACGGCGATCGTGCGCGCTCCGCGCCTATCGCTCGCCCTCCCGCAACTCCAGCACCGCCCGATGCGCCTCCGCGTCGATCCCGGCGGCGAGCCCGGACACGACCACGAAGCCCGAGCGGCCGAGCGCCTGTGCAACGTCACGCGCAAGCGCTCTGCCCGAATCACTCGGCTGACGCGTGCCGATCACCGACACGGCCCGGCCGTCGGCTGGGCTTAGGCTGCCCGCGACGAACAGCAGCGGCGGACGGTTCTCGACGACGCGGAGGTTCTGCGGGTATGCGGGGTGCGAGAGTGTCAGCACCTGATAGCCCCTCGCACGCCACGACTCCAACGCGCGCTCGGCGTTAGCGAGCGCTTCATAGGAGAGCAGCCCGAGCTCCTGCTCAAGCACTGCAAGCGGCGAGGGGGCACTCGGGCCTGACGTGCGCGCGGCGACTACGTAGCCGGCCCACGCGCGCCCGCCCACGCGCAGCAGCGCGACGAGCGCAGCGGTCTCCGCCTGAGAGGACTCAGCCGTCAGTCTGAGTAGTCGGACGGATCCGGCTCGTTGGCGACCCGCGTCGCTACCGGAGCTGGCCTTGGCACGGACGAAGCCACAGGTCCAACGCCCGGCGCAGAGAGGCCGATCCGATCGCCCAGGTCCGTAACAGACTCCGACGCCGCCGGAACCATCGCTGCCGTCGTGGGCTGCTCCGGCTCGTCGTCGATCGCGTCGCTGAACACGCTCCGGGCCTCGGCCTCGACGCCCTGCATCCCCTGACGGAAGTCGCGGAGGCCGCGTCCGAGCGAACGGCCGACCTCGGGAAGGCGCTTTGGCCCGAGCACGATCAGCGCCACCGCGAGGATGAAGATCAGGTGGGTGGGCTGGATGATGTCTCCGAACACTGGCACCGAGGATATCGACCGTGCATGCGTAAGTCATTAGGCGTCTCTCCGCGGCTGGTTGTGACCATCTCCCTTAAAGAGGCTTGACGGCGGACTGGTTGACCCCCTCGGCCGGCGAGAATTCGTGCAGGTTGCGGGAAGTGGTGGGCGCCGTGCCCGCCCGCCCTTCCAGCGGGAAGGGCGGGCAGGACCAGACGCTCAGCCGGCCAGGCTCAGCGCACGTGCCTGATCAGGCGCTTGGTCACGGCCTTCAGATACGGCCATTTCGCCTGCTTGGGGACGACGGCCCACAGCTCGTAGACCAGACCGCGCGTGGCGGTGGCGAAGTGCTGCGTGAACCGGTAGCGGCCCCTGCTGTTGGTGCGGACCGTGCCGAGCGTGCCCGAACCTGGCGCGCCGACCTGGCGGTAGTCGATCGTGACGCTGAGCCCGCCGGATGGGATGTGACCGCCCTTCACGGCGCCGGTGACGATCAACTTCGCTCCGGCCGTGATGCCGCTCGCGCCGACCGTGAGCTTGCCGCCGAACTTCTCCTGCAGGTCGCTAGCGGCCGAGCGCAGGAGCTCGGTGCCGGGATAGACGACGTACAGCGTGCGGCTGGCGCCCGGCTTCACGCGGTAGGTGTAGCGACCGTTGGTCTTGGTCTTGGCGGAGCCGAGCTTGGCGTATGCCTTGGCGCCGGCGACCTCCTGGTAGATGAGCACCTTCGCACCGACGATTGCCCTGCCACCGCGCGCGAGGTCCTTCAGCACGCCGGTGACCGTGACGGCCTTGCCGTAGCGCACCGTCAGAACGTGGCCCGCCGGCTTCCGTGCCTTCGTCCCCGAGGGCTTGCGTGCCTTCGTCTTGACGCTCGCGACGGTCGCTGTGGCCGAATCCCCGGTCACCGGCATCCGCGCACTCCGCGCCAGGCTCGCACTCGCCACCGAGCCGCTCTTCGCAGACCCACCGAGTGCGGCCGCGGCAAGCGCGGTCGGAATCGCGGGTTCCGCAGTTGCTGTCACCCTCTGCGCGGCCGCGCTCACCGAGGTGTAGTCGCGCAATGGCAGTGACAGATCCTCGGTGCTGCCGTCCTGGGTCGCCGTGATCTGGCCCTGGTTGCCGGCCACGTCGATCACGTTGGCGTAGAACTTCCAGTTGCCGGCCACCCACGGAGCGATTCCGTCCGGGACTGTCACCAGGTAGCTGTGGCTGGCGGCGTCGTACTGGGCGTCGCCGACGAGCTGCGGCTGACCTGCGTCGACCGTGGCCGACTGACCGTAGACACGCACGACGGCGACTCCTGAGCCGCCAGTGTCGGTGGCGTGGATCGCGATCTCGTCGGGCTCGGGCCAGCTGGCCTGGGGAAGGAAGTAGCCGGTTGGCGGTGTGTCGTCGATCTGGAACAGGTACGAACCCAGCACGTAGACGTTGCCGGCAGCGTCCTGCGCCGTGCAGGAGAGGTCGCCACCGGGCGCCGACACGGTCACGGTGATCTGCTCGCCGCCCTGCGCGTCGGTGTTCAGGCTGCTGAGCGGCCACGTTCCCGTCAGCGCGCCCTTGCACGAGATCGAGGAGATCGGGGCAGGCCCGCCGGTGTCGTCGGCCGTGATCGTGACCGACTGCGGCGTCCTATACCACTGGGACTGGGACGGGCCGTCCGAGAAGGGGTCGCGCCCACCATCGATCAGGGCAGACGGATCCGGCGAGTAGTTCGGGTTGTCCACGTTGGCCGTCACCGTCGACGGTGTGGTCTGGGTCGTCCCCGCGACAGTGACGCCCGTGCAGCTCACCTGGTCAGCGCCGTTCTGCTGGAGCTCGAAGGAGCTCGTGTAGTCGCTGGCCGCGTTGATCCCGGAGAGCGTGAACGGCGTGCCGCCGTCGACCGAGCAGCTGATCTGCTCGATGCCGGAAAGGATGCCGCCGGTCTCGCCGCCGATCACGGTGACGACGGGGGTGCCGCTCAGCCAGTCGCTGCTCGGGGCGGCTCCGTTGACCAGGAAGGTGAGGGATGGTTGGTGGGTGTCGATGTTGACGTCGTAGGTGGTGCGGGCTAGTGATCACGCGTCGCGGACGTGGCCTGACAGCTCAGCACGTGCTGTCCGTTGCCCGCGATCGTCACCTGATCCTGGGCGTTCAGAGGTCGCTGTTGACCATCGACGTAGCAACATGATCGGATTCGCGGCGAGGCCGCTCGGGCCCGCCGGTCGCGCTGACCGTCACGGTCTGGCTCGCGTTCGTCCAGGTGCCGGCGGTGTAGCCAGGGTCGGCGAAGCTCACTGTCGGCACGGTCGTGTCGACATTGAAGGTGACGGCCGGCGAGTTCCCCAGCCAGCGCCCCGTTCACGTCTCCATTGGCAGCGCTGCAGGAGACGGAGTTCGCACCCGCCGTGTCCGTCATCGGCACACTCCAGACCGTGGTGCCGCTACCGCTGGTCGACCCCGAGATCAGCGTCGGGGCCACCGAGCCACCGTCGTCGGTGCAGGTGACCGACGTCAGACCGGATGGGCCGACCGTGACGTCGAGGTCTTCGGTGGTGTTTGCGGTCCACGCGCTCGAGCTGTTGACCCAGGCGAGGCTGGGAGTGGTGTCGTCGACGTCGATCGCGCCGCTGTAGCTGGCGATCGTCGGGGCATTGCTGAGCCCGCTGCCGCCCGCCCAGTTTCCGGGGTTGGAGGCAAGGATCGCCAAGCTGTACGTGCCGGAGGCGATGCCGGAGGGCATCGTCACCGTGCGGCTCGCACTGCTCCCGCCACAGGGCGCGATGCTGTCGAACTCGTTACCGACGGGGGAGCCGGGGTTCTCCGTGCCTGGGTTGTCGTCGGTCGCCTGGGTGTAGTAGGCGTCGGGGCCGTTCCACTGGACTCCGATCGCACACACGCCCGCCGGGTCGCTCGCGGAGACACTCAGCGCCGGACCGGCGTTGTCGGTCTGGTACCACGACCCAGCGTCGACGCTGGTGGTCCACGAAGCTCCGCCGGACGGCTGGCTGTTCGGATCATCGATGTAGCCCGACAGGTTGGTGACCGCGGCACCGGCGGAATCGTCCTCACTGCAGGAGCTGTCGCGCGCGCACCAGACCGAGAGCGTCAGCGTCTGGTATTCCGACGCCGGGTCGACCTGCGGGTTGTTGGAGTCGATCTCCGAGTTCGTGTAGTTCCAGCCGCCCGTCGATCCGGAGGTCGAGCAGTTCCCGTGCGCGCCGGAGTCCGTGCCCGGCTCGCCGCCACCGTTCACCCACTCGCGCGGTGCGTCCTGTTCGGTGATCGAGCAGTCGTCGGTCCACGGGAAGTTGATGTCGGTTGGAGCGCTGCCACCTGATCCCTTGAAGCCAACGGAAAGTCCGCCGGTCACATCCTGCTCCTGCGCGGTGAACGCGCCGGCGGTGTAGGCGAAGCCGGCGAACTGCGTGCCTGCGGGAGCGCTCCACGCATCTTGCGCGTACACCTGGCCGGCGCCCAAGCTGGTTTGCAGTGCAGGGAGTTGGATGTGCAGCTCGCCGGCATTGAGCATGCCCGTGTAGGCGTTGGCGAGGGCGCCAGTGGTGCTGAAAGCGCTGCCGGCCGCCAGCAGGGCGCAAAGCACGCCTGCCAACGATGATGGCTCGCTTGAAGGCCCGTCCGCCGGCCCGAGGGCCCCCCTGACGGGCGATGTTGGTTGCTGGGCATTTTGTGTCCTTTCGCGTGCCGAGCGTGTGCTGGGTGATTAACAGATAACGGTGAAGGAGAAGTCGGAGTTGACGACGAGACCGGTGCTGGGATTGTGACGTCGTCGACGGCGAACTCCGCAATGTGATTCCCGGTGTCCGTCGCTGCCGTAGCCAGTCACGTAGGCGACGGCGGTGTTCGGCGTGTTGTTGGCGCCGCTGAGCTGTCGTGCGGAGTCTTTGTCGGCAGTGACGGTGATGATCGGCTCGGCAGGCGTTGCAGCGGTGCAGTTGTCGACTTCGACGTCGCGGCTGCCGTCTCGCCGCCCGAGACCGCGACGATGTTCGTGCCGACTGCCAGTCGCGACGTCCGGCCGAGCTGGAGCCCATCCAGACCTGTCCGTAGGCCGTCGGCCCCGTGTTGGTCCCGTCGGTCCCGTCTCCCGGCTCGCCCTGCGGGATCGTGAAGTCGAGCTTCGCGTTGGAGGCGCTACCGACGTTGGTGACGTTGGCCTGGCTCCCGGGCGCACCGGTGGTGACGGCACCGACGCCGACCGTCGCAGGTGTCCCGGCGCTGCCGGCTGCGCCTCTTGCGCCCTTGGCGCCAGCCGCGCCCTTCGGGCCCTGTTGATTCCAGGCGAGCGCAGTGGAGCCCTTGCCGCATCTGGCGTTGGCCGGCATTGTCAAAGCGCGCGTCCTGCCGTTGACGCACACGCGGATCACACGATCACGGGTCGTGGCGAACGCGTAGCCACCCCCCGCGAGCAGCGCAACAACGATGATGCCGACCGTCAGGTGTCTGAGCTTGATCTGAAGCGTCATCCGGGTCCTCGTGTCGTGGTGGTTGAAGGTGGTGGAGTCCGGCTCACGGAAGACACCCGCTGTCAGGGCTCTCCGCGCAGCCCGTGCCAGCGCTGTGCGAGCCGCCGCTGGTCTTTGCGGGCGGCGATGTCTCACTGCTAGGCGCTGCGCCCTGCTCGGATGTCGGTTGCGTCGTGGTCGCGGGCTGCTGCGCGGCAGCTGTGCCGGACTGGGCCCCGTCGCCCGACAGACGGCCGGCGTGCGCACCCGTCGAAGGTCGCCTTCCGCGGGTGCCACGGGCGGGCACCTTGGTTGTCACGGTCACCGGTGTCGTCACGGTCTTGGTCACCGCCCGCGCCGCATCGTGCCGCCGAGCGCGAGCGCCCGGGTCGGTCCCACGCCACAGTGCCGAGTCCGGAGACGAGCACGGCCGCCGCACCCGCGAGGAGGACTGCGAGCAGGGCAGCCACCGCGCAGCGGTCGTAGCGAGAAGCGTCGGGTAGGTGGCTTGGGAGGAGTGGGACGGTCATTGGCGCGAGGAGGCTCGGCTTGTACACCTGAGCTGGATGTTGAAGGGTCGTGCTGCCGCGTGTCCGGTCGGTCGGCGAGCTCGTGGTCGGTGCCGGCACCACCCTCCCAGAACGCGGCGGCCTCGGTCGCGTCGGAGTTAGCAGCATCGGTCGCCGTCGGCCCTCGGCGGCCCGAGATCGATCGGCACGAGCTCGTCCGGCGACCCGTACCACTCGCGCGGGAACGGGACGACCTTACGTGCGTCTGCGTCGGCATCGCGCCCATCATCGCTCCCACCCTTGCCGCCGGTCGCGGTCCCCCTTGCCGATCCGTCGGCACTCCCCCAGCCCTGGTCCGTCATGACTAGCCTCCAATTGGTCCTAAACTAGCTGTCCGGACCCTCCGGCATCCTTACCGAGTTGTTAGAGCTGATTAGGCTCAGTTGGACATCTTACCGAAAGAGTAGAATCATTTGTCAATGACCGTGGGCGAGCATGAGGAATCATTTCTGACCGTTGCGGAAGTCGCGGACTTGCTGCGATTGAATCAACAGACGGTTCGCAACTGGATCGACGCCGGCTCTCTGCCCGCGTTGCGCGTCGGCAGGCGCGTGCGAATCAAGCGGTCTGACCTCGATCGGATCTTGGAGAACGGGTACCGCGGCACGCCGCTCCCAGCCGCCGACACCTCCGGCCCAAACGCCGACGATTTTTGGGGAGGCGAACCCGTGGGTGGCGTCGAACCTGGAAGCGTCGAATCTTTCGACGGCGACAAACCTGCAGACGCCGGCGGCATCCCCCCCGCCGCCGGCGTCTCAGAGCGTGACGCGGGATCGGCACGAGGACGTCGGAGGCGCCGTGAGCTTCGGCGACGACCTCGAACGCGAGCGTGACCGCGTCGTCCGTCTCGTGCGCCACGCCAGCGTCGGCTGGGCCGAGGCGATGCGCGCGCACAAGCTCGCGCCGCCGGACGAGGGTTTCGCCACCCGGCTGCAGAAGCTGTCGGAGGCCGCCGCCGGCGAGCAGCTCGCCTGGCAGCAGGCGCACGCCGCCGGGATGCACTGGCGGCCCGTGCCGGGCGCGGCGAAGGCCGACCCGCCCTACGAGCTGCGGGCCGGCACCGGCCGCCGCGGACCGGAGGACCTCTGGATTCACTTCGACAGCGCGGTGACGGAGATGAACCGTGCGATCGGCGGCTCCAACGGGCTCGAGGTCGCCAACGCCTTCGGCGCGATCTCCGAGTGCGGCGGCCGAGCTCGCCCACGCGATCGCCGCGGAGGACACGATCACGCGCGAGGCCAGGGAGCTCGCGCGGCCGCGCCACGCCGCCTGAGCAGACTCAGCGCGACTCGGCCAGCGTGGTCACGACCGCCTCGTAGACCCCCGCGCCGTGGCCCGCTGAGCTGACCCGCACGTTCGCGTGGCCGGCGATGTCGGCTGCCAGGGTCGGGTCCTGCTCGATCGCGTTGGCCATCAGCCAGAAGGTGCCGACGACCTCGGCGGCCTCCATGTCCTCACGCGAGTCGCCGCAGGCGATGCACTCCTCACGGGAGATAGCCGCGGATCTGCATGTGGCGCGCCACTCCGCGGGCCTTCGAGGCCGGGCTGGGGATCAGGTGGTAGCAGTGGACGCGCTCGACGTCGATCGTCCAGTCAGGGGCGAAGAGCTGATCGCCGTGCCCGGAGATGACGCCGTTGTCGACGAGCCGCAGCCAGTCGAGGCCGGCCTGCTTCAGCACCGCGCTCGCCTCCTCGGCCGACACCAGGCCGCGGAAGACGTGGGAGACCTCGCGGCCGATCGGACCACGGCGTGTGGTACTCGAGCCGGCCGGCGAAGGTCTTCGAGCAGCAGCTCCGGCGCTCCCGTCGCGCTCGATCTGCTCGAAGATCGTCCCGTGCTCGCTCTGAGGGAACGAGGTCACCGGTCAGCCACTCGCGCTCACCGTCCACGACCAGGCCGCAGCCGAGCTCGAAGATGTAGGAGCGCTGCCCGATCACTCGCATCAGCTCGTCCACTCCGCGCTCCTGCGCGGCCGGTGTAGATCACGACCTCGACGCCCGGCGCGGTCGCAGGCCTGAAGCACCCGCGCGCCGTCCATGCTGAAGCCGCCGTCGGAGGCGCGAAACAGCGAGCCGCGGGGGCCGAGCAGGGTCCCGTCGAGGTCGACATACAGCGCGCGAAGCACGCTTGCGACCGTAGCAACGGGAGGCCTCCGGGCCGCCGCCATACTGAGACCTGCGTGGCCACGACACACACAAGACCGAACCCTGGGAGGCGCTGCTGCGAGCAGGGCCGCGCCGACGAGCGCCTGGTCCACGAGCACGCGACGCTCTCGCAGCGCCGTTCCTCGTCCCGATCCCCGACGAGCTCGACCCGCGCGTCCACGACGCGCTCCAGCGCGCCGGCATCGACGCGCTCTACCTGCACCAGCGCGACGCCC
This sequence comes from uncultured Conexibacteraceae bacterium, assembly GCA_963774025.1. GTDB lineage: Bacteria > Actinomycetota > Thermoleophilia > Solirubrobacterales > Solirubrobacteraceae > Palsa-465. Next base: position 24,302 of record CAVZDL010000004.1, read on the forward strand.
TGCTGAGCGCCTTCGAGGCGCCGACGATCGTCACCACCGGCACCGCCTCGGGCAAGTCGCTCTGCTTCCAGCTGCCGACGCTCGAGGTGCTCGTCACCGACCCGGCCGCGCGCGCCCTCTACCTGTACCCGACCAAGGCGCTCGCCCAGGACCAGGCGCGCGCGCTGCACAGCTTCGGGCTGACGAAGCAGATCAGACCCGCGATCTACGACGGCGACACGCCCTCACAGGAGCGCCCCGCGATCCGCCGCCGCTCGAACCTCGTGATCACCAACCCCGACATGCTGCACGTCGGGATCCTGCCCCACCACGCGAACTGGGGCGACCTGTTCGCGAACCTCGCGTTCGTCGTGATCGACGAGGCCCACGTCTACCGCGGCGTGTTCGGCTCGCACGTCGCCAACGTGCTGCGCAGGCTCCGGCGGGCCGCCGCGATCTACGGCTCGCAGCCCCGCTTCCTGCTCGCCAGCGCGACGATCGCCAACCCGGTCGAGCTGGCCGAGAACCTCACCGGCCTGCCGGACATCCACCTCGTCGACAACGACACCGCGCCGCTGCCGGCCCGCCGCATCGCCGATCTGGAACCCGCCGCTGCTCGACGAGAAGCTCGGAACGCGCGCCTCGGCGCTGGCCGAGGCCGCCGAGCTGCTGGCCGAGCTGATCACCGCCGGCGCCCGCACGATCTGCTTCATGAAGTCGCGCAAGGGCGTCGAGCTGATCCTGCGCATGGCCTCTGACCGGCTCGCGCCCGAGCTGGCCGAGCGCATCGCCCCCTACCGCGCCGGCTACACCCCGCAGCAGCGCCACGAGATCGAGGCGCGCCTGGTCATCGGGCGAGCTGCTCGGCGTCGTCGCGACCGACGCGCTCGAGCTCGGGATCGACATCGGCGAGCTCGACGCCGCGATCTGCGTCACCTTCCCCGGCACCGTCGCCAGCCTGCGCCAGATGTGGGGACGCGCCGGCCGCCGCGGCCGCGGCCTGGCCGTCTACGTCGCCGGCGAGGACGCGCTCGACCAGTTCTTCGCGCGCCACCCGCAGGAGTTCCTCGAGCCGCCCGGTCGAGGCGGCGATCATCGACCCCTCGAGCCCCGAGATCCTCGGCGAGCACCTGCTCTGCGCCGCCCACGAGGCGCCGCTCACCGAGGACGACGCCGAGTTCTTCGGCGCCGACGTGATCGACGCGCGCCCAGGCGCTCGCCGACGCCGGCTTCCTGCGCGAGCGCGCCACCGGTTTCGTGCCCGCCCGCGCCGAGGACTACCCCGCCGCCCGCGTCGCGCTGCGCTCGGCGCGCCTTCGACAACTTCGCGCTGATCGACTCCTCCTCGGGCGAGATCCTCGGCACGATCGAGGCGGTCGCGCGCCTACTCGACCGTGCACGAGGGCGCGATCTACCTGCACCTGGGGCGCTCCTACCTGCGTGCTGGAGCTCGACCTCGCCGCCCGCCGCGCGATCCTCGAGCCGTTCAACGGCAACTACTTCACGCAGACCAAGAGCGAGAGCATGACCTACATCGAGCGCATGCTCGAGACGCGCGAGACCCACGGCGTGCGCCTCTCCTACGGCGAGGTCGTCTACTCCGAGACGGTGCTCGGCTACCAGCGCAAGGCCCTGCAGGACCACACGCGTGATCGACTTCCAGGGCCTCGACATGCCGACCACCGAGTTCTCGACGCGGGCGCTCTGGTACGAGCTCGACGCTATCATCGGTGGTCCCGGCGCTAGGGGGCTCGGGCGGGACCGAATCCCCGAGCCCCGCTGAAGCGTTCCCGGCCGACCTCCTGCTCGGCTCGCCTGCACGCCCTCGAGCACGCCCAGATCGCGGTGCTGCCGCTGATCGCGATGTGCGACCGCTGGGACATCGGCGGCCTCTCCACCAACGCCCACCCGCAGACCGGCGGCCCGACGATCTTCATCTACGACGGCCACCCCGGCGGGATCGGGATCACGCGCCGCGGCTACGACGCCTTCGACCGGCTCGTCGGCGACGCGCAGCGGCTGATCGGCGAGTGCCCGTGCACGGACGGCTGCCCCTCGTGCGTGCAGTCGCCCAAGTGCGGCAACCTCAACGAGCCGCTGTCGAAGCGCGGCGCGCTGGAGCTGCTCGCCCGGATGCAGCGGCTAGACCGCGAGGAAGCGCTAGACGTCCTTGCAGCGTTCCGCGTCGCGGTGGAGTGACCTGGTAGATTGGGCGCCGTGCTCCGTCTCGGCATCAACCTGCCCACCTTCGACCCGCTGCGGATCGGCGGGCCGCCGCGGTTCGTGGAGGCGGCGCGGCTGGCCGAGGAGATCGGCTTTGACGCAGTCTGGGTCGGCGACCACCTGCACATGCCCGCGCCGGTCTACGACTCGACCGTGGCGCTGGCCGCGGCGGCGGCGGTCACCGAGCGGGTCAAGCTCGGCTTCGGCGTGATGCTGCTCGGGCCTGCGCCAGCCCGCCTGGGTCGCCAAGCAGCTGACGACGATCGACGCGCTCGCGCCCGGACGGCTGCTGCTCGGCGTCGGCGTCGGCGGCGAGTTCCCGCAGGAGTTCGAGGCGGTCGGGCTCAGCGTCAAGCGGCGCGGGCGCCTGCTCGACGAGGCGCTCGCCGCGCTGCCCGACTGGCTCGAGGGACGCTCGACGCCGGCGCTCGAGCCGACGATCAGCACGCTACCGCCGATCTGATCGTCGGCGGCCGCAGCGACGCTGCCCTCGAGCGCGCGGCGCGCGTCGGCGACGGCTGGCTCTCGACCTGGATGAGCCCCGACCGGATGCGTGAGCGGGGCGAGGCGCTCGCCGCGCTGGCGGCGGCCGCCGGCCGTCCGTGCCCGACGCTCGGGCTCGCGCTGAGCGTGCACGTGGACGCGGACGAAGAACTCGCCCGCCAGCGGGCGGGCGAGTACACCGAGGCGCAGTACGGGATGCCGTTCGAGCGCGTCGAGCGCTACACGGCCGTTCGGGCCGCGCGCGAGCGGTCGCCGAGCGGATCGCGGCCTACGCGAGGCCGGCGTGGAGGAGTTCGTGCTGACCCCCCTGACGGGTGAGCCGCTGGAGCAGATCCAGCGCCTTGCCGAGGTTCGCGAGATAATCTCGCGCACATGACGTCGCGGCGGAACTCACGGATGCGCCTGCTCGTAGCCGGCGCGCAGGCGCCGCTCGAGGGCGAGATCATCATCCCTCCGTCGAAGTACCACGCGCACCGCGCGCTGATGCTGGCCGCGCTCGCGCCCGGCGCCAGCACGATCGCCGACCGCACCGACGCCCGCCACGTCAGCTTCACGGTGCAGGCGCTGCGCGGACTCGGGGCCGACATCACCTCGAGCGGGCGCTACTGGAAGGTGAACGGCGCGGCCGGGTTCTCGCCGCGCCAGGACGAGGTCTCGGTCGGCAGCTCCGGCACGACCCTGTACTTCCTGCTCGGGCTGGCCGCGCTCGGCGACCGGCCGGTCACGATCGTCGGCCAGCGGTACTTCCGCCGGCGCCCGATCGGGCCGCTGCTGCGCGCGCTGCAGCGACTCGGGGTGCAGCTCGAGTACGAGGGCCAGAGCCTCCCGGTGAAGGTCTACCCGGGGGCGCCGCGCGGCGGGCACGTGCGGATCGACGGGACGCTCTCGCAGTGGATCTCCGGGCTGTTGATGCTGGCCCCGTTCGCGACCGAGGAGCCGACCGTGATCGAGGTCGTCGGCGAGCTCAACGAGCGCCCGTACCTCGAGCTGACCGTCGACATGATGCGCGACTTCGGCCTGGAGGTCGAGGTCGGTGAGGACTGGCGGCACTTCACGGTCGCGCCGAACCAGACCGCCGGTCGCGCGCGACGTGCTGCTGCCGCCGGACATCGGCTCGGCCGCGTTCGGGCTGGCCGCCTGCGCGCTGCACCCGTCGAAGGTCGTGTTCCGCAGCCACGTCCCGATCCACGGCCACCCGGAGCAATCGGTCCTGACCGAGCTGCAGGGCGTCGGCGTGCCGATGCGGTTCGCGGACGACGGGATGTCGATCTCGATCGAGCACGACGGCACGCCGCCGGTCGCGGGCCGGCTCGACTGCCGCGACATCCCGGATATGGTGCCGATCCTCTCGACGCTCGCCAGCCGGGCGCGCGGGCGCACGGTGCTCTCGCACGTCTCGCACGTGCGGCTCAAGGAGTCCGATCGCGTCACCTCGATGCTGCAGCTGCGAAAGATGGGCGCGCACGTCGAGTTCGACGGCAACGACATGGAGTTCGAGGGCGTCGACCGCCTCCACGGCGCCGAGCTGTCCTCCTACAACGACCACCGCGTGCTGATGGCGCTGGCCGTCGCCGGCTCGACCGCGAGCGGCGTGACCGAGCTGTCCTACCCGCACGCCTACAAGATCTCGTATCCGGAGTTCGCCGACCACATGAACACGATCGGGATCCCGATCGCCGTCTCCTCTGAGGTGCCGAGCTCGCCCGGAGACCTCGACATAGCGGTGGCGCTGATCACCGAGCTCGTGGGGCAGCATGCCCGCGAGCGGCCGAGCGATCGGGCCGTGGTCGAGGTCGGTGAGGGCGGAGCCGTGCGCGACATGGAGCTTCAGCGAGCTGACCGATGCCGCTGACCGCTGGGCGGCACTGCTGCTCGAGCTCGGCGTCGGAGCCGGGCGAGCCGGTCGCCTACCAGCTGCCGAACGTGCTCGAGTTCGTCGCGATCTCACTCGGGGTCGCTGCGGATCGGCGCGGTCTGCGAGCCGCTGATGCCGATCTTCCGCGAGCACGAGCTCGAGTTCATGCTGCGCGAGAGCGACAGCGCGCGTGCTGATCGTGCCGAGCTCGTTCCGGGGGCACGACCACGCGACGATGGCGCTGGGACTCAAGGATCGTGTGCCGTCGCTCGAGCACGTCGTGGTGCTCGGACAGACCGAGTTGCCCGTGCCGGCGGTCGAGACAGCGCCGCCGGGCCCGGACGCGACTGCCCAGCTGCTGTTCACCTCCGGCTCGACCGGCGAGCCCAAGGGCGTGCTGCAGACGCACGCGTCGCTGAACCTGGCGGCGGAGATGCACATCCGCCACTTCGGCCTCGACCGCCGATGACGTGATCTACATCCCCTCACCGCTCGCGCACCAGACCGGCTTCCTCTACGGGATGTGGATCGCGCTGCTGCTCGGTGCGCCGCAGGTCGTGCAGACCGTGTGGGATGCCGATGTCGGGTTCGAGGCGATGCAGCGGACCGGCGTGACCTTCGTGCAGGCGGCGACACCGTTCCTGGCCGACCTCGTCCGGGTCGCAGCCGAGCGCGGCGAGACGTTGGAGGCGCTGCGCACATTCGTCGCGACCGGCGCGGCGATCCCGCGCGAGCTCGCGCGGGATGCACGCGAGGTGCTCGGCGCCGAGGTCGGCGGCGCCTTCGGCACGACCGAGAGCTGCCTGGGCGCGGCGTTCGTGCCCGGCCAGGATCCGGAGCGCGCGTGGAACGCCGACGGCCGCGCGCTCGACGGGATCACCCTGCGGGTCGTCGATGATGAGGGCCGCGAACTGCCGGCAGGCGAGGAGGGCAACTTCGAGGTGCTCACGCCGACGCTGTTCGAGGGTTACCTGAACCGCCCCGAGCTGACGGCCGACGCGATCACCGCAGACGGTTACTACCGGACCGGCGATCTGGCCCGGATCGACGCCGACGGGTACCTGCGGATCACCGGTCGCGTCAAGGACGTGATCAATCGCGGCGGCGAGAAGGTGCCGGTCGTCGAGGTCGAGCAGCTGCTCTACGCCCACCCGGCGGTGCGCGAGGTCGCGATCGTCGCGATGCCCGACGAGCGGCTCGGCGAGCGCGCCTGCGCGTTCGTGGTGCTCGAGCCCGGCGCCGAGTTCGACTTCGCGGCGATGCAGCACCACCTCGACGCGGGCAGACTGTCCAAGCCGTACTGGCCGGAGCGGCTGGAGATCGTCGACGAGCTCCCGCGCACGCCGTCCGGCAAGATTCAGAAGTTCGTGCTGCGCGACCGCATCAGCGGCCTGCAGGAGAGAAAGGCGGTATCCCGATGACGACAGCGCCCCTGGTCGACGCCGAACCCTCGCCGGTCGACGAGGCCGAGTTCGCCGCGCTGAAGGCGGAGATCCGCGAGTACGTCGACAACGAGGGCGAGCGCTGGACCGAGCTGATCGAGGCCGAGCGCCAGGTTCCGCCTGAGTTGTGGGACGAGCTGCGCGAGCGCGGCTACCTGCGCCTGGCGGCGCCGGTGTCACTCGGCGGGCGCGGGCTGCCGTTCGTGCGCTACCTCGAGCTGATCGAGCTCTTCTCGCGCCCGCACGCCTCCCTGCGGATGGTCGTGCACGTGATGAACGGCCTCTGGCGGGCGATGCTCCCGTTCGCCAACGAGGAGCAGATCGAACGGTTCGTCAAGCCGCAGATCGCCACCGAGATCAAGGTCGCGTTCACGCTGACCGAGCCGGACGCGGGCACCGGCGCCGACATCAAGTCCTCGGTCACGCGCGAGGGCGACACCTATTACCTCAGTGGTCAGAAGCACCTGATCACCTTCGGCTGCATCTCTGACTACCTGCTGCTGTTCGCGCGGCTCGAGGGCACGCACGGCGCCGACGGCACGGTCGCGCTGATGGTCCCCGCCCACGGTGAGGGCATCGAGAACAACCTGATGCCGGAGTCGATGGGCGTGCTCGGGACCGATCACGCGCACCTCGTCTTCGACCGCGCCCCGGTGCCAGTCGTCAACCGCCTGGGCGAAGAGGGCGAGGGGCTGAACGTCGCGCTCGGCGGCTTCCTGGTTCCGAGCCGGATCTCTGTCGCGATGACGTGCGTCGGGCTCGCGGGCAGGGCGCTCGACCTCGCCGTCGACTACTCGCAGAAGCGCGTGACGTTCGGCAAGCCGATCGCATCACGTCAGGCGATCGCCTTCCGGCTCGCGGAGATGGCGACCGATCTGGAGGCGGCGCGGCAGCTGACGCTCTACGCCGCAGAGACCTGGGAGAGCACGCATGAGGCGGCTGCGGAGTCATCGATGGCGAAGCTGTTCGCGTCCGAGATGCTGCAGCGCGTGACCGATGGCGCACTCCAGGTGCACGGCGGCATCGGTTACTTCAAGAGCCCGATCGAGCGGGTCTACCGCGACGCCCGCGCCCAGCGCTTCGAGGAGGGTACGGTCGAGGTGCAGAAGCAGACGATCGTGCGCTCGCTGCTCCAGTAAGGCACCGTTGCTCGAACACGTCTGGCAGCCGGGAGCGATCGGGCCGCTGCAACTGCCGCATCGGCTCGTGATGGGCTCGATGCACCTGGGTCTCGAGTCGTTCGATCCGGACGGCCGCATGCTCGCCGCCTTCTACGCCGAGCGCGCGGCCGGCGGAGCCGGGCTGATCGTCACCGGCGGCTCGGCGGTCAGCCGCGTGGGCGCGGGTGGTGTCAGTTACAGCTTCATCAATGAGGACGCTGAGGCCGACAAGCTCGCCGCGATCCCGGAGGCGGTCCACGCCGCCGGCGGCCTGGTGCTGCTCCAGCTCTTCCACGCCGGGCGCTACGCGTTCGAGAAGTCGTTCGGGCTGCAGCCGGTCGCGCCGTCAGCCGTCTATTCGAAGTACAGCCGGTGCGAGCCGCGGGCCCTGAGTGAGGAGGAGATCCTGGCGACGATCGAGGACTTCGCGTCCGGGGCCAGACGCGCGCGTGAGCTCGGTTTCGACGGCGTCGAGATCATGGGTTCCGAGGGCTACCTGCTCAGTCAGTTCATGGCGCCCGTGACCAACCTCCGCGACGACGCCTGGGGTGGTGACCCCGAGCGGCGGATGCGCTTCCCCCTTGACGTCGCGGCGGCGGTACGAAAGGCCTCGGGGCCGGAGCGGGCGGTCGTATACCGGCTCTCCGGAGCCGACCTCGTGCCGGGCGGAGCTGAGATCGACGACGTGATCGCGCTGGCAAGTCGGCTGGCCAGCGGGCCAGCCGACGCGTTGAACGTCGGGATCGGGTGGCACGAGTCGCGGGTCCCGAGCGTGCAGTCGGGGGTGCCGCACGGGGCCTGGGCGCCGTGGGCGCGGGCGGTGCGGGAGGCCGTGGACGTGCCGGTGATCGCGTCGAATCGCGTCAACACGGCGGCGCTGGCCGATGCGCTGGTCGGGGACGGCTATGCCGACTTCGTCTCGATGGCACGCCCGTTCCTGGCCGATCCACTGTTCGTGCGCACGAGCCGTGACCAGCCCGGGCGGCGGGTGAACGTGTGCATCGCGTGCAACCAGTGCATCGATCAGTCGATCTTCGACCGGCGGGTGTCGTGCGTCGTGAACCCGCGGGCGGGCTTTGAGCTCGAGCCGGCCGTGGCCGGTGGAGGCGTGCGGGTTGCGGTCGTCGGCGGCGGGCCGGCGGGCATGGAGGCGGCGCGGGCGTTGGCGACTGCCGGGTTCGACGTCTCGTTGTTCGAGGCGGCGGAGCAGCTCGGCGGGCAATTCCGGATGGCACGCCAGATCCCCGGCAAGGAGGACTTCGGACAGACTGGCGCGTACTTCGAGCAGGAGCTGGCGCGGCTCGGCGCCGCGGTCGAGTTGGGGGCGCGCGTCGCCGGCCCTGATCTGGAGCGGTTCGACGCGGTGGTCGTCGCGACCGGTGTGGTGCCACGGCGCGTGCCACTGCCAGGGGCCGAGCTGCCACATGTGTTGAGCTATGCGGAGCTGTTGCTGGCCGACGATCCCTTTGCGATGGTCGGCGGCCGGGTCGCGATCATCGGCGCGGGCGGGATCGGTACGGACGTCGCGCACATGCTCAGCTCGGACGGCGGCGGGTTCTACGCGCGCTACGGTTTGCGGCCCCCCGAACCAACCTTGTCGACGTTTTCCCCCTATGAGGTGGAAAACGTAGACAGAGTCGCGCCGCAGGTCACACTTATGCGGCGCGCCGGCCGGATCGGCGACGGCGTCGGCCCCTCGACGCGGTGGGTCGTGGTGCAGGAGCTCGAGCGGGCGGGTGTGGAGATGCTGACCGGCGTCGAGTACGAGCGGATCGAGCCCGACGCGGTTGTGATCCGCGTCGACGGCGACGAGCGCCGGATCCCGGCCGACACGGTCGTGATCGCCGCCGGGCAGGAGCCGGAGACAGGGCTGGCGTCGGCGCTCGCGGCGCGCGGTCAGCCGCACGTCGTCGTAGGCGGCGCCGCAGGAGCAGAGTGGCTTGATGCCGGACGGGCGTTCCGTGAGGGCTTCGGCGCGCCGGCGGCGGTCGCGCGGGCTCTCGCCCGCGCGTAGCTTCGGCCGCGTCTAGAGCTGCGGCCGCGTGTAGAGCTGCGGCCGCGTGTAGAGCTGCGGCCGCGCCTAGAGCTTCTGGTGCAGCAGCGCCTTCGGCCTCACGTAATCGACCAACTGCGCCGACCCTCGGCTGAGCGCCGACCACGGCGAGTCGAAACTGAGCGTCACCAGCGCGCCGGTCGGAAGCTTGCGCCCGATCTCCTCGAGACCCTCGGCCCCGGCCCGACGCCTGGCGCTCTCGCCCCCCGCCAGATTCAGGGTCAGCATCTGCAGCGCTGGGTTGTGGCCGATCACCATCACCGAGCGGATCTCCGGCTCGACGCCACGCAGCCGCACCAGCAGCTGCTCGTGGCCGGCTACGTACAGCTCCTGCTCGATCAGCGCCACACGACCAGGCAGCACTCCCGCGAGCGTCTCGCGCGTGCGGCGCGCGTCGGAGCAGAGCACCAACTCAGGTTCGATCCGCTGCTCCCGTACGTGGCGGGCCAGCACCCTGACCGCCTCCAGACCTCGGTCGGCCAGTGGCCGATCGTGATCGGGTTGCCCGGGTTGGTCCCAACTCGACTTGGCATGCCGCAGAAGGTAGAGACGGCGTCTGTCGCTCACTGCTCCATTGTGCCTACTGATCCGGCGTCCGCGCCCCGGTCACTCCAAGTCGTTTCGCTAGGATCGACGTCCCACGGCGGGATAGCTCAGCTGGTAGAGCACACGACTGAAAATCGTGGTGTCCCCGGTTCAAGTCCGGGTCTCGCCATTCAAGTCCGGGTCTCGCCATTCAAGCCAGCGACTATGACAACCGAGTGGTTGCGTTAGGATGCTGCGGAGTGCGCATCTTGGCGTTGTATGACATTCACGGCAATCCCGACGCCTTGGCTGCGGTGCTGGCCGATCCGCGATCACAGGATGCCGACGTGGTTGTTGTCGGTGGTGATGCGGTGCCCGGCCCGTTTTCTCAGGCGGTTCTGGATCGTCTTGAGTTGCTCACGGTCCCGATCCACTGGGTGCGTGGCAACGGAGAGCGGGAGGTAGCTGCCGCCGCCTCGGGAGCCGACCCCGACCCGCGTGACGTTCCAGCGGTTACCGCGGCGCTAACCGCCACCGAAATTGGAGCCGAGCGTGCTCGCGTGCTCGGGGATCTGCCTCTCGAGGTCTACGTCGATGGGGTGCTGTTCTGTCATGCAAGTCCGCGCAGCGACGAGGAGATGCTCACCCGCTTGACCTCGGACACCGATTGGGTCAAAGCACTCGGCAACCCGTCTGTCGGACTCGTGGTCGGCGGGCACACCCACCAGCAGGATGATCGCCTGGTGGGCGAGGCTCGCTTCGTCAACGCCGGCAGCGTGGGGATGCCGTATGAGGGCGACGGTGCTGCTCGTTGGCTATTGATCGAGGACCACAACCCGCATCTGTTAGCGACCGCGTATGACTCAGTCGCTGCGGGGAAGCGAGCGCTCGCCGCCGGATGGCCAGACACCGATTCGATTGAAGCGGCGCTGATCGAGCCTGTTCCCGCCATCGAGATCACGCGCCTGTTCGAGCAGACGCGGCGCCGCATGGTAGGAAGCACATGATGCGAGCCAGAAGCTTCATGCTCGGCGTCGGGGTTGCGATCGCCGTGCGGGCGCTCATTCCACAACTGCTGCGTTTCAAGTTCGGCCGGGACGCTCGCCGGCTCAATGCCGGGGACTACTCCAGCCTGCTTGGCGCCTATGGCGACGACTTTGTTCTGCATTTCAACGAGGGCGATCACCGCTGGTCGGGAGACTGGGTCGGGAAGGCATGCATGGAGCGCTTCCTACAGAACTTCACCGCCGCGCACATCCAGGGCACGATCCGAGAGATCGCGATCAGCGGACCACCCTGGGCGATGACGCTGTGGGCCCGGTTCGACGATCACGCCGACGCCCCGGACGGCACCCGCATCTACCAGAACCGGACCACGCTCGTACTTCGAACACGGTGGGGCAAGATCGTTGAGCAAAACGACTTCTACGCCGACACCGCCCCGATCATCGCGCTCGAACGCAAGCTCACCGAACTCGGGATACCCCCGATACCAAAACCGGGACGGCCATGAAGGGATTCTCGCGCGGTCGTTAGTCGCAACGGGTTCGCTCTTTTCGAAGGTGCGGTTGGGACTTTCACCGCTCCCTAGGGCCGGAACCGGCGAGGCGTGCCTCCGGGCGCGTGGGCTCGAACAGTTCTATGGGGTTGCCGGACGGGTCCTCGAGGAGGATCTGCTTGCCCCCGAAGCCAGTGACGATGTCATTGCGGAAACTCGCTCCGGACCTCCGCAGCGAGGCGACGGCGCTGTCGAGGTCGCCGACCTCGAGCATCATGCGGTTCCAGCCGCCCGGCGTCGGCTCCGTTCCGTCGGGCATGGCCTGCCCGCCGCCACCGGCCCCACTAGGGGCGCTCAAAGCGAGCCGAAGGTCGCCGCGCGTGAGCATCGCGAATGTCGGGGCGGGGTGCATCACCTCGATGAACTCGAGCTGGTCGCGGTAGAAGGCGATCGCTGCGTCGACGTCGTCGACGATGTAGCGAACGCTGACTGTGGCCATGAGATCCTCCTTCTTTGGTCGTTGCGCTCACTTGTCACGTGTACAGCTCTGGCTCTTGTTCGTCGATCTGGATGAGCGTCCCGCCCGGGGCGCGCACGAACAGCGAGCGTCCCCACTCCTGGTCAACGACCGTGCCCTGCGGCGGAAAGCCTGCAGCCTGGAGCCGACGCTCCAGCAGCTCGAGTGGCTCCTCGGCGACGAAGCTGACGAGCATCCCCTCACGTCCCTCGCCATCGGCGGCCGTCCTCGCGTCGTGTAGTGCGAGCTCGCCGCCGCTCGCGCCAAGTTCGATCCAGTGCCCGGTCCGCGCTCGCGTGTGCATCTTCAGCCCGAGCGCCTCGTAGAAGCGTGCCGCCTCGTCGACGTCGGGGACGAAGTGGATCGGACGCACCTTCATGACGTCTCCCTGTCGAGCGAGTCGAGGTGCTCGCTGAGCGCCACCTCGACGAGCTTCGACAGCGAAGTCGCGTGATCAATCGCGGCGTGCTTGGCCCGCCGAATCAGCACGCGCGGCAGATAAACGTTGAACTGCTGCTTGTCAGTGTCCGGCTCGCCCGACGGTGGCTTTGGCTCAGGGAGTTCCACACCGCGATGCTAGCTTACTAGCATGCTCGGTGTCACCGGGGTGCGGCCTCCTCGAAGTTAGCCAGCAGCCGGTAGCAGTGGGCACAGATGCGCCGGCTGTTCGGGCTCGCCCGAGAGATGGGCGAGTGGCGGCTGATCCCGGCATGGGTCAATCGGATGCCCGCGGCGGTCTCCTATCTGAAGCGCCCCGGTGACACCGAGTTCCGCCCGTTCAAGGTGGACGTACTGCGGGCCGACGGCGATCAGATCGCCGAGACGACCACGTTCGACGCGCGGCTGGTGGCCTGGATCGGCCTGCCCGCGACGCTGATCGCATAGGTGTCGGCGGCCATCACCTCTTCTCGTGCTGATCGCATAGGCGTCGGCGGCCATCACCTCTTCTCGTGGATCACGGAGCCGAGCCGTCGTTGACCCAGCGCTCAAACAGCTCTACCTGATCGGCGGGCCATGGGCCGTCGCACGGCATGCTGCCTTCCTTGAGCCGAGCGGCGATCGCCGGGCTATGAGCGACCACGTCCTCGTATGACCACAGGTCAAACGCTCGCTTCATGGACGTGCGGTCGTGCTCGCGGAATAACGGCTTGATTTCCGAAGCGAAGCTGATTGGGGCCCCGGGACTGGGCGGGATCGGATTGCTCGTCGTCACGACATACCTCCTTACTGCGAACGTGGGCCATCGGCGTTGAGATCCACGCGCTCGCCCCGCGATCTATTCGACGTTGTGCAACTCCACTGACGGCAGATTGCCCACCTCTTCTTTGGTGATGCTGAGACGGACACCGGCGCCGAGGTCCTTGATGGCACTGATCGGAATCGCAACCGTCTTCTGCCCCCAAAGGTGGCCCTCGTCGAGGATGATGTGTGTGAGTGCATGATCGGTGGGGTTGATCACGAACCCATGTATCCGTCCGATCTCTCCGTCGGTCGCATGAACATGCTCGCCGCGACGCACCTCCACGTCGCCTTCAGGGACACGGTCCTCGGTGATGGTCTGCGAGCCCATGCCACCCATCCCGCGCATGCCCAGGCCACCCATCCCCATGCCCATACCCATGCCGCCCATCGCGAAGCCGCCCATCCCGACTCCACCGAAGCCGCCCATCCCCATACCGCCGAGCGTGAACAGCGGTAACGACAACGCCTGTCCCTGCCCGTAGCCCATCTGTCCGCCACCGCCAGTGACGAAGTGCATCTCCTCGGCCTCTTCCAGCGCGTGAAACTCATTCAGCGTGCAGCTGAGGCGGACCTCGGTCCCAGCTGAGTCGGCAAGATCGATTGGGACGAGCCGACCTTTGCCCCCAAGCGACCGCGGCTCGACCACAAGGTGTGTGAGCGCGCGTGCGACCGGATCGACGACGACTCGCTGGATTTTTCCGGCTGCACCGTCACTGCACACAACTTCGCTTCCAATGCTGAACTCCGTAGCTGCGGACATGAAGGACGCCTCTCGTCTGGTTGCATCCAGCTTACGGGCGACCCAGTAAGACCTCCTAATTCTGCGTCCGCCGCCCGGCAGGTCCTGCTGGGGATGGTGGTGTCGTTGGGTTAACCCGTCGGTCCAGCAGCGCAAAAGCCGCCCCTTCTAGGGGCGGCTTATCTAGCGTCTGGAAATGATTCGGTGGGCAACGCCACCCGTCGCGGACCCTCAGGGGTGCCGTCCCGGACTTCAGAGCTGCCGCGACGGACCCTCAGGGCTGCCGTCCCGGACTTCAGAGCTGCCGCCACGGATCCTCAGGGCTGTAGGCTGAACGGCGGGTAGCGGTCGGTGATCAGCAGGAAGGCGTAGGCAGCGACGCGGTTGTGCCAGCGGACCACGCCCTCGATGAAGTCGAACAGCGACCGCGGGTAGCGTCCCGTGAACAGGATCGCGAACCACGCGAGGATGACGGCGAACAGCGCCGCGATCGTGAGGAAGAAGAGCACGATGTAGTGCGGGATCGCGAGCAGCCACTTGATCAGCGGCAGGCCGCGGCTGAGGTCGTGTTCGGCGTCGGGATAGGGGAAGTTCAGGTGGACGGCCTGCTCCTCGTCGGTCGAGGGGTAGCGATCGTCCATAAGCAGGAAGTAGACGCCGATCCGGTTCGTGAACCGGGTCAGCTGCAGGTTCCAGTCATACCACCAGCGCGGGTACTTCTTGCGGAACAGCAGCATCAGCAGGATGGGGATGACGAGAATGCCGATGCCGCCCCCGGCGTAGCGGGCACCGCTGCCTCCGGCGTGCGCCCCGAAGCTGCCGCCCTCAATCGTCGCGGCAAGGATCGCGATCGGGATGATCGTGAAGATCCGAAAGGCCGTCGTGAGCCGGTTCAGGTTGCGGTCGGGATAGTCGACCGCAAAAGTGAGCGGATAGTCGTGGCCGCCACTCGGCGGCACCCCGTTGCCGAGCGGGGATGGCGGCGTCTGTCCTGAGCTCTCCATTGGTGGTCCCTCTCTGTCAGGTGTACGGCGTACACTCTGCGGCGCACTGTAGGTGTACGCCGTACACTTGTCAAGCCCATGACGCAAAAGACGCAAACCAGCGGCCGCAGACGCCTGAGTAGACAACTGGTGCTCGAGGCTGCCGTGGCGCTCGCAGACAGGGACGGGCTCGAGGGGTTCAGCATGCGCCAGCTTGCCCAAGAGCTCGAGGTTGTGCCGATGGCGCTCTACAAGCACGTGGCGAACAAGGATGAGCTCCTTGACGGCATGGTCGACATCGTCTTCAGTGAGATCGAGTCGCCCTCGATCGATCACGACTGGAGGTCGGCAATGCGACGCCGCGCGATCTCGGTCCGAGCGGCACTGAATCGCCATAGCTGGGCGATCGGGCTGATGGAGACGCGGAACCCTGGTCCGGCCAATCTGCGAAACCACAACGCGGTAATGGGCTGCCTGCGCGAGGCGGGCTTCGCGTTCGAGGCGGCGATCCACGCCTACTCAGTCCAGGACGCCTACATATACGGCTTCGCGCTGCAGGAACAGACGCTCGGGTTCGAGACGCCGGGCGATGCCGGAGCAGCCGCGCAGCGCAGGGCGCAGGCGATCGGCGCGCTCGACGACTACCCATATCTCGCCGAGATCGCCACCAAACTTCCCGAGTCCGGTTACGACAACGCCGTCGAGTTCGCCTGGGGGCTCGACCTGATCCTCGACGGCCTCGGCCGCCATCTCGGTGTATCGGCCGGACGCGGTAGGGACAACCGCACGCCATAGAACTCCGGCTGTCCCCGACCGCTACTTCTTGGTCTTCCCTTTGGCCTTGGTGACGGTCACCGTGGCGCTCGCGACCTTCTTTCCCCCGGCGGTGACCGACACGCTGACGCGCAGCTTGCCGAAGCGCTTGAGCAGCGCCTCGCCCAGGCCGTTCAGCTTGATCGTCAGTGTCTTGCTGTTCGCAACGCTGACGGAGCCCGATGCGCTTGCCACCTTGACGAGCTTGGTGTTCGCCACCTTCTTGGTCTTCTTCTGGTCCGCCCGCGCGCTGGTCCCGGTCACACGACCATGCTTGAGATGCTCGGTCACGGTCCCGGTGAGCGTGTACCCCAGACACGAGCTGCTGCTCTTCGGGCAGCTCACCGTCAGCTTGATCTCGCCGGCGCCGCCCCTGAATGCCGTGGCGCGCGGCTTCGCGCTGGACGTCCCGGTTCCCCCGCCGGGTGCCCCTGCGCCCGAGCTGGTTCCCGCGTAGACCACTCCGACGTACGGAGTGCCGGTGGTCACAGTCTCGTGCGAGTAGTCGGCTGAGAAGCCGCCCGTGGTGCTGGCGAACTGGCCCGTGAACTGGCCGCCGTTCAACGGGAAGATCGGGAACTCGGCGCCCGATCCGGGAACATAGCCGGACGTCAACTCGGGGGCCAGCGTGCCTCCGGCGGTGAACGTGCCGACAACCGGGTCGATAACGCCATAGGCGTCGCTGCCCGAGATCTGCGGCTGCAGTGTGCCGCCGCTGTCGTTCGTGAAACTCCCACCATAGAGCTCGTAGGTCGCACCCGGTTCGACCTGCCACAGACCGCTGTTGGTAGCGGTCCAACCCTGCTCCTGATCCAAGGTGCCGCCGATGACCTTGACGGTGCCGCCGGCCTCGTTGTTGAGGGCGACCTGCATCTCGTTGTGATAGTTGCTGTCCTCGACGGTCGACTCAACGGTCCCGTAGTTGTCGACCGTGCCGTAGGTCAGCGTCGAGACCCCACCCGTAGTCGTGCCGCTACCCGGCGCGTCGAGGACCAACGTTCCGTCATTTGTGACGATGCCGTTTCCCAGGTTGAGGACCGTGTTGTTGCACGGATTGCCGGAGCAGTTGTAGGTGAAGCCCTGCAGCTCAACCGTCTGCCCTGAAGGGATCGTGCCCTGCATGTATCCGCCGCCGAGGTCGAACAGATACGACCCGGCACCGCCGCTGGCCGAGTCAACCAGCGTCGGGCCGCCACCGGCGTAGTTCTGCAGTTGGATCGGATTCCCGGATTCAGACCCACCCGCAACCCAGTCCATCGAGCCGCCGGCCCATGTGGACCCATCGTTGGTGTATTGGCCGGTGTTGGTGAACGATGAGCCGTTCCCGGCCTGCATCGCAACCGTTGCGCCACTCGACACGTCGATCGTGCCGGGGTTGGTGACGATCATGTACGGGCTCGCGCCAGAGAAGTCCAGCGTGCCCGATTCTGCGTCGATCGTGCCGTTGTTCGTCAGGGTCCCGCCGAAGTTCATGACCTCGTCGTAGCTGGCGTCACTGTTCTCGGCGACAATCGTGCCGTTGTTGGTGACCGGCGCGGCGGAGCTGTTGGTGAGTATGAGCTGAGCCGTGCCGCCTGGTTGCTCCGGCGCGACCGGCGTATCCACCGAATTGTCGCTCGCGTCCAGGGCCAGTGTCGAGCCGCTAGCGATCGACACGCCGCCCGTCCCGACGCCCAGGTCGGTCTGGTTGCTCCAGTTGCCGTCCGCGTTGGCTGACGAGCCCTCGACGACGAGCGTCGCTCCTCCACTGAGAGTCAATCCTGCAACGCCCACGCCGTCGTCCGTATAGCCGGCCTGATCCGGTGTGGTGGTCAACGTCACCGTGACGTTCCCATCGATGACGGCGGCGCAGTCTCCGTTGGGGAAGCCGTTGCTCCAGTTGCTGGAGCTGGTCCCCCAGTTGCCGCTGCCGCCCTCCCAGGTGGTCGTCGTGGTCGAGTTCGAGCACCAGGTTGATGACGCCTGCGCAGTCCCGGCGGCCACCAGCATCAGTGCTGTCGCCAGGACCCCAGCGAGGGCCGCGCTTACGCGCCTGAAGGCTGTTCTACGAAAGTTCGGAGTAAGAGAATGGTTGTTGGTCACGCACGTGAGCTAACTGAAGCGGCGTGAGATCAACGTCACATCGCCGATAATCGCCGCTGTGGCTGCGCCGCCGGAACTCACGGACGAGGACCTCAGGGGGATCAGAGACCCGTCCATCCTTCTTGATCGAGCGTGGGCGCTCGAGCCGCTGGCGCGGTGGGTCGAGCGCGCGGCGACACTCGACGCGCTGGAAAGGTTGCTGCGAACCGATGTCGCGACGCCCGCGCCTCCCGATCGCGATTGGCACCTCGAGTTGCTGGCCGAGACGGGCGATTGACGTCGGCCGCTCGAACCGTGTTGACGAAGCCGTTGAGCTTGTCGACGACGTCACTCAGTCGGCCGATCCCGACCCATCAGATCGCGCTGGCTCGCGCGATGCTCGCCAAGGGTCAGGCACTTGCCTGGGTGGGCACCGACGAGGCGACACGGCAGTCCAACCGGGCGTTCGCCGAGGCGGCCGACCGGTTCGCTGTGCTCGGCCATCGCGATTGGCAGGGGTCGGCACTGCTGCGCCGCGGCTACTCGGCGTGTTACCAACACGGCGATTTGCGTTCACGCCGAAGAGCTGATCCGCGAGGCGCTCGATACCTATCCGCCGCAGAGTGCTCGCCTCGCCGGTGCGTTCTGCCTCCTACGCTGACGTGCTCATCGACCTCGGCGAGTTCGAAGCGGCCGAAGCAGCCCTCGATCGGGCAGCGGCGCTGGCCGATCGCTACGCAGACCCCAGGACTCGCGAGGAGCTCATCTGGACGCGAGCGCGCGTGGCGGCCGGCCGCGGTGACGCGCGCGCGACCGAACGGCTTCTGAGGGAGGCCGAGCGGGAGGCTGCCGGCGCTGGACTGGTTCGCGACGCACATCGGTCTCTCGTTCCTGCTCGAGGCCGCGGAGTTGCTCGACCGCCTGGGCGTCAGCGATCAGGCGAGGCACTACTTCGAACGCGGGCGCGAGCGTGGCGGCGACGCCAACGAAGAGGTCATGCAGACAACTGCCGTGCTCCGGGCGCGCTCGGGTGATCCGGAGCTGGCGCTCGACGAGTTGCAGAAGCTCGCGCGGGGACAGTGGTTCGAGAAGCGCGCCACATGGCGACACACGCTGCTGACAGCATGGGCGACTTTTCGCGTCGGGCGAGACGGCGCCGGCATGTTGGCGTCACAGGCACTGGATCAGGCGGTCGCCTGTGGCAGCGTCCGCGTGGCACAGGCTGGTGAACCGGAGATCGTCGCGGCGCTCGCGCCGCTGGCGGAGAGCGCCGGCTCGCAGGTCGCGCGCGCGCTCCTGCTGGACGGCCGCGAGCTGATCGTGCGGTTGTTCGGGTCACCTCGCGCATTCGCGGCCGACGGCTCAGCGATCCCGCTACCGCCGGGCATGCCGGGGGAAGTCGTGAGACTGCTGGCACTGCACGAGCACGGACTGGCGGTCGACATCGTGCTCGAGACCTTCTTTCCAGACGCCACCCCGGCGGCAGCACGGCAGCGACTGCGACAGGTGCTCACGCGTCTGCGTAAGGCCGCCGGCGACGTGGTCGTGCGCGACGGTGACGTCCTCAGGCTCGTGCCGGCCTGGGTCGACGCACGGGAGTTCCTGGCCGCCGGCAATCGTGTTCGCGGGGCGAGCGGAGCTCGTGCCGTGCAGCTCGCCTATGCCGCGCTCGCACGACACACCGGCCCGCTGCTGCCGTCCGACCCGTACGCCGCATGGGCCGACGAGGCGCGCGCCGAGGTTCGCTACCGCCATCTGGCGCTGCTCGACCTCGTCGCCGCCTATGCAGCGGCCCACGGCTCCCACAAGGAGGCGCTAACCGCTCTGGAGGCGGCGCTCGCGGAGGATCCAGAGGACGAGGATCGCCGCGCGGCGGTGGCTGAACAGCTGGTGATGGTCGGCCGCCGTCAGACGGCCGCCTGATTCCGCCGCCGAGCCCTGCCAGTAGCTTGCTCGGAGTTGCGCGAGCGCCGATAAGTGGGCTTCGACTTATCTGAGACTTCAGCATCAGGCGATCCTGAAGTGGAGGGTTAGCGTCGTGGTCTTGGTCATTGGGTTGTGCCCGTGCCCGATCGAGTGGAGGACGACCGTGACCTTCAGCGTGTGGGCCCCGACACTCAGGCCTGTGAGCGACAGGCTGTGCTGCCCAGCGCTCGATGTCACGAGATTGGGCTTGTAGACGGTGCTGGTCTTGAGCTTGCCGTGAACGCGAGCCTGCTCGCGGTGCTTGACGCCCCGGTCGATGATGTAGGTGTAATTCGCGACCCTGTAGGTGCGGCTGGAGCCGGTTTTCGTGATCATGACGGTGAGCGGCTTCAAGCAGGACCCAGATCGCCAGCGCACCCCACGCGTCAACCATCTCGGCACCGAGGACCGACTTGCCGTACCCACCGGCCGCCTCGACGACAACGATGCGCGAGTCGGCACAGCCTCCGGTCAGCCGTGGACGGCTGATATGAAACGCCGGTAGGCGGCTCCGCGAACTCTCAAACATCAACCCAGCCCGTGGTCCCCCGGGCACCAACCGGAGTCTGGCACAAGGCCGCGGTAAGGACAGCCGTACCCCGCAGAACTCCGGCTGTCCGGCTGGTGCAGAAGCTTCCCGACGCTCACACTGGCCTTGTGTTTGGGACCGATCAAGAGCCAACGGCGCAGGCCGCCCGCGCTGTCGCACTGTCGCGGGTTTACGGCACAGGCGATGCCGCGGTGCGGGCGCTGGACGGCGTGACCGTCGAGTTCGGTCGCGGGCGCTTCACAGCCGTGATGGGGCCCTCAGGCTCAGGCAAGTCGACGCTCATGCACTGCATGGCGGGGCTTGACGAGCCAACGTCGGGTCGTGCCTTCGTCGGCGATCAGGAGCTCGGCACGCTCGACGATGCGGAACTGACGAATCTGCGGCGGGACCGGGTGGGGTTCGTGTTCCAGGCTTTCAACCTGGTTCCGACGCTGACAGCGGCCGAGAACATCACCCTCCCTTGCGACCTGGCCGGAACGAAGGTCGACCGCGGTTGGTTCGATCTGCTCGTGGCGCAGCTCGGTATCTCGGACCGGCTGTCGCATCTTCCGAGTGAACTGTCGGGCGGTCAGCAGCAGCGGATCGCGTGCGCACGTGCGCTGATTGCTCGTCCGCAGCTGATCTTCGCGGATGAGCCGACCGGCAACCTCGACTCGAACGCGGCTGCCGAGCTGCTGGCATTCCTGCGCACGGCTGTCGACGACCACGAGCAGTCGATCGTGATGGTCACGCACGACCCTCGCGCCGCGTCCTATGCCGATCGGGTGGTCTTTCTAGCCGACGGCAAGGTTGTGGCAGAGCTCGCTTCTCCCACAACCGAATCGGTCTTGGACGAGATGAAGAAGCTCGGTGGCTGAGTGCTGCGCGTCACCGTAAAGGGCCTACTCGCCCGCAAGCTGCGGCTGGCGCTGACAGCGCTGGCGATCGTGCTGGGTGTGACGTTCGTGACCGGCACGCTCGTGCTGGGCGACACGCTCAACCGCACTTTCAACAGCCTCGTCGGCACCGCCTACCAGCACGTCAGCTTCGAGATTCGCGGCAAGGCGGCCTTCAACGAAAACACGGCGGCCGCGGTGGGCGGCACGGCCGATCGCCGGCCGGTGCCGGCGTCGATCACGTCGAAGGTGGCGCGAATCCCAGGCGTCGCCTACGTACACGGGTCGGTTGAGGGTTACGCGCAGTTCATGACCCGTGACGGGAACGCGATCGGCAACGGCGGCGGATCGACCCTGGGGTTCTCGTTCGACCCGAACCGCCAGCTCTCTCCCTACCACCTTGTTAGCGGCCGGGCCCCGCTGGGCCCGGCTGACGTCGTGATCGACGAGGCGACCGCGACCAAGTACGGATTCAGGGTCGGCGACCGCGTGCTGATCAATCTGCCGGACCGGCCGCAGCGGTTCACGATCACGGGACTGGTGACCTTCGGCTCTGATAACAACCTCGCCGGGGTCACGCTCGCCGGGTTCTCGCTGCCCACGGCACAGGCGCTGTTCCACTCGGCGGGACGCTACGACACGATCAGCGTGCTCGCCGCGCCCGGAGCCGACACCGTCAAGCTGCAGCATGCGATCGCCAGGGTCCTCCCGGCGGGCGTGCAGGTGGTGAGCGGTCAGGAGGTCATCAATGAACTCTCGAGCGCGATCGACAGCCAGCTGTCGTTCATTTCGACGGCGCTGCTGATCTTCGCCGGAATCGCGCTGTTCGTCGGCGGCTTCACGATCTTCAACACCTTCTCCATCACCGTCGGGCAACGCACGCGTGAGCTGGCGCTGCTGCGAGTCCTCGGCGCCAGCCGTCGGCAGGTGTTCCGTTCGGTCGTCGGCGAGGCCGCGATCACCGGCCTTACGGCTTCGCTGATCGGACTCGGCTTGGGCGTCGTCGCCGCAATCGGACTCAAGGCGCTGCTGAAGGCCTTCAACATCGTCCTGCCGTCATCGCCGCTCGTATTCGAAGCGCGGACCCCGGTCGTCGCGATCGTCGTGGGCGTCGGCGTGACGGTCCTCGCCGCGATCATTCCCGCGCGGCGCGCCGTCCGGATCGCGCCGGTCGCGGCCCTGGTCGCCCACAGCGAGGATCGGGACACGGGGTTACGAGGCCGACGCCTGATTGCTGGATTGCTGGTCGGCGTGCTTGGTCTTGCCGCGATCGCGATCGGCCTGGCCGGCCCGACGATCGGATTGGTTGGTCTGGGTGCGCTGGCCGTGATCGCAGCGGTCCTGATGCTCGCGCCGCTGCTGGCGCGGCCGCTTTCACGCGTCCTTGGACGTCCGCTCGGCGCAACGCTCGGGATGCCGGGGTGGCTCGGCCGGGAGAACTCGATGCGGAACCCGCGCCGCACGGCCCAGACAGCCGCGGCGTTGATGATCAGCGTAACGCTCGTGTCGACGATCGCCGTCCTCGGCGACTCGCTCAGCGCGTCGGCCGCCAATAGCGTCGACACGGCCATCAACGCCGGCTACATCATCAGCGGCAAGGGCGGATTCAGCAGGTCGGTGGTCCCCGCCGTGTCCCACCTTCCGGGTGTCACGACCACGACCGTGGTCTATCAGGGCCAGTTCGAGTTCAGAGGCGCCCTCTCGACGCTGACCGCGGTCTCGACGAAGCGCCTGTCGCAGACGATCAACCTGCATGTGATCCACGGCCGTGGCGCCGCGGCTCTGGCCGCCGGCGAGCTGCTGGTCAACTCCACCGTCGCTGCCGCCGACAACCTCCATGTGGGATCGGTGGCGCCTGCGCGCTTCGCCCAGACCGGAGCGCGGACGATGCGCGTGGGCGGGATCTTCGAGCCCAACCCGCTCGCCGGAAGCTTCTTCGTCGGCGACCGCTTCTTCCTCTCGAACTTTGAGAATCCGCTCCCGGTCGTGGTCCTGCTCAGGACAGCCCCCGGCACCCGCAATCTGAACCCGACCGTGAATCGCATCCTCAACCCCTATGCCAACGTCAGCTCCAAGACCCGGGCCCAGTTCGAGAGCAACGAGAAGCATCAGATCAGTCAGCTGCTCGGGCTGATTTACGTGCTGCTGGCTCTCGCGATCGTCATTGCCTTGATCGGCGTCGTCAACACGCTGATGCTCTCCGTGTTCGAGCGCACGCGTGAGATCGGTCTGCTGCGAGCGGTCGGCATGCGACGCCGCCAGGTGCGGATGATGGTCCGCTCGGAGTCGATGATCATCGCCGCGCTCGGCGCTGTCGTGGGCGTCGTGATCGGCACAGGGCTCGGCGCCGCGCTCGCCTCATCGCTGCGCGACAGCAGCGTGACGACGATCGCGGTCCCGCTGCCGAGTCTGATCGGTTTCCTGGTGCTGTCGGTCCTGCTCGGCCTGGCAGCAGCAAGCTGGCCGGCTCGTCGCGCCGCCAAACTCGATGTTCTGGCCGCAATCGCAGCCGACTGACGGATCGGGTCCGATCAGCGCACTCGCCCAGCCATGGGGTGGTTTGGGCGGCCCGCCAGAATCCCGGAGGATGAGGGCAAGACTCTCACTGGTGGGGATTGTCGGGCTGCTGGCGTGCGGCGGGGCCGTGTGGCTGGCGGCGAACCAACTGCCGAACCGGCCGACGGAGCCAGGACCGGCGCTCGAACTGCTGGTTGGGATCTCGCTACTGGGATGCGGGATCGCCTCCTGGCGGGCACGGCCGGACAATCGGATCGGTCCCGTGATGGTGCTGACCGGCTTTGCCTGGTTCTGCGCAGAGCTGATCGAGGCAAATACTCGCTTGGTTGAACACGATCGGCCAGGCAGTCCAGTCGGTCTGGGTCGTCGGGTTGATCTTTCTGCTGCTTGCGTTCCCGACCGGGCGCCTGCGTTCCCGCTTGGACCGCTGGTTGATCGGGATCGGCGCCGTCGCCAGCCTGGGCTTTCAGCTGATGGCGATGCTGTACGGCAACAAGGCGGGGCTGAGATGCACGGGCTGTGCCAACAACCTGCTGCAGATCACACACGACAATCGCCAGGCGCTCGCCTGGCTCAGCCTCCAGCGCCTGGTCGGCGCCGCCTTGCTGCTGACCGTGATTGTGCTGATGCTGCGGCGCTGGCTGCTCGCGGGCGCGGCGCAGCGCCACGCCGTCGCGCCGGTACTGGTGGCTGGATGCGCGACGCTCGCGGCACTCACGGCGACGGTTTGCCTCGACCTGGCCGGCGACCCGCTGGGCGCGCTGCCCGCGAACGTCTACTTCGCGCTGATGGCGACCGTGCCCGTTGCGGTGATGTTCGTGTTCCTGCAGCGCCGCCTGGCGCGCGGCATGGTCGCCGGACTGGTCGTCGAGCTGGGCGCGGCGAGTGCAGCGGCCGATCTGCGCGAAGCACTGGCGCGAGCGCTCGGCGATCCGTCGCTCGAACTGGCCTTCTGGTTCCCCGCGGAGCAATGCTACGTCCACGTCGACGGCGGAACCGTCGCACTACCCCAACCCGGCAGTGGCCGAGGCTCGACCTTCATCGAGCGCGACGGACAGCCGATCGCGGCGCTGATCCACGATCCCGTGCTTGACCAGAACACGGGGCTCGTTCAATCGGTGTGCGCGGCCGCAAGCCTGGCGCTTGAGAACGAACGGCTCCAGGCAGAGCTCCGCGCCCGGTTGATCGAGCTGCAGGCGTCACGGGCACGGCTGGTGGAGGCGACCGACGCGGAAAGGCGTCGCCTCGAACGTGACCTCCACGATGGCACCCAGCAGCGGTTGGTCTCAATCGCGATGTCGCTCGGCTTGCTGGAGACGAGGCTGCCCGCCGAAGCGCCAGAGGCGAGACCGTTGGTCCGCGAAACCCGCGAGGCGCTGACGCTCGCGCTCGCAGAGCTGCGCGAGCTGACGCACGGGATCAATCCACCGCTGCTGACTGAGCGCGGCCTGGCCGCCGCACTGGAGGAGCTCTGCCACCGCGCCGCGCTGCCGACGCGGCTGGAGCTGACGCTCGAGGAGCGGCTCCCCGCGCAGATCGAGAGCGCCGCCTACTTCATGACCAGTGAGGCGCTGACCAACGCCGCCAAACACTCGCACGGAAGTGAGGTCCGCGTGGTCGCCGTCTACGCGGACAGGGGTCTCACGATCGAGGTCACTGACGACGGCATTGGCGGCGCCACGGCCGCGGGCGGCTCGGGACTGCGCGGCCTGGCAGACCGCGTCGAAGCGCTGGGCGGTCGCTTCACGATCTCGAGCCCGCCCGGCCGCGGCACGATCATGCGCGCCGAGATCCCATGCGTGTAGTACTCGCAGACGACGCGGTGATCCTCCGCGAGGGTCTCTCGCGGCTGCTCCAGGAAGCCGGATTCGATGTCGTCGGTCAGGCCGGAGACGGGGAAGACCTACTCGAACTGGTGGAACGCACGCGGCCCGACGTGGCGATCGTCGATATCCGCATGCCACCGACGCACACGGACGAGGGGCTGCGCGCTGCCAAGACGATCCGCGAGCGCTGGCCGACGGTCGGCGTCCTGATCCTGTCCCAGCACGTGAACTCGCGTTACGCGCTCGAACTGCTCTCGACCGGCAGTGACGGTATCGGCTACCTGCTCAAGGAACGCGTCTCCGATCTCGAAGAGCTGACGACCAGCGTCAACCGCGTCGGAGCGGGAGGCTCGGTGCTCGACTCAGCGGTCGTCGCCGAGTTGGTCGGCCGCCCCCGACAGGGCGACAACCCGCTCGAGCACCTGACTGAGCGCGAGCGGGAAGTACTCGCGCTGATCGCCGAAGGACGCTCAAACCGGGCAATCGCCGAGCGCCTGTTTGTCACCGAACACACCGTCGAGAAGCACATCAAGAGCATCTTCGGTTCACTGCGACTGCCGCAGTCCGCCGACGACCACCGACGCGTGCTCGCGGTGGTCACCTACCTCAACTCGCAGTAGTCACCACCTCGTCATGCTGAGGTCAACGGCGTGACTCACGAGCCCAAGCCTGAGCGCCGGCTTGGAGCGCGTCCCACGGCGAGCCGAGCGGTGGCGTGTAGGAGAGGTCGAGGTCCGAGATCGCATCCACACCCATCCCGTTGAAGATTGCGGTCGCCGGGATGTCGATGCGCTTCGCGATTTCGCTCCCGAGGCGGCCGATGATCTGGACGCCCAGCAGGCGGCCCGTCTTGCGGTCGCCGGTGTAGGCCATGGTGAGCGGTTGGCTGCCGGGGTAGTAAGCCTTATGGTCGTCGGCCACCGCGGTGACGGTCAGCGGGTCAAAGCCGGCAGCGGTGGCCTCGTGGTCACGCACGCCGGTGCGAGCGGCGACGAGGTCGAAGATCTTGACGACTTGGGTCCCGAGGCTGCCGGCGAACTCTCTGCTTGCACCGAGACCGTTCTCACCGGCCACTCGGCCCTGCTTGTGAGCAGTGGTACCGAGCGGGAGGTAGGTTGTGCCGAGCAGGCGGTGGTGAGTGACTACGCAGTCGCCGGCAGCGAACACGTCCGCGAGATTCGTACGCATCTGCCGGTCGACGTTGACGGCGCCTCTGACCCCCAGTTCCGCTTCCGCTGAAACCGCGAGGGCCGTGTCGGGACGGACGCCAACAGAGACGAGAACCACGTCGGCGCCGAAGCGAAGCAGCTCTCCGCTGGGCCCGTCGGCGGCGCCGACCTCCAGTCGCGCATCCGAGCGCTCCGGCGCGATGCCGATCGAGTCGACGCGAGTGTCGCAGCGGACATCGACACCGTGACTCTGCAGTTCTGCTCGGACGAGTGCGCCGAGCCTGGGATCGACGGTTGGCAGCACCTCGGGGAGTTGCTCGATCTGCGTGACGGCGATGCCGCGGGCTGTGAGTCCCTCGGCCATCTCAAGGCCGATATAACCGGCGCCGACGATCACGGCTCGCTTGACGTGCGGTCGCTCGAGGCTGCGCATCAGCGCGAACGTGTCGCCCATCGAGTGCAACAGGTGCACGCCATCTTCCGGACCGAGGTGATCGAGACCACCGATCGGCGGCTGGACGGGAACGGCACCGGTGCCGATGACGAGCGCGTCGTAGGCGAGTGATTCCTCACGCCCGTCGGCCACCGACAGCGTCACAGTGTGGGCATCGGCGTCGATGTGCGTGGCTGTGGTGTCGAGTCGAAGGCGCATCCCGGTCGCTTCGAGATCCGCCACAGTGCGGTGCGCGAGGTTGCGCCAATCGGTGACCTCCCCGGAGATGTAGTAGGGGATCCCGCAGATCGAGAAGTTCGGGAACTGATCGGCGACAACGACCGTGACCTCGGCGCTCGGATCGAGCTCGCGGGCGCGGAGCGCCGCGCTGATCCCTGCGTCGCTGCCGCCGATCGCGATCAGTCGTGTTGTCATGCGACGTCCTTCGGTTGGGTCTGGTGTGGCAGCACTGCCTCTGCCGCGATCTCCGGTGTCATGTCGGGGTATAGGAACCTGATCACCGCGACCGCGACGACCCCGCCGATGAGTTCTGCGATCACATATCCCGGCACCGCGGCCGGTGCGATACCGGCGAACGTATTCGAGAACATCCGGCCGATACTGATCGCCGGGTTCGCGAAGCTCGCCGAGCTCGTGAAGAAGTACGCGGCGCCTATGTAGGCACCGACGGCCGCGGGCGCAGTCGCGCCGCGCTTGGTGCGAGTGAGCGAGAAGATCACGAGCATCAGCCCGAGTGTCGCGATCACCTCTGAAAAGAGATGCGCGGGTGAACCACGATGCTTGGTCGAGATGCTCACCAACGCGTCCCCGAACATCGTGTTCGCCGCCAGCGCACCCAGGATGCACCCGCTGATTTGGGCCGGGGCGTAGGCGAGCGCATCGCGCCAGCTCATGCCACCCAAGCTCGCGTCAACGAACGACACGACCGGGTTGAAGTGCCCGCCAGAGATCGGGCCGAACATCAGGATGATCGCGAACAGGCCGGCAGCGGTCGCTGCCGCATTCTCAAACAGCTGCAAACCGATATCGCCAGGCGAGAGGGTGCTGGCGGCGATCCCTGAGCCGATTACGACGGCCGCGAGGAACGCGGCGCCAAGTAGTTCGGCGACGAGGCGCCGCCGAAGAGGAGCTTGGGTCATAGCGGTACTACCTAGCGATCGCGTCGGTAAGCGTGCCGAGCAGCTCGACGACATGGGCCTGGATGTCTTCGCGGATCACGCGGACAACCTCGAGTGGCTGATCTGCCGGGTCTGCGATCTCCCAGTCCTGGTAGCGCTTGCCTGGATAGACGGGGCAGGAATCGCCGCAGCCCATCGTTACGACCACATCGGCGGCCTGCACGACAATGTCGGTCAGTGGTTTGGGGAACTCGCGGCTGATATCGATACCCACCTCGTTCATCGCCTCGGTCACAGCAGGGAAGATCCGCTCACCTGGATGCGACCCCGCGCTGCGCACACCAACGCGACCATCAGCGAGGTGATGCGTGATCGCTGCCGCCATCTGACTGCGGCCGGCATTGTGCACGCAGACGAAGAGCACCTCCGGCAGATGCGTTGTGACGAGTCCCTGAACCTTGGCCGCGGCGCGAAGCTGGTCGCGCGCAAACCGCTCGACCAATGTCGCGAAGAACGGTGGGATGAGCGTCGCCTGCACGGTGAGGCGATCCCATGCTTCGTCGACGGCGCGAGCGATGGTCTCCGCAGAGAACCCGCCGTGATATTCGGCAGTGAGACGCCGAACCGCGGCCTCCAGGGCGCCTTTCATCGGCTCGCTATGCCTGACCTGTTCGTAGTTCATAACTTGCCTCCCGAGTCCAATTCGGAGCTTCAGTGTAAACATTGACAGACGTCACTTCAATTGATATCCATAGATTGATGAGCGTCGATCTGCCTGTCCTACGACTCACGCCTAAGACAAAACGGCCGGCCGGCGAGCCGTGCTGTGAGCCGGTGGTTTACCCCGATGTGCAACGTGAGCAAGCGATCCGCATGGCCGAGGTCGCCAAGGCCCTCGGGGATCCGATCCGCCTACAGCTGGTTGACGTATTGCGCAAGCACGCCGGCAAGGTCTGCGTCTGCGAGCTGGTGCCGCTCTTCGACGTCGCTCAGCCCACGCTCTCGCATCACCTCAAGAAGCTGCGCGAGGCCGGGATCGTGGATTCCGAGCGCCAGGGCTTGTGGGCCTACTACTACGTGATCCCCGACGCACTGAAGGAGCTGTCCGCATGGCTGAGCTGACGAGCAATGAGACCGATATTCGTGAGCAGGTCCGGCAGCGCTACGCGGCCGCCGCGCTGCAGGTCACGACCACCGACCCGAGCGCGGGCTGCTGCGCACCGAGCGACACTTTCGACGGTGGGAGCGAAGTCTTCGGCGCTGCCCTCTATGCCCTCGGCGATCGTGAGCAGGTCCCCGACACCGCCGCCCTCGCGTCGCTGGGCTGCGGCAATCCAACCGCTGTCGCCGACCTCCACGAAGGTGAGACCGTCCTTGACCTCGGTTCCGGCGGCGGGATCGACGTGTTGCTCTCCGCCAAGCGCGTCGGAACGACGGGACTCGCCTACGGTCTCGACATGACCGACGAGATGCTCGCGCTCGCGCGCGAGAACCAGCAGAAGGCCGGGGTCGAGAACGTCGAATGGCTGCGCGGCCACATCGAAGAGATCCCGCTTCCCGCCGAAACGGTCGACGTCATCATCTCCAACTGCGTGATCAACCTGTCCGCCGACAAGTCGCGCGTCATCGCCGAAGCCGCGCGCGTCCTGCGCCCTGGCGGACGTTTCGCCGTCTCGGACGTGATCGCCGACGAGGACATGGACGACGCCACCCGCGCGGACATGCAGGCCTTCACCGGTTGCATCGCGGGCGCGCTCACCCGCCGCGAGTTCGAGCAGATCCTCACCGGCGCGGGCTTCGAGAACATCGAGATCCAGGAGACCCACCGGGTTCACCAACACGCCGGGTCGGCGATCATCCGGGCCACGCAAGCCCGCCGTGAGGCACCGCTGACGGCGCTGGCAGCCGTTGGTAGCGTTGACGTCCTGATGGAAGGCACACCACCGACGCCGTCGGATCACCCGGGGAAGCCAGATCAGCTGGACCCGGATCAGCTGCAGCCCGAGACCTGGGTGGTGGTGTCGGGCCGTCCCGAGCCCGACCCCGGTGCGCTGATGAACACGCCCGTGATCGGGGTGTCGACTTACGAGCTGGGTACCGAGCGCATCTACAGCCGCAACGAGGCCACCGAGGGCTGGGAGGCCTTCGAGGCGATGCTGGGCGGGCTCGAGGGCGGACAGGCTGTGGCCTTCTCATCGGGGATGGCGGCCTGCGCCGCAGTACTCAACCAGCTACCGACCGGCGCCCACCTGGTCCTGGTGCGACGACTGCTATCAGGGTGTCGCCGCTATCGCCGAAGCCGGCGCGCGCGCTCACGGGTGGCGGGTCGAGCGGCTGCCGGCACGCGACCCGCTGTGGCACCGGCGGGCCATGGAGGCCGACCTCCTGTGGATCGAGTCGCCGTCCAACCCGCTGCTCGAGGTCGCCGACCTCGCGATCGATCTGCGCCGCGCCCCGCCGCGCCGGAACCCGTGTGGTCGTCGACAACACCTTCGCCACGCCGCTGCTGCAGCGTCCCCTCGAGCTCGGCGCCGACATCGTCGTGCACTCGGCGACCAAGCTGATCGGCGGGCACTCGGACCTGCTGCTGGGCGCGGCGGTCACCGCCGACGCGGACCAGCTCGCGCTGCTTCGCGAGATGCGCAGCCGCAACGGCGCCACACCGGGAATGCTCGAGTGCTTCCTGGCGCTGCGCGGCGCCCGGACACTGGCGCTGCGGCTGCGCCAGGCTCAGGGCTCGGCGCAGGAGCTCGCCGCACGCCTCGAGCGGCACGGCGACGTCACGCGCGTGCGCTACCCGGGCTTCGGCACGATCGTCAGCTTCGAGCTGGCAGACGCGGCCGCTGCTGACCGCGCCTGCCGTGCGACCCGCTTGATCCGGCACGCCACCAGCCTTGGCGGCGTGGAGACCTCGATGGAGCGGCGCAACGCCCACCCCGGGCAGGAGCACATCCCGCCGGGACTGATCCGGCTCAGTGTCGGCTGTGAGAACGTCGAGGATCTCTGGCGCGACCTCGATGCCGCGCTAACCCCAAGCCGCCCGTGAGCACGCGCCGCGGCGTGCGGACGCCGGCGACATCTCCGACCTCCGGCCGTGAACCGCGGAGCCGGCTGCATCTGCGATGCACGCGTCTGCTCGTGACCGGCGGCACCAGCGGCCTTGGCCGGGCGATGGCCGCCACGCTGGTCGCCGCCGGAGCTCGCGTCGCGCTTACCGGCCGGGACCACGCCCGGGCTCGGGCGACCGCAGCCGAGCTGGGCGCTGAGGCGGTCGGCATCGAGATGGATGTGCGCGATCGGGGTTCTGTGCGAGCAGGGGTCGCTGCCGCCTATGAGCATCTCGGCGGGCTGGACATGCTGGTCGCCAATGCCGGGATCGGGATGCGGACTGTGAACCCGAGGTTCATGACCGAGCCACAATCGTTCTGGGACGTAACGCCTAGCGGGTTTCGTGATGTCGTCGAGACCAAGCTCATGGGCTCGTTCCTGGTCGCCCGCGAGGTCGCGCCACGGATGCTTGCGGCGGGCGGCGGCAGGATCGTGGTGATCTCCATGAATGAGCAGACGATGACGCGCCGCGGGTTTGTCCCCTACGGGCCCGCGGGCGCCGGCGTTGAGGCGCTCGCGCGCGTAATGGCCGCAGACCTGGCCGGAAGCCCGGTGACGGTCAACATCCTGCTGCCCGGCGGGCTCACCGCGACCGGGATGATGCCTGACGAGCTGCCTGAGGGCGCACGGACACGCCTGCTCAACCCCGAGATCATGGGCCCTCCAATCGTGTGGCTCGCCTCGGATCAGGCCGACGGCGTCCACAACGAGCGGATCACCGCGGCCGAATTCGACGACTGGCTCGCGCGGCGGACGCACCCGCCGTCCGCCTTGCCACGATGAGCGGATCCCGCTGACGACCGCCACCTTTGAGGAGACCGCGCTCGCGCGACTGCGATCGCTGACCGGCAACGCCGGCGCCGGGTTCCGCGATGGGCAGCTGGAGGCGATCCGCGACCTTGCCGTCGACCGCGCACGGGTGCTCTGCGTGCAGCGCACCGGCTGGGGCAAATCGGCCGTGTACTTCGTCGCGACCGCACTCCTGCGCGAAGCCGGCGCAGGTCCGACGCTGATCGTCAGCCCATTGCTCGCGCTGATGCGCAACCAGATCGACGCCGCACAACGCCTCGGATTGCGGGCTCACACGATCAACAGCACCAACCGTGAGGAGTGGGACATGGTCCGCGAGCAGCTGCGAGCGGACACGATCGACCTGCT
This sequence comes from uncultured Conexibacteraceae bacterium, assembly GCA_963774025.1. Lineage (GTDB taxonomy): Bacteria > Actinomycetota > Thermoleophilia > Solirubrobacterales > Solirubrobacteraceae > Palsa-465. The sequence goes on from CAVZDL010000004.1 coordinate 56,636, forward strand.
GCTGATCAGCCCCGAGCGCTTGAACAACCCGCAGTTCCGCGAGTCGATGCTGCCGCTGTTCGCAGCCTCCGTGGGGCTGCTGGTGATCGATGAGGCGCACTGCATCTCCGACTGGGGCCATGACTTCCGTCCCGACTACAGACGCGTGAAGGACATGCTGGACGCCCTGGCGCCGGACGCCGCGGTGCTCGGCACGACGGCGACGGCCAACGACCGAGTGGTCGCGGACGTCGTCGAGCAACTCGCCGCGAGCAACGCCGTGCCGCTGCGCACCTACCGCGGCTCGCTGGCACGGACGAGCCTGCGGCTCGAGGTGCTGGAGTTGCCGCGCCCCGCGCAACGGCTGGCCTGGCTCGTCGAGCATCTCCCGAAGCTGCCCGGCTCCGGGATCGTGTACACGCTCACCAAGCGCGACGCCGACCAGGTCGCGGGGTTCCTGAACGCCAACGGGATCGCGGCACTGCCCTACAGCGGCGAGCACGAGACCGACGCGCGCGTGGACACCGAAGAGCGGCTCCTGCGCAATGAGATCAAGGCCGTCGTCGCCACCAGCGCACTCGGGATGGGGTATGACAAGGCCGACCTGTCGTTCGTCGTCCACTATCAGGCGCCCGGCTCGGTCGTCTCCTACTACCAACAGGTCGGGCGCGCCGGCCGCGGTGTCGAGCACGCCGATGTGGTGCTGCTGCGCGGCGCCGAGGACCGCCGGATCCAGGACTTCTTCATCGCCCAGGCTTTCCCGGCGCGCGACCGTGTCGCGGCCGCGCTTGCGGAGCTCGAGTTCGCGGGCGATCAGGGCCTGACGACACGGGAACTGATGGCGACGATCAACCTGGGTATGAGCCGGATCGAGGCGATGCTGAAGATCCTCGACGTCGAGGGCGCCGTGACCCGCCGCGGCAACCGCTGGTACAGCGTCCCCGCCGCGGATTGGACCTACGACGGCGAGCGCTACGCCCAGGTCACTGCCCTGCGGCGCACCGAGCAGCGAGCGATGGGCGCCTTCGGGACGGACGGCCGCTGCCTGATGCGCACGCTGCAGCAGGAGCTCGACGACCCCAGCGCCGAGGACTGCGGCCGCTGCTCGACCTGCACAGGGCCGCGTTACGCCGACCCGCTCGATCCGTTGCTGGTCGAGCAGGCGCAGCGCTACCTCCGTTCGAGCCCCGTCGAGCTCGAGGTCAAGAAGATGGCGCCGGACGGGTCTGGCACGCAGCGGAAGATCCCTGACGATGTGCGCATCAGCCCTGGCTGGGCGCTCTCGCGTCTCGGCGATGGCGGCTGGTGGCCGGTGGTCGAGCGCGGCCTCGGCGATGGCACTTTCGATCCGCTCGTCATCACCGGGCTCGCCGATCTGTTGCGCACCGCGGACGTGCGCGCCGACTGGATCACGAGCGTCCCTTCCGTGCGACTCGGCGCCACGCTCATTCGTCTGGGCGAGCGGCTGGCCGCTGAGTTGGCGGTGCCGCACCTCGAGCTTCTCGCCCGCCGCGAGCAGCGCCCGCCCCAGCGGGAGATGGCCAATGCCGTCCAGCAGGCGGCCAACGTGCGCGGTGCCTTCAAGCTGCTCGACTCCCCGCCGCCCGGCACCGGGATCCTGCTCGACGACGAGCGCATCTCCGGCTGGACGCTCGCGATGGTTGGGGGCCAGCTACGGCGCGCCGGCGCGGAGCGGATCGTGCCGCTGGTGCTCGGTACCCTCGTCTGAGGCCCTCCGCAGCGCCGGCAGACGCTCACGGGTGGAGCTCGAGACTCGTCCTAGCACGACTCTAAGTTCATGCTTTGCAATACATGATATAAATAGCTGGCATTGCTAAGAGGCCGCCCGAAGCGCAGTTCTGATGAGCGATAAACAAGCTCCCAGTTGGAAATTCCTGACCAACCATGCCCAGGTCTTGGTCTGCATCGCCAACGATCCCGGCATTCGGCTACGTGACATCGGGGCGCGCGTCGGGATCACCGAGCGCGCCGCGCACCGGATAGTCGTCGAGCTGGGCGCAGCCGGCTACATAACCCGCCAGCGCAACGGACGCCGCAACCTTTACACGATCAACTCGGACGTCTCGGTCCACGATCCGATCGCCCGCGAGCAAAGTGTCGGCCGGCTGCTCGAGATCCTCGGCACGCCGGAGACGCCTGCACCGCGAGCTCAGGCAAGCGCGCGCGCTCGGTCAAGCGCGTCGCCGTAGACCGCCGCAAGCCGGTCCCAGAAGAGGTTCGCATCCTCGTCGATCGCCTGGCGGGCCGGTTCGGCGTCGAACCACGCCACCGTCTCGCGAATCCCGTCGGCAAACGGGGTCGTCGCGACGAACTCCGGCACCAGCGAGCGAAGCTTCGAGTTGTCAAAGACGGCGCTGTTTGACTTGTCGCCGAGGAGGCTGCCGAGCGATGCAGGTTCGGCGGCGACTAGCGCGTCGCTGGGGACATGGAGGAGATCGGGCCGTACGCCGGCGGCAGCGCCCACGAGCTCGTAGATCTGGTTCCAGCTCAGCGCCTCATCTGAGGTGATGTGGAAGTCCTCGCCGATCGCCGCAGCCTGCCCGAACAGACCCAGGAGCCCCTTGGCGAAATCGGTGTTGTGCGTGAGCGTCCAGATCGAGGTCCCGTCACCGGGAACGAGGATTTTCGCGCCGCGTCGCATCCGATCGACGATCGTGAACGGCCGCTCCCAGCTGCCGACGCACACCGGGATCTGCGAGAGCCCGTATGTGTGGGAGGGCCGGACGATCGTCATCGGGAAGCCGAACTCCGCGTGCGCGCGCCGCAGCGCGTCCTCGCAGGCGATCTTTTGCTGCGAGTACTCCCACAGCGGGTTGATCGTCGGCGTGCGCTCGGTGATCAGCCAGCTTGACGGCGGCTTCTCGTACACGGACGCCGAGGAGATGAAGACGTACTGGCCGGCCTCGGCGAACGTCTCGAGGTCGTCCGTGATGTGTGCGGGCTGAAAGCCGATCCACTGGACAACGACGTCCCACGCCATGCCGTTGAGCGTCGCTCGGAGCTCGGTCGCGTTATTCGCATCGGCGACGATGATCCGGTCAGCCGAAACCGCCGGCGCCAGCTTCGAGCTCCCGCGGTTGACGAGCCACAGCTCATGACCAGCCTGCTCGGCAGCGGCCGAGCAGGCCGAGCTGATCAGCCCCGTGCCTCCGACGAACAACACTCGCATCTATGGCTCCCTCTCGAGACGGCCCTGCGACCACGATAAAGGAAGTCCGCCTCGCTGCTGCTGGGTGACAGCGCGCAAAGGGGCTAGGGTGACTGGGTATGGACGAAACCGCGATCCGCGCGTTGCATGGCGACGCGCCGGCGAGGGCGAGGCTGGAGCTCTCGTTGGGGTGCACATTCGACCTGGAGTCCAATCAGCCGGCCGCGGCAGTCATGCAGGTTGCTCCGGCTCCCCAGCCAGGACTGTCGATTCGTCGCGAGCGCTGGGATACAAGCGCATATCACCACTGTTACGTCGACGCGTATGGGAATCGCTGCGAGCGGTTTGAGCTCGAGGCAGGCGCCGGCCGTGTCGCGTATGAGGCGGACGTGGTCCTCTCGACGCCGGCTGACCTGATCGAGCCCGACGCATACGAGACACCGGTGGCGTCACTCCCAGACGACGTCCTCAGCTTCGTCATGCCCAGCCGCTTCTGCCTGCCGGACGAGCTCGGTCATGAGGCCTGGCAGCGGTTCGGCGATCTGACTCCAGGATGGGCGCGGGTGCAGAGCATCGTCGACTACGTCCATGACGAGCTGGAGTTCGTATCCGGCGCGTCGAATCCGTGGACCACAGCCGCCGACGCCTACCGAGCCCGGCAAGGCGTGTGTCGTGATTTCGCACACCTCGCGATCACGTTCTGCCGCGCGCTGAACATACCGGCGCGTTACGTCTTCGGCTACATCCCGCATATCGACATCCCGGTGCCGGCCGAGCCGATGGATTTCTCGGCGTGGTTCGAGGCTTACCTCGGCGGCCGCTGGCACACCTTCGACGCTCGCATCAACATGCCGCGGGTCGGGCGCGTGATCGTCGGACGCGGCCGTGACGCCGTGGATGTCGCGCTGATCACTTCATTCGGGCCGCTCACGCTCACCGGTTTCGAGGTCCGCGCAGAAGAGGCTCACGCAGACGAGGCCCACGCAGACACTCTCAGCGCGCCCGCGCCCGTGCCCGCGGCTGTGCCCACGCCTTAGGCGTGTCCCTGCTTCACGCTCGAACTCGGAAGCCGGATCCGGTCAGAGAGCTTGTCGACAGCATCCTTGATCCTGCGTACGGCGTCGCCCAGGCGCGCGTTGTGCTGCGCGCCGTCATCGCCCGCTGGTTCTTTGATCTGACCTTCAGTTTCTTCGACGCTGTTGATAGTCATGCAAACCCTCCTGTGGTTTGGTTTCGCAACTCGGTTTTGGCGGTTCGGCACATACGGCTGTCGCTTCCAGCGGCCGTCAGCGTCGCCGGGCGCGGGTCAGCCATTGAAAGCGCACGCTTGCCAAGAGGCCAAGCACCCAGGCGATGACCGCGGTGACCAGTACCAGCCAGACCAGTGAGACGTGGGCGCTACCGAACAGCCAGTTGACCTTGACGTCGGCGGTGTTCGACGCCGCCAGGGCGATCAGGACGGCGATAAGCACGACGACTCCGACCGCGTAAGCATGTAGCCCTCCTGGCGTGCGTAACGGCGAAAGCGCTCGGCTCGCGTCTCGGCCTCATTCGCCGCGCGCGGCAGCCTCCGGCGCACGATCGGTGTCCGGAGCCGGGGCGTTGATCGATCGCCAGATCCGAAACGTCGCCCGAAGCGGACGTCGCGGCGAGATCGTTAGAGGCGGCAGAGGCCATTCCGAACACGTCCTTCACGCGATGCGAGAGGATCGTCGAGACCCTCTCTCCAGTTCATGATAACGATAGCATGAAACAGATGTCTAGAGATGCTCGCACAGGAGCTACACCGCGAGCGGACACCGACCGGTCATTCCTTCGGAGCGGCGTGGGTTAGAGCAGCGCGCCGGCCGGCAACACGAAGCGCCTGGGCTTTTGCGATGCAGGCGAGTTGCCGTCGGTTATGCGCGAGCCGTGGAGCCCGCCACCGCGAGTCGCATATTCGGTCGTATCAGGGGCGCCGGAGTGGTCCATGATCCAATCCATGACCGCCGGAGAGTCGGCGCCCGCCGCAAGGATCGCGGCACTCTCGATGACGACTCCGCCTGAGGCGTGCGGGCGCGACAACCTTGCCACCAGCGCTCTGATCTCGAGATCTTCCATGACTCACACCGTAGCCGCTGCCGACGGCAGGCGCGAGGAATCGGGCTGATGACGGAGGGCGATGTTCCCGATCGGCTCTGGTAGGGAGGCCTCGACATCGCCGCGTCCGGGTTCGAGACCGAGCAGTGTGGTCAGCAGCAGCAGTGGAGTTCCCGCAGCCCAGGCCTGGGGACGCGACGCCGTTGGGAATGCCACCGGGACGGATGTCAGAGCAACCGGGAAGCCGGCGAACACCTCAGGCAGGCGATTCTCGAAGTACGGCGCGGCGGCGAGAATCGCGGCGGCGATCACTCTCGCTGTCTCGTGGTGTCCGTATCGCGCGAGGCCCGCCGCGATCAGCGAGTTGTCGTGGGGCCAGATCGTCCCGTTGTGGTACCCGAGCGGGTTGTATCCGGCCTCGTGCGAGCCCAGGGTGCGGACGCCCCAGCCGGAGTAGAGCTGATCATCGAGCAGTAGCTCGGCGGTGGCAGCGGCCTCACGCTCGTCGAGGATTCCCGACCACAGCAGGTGGCCGATGTTGGAGGTGAGGCTGTCCACCTGCTGTTTGTCGCCGTCGAGCGCGAGCGCGTGACAGCCACGGTCTGGCATCCAGAAGTCCCGGCGAAAGCGTGCCTGTAGCTCGTCGGCACGCTGGTCGAGGCGATCGGCGAGCGCGTCGTCAGCCCACACCCCACGAGCGAGGCGCGCCGAGCGCCGTTGCGCGTCGTAGACGTAGCCCTGGATCTCGCAGGTCGCAATTGGTCCTCGCGCGAGCCTACCGTCGGCGAACTGGATCGAGTCCCAGCTGTCCTTCCAGCACTGGTTGATCAGTCCCGTGGTTGGGTTGCGGCATTCGTACTCGACGTAGCCGTCGCCGTCCGCGTCGCCGCTCTCGGCAATCCACGCCAGGGCTGCGCGGGCATTGCCCTCCAGATCGCGTACCAATTGGTCGTCACCTGACCAGCGGTGGTACTCGTCCAGGAGCACCAGAAACAGCGGTGTGGCGTCGGCACTTCCGAAGTACGGCGAATGTGGTCGCTCGCCGCGGGCAGTCAGTTCACCGAAGCGCAGCTCGTGGAGGATCTTTCCGGGCTCCTGCTCGTGAAAGTCGTCCCGCGCGTGGGCCTGGCGCGCGGCGAGTACGCGCAACGTCGTCGCCGCCAGTCCCGGGAGGTAGGGCAGCGCCTGGAAGCTCGTGATCAGGCTGTCGCGACCGAACAGCGCCATGAACCACGGCAGTCCGGCCGCGGGCAGTGTCGCTCCTCCATCCAGGTCCGGATGTATGCGGAGCGCGCCGAGGTCTGTGAGGCTGGCTCTGTAGGTACGCATCAGCGCTGGGTCCTCGGCCTCCAAGGTCGGCGCGCCGGCCAACCAGGTCTCGAGCTCGGCCGATTTTGTCGTTCGTAGAGCCTCGAGCGTGCCACGCGACCGACGGCGCTCAAACCGGATTCCCGATTCGGCGGCGAACGGGGAGATCGTGAAGCTGGTCGACCACTGCTCACCGGGTGCGAGTTCGCAGGTTGTACTCGAACCCTGCGCGCGTGACCGACGCCGGTGAGCTGGCGGCGATCGTCACCGAGCGGCGAAACTCGCCATATTCGTAGGCCAGCGTCAGTGTCGCTTCGTCGTGGGTGTACGTGACGTCTCGGCTGGCGATGACACCGTCTTTGACTTCGAAGAGGTCGGCAAAATCAGAGTCGATCTCGAGCATCACACGGAGATCGCTCCGTCTCGTGGAGGTGGTTGGTGACAACGACATCCTCAAGCCATACGTGGTCGACGAGCCGGTTGCGCATGATCGAGCACGGCGCCTGCTCCTTCGGACCGACCCTGGGCGTGAGGAAGAACTGAGCGTCGAAGTGCGTGCTCTGGTCGAGGCTGAGCAGATCCAGCGGGGTCTGTTCCACACGCAGGACCCACCGCGAGATGAAGCGTGTGTCATCGGAGAAGAAGCCGTGTTCGCGTCCTTCGTCGGCGCGGATATCGCCGAGCCGGTCCCCCACGACGAACGTGCTTCCGTCCAACACGCTGAGGGTCCGCTCAGACACCGGCAAGCGCTCTCTCGACACCCTGAATCGCCACTGACAGATACGTTTGTTCGTAGGCAGCGGCGACAGCCTCGACGTCGCAATGTTCGCTGACCCAGGCACGGCAATCTCGGGCATCAATGCGCTGCAACAGGCCTACCGCATCCACCATCGCACGCTCGTCGTCGACGAGAAAGCCGGTCTTCCCGTCGATCACGATCTCGCGAGCGGCGCCCTCGGGAAACGCGATCACAGGTGTTCCGCAGGCGAGCGCTTCGACCATCACCATCCCGAAGGGCTCGTCCCAGCGGATCGGCATCAGCAGGCCGCGAGCGCCGGCGAACAGCGAGTGCTTGGCCGATCCGGTGACCTCGCCGACGAAGCGAACGCGGTCGCCGTCGATGTGCGGAGCGACCTCTCGGTCAAAGAAGGCCTGCTGTCCCGGCTGGATCACACCGGCCAGCACAAGTGGCACGTCAACGGCGCGCGCGGCGGCGATCGCGCGATGAGGGCCCTTCTCAGGGGTCATCCGCCCGATCCAGAGCAGGTAGTCGCTCTTGCGTTCCTGCAACGGCCACGCGCGAAGGTCGATCGGGTTGGGGATCGAGTCGATCGCGCCCAGCTCAGGCGGCGCCGACATCAACTGCGCGCGGCTGATGCCGACCAGCGTCGCCTTGTGTCCGTGACGCGCGTAGAAAGCCGCAGTGTCAGCTGTGAAGGGGCCGTGCAGTGTGTGCACGAGTGGCGTGTCCATGCGATTTGCCATCGCGAGCCCGACAAAACCGCAGTGATCGTGAATGACATCAAAGCGATTGCCCTCGGCCGCTGCGTCGATCCGATCAAACGCCTGCGACACATGGTCGACCTCATACAGCGAGCGCTCGATCTCGTCAGGGTGGGACTTGTCAAGGAGCGTCACGACGTCCGCCTGCGATACGGAACCCGGAGCGCAGAACAGCGTCACCTCGTGTCCCCGTCGGACCAACGCCTCCGTCAGCGTATGGACAACCGACTCCACCCCACCGTATCCCGCAGCAGGAACCGAGATCCAAGGCGGCGCGAGCATCGCGATACGCAGCGGTGCCACTGGCGACCGCTCCGGCGGGAGATGCAGCGTGTTGTCCGAACTCGCCCGTCGCACCGCGGCCCGTCCTAGGGGTGCCCGTGCCAGCGGTCCCCGCGCCAACGGTTGATGACGTGGGCGCCGTGCGGCCGCCGAGTTCACAACGTCCATCCATGCTCCTGACGTGCCTCTCAGGCGGGGCGCTCGCAAGGGCTGAGAGGTCAGGAAGGACCCGGAGAGCGCAGGATCGCCGAGCCGTGAGGGAACGCGATGGACTTCCTTGAGGGTATCAGGTGCCCGGGCTAAATCCGAGTGAAAGGATCGGAATACCGTCTAGACTTGGCAGTGCGCTCAGAGAGCCCTGCTCTTCTCGCTTCCCGAGCGGCGTTCCAGCCAGAGGGGCAGAAAGGCGGCTGGCCATGGCCACCGCAACAAAGAGGATCCCCGCCGGCCACGCTGGAGGTGTCACAGCCCGCGGCGGCACTCAGCGTTGTGAATCGCTCCTGCCCGGAGTGTGGACGCGGCTGCGAGTAGCAAGCGCGGCCAGTGATGAGGGCCACGCCTCCAAACAGCGGTACCCGGCCTCTCCGGAACAGATCGGTTGGACTCCATGCCTCCTGCCCGGACTGCCGGCTGCGTTTCACGCCCGACCTGGCCGCGTATCTACCTGCCTGCCCCGTGTGCGGCGAACCGCTCAAATCCCTGGCCGGGACGGATCAGGCTGTCGGGCTACGACTGTTCAGCCTCGATGACATCCGCTCCCCGGATGACACACACCACCCGCCAGAGGCGCTCGCGGTGTCGCTGCCGGATCCCGATCACTAGAAACACCGGAAGGGCGTCTTTGCGATTGCGATCGCGTCTTCCCGTTGCCACCGTCGGTTAGCACTCGGTGCAAGCTTCACGCCGGTAGCGGAGATATGTCAGCATGGCAAGCGGTGGCACTGTTTGGCAAACGAGTGGCAACGCTCACTGAAGAGGAGCGCCAGGCGGCGGCTGTCGACCTGGAACGGATCGCGGCCGGCGGCATCCCGCTCGGCGCCGAAGAGCGTCTGAAGCGGATCGCGGCCTCGAGCTCGCCGGTCTTCAGCAGCGACCTGAGCGCCAAGGAGTACGCGATCGCCCAAGCCTCCGGTCTGACGCCGATCGCTCAGATCATGGGCTCTTCGGTAGTGCAGCACGGCTGGCAGAACTACCCGTGGGCTTCCTACGGCGGCGGGATCAGTGAGATGCCGGCGTTCGCGAGGCCATGGAACCTCTCGCGCGAGCGCTCGTTCGATCGGCTGCGCCAGGAGGCGCAGTTCGCAGGCGCGGATGCCGTCATCGGGATCGAGTTGACCGCGAAGGCTTTCCTCGGAGAGCCAGGCAACGTCGAGTACGCCGTTTTCGGCACCGCCGTGCGCGAGACCACGCTTTCAGCGCGAACCCCCGGCCAGCGCGCCTCCGGCCAGCCTCGGATGTGCGCGCTCTCCGCTCAGGATGTCGACAAGCTGCGCCGCATCGGTGCCGAGACGGTAGGCGTCATCGGCCACACGTCGGTGGTCTGCGTGGCGCTCAGCAGCTGGGCCAATCAGATGATGAGCGCGTGGTGGGGCAATCAGGAGTTGACCGAACTGACCGAGGGCGTGTACGCGGCACGTCAGCTGGCGATGCGAAACGTTCGTCAGCAGGCACACGAGGCGGACGCGAACGACATCGTCATTTCAACGCTGACCCACCAGATCCACCATCACGAGTACGAAAGCCCTGGCTACCGGCAGCACATGTTCATCGTCTCGATGCACGTGCTCGGCACCGCGATACGCCTGGGCGCACACGAACCTCACCCGGCGCCGCTCGGCGTGCCGGTCTTGTCAATGAACCTCGGCGACCAATAGCGACCAGTCACCATGACCTCAGGAGAGCAGTCGATGTCGGCATACGATCCCACGAGCACCGAAGGGCTTGCCGAACACGCGAGCGAACGCCTCAAGATGAACGCCCGCGGGCTGTTCACCTCCGATCTCTCGGTCAACGAGTACCTGTGCGTGGAGAAGGCCGGCTTCGAGCCGGTCGGCCTCGTCGTCGGCTCGAGCATCTACCACGTGGGCTTCCAGCAGGCCAACTGGAAGGCAAGCCAGGAGATGACGGTCCTGACTCAGGCCATGTACTCGGCGCGCGAGCTTGCGATGACGCGCATGGAGGAGGAGGCCGACCAACTGGGCGCTGACGGGATCGTGGGCGTGCGGCTGGACGTCGGGCGCTACGAGTGGGGGGCCGACATGGCGGAATTCATCGCGATCGGCACGGCCATCAAGCACAAGGGCGGCAAGGTTCACCGCGCCCCGAACGGGCGCCCGTTCACCAGCGATCTGTCGGGGCAGGCGTTCTGGACGCTGATGCAGACCGGCAAGCGCCCAGTGGGTCTCGTGATGGGCACCTGCGTCTACCACGTCGCCCACCGCGGGATGATGCAATCGGTCCGTCAGACCGGGCAGAACGTCGAGCTCGAGCAGTACACGCAGGCCCTCTACGACGCGCGTGAGCTGGCGATGGAGCGCATGCAGAAGGAGGCCGAGGACATCGGCGACGGGGTCCTGGGCATAGTCGAGGTCAAGCTGAACGAGGACAGCCACGGCTGGGGCAGCCACGTGATCGAGTTCTTCGCGCTCGGCACCGCGGTGGTGGCCAACGAGCACGCCGCACCAGACCAGCAGCTGCCCGACATCACCCCGGTGCTCGACATCAACGACTAGCGCCTCCCAGCGGCACCCCGGGCGCGTTCAGCCGCGACCCGCAACCTCATAGACCGCGGCCACGTCCTCGCTCGCCAGCTCCTCGTTGGCGATCGTGAAACGCTCGAGCACCGCGTCGAGCAGTGGCGTCTTGGTTGACGCGTCGTCGGCAACCTCGGAGACCAACTGCAGGTCCTTCAGCGCGAGCCGCACCGGGAAGCCTGCTGGATACTCGTGACGCTGCATCTCTTCCAACTTCTGCAGTGCGTACGCAGAGCCGAGCGGTCCGCCGTCGAGCAGCGTGCGGAGGTGCTGCTGGTCGAGCCCCATGGACTCGCAGAGCCGCATCGTCTCGGCCAACGCGGCCACGCTCGAGATCATCCAGTGGTTCGCCGCGAGCTTGAGACGCGAGCCCATCCCGGCCTCGCCCACCCACATGACCCGTGACGCCAGCGCGTCGAAGACCGGCTCGATCGTAGCCCGCGCCGATGCAGGCCCGGAAGCGAGGATCGTCAGCTGACCCTCCTCGGCCGGATGCGTGCTGCCCGACACGGGTGCGTCGATCAACGTGACCCGATGCGCCGCGGCGATCGCCGTCAGCTGGTCCGCCTCAGGAGCACCGACACTGCTCATCTGCGCCCAGATCGTCGCCGCGGGCCAGTCCTCAAGCAGCGGCTCGACGACCTCGAGGATCACGCCCGCGGTTGGGAGCATCGTGATCACCACCTCGCAGCCGCTGACGAGATCGCCAGCTCGCTCAGCCGACTGCGCGCCGTGCGTCTCGAGTGCGCGTGCTTTCTCGGGATCGCGGTCCCAAGCCGTGACGCTGATGCCCTGCGTAAGCAGCCGCCGTGCCATGGCTGAACCCATCAGCCCGATTCCAAGCACCCCGACGCGGCTGATCTCGCCGAGCTCAGTGTTCCCGGATCCTGTCGCCGTCATGCTGTCCTCCTAAATCGTGATTGCCGCGACTTGAGCTTCCCTCGCTGGCCGCAAAAGTCAAATCGTGACGGCGATCACGACCACGAGGCAGGCGGCTGGTCGATCCTCACCATGTTGCCGGACGGGTCGCGCACGGCGAAGTCGCGCGTCCCCCAAGGCTGCTCGGTCGGCTCCTGCACGACCTCGACGCCGGAGTCGCGCAGCTTCTCGAAGCTGGTGTCGAGGTCGTCGCTGTGAAAGTGGATGCCATTGAGCGCGCCCTTGGCGACGAGCGCAGCCAGCGCGTCGGCGTCCGCGGGACTGCCGTTCAGGTAGTTGGTGAGCACGATGCTGACGTCGGGCTGAGAGCCGGCGCCGACTGTGATCCAGCGGAAGTCATCGCGTGCGACGTCATTGCGCAGCTCGAGGCCGAGCTCGTCGCGGTAGAAGGCGAGCGCCTGGTCGGGATCGTGGACCAGGACGAAGCAGGTGGAGAGTGTGAGGTTCATGCCCGCAAGCCTAAGCCGCCACTGCCCCGCGCGCTTCTTCGATCCTGCTCGAACGCGTCGGCCGGGTCACCTCCTTGGCGATGCAGCCCGGGACCCTTGCGAGCGCGCTGTGGTCGCCCGCCCGGTAAGCGGTCGGCGTCATGCCCACGACCTCGGTGAAGCGTGCGCTGAACGATCCGAGCGAAGCGCAGCCGACGCTCATGCAGACGTCTGTGACCGACATCCCGTCACCGCGAAGCAGCGCCTTCGCCCGCTCGATGCGCCGTGTCATCAGGTAGGCGTAGGGCGTCTCCCCGTAAGCCGCGCGGAACTGTCGCGAGAAGTGGGCGGTCGACATCAGGGCCGCGCGCGCCAGCGCGGCCACGTCGAGCGGCCGCGCGTATTCCCGATCCATCAGATCGCGAGCGCGGCGCAGGTGGGCGAGGTTGGCGAGCTCCTCGGGCGTCACGACACCAGCGTACGCCGTCGCGCGATCCACCGACGCGTCGTAAGCTCCGCATAAGCTAAATCGCCTCACGTCCCGATTTTCACGCGTTGTGACGCTATGTTTGTCAACTAATTTGATGGTCGGATCACGCGGCCCAGGGCAGCTCCGGTTGAGCCAACGCCTCGCGGTGATACAGGACTGGGGACCGTGCCGGCCCGTGTTTGACGATTCAAAGGAGTTTCCTTGCGCATCTTGATTCTGGGTGGAGACGGGTTCTGTGGTTGGCCGACGTCACTGCACCTCTCGGCCCAGGGCCACGACGTCGTGATCGTCGACAACCTGGCGCGGCGTCAGATGGACATCGAGCTGGAGGCCGAGTCGCTGACCCCGATCTCATCGCTCGGCACGCGCCTGGCCGCCTGGCAGGAGGTCAGCGGCCACGAGATCCCGTTCCACCGTGTCGATGTCGCCCAGGACTATGCCGGCCTGCGTGCCATGTTCGAGCAGTACCACCCCGACGCCGTCGTCCACTTCGCCGAGCAGCGCGCCGCGCCGTACTCGATGAAGGACGCGGCGCACAAGCGCTACACGGTCGACAACAACGTCAACGCCACCCACAACGTGCTGGCCGCCACGGTCGAGAGCGACCTCGATGCCCACATCGTCCACCTCGGCACGATGGGCGTCTACGGCTATGGGACGGCAGGGATGCAGATCCCCGAGGGCTACCTCGCGGTCAAGGTCGAGACAGACGACGGCACACAGATCGAGCAGGAGATCCTGTACCCGGCCAACCCGGGCAGCGTCTACCACATGACCAAGACCCTCGATCAGCTGATGTTCGCCTATTACGCGAAGAACGACCGGACCCGCGTGACCGACCTGCACCAGGGCATCGTCTGGGGCACCCAGACCGCCGAGACGCGCCTCGACCCCCGTCTGATCAACCGGTTCGACTACGACGGTGACTTCGGCACTGTCCTCAACCGCTTCCTGATGCAGGCCGCCGTCAAGTACCCGCTGACCGTGCACGGCACCGGCGGCCAGACGCGCGCCTTCATCCACATCCAGGACACGGTCCGCTGTATCCAGCTGGCAATCGAGAACCCGCCCGCCCGCGGCGAGCGCGTGCAGGTCTTCAACCAGATGACCGAGACCCACCGCGTCCGTGACCTCGCCAAGCTCGTCTCCGAGCTGACCGGCGCCGAGATCGACTACGTCGACAACCCGCGCAAGGAAGACCCCGAGAACGACCTGTTCGTCGCAAACGACAACTTCCTCGAGCTCGGCCTCCAGCCCACCACGCTGCGCGGCGACCTGCTCAACGAGGTGACCGAGATCGCGGCCCGTTACGCCGATCGCGCGGATCTCTCGAAGGTGCCCTGCACCTCGAAGTGGATCCAGCGCCAGCCCGTCGCGAGCGCCGAATAGGCAGGTTTCAGTCCGGCCCTTCGCCCCGCTGGGCGAGGGCCGGGACACAGCGTCACAGAAGTTCGGCGATCATCGCGGCAGCCCGCGCGGCGCCGTCGACCGGGACTGGGAGATAGTCGAGCTCGCGCCCGAGCTCGGTGGCGATCACCTCGGCAAGCGCGTCCGGAGTCGCGTCGGCGAACTCCAGCCTGCGCCCGGCGCGATAGCGCTCCAGCCGATGGCGTACATGCCCGTTCTGCTCGAAGTGCTGCTCGAGCGGCACGTAGATGAACGGCCGCCGCGCAGCTGTCAGCTCCATCGTCGTCGCGAGCCCGCCCTGGACGATCGCCAGGTCGCACGCCGACAGCTGCAACGGCAGATCCGGGACATAGCCACGAACTTCCAACCCGTCAGCCTGGGGCAGTGTCGTCGCATCGATCCGCGGCCCGGCGACGAGCACCATCCGCAGATCCGGCATCAGACGGCGAGCCTGCGGGAAGCTGTCGATCACACGACGCAGCAGCCCTTCGCCGACGCCCGAGCCGCCGACGGTGACGATGCAGACGCGCTCGTCGGGGCCGTATCCGAGCTCCGCCCGAACCGCCGCGCGCTGCCCTGGCGACAGCGGCGCCGCATCGGTGACGTAGCCGGAGAAGCGGAAGTGCTGCTCGGTCCAGTCGCGGATCTCCGGGAGCCCTGGTCCGAAGTCCCCGGCGACGATGTCGTCGGGTTCGCCCACGAAGATCGCGAGGTCACGCACGCGCGGGAAGCGAGCGATCTGCTCGAGCATCTCGGCGTTGTAGTCGGCGGTCAGCATCGCCTCACGGGCGCCACCTGAGTCGGTCGGCAGCCAGCCGACGAAGTCAGAGAGCCACGCATAGGAGGCGGTCTTCAACTCTGGGTTCTCGTGTAGGAAGTAATCGAGCTCCCAGGCCTCGTCGCCGACCCAAAGGTCGTAGGGCTTGTCTCGAACAACGTCGTGGAAGACCATGAAGTTGGCGAGCAGGATCTCGTCCATGCGCCGGATCGCCTCGAAGCAATGAAGGCGGTGGCCGTCGCTCTCCGAGCTGACGTGGGCTGACTCACTCGCCAGCTGAGCGCTTGCCGGGTGGATACGCTCGCCCGCGGCGGCCAGCACCTCTGTGACCGGGTGCTGGGCGAGCCAATCGATTTCCAGGTCCGGGTGCAGCCGCCGCAGCTCGCGCGCGATCGCCAGGTCCCGCCGCGCATGCCCAAGCCCGATCGGCGAGGAGATGTACAGCGCACGACGCGCCTGCCGGGCCGGGGCGCGGACGTACGTCCGCGCCCCGGCGTCCCCGCCCAGGAACTCGCGCAGCAGCAGGTTCACGCGCACCGGATCGCGCGTCTCCGGGAGATGGCCGGAGCCGGCCAAAGTCACGAGCTCTCCACCGGTGGCCTCGGCCAGGGCGGCACCCTGAGCGTGTGGGCGCACCTTGTCCTGATCCCCGTGAAGCACGAGTGTCGGGCAGCCCACACGCGGCAGCAGCGCGACCCACCGCTCGGTACCGCCGAGCCTCAGTCCATAGATCGTGTCCACGAGTGTCGCCGGGTCGGTCTCCAGCGCCCAACTGATGAAGTCCTCTATCTGCTTCGTCGAGTGCGGCTCGTGCAGACACTGCGCTGCGAAGAACGCGATGAAGTCCTCGTATGCACGCAGCCAGTAGTGGCGGTTGTACTTGGCCCAACCCGCATCGGTGTCAAGCTCGTCGTCGAAGCTGTGAATCGCCCGCACGACGTGATCGGCGGCAAGCGGGACCGCGGGCCCGATGTACGCGATCCGCTCGACCCGTTCGGGGTTCGTGGCGGCCATGATCGTCGCCCACAGCGCCCCGCAGGAGAGCGCGACCAGCGCCGCGCTCGCGGTCTCGGTCGCGTCCATGACCGCCAACGCGTCGGCCGCGAACTCGGTTGTCGCGTAGGCGTCGGCGCCCGCCGGACGATCGGAGCAACCGTTGCCGCGGCCGTCGAACGTGAGCACGCGGAAGTGACGCGCGAGGTAAGGGATCTGCAGCTTCCAGGCGCGCGAGTGGACGATCGACCATGTCGGCAGCAAGAGCACCGTGCGCTCACCGTCGCCATAGCGCTCCCAGTGGAGCCTGACGCCGTCCCGGGTCACGTACCCCGTCTCGTCCGGTTCGCGCGCCCGCGTCTGCTCGCGGCCCTGGGGGACTTTTGCCGCCTGCGGCGTCAAAAGTCCCCCAGCAAGAGCCTCGGTCACGGGCGCGCCTCGTAGACGATGTTGAACGGCGTCTCCGCCACTCGCTGGAAGCGCGTAAAGCCGCCGGCCGTGACGACCTCGCGGATCCGCGCCTCGCCCGCCTGTGCGCCGAGCGCAAGCCCGACCTGCTGCGAGAGCGACGCCGGCGTGCACAGCAGCGTCGAGAACCCGTAGTACGCCCGGCCGACTGGGTTGAAGTTGTCCTCGACTCGATCGCCGGCGGCCGGCTCGACGATCATCCAGGTGCCGTCCGGCGCCAGTGTCTGGCGCACGTGGCGCGCGGCCCCAACCGGGTCGCCCATGTCGTGTAGGCAGTCGAACATCGTCACGAGGTCGTAGCCCTCGCCACTGTATTCCTGCGCAGACTCCGTGCGGAACTCAACGCGCCCGGCGACCCCAGCCTCTTCGGCGCGTGCACGCGCCGTTTCGATCCCCTCCTGGTGGTAGTCCGAGCCGACAAACGTCGAGTTCGGATAAGAGGCGGCCATCAGCACCGTGGAGGCGCCGTGTCCACAGCCGACGTCGGCCACGGTCGCGCCCTGTTCGAGCTTTGCGACGACCCCGTCCAGCGCGGGCAGCCACTCGGCGATCAGGTGCGCGTTGTAACCGGGCCGGAAGAACCGCTCGCAGCCCTCGTGCACATCGTGCGTGTGCTCGTGCCAACCGACGCCGCTGCCGCGTGTCGCGGCCTCGACGATGCGCGGCGAGTCGATCACCGAGCCCAGCGCGATCTGGAAGAAGCCGGGCAGGTAGGCGGGGCTGTCGCTGTCGGTCAGCGCCACGGCCTGCTCGGGCGGCAGCGTGTAACGCCCGCTGCCGGGGTCGTAGGCCACGTAGCCGCCGGCGGCCTGATTGTTCAACCACTCGCGCACGTACCGCTCGGAGGTCCCGGTGCGCTCGGCGAGCTCGCCGGGGGTCAGGCCGCTCGTCCCGGCCAGTGCCCGGTACAGCCCGAGCTTGTCACCCATGACGACGAGCGCCGTGTTCAGGGTCGCGCCCACCTCGCCCACGGCGTTGAACACGAACTGCATGAGTTTGTCGGTATCGACTTCGACACCCTGATCGATGGTGCTCACTTCCATCCTCCTCTGATCGGACCCACGGCCGGTCGGCCGCCCGTCGAGGAAGCTAGGCCTGACCATAGGCGGATCGCTTCCGGGGGGCACCTAGTCTTATGTCGCGCGAGCGATTTCCGCCGGACGCTGGTGTCGTGGGTCACGACCCTAGAATCACTCCATGCTTGTCGGCCGGGGGCCTGAGCTGGCAGCCATCGAGCAGGCACTCGCGGCGGCTATGACCGACCGCAGCGTGGTGCTGGCGCTGACCGGCCCGCCCGGAATCGGTAAGACCGCGCTGCTCGACCACGCCGTTGAGCGCGCCGGCGAGATGATGGTGTTGCGTGCCCGCGGTATCGAGTCGGAGGCCCGGCTCCCGTTCGCCTCGCTGCTCGAGTTGCTACGTCCGGCGCTGCCGTTGCTCGGCCAGCTCCCCGCCCCGCAGGCGGTGGCTCTGGAGCAGGCCTTTGCGCTGCGTCCCGGCCGTGCCCAGGACCGTTTCGCCGTCGCCGCCGCGACACTCGGTCTTGTGGCCGCATGCGCCGAGCAGAAGCCGGTGCTGCTGCTGCTCGACGACATCCAATGGTTCGACACCCCCAGCTCGGAGGCGCTGCGGTTCATGCTGCGGCGGCTGGTAGCCGATCGCGTCGCGGCGATCCTCGCGGTCCGCGAGCAGACTCCGTCACTGCTCGACGGCACCGAGATCGCGACGATCGCCCTCCACGGATTGAGCAGCGCCGAGGCGCGCGCCCTGCGCCCGGATATTCCCCCATCGGCCAGCGAGCGCCTGGTCGACGTCACAGGCGGCAACCCACTGGCACTGCTGGAGCTGACCGCCGACCAGGACGAGTTGGCGCTCGCCCCGGAAGGGGCTCCGGTACTGGTCTCGGCGCGTATCTCGGCCGCCTACCTGCGGCGCACTGGGGCGCTCGACGACGGCGCGCGCGGGTGCCTGCTGCTCGCCGCCGCCAGCGACAGCGGTGAGATGCAGATGCTCGGACGGGCGGCGCGCCTGATCGACCTGGAGATCGACGGCTTGCTGGCCGCCGAGGAGGCAGGGCTGGTCCGCATCGCAACCGGCAGCGTCGAGTTCCAGCATCCCCTGGTCCGTTCGGCTGTCTACAGCGACGCCACGCTCGGCGCACGTCGGCAGGCGCACCGCGCGCTCGCCGCGGTGCTGCCGGACCACCAGCTCGACCGACGCGCATGGCACCTGGCCGCAGCGGCGGCGGGCACCGACGAGACTGCGTCGGTCGCGCTCGAGCACGCCGGACGCCAGAGCCTTGAGCGCGGAGGCTATGCGAGTGCGGCCGCGGCGTTTGAGCGCGCCGCCCGCCTCGCCGGCGATCGTGTGCGGGAGGCGTGCCTGCTCGTGTTCGCAGCCGAGGCAGCCTGGGACGCGGGCGCCGCCGACCGCGCTAGAGCCCTGCTGGACCGGTACCGCGCCACTGACGAGGCGCAGGGCGCGGCTGCCTTTGCAGCCGAGCGGCTCGCCGGGCGGATCGCGACCAGCCACGGACCGGTGATGGCGGGCCACACGATCCTGCGCGACGCAGCGCGGCGTGCTGCGGCCGAGCCGGCTGGCGCCGAGGAGGCGGTCGCCCTGCTCGCCGATGCGACCGTCGCTTGTTTCCTGGCATGCGAGGCCGGTGAACTGGAGGCGACCGCCACCTACGTACAGGCGGTCCTGCCGGTCAGGCCATCACCGGGGACGCGCCTGCTCGAGGCGACGATCACCGGAATCGCCCTGATTATGGGAGGCAACGCGGCCAGTGGTGCACAGACGCTGCATGAGGCCGTCACGATCGCCGCCGACAACCCGGAGCTGCTCGAACAGCTGCCGCTGTTGCCGTGGATCGCCTTGGGCCCGATCTTCCTGCGCGAGTCCGAGACGGGGCGTGACCGGCTCGAAGCGGCACTGCGATCCGCGCGCGAGCGTGGCGCCATCGGCACGCTCCCGTTCGTGCTGGCCCTGATCGCACGCGACCAGGCGACCACAGACCGGTGGCGGCAGGCCGATGCCACCTACCGTGAGGCGATCGCGCTCGCGCGCGAGACCGACCAGCGCACCTGGCTCGCGTTCGGGCTCGCCGGCGTCGCCTGGCTCCATGCCCGTCAGGGCCGGGAGGCCGAGTGCCGGATGCACGCTCAGGAGGCGCTCGCCCTGGCGCAAGCGCTCGGGGCTCGTCTGCCCGCCTTGTGGTCACTGTGGGCGCTCGGGGACCTCGAGCTCGGACTCGGCCGGCCGGAAGCTGCGATCGAGCAGTTCGAGCTCCAACGATTGTCGGCCGACGCCGGCACCGTCACCGACGTCGACCTGTGGCCGGCGGCCGAGATGGTCGAGGCCTATGCACGCCTCGACCGGGACGTCGAGGCGCAGGCACTGACGGCGTCGTTCCACGCCGCGGCAGCCGCCAAGGGCCAGCCCTGGTCGCTGGCACGCGCGCTCCGCTGCGAGGGGCTCGTGGCTCCCGCGGACACCTTCGCCGAGCACTTCGAGGCGGCGCTGCGCGAGCACGACCAGACGCCTGACCGCTTCGAGCTGGCCCGCACGCGGCTCGTGTACGGCGAGCGGCTGCGCCGCTCCCGCAGCCGGCTGCTGGCCCGAGCGCAACTGCGTGAGGCGGAGGGGATCTTCAGCGCACTCGACGCCCAGCCGTGGGCCCAACGGGCTCGCGCCGAACTCGAGGCCACCGGCGAAACCCTCCGCCGCGGTGAGCCGCAGACGGTCGACGAGTTGACACCCCAGGAGCTCCAGATCGCCACGCTGCTCGCCTCGGGCCGAACAACCCGCGAGACCGCCGCGGCACTTTTCCTGAGCCCAAAGACGATCGAGTACCACCTGCACCACGTCTATTTGAAGCTCGGCATCCACTCGCGCGAGGAGCTCGCGCGGTCGCTGCAGGCGTGATCCGGTCGGTGGCGGGCGGATCGTCGGGTCTAGCCCGCAGCCTGGGGTCGCCTGACGAGAACCTCCGCCCGCCGCGCCGCATCGCCATCGAGCGTGGCGCGGAGTACCACGTCGGCTGCACGTAGGTCGTCGGCGCCCACCCGTGCCGCGAGCTCGCGGTTCAGCGACTCCGCCACCTCGACGATCGCGCGAGCGTATTCCCTCCCTTCCTCGGTCAGCACCACGTTGACCCGGCGTCCGTCGTGCGCGTCGGGCTCGGTTCGCGCGTACCCACGCCGCTCGAGCCCGTTCGCCAGCTTGCGCGCCGCCTGACGCGTGATGCCGAGTGCCGCTCCGAGCATGCCGACCGTCACGGGGTCGCGGCTAAGCAGGCGCAGCACCCCCGCGTCGCTACGCCGGTAGTCCGTGTAGCCATGGCCTTCCAGGCATAGCGCCATATGGCTGACCCAACCCTGGCGCGCGAGTGCGAGCAGGTCGCCGAACAGGTATGGCGGACTTGACTTCTCCGGCACTCGGACAGATACTAGCGATATGCAACCCCGTTGCCTAATTGGGAAACCGACCCACTTACGCCTGTGGTGATCGCCGGCATCGTCACGCTTGTGGCGCTGGCGACTGTGGTCGTAAGCCTCGGACACGCCCACCTCGAGCCGACCGGTCTCTCACCGGTGCGCAATGCGGTCAGCCAGTATGGGATCAGTCCGGCCCGCGCCGATTACCGCGTCGCGACGCTCGCGTTCGCTGCCGGCGGCGTCGGCCTCGCGGTCGCTCTCTCCCAGGTGATCGACCGCCGCGACGGCGCGATCATCGCGTTCCTGGGCGTGTTCGCCGTCGCTCGCGCGCTGATCAGCTGGTTCCCGATGGACGCGCCCGGAGCGGAGCGCACCTCGAGTGGAGCCCTGCACGGGCTGCTTGCGGTCGCGGCGTTTGGCAGCGCAACGGTCGCTGCCTTCCGGCTGGGAACAGCGCTCTCAGATCAACACACCTGGCACGGGCTTGCCGGCGTGTCGACGGCGCTGGCCTGGCTGATGCTCGCATTCCTGCTGGGGATGGTGAGCAGGCGCGTGATTCCCGCGATCTGTAGATGGTTCGGCGCGATCGAGCGCGGGTTCTACGTTGCCGCCATTGCCTGGTTCGCAGTGTTCGCGTTCGCCGCCGCGGTTCACTAACCGGCTGTGACCCCTGGCAGGCTGTGTCCGCTGTCAGGCTGTCTCCGCTCAGCCGGCTGTGACCGAGAACACCGGCGGCAGCCGGGTGGCCGCCGTCGACCAGCTGGCACCGGCATCGCCCGAGCCGAACACATCACCTGAGGTTGCGCCGAAGTAGAGCTGCAGCCGCTCGCCCGCACCCGTGCTCGTGAACGCTTGACGCAGAACCGTCAGGTAGGCGTCCTTGGCGGGAAGGCCGTCGCCGCGCGGCGCCCAGGTCGAGCCGCCGTCGCGGGTCTCGTAGACACGCACGCGTCCCTCGGGCATCACACGGTCCATGTCGGCGACGAGCGGGATCACGTAGGCGCTGTCCGGATCGGCCGGGTCGACCTTCAGCGGGAAGCCGAAGTCCGAGGGCAGGCCGGAGCCGATCGCGGCCCAGCTCTCCGCGCCATCGTCGGAGCGGTAGACACCCCCGTGAAACTGCATGAACAGCCGCTCGGGCTGTGACGGGGCGCGCTCGACGTGATGCACGCACAGGGCGGTGGTCTCCGTCTCGCCGGGGGCCTCCGGCAGGTAACGAGCGCCGAGACCGCGGTTGCCTCGCCGCCAGCTGCGGCCGGCATCCTCGGTCAGCCAGATGCCGGCCGCCGAGACTGCGACCGCAAGCCGGTCGGGGTCGCCGGGCCACGTGCTGATCGAGTGCAGGCACAGGCCGCCACCACCGGGCTGCCAGTCCGGACGCGAGGGCTGGTTCCAGAGGCCGGCGTTGATCTCCCAGTTCGCGCCACCGTCGTGGCTTTCGAACAGGACACCGGGATCGGCGCCCATATAGATCGTGCCGGGCGCCTCGCCGGGCGCCATCACCCAGATGCGCTCGAGCGCCTGTTCGCCGCCCTCGGGCAGCTCGACGCCCTGCGCCTGCTCCCACTCCGAGCTGGGGTCACCGTCGGTGAAGAACAGCTTCGGTCCGTAGAACGGGGAGGTCGCCGCCGCGAACAGTCGGCCGCTGCGCGGGTCGCGCATCGCGAAGTCCACAGGTTGTCCGGCGAACGCGCGGGCCTTGACCTCGAATAGATCGGATTGACCATCCGGCTCGCCCTCGAGCAGGAACAGCCCCTTCTTGGTTCCGACGACCAACTCGGTCACGCTCAGCCTCCCGTTATCGCAGGTATCACTTCGACGCGATCACCGGCACCGACCGCCGTCGACTCGTCGCCACGCTCGCCGTTCACGAACACGTTGATGTGCCGGCGGATCAGACCTCGCTCGTCGAGGATCCAACCGCTCGCATCCGTGTGTTCGAGCTCGAACACACGCAGGAGTTCGACCACCGTCGCACCGTGAAGCTCGTGCTCGCTACGGCCGCCCGCAAGGGCGCGCAACGGGCCCCGAACGCAGACCACAGCCATATCCCGATTCTAAGTGTCTTGGCCCGCGCGGTGCAGTTCGTCGAGCGCCGGCCCTCCGACGCCCGACCTTAACGCTGCCTCAACAGAGTCGTCGCAACTAACTGCACCGGTGTCGTGTTGTAGGGCTGACGTCAACTTCGAGGAGGAGTTACATCAATGCGTACACACCACCGATTGACGACGTTTGTGTTCGGCGCCGCGATCCTCGCGATGTTCCTGGCGCTGGCGATACCGAGCCACGCGTCGGCGGCACCGCGTCACAACCGCGGCCTCACCATTCAGTCGACGCCCGATCCCAGCACGGCCGGCCAGGGCGTGCTGATCTACGGGCAGCTTAAGGGCCCCGCCAATGCGGACCGGCGGATCGTCCTGTACCACCGGATCAATCCGGCACCCTATTTCACGCCGATCAGCGTTACCCGCACAAACGCTGCCGGGTTCTACGAGTTCGTCAGGGCAGACGGCGTCGTGGTCAGCAACCGCAATTGGTTCGTCCGTGGTCCGTACTGGACACACAGCCGCACGATCCACGAGCTGGTCTCCGCGGTCGTGACGTTGAACGCGAACAGCTCGACGGCGACGACGGCTCAGACTGTCGAGTTCAACGGCACGGTCTTCCCCACCCACCGTCACGAACGTGTTGCCCTGCAGCAGCAGAACAGCACCTCCGGCAACGGTTGGCAGACGATTGCGTCCGGCTACACCACCGGCGCTTCCAGTTTCGCGATCGCCCACCGGTTCAGGTCCCCCGGCAGCTACACGCTGCGGGCCTACTTCCCCGGCGACCCGCGCAACATCCCGGGAGAGTCGGCAACGGTGACGCTGACGGTTCAGCAGCAGCAGAATCCGTCGTTCACGATCTCCGGCTCGGCCGCGGTCATCACCAACGGCCAGACGGAGACGATCTCCGGCACGCTGTACGCGGCCGGCTCGACCACCACAACCCAGCCGAACGTGCCCGTGACGCTCTACGGGAAGCAGGCCTACGGTGGCGGTTTCAAGGCGCTCGAGAGCGGGATGACGGACAGCTCGGGTAACTACTCGTTCACACAGATGCCGATTCACAACACCGTCTACCGCGTAAGGACGGCAAGCGGCAAGAGCGAGCAGACCGCCGCCTTGTACGTCGGCGTCGAGGATGTCGTCACGATCGGGCTCAACCCGACGACGATCGCTGTGGGTGACTCCGCCACGATCAGTGGCACCGTCACGCCACAGCACACCGGCCACACGGTCCGCCTGCAGGAGCAGAACACCGCAGGCAACTGGGTGAATGTGGAGTTCGGCTACGTGAACGCCACTTCGCAGTACTCGTTCAAGTACACGCCCGGCCAGGTCGGTGTCGAGCAGCTCCGAGTCGAGATCACGGGCGGGCCGGTCAACGTCGGCAGCGTCTCGAGCACCGAGACGCTCACCGTCAGCGGCGTCGCGCCCGTAAGCACCCTGCCGCCCGCCTCGTAGTCCCCTAACGGGTCGCGGTCGGTTTGGATCCGGCCGGAGTGGATTGACCACTCCGGCCGGATTCGCTCGTCCCGGTCCGGGTAAGGCCCCCTTAGCCCCATATCGCTCCGAACTGCCGATGTGCAGCCTCGCCTCTTAGTCGACCCTGATTACAGCAATGCAGGAGATCGACGAGAGGAACCAGGAATGCACCCCGGAATCACATACGAGCTCAGTACCGCTCGACTCACCGAGCTCCGCCGCGCTGCCGCCGCCACACGGCGCGTACCCCGCGATCACGGCCGCAGGCAATACTTCAGGCGTGCCCGGCAGGTTGACAAGCAGCCGCTTCGTGGGTCGGCAGAGTCAGCTGGCCGAGCTGGAGGTTGCCTACCGCGAAGCGCTTGACCACCAGCCGCGTCTGATCCTCGTCTCCGGCGACTCCGGAGTCGGGAAGACGCGGCTGCTGGTCGAGGCCGAGCGGTCCTTCGTTGGCGCGCTGCTGCTCCGCGGCCAGTGCCTGGAGCAGGGCGAGCTCGAGCTTCCCTACGCGCCGTTGCTCGGAGCGCTGCGGCCACTGGTGCGGGAGGGCGACGCAGCAATCGACGCGCTCAGCACGGCCAGCCGCGCGAACCTCGCGACCCTGCTGCCGAGCCTCGGCGCGCCGCCCACGGACGCCGCCGGCACCGGCGCCGACGGCCAGGTGCGGCTGTTCGAGAGTCTGCTCGAGCTCCTGCATCTGCTGAGCCTTCGCCAGCCGCTCGTATTGGTGCTCGAGGACATGCACTGGGCCGATGGCTCGACGCGGGCGTTCGTCACCTTCCTCGCCCGCAGCCTGATCGACGAGCGGATCCTGCTGCTGCTGAGCTTCCGCAGCGACGAGTTGCACCGCCGCCACCCGATGCGGCCGCTCCTGGCCGAACTCGGCAGGCTCGACTCCTGCCGCCGGCTCGAGCTGGAGCCGTTCGACCACGCGGAGCTCGCGGAAGCGCTGACCGACATCCTCGGTGAGCCGCCGTCTCCGGACCTGATCGACCGCCTGCTGATGCGCACGGACGGCAACCCGCTGTACGTCGAGGAGTTGATGGCGGCCGCGCTCGACGGTCGCGGTGCGACGCCTCAGAGCCTGCGCGACGCGTTCATGTTGCGGATCGAGCGGCTCAGCGACCCCGCAGGGCGGGCAGTGCGTGCCGTCGCCGTCGGTCGTGCCCTGGACGAGGAGCTGATCGCGCGCGTCTCCGGCGTGAGCGACGCCGAGCTGCGCGACGCGCTGCGCGAGACCGTGGCCGAGCACATCCTCGTCGCCGGTGACGGCACTCGCCTCTGCTTCCGGCACGCGCTGCTGCGCGAGGTCGTATACGACGACCTCCTGCCCGGAGAGCGCAGCGCCATGCACCTCGAGCTCGCACGCGCCATCGAGGCCGGCGGCGAGTTCGACTGCGCCGAGGACGAGGCCGAGCGGGTCGCCGCGATCGCGACCCATTACGCCGCTGCCGGCGACCAGCCGGCGGCGCTGCGAGCGACGATTCGGGCGGCGCGCGAAGCCCGCCGCGTGCACGCCTACCGAGAGATGGCGCAGCTATACGAGCGCGCCCATGAGCTGTGGGCGCGCGTGCCAGATGCCGCCACCGTGGCGGGCATTGACGAGGTCGGCCTGCTCGAGGCGGCCGCAAATGCGGCCGCATTGGACGGCGACCAGCGCCACAGCGAGATGCTCGCCGACCACGGGCTCGAGTTGCTCGACCCCGAGCAGGAGCCCGTGCGCTACGCGCGGCTGCTGGTGCGGCGCGGGCGCTCGCGCTGGCGCCTCAACCAGGCTCGGGCCGCGATGGCCGACCTCGACAGCGCGCGCTCACACTGCTTCCCGATGAACCGAGCGACGAGCGCGCGCGGCTGCTGTCGTGGATTGCCCGCACGCACGTGTTACGCGGCCACTACCGCGAGGCAGTCGTGGAAGGGCGAGCGTGCACGAGCCGTGGCCGAGGCCGTGCAGCTGCCGGTCGTCGTCGGCGAGGTTCTCAACACGCTCGGAATGGCACGGATCGCGCTCGGCGACGTCGACGCCGGCGAGGCGCTGCTGCGCCAGGCGATCACGCTCGCCCGCGAGCAGGACGACATCGACGACCTCGGCACCGCATACAGCAACCTCGCGGACTTCCTGAACCTGGCCGGCCGCACGCGCGACGCGCTGGCGGTGATCAACGAGGGCCTGGCCGAGGTGCGCACGCACATGGGCCAGGCGTATGCATGGATGGTGATGACGCTGTCGGTGCTGGCGTTCGAGGCGGGCGACTGGGACGTCGCCCGTGCCAACGAAGGGCCGCCGCTCACCTCGCTGGCCGGGGTGCCGCTGATCTTCAGGCTCCTGTGCGACGCGGAGCGCGCGCTCGGCGAGGGCGACGACGCGCTGGCGCGTCAGCGCCTCGACACCGTCGAGCCGCTCGTGCGCGTCACCGGCGAGGCGCAGTGGCACGGACTCTTCGGCTCGCTGCTCGGCGAGCTGCACCGGCGCGGAGGCGACCTCGAGGCCGCGCAGTCGGCGGTCGCGCGGGCACTGGACGAGCTCGAGGTGTGCACCGACGACGTGATGCGAATCGCGCGCGTGAGCGCCGTCGGGCTGTCTGTCGAGGCAGATCGCGCCTTGCGGGCGCGCGATCTGCGTGAGCCGGAGACGGAGGCCGACGCGCTGGCCCGGGCCGATATCCATCTCGACCGCCTCGAGGCCGCGGCCGAGGGCGGCGGCCCGGTCGAGCGCGCCTGGCTGGCGGTCGGCGCGGCCGAGAGTGCACGCGCGCGGGGCGCCGGCGCCGCGTCGCTCTGGAGCGCGGCGGCGGTGAAATGGGAGGAGCTCGAGCGGCCGCTATTGCGCGGCGCTCAGCCGCTGGCGCGAGGCCGAGGCTCTGGTCGAGCGCAGGACGACCGGACGGCGGCGGCGAGCGTCGCCGCCGAGGCCGCCGGCGTGGCCGGCGATCTGGGCGCGGGCTGGCTGGCTGACGAGCTCCAGGGTCTGATCGCGCGTGCGCGACTCGATATCAGCGCGACCGCCGAACGGTGAGGGCGCTGCCACCGACGCCGCCCCGCAGACCGACGGCGAAGCAGCTCCGTTCGGACTCACGCCCCGCGAGCTGCAGGTGCTGGCGCTGATCGCCGAGGGCGCCACCAACCGTCAGATCGGCGCAGCCCTGTACATGGCCGAGAAGACCGCCAGCGTCCACGTCTCGCGGATCCTGAGCAAACTGGGTGTCCGCAGCCGCACCCAGGCGGCGGCGGTGGCTCACCGCTTGCACCTCACCAGGGTCTCCTAGGCCCGCGTCGCCCAGCGGCTGGCCCCAGGACGCGCGCTCCCAGCGTCGTGGACTGCCATCGCACTGGAAAAACCGTGCTCGCAGGCGCTAAGATAAGCGTGTTATGGAGTTTGGGAGCGTTACCAAGCGCACTCGCCAACTCGACGACATCGCCGAGGCCTTGCCGCGCCGCGCCTCGCTCCTCTCGCACCTGTTCCTCAAGCACACGACGCTGGGCGTGTCGCGCACCGAGATCGGCGTGCTGTCGGCCACATCCGAGCAGCCGCAACGAATCACCGACCTGGCGGCGGCCGAAGGTGTCACACAGCCCGCGATCACGCTGATCGTGAACCGCATGGCGGCGCGCGGCTGGGTGGTCCGTGAAGCCGACCCCAGTGACGGTCGCGTCGTGCTCGTGGTCCTGACGGAAGCGGGTCAACGGGCCTTCGACGCCATCCGCGCCGAATATCGTGCGCTGATGCACGAGGAGATGGCGACGCTCGACGACGAATCCGTCGAGGTTCTGGCGCGCGCGATCGATGTGCTCGATGAGGTCATCGAGCGGCTGCGCGAGGAGCGTGAGCCATGAGCATGTGCAACGTACTCGGGGTCCTCGGCGACGGCGAAGATCAGGCCTGGGCGATTCTGAACGCGGCCATCGCCCTGGCCGACGCAGAGAATGCGCGGCTGACGCTGGTCAAGACATGCGACGGTGGGCGCTCCTACGTTTGGGTCACGCCGTTCGCGTACGGCGGAGCGTATGTACCACCGCCGCTGGACTCGCCGACGGACGCGGCGCGGCTGCTGGCACGCGTGGCTGAGTTCGTCCCGGGGACGATCCCGGTCACCACCCTGGTGCTGGGCCCAGACACCCAGCGCTCGCTGGTGAGGCTTCTGCGCGCCGGAAACTACGGCGCCGTGGTCGCGGACAAACAGCTGCTGTCGCACTGCCGGCGTCTGCGTCGGGAACTACAGCGCGAGAGCATTCGCGAGGTGCCAGTGACACTCGCGGGCCCAGTGCAGCCCCAGGCGGATCCGGTCGCGTCCCAGCTCTCCAGAAACACGCAGGCCGATGGTGCACCAATCGCCGAAGCACCCGCCGGCACCGGCGATGCTCCGCACGTCACCTCCCTTATCGGCCCCTCCCGGGGATCCGGATAACCCGCAGGGCCGAGCTCAACACCACGGCATCGGCAGCGAGCAGCCGCTCGAGATCGACCGGCTCGTGCTCGTATCGGAGTGCGCGGCGCCCGATCCCGGGGAGCGCACGGCCATCGTCCGGCGGTGAGATCAGGCGTCCCTGCTCCTCGATCAGCACGTTCGCCCAGGTCGCCTCGAGGACGCTGCCGTCGGCGTCGATCAGCAGCGGCAGCGCGCCGTCGGCCGCGGCCGTCACGGCGTCCGCCAGTCGACGGTCGAGCCACTTGTGCGACCCCAGTCCACCCGGAAGCACGAACGGCGCAATACCGGTGTAGTGCGGATCGGGTGCGAGGGGTGCGTTCTCGATCCTGATCGTGCCATCGGGCGTCAGCGTCACCCGAACGCGGCCCTCGTCGTCGCCGTAGCGCTGAAACGCGAGGCTGGGGCTGAGGTCGTAGAGCTCGCGAGCGCTGACCCGCATCCGCTCGCGGTGGGCAGCCAGCGCGACCAGCTCACCGGCATGTATCCGGATCGTCTCGACGATCCCCAGCGCCGGGTCCGGGCGGGGACCGAAGTCGAGCGCATCGCGCAGCGGCCGACCCGACCCCGAGACATTCATTCGACGACGACTTCCGTACCGATCGCCGCCGCGACCGGACGGGCCTTGATCAGCGCCTCCTCGAGCTCGGCGTGCGGGTCGGAGTCGGCGACGATCCCACCGCCCACTCCGAGCCAAAGGTGTCCTTCGGCGCATTCCAGTGTGCGAATCGCGACGTTCAGCTCGAGCCCCCCGAGCGGGCTGGCGTAGCCGATCGCGCCCGTGTAGACCTCGCGACCCAAGGCTTCCAGCTCGGCGATCACGATCAGCGACTGCACCTTCGGGGCGCCGGTGACCGAGCCGGGCGGGAACGTCGCACGCAGCAGCTCGGCGTCGGTGACATCCGGGCGCAGCCGGCCCTCGACGTCGGTGACGAGATGCCAGAGACCGGGATGGGCCTCCGCCGTGGGGCGGCGCGGTGCCGTGACTGAACCGTATTCGCAGACGCGGCCAATGTCGTTGCGCATCAGGTCGACGATCATCACGTGCTCGGCCGCGTCCTTGTCGGAGTCCCGCAGGCGTTGCAGCGACTCGGCCGCGAGCGCCGGATCGCGGGGGCGGTCGCCGGTGCCCTTGATCGGGCCGCTGCGGACACGCCGGCCCTGACGACGCAGGAACAACTCAGGCGAGAGCGACACGACGCCGCCGTGCGGTGTGTCGAACGCTGCCGTGTATTCGGGGACGACTCCCCGCTCGAGCGCGCTGCGCATCAGCGTGCTCGCCGTGCCGTCATACCCAGCCTCGAGCCGTAGGCAGATGTTGGCCTGGAAGATCTCGCCGGCGGCAATCCGCTCACGGCACGCGGCGACAGCCTGGAGGTGGTGTGCGGCGACCGCGCTCGTCAGACGCAGCGGCGTGGGGTTCGCCACCGACGCGGGTTCGCTTCCGCGATCTCGGTGGACGATCGTCGCGGCGGAGCGTGCGTCGACCAGGCGGCGTCTCACGTGCTCCAGCCGTTCTTCCAAATCGGACCAGCGCTCCGGCGTCGCAAGCGCCTCGAACCACCATGAGCCGTAGCGATCCTGGTGCACGACGTGGTCGTAGTAGGCGAGGTGGAAGTCGGGTAGCGGCACCGGCCGTGCGTCCGCCAGCGGCACCTGCTCGACCCGTGCGGCGAGGCGATACCCGAGCCACCCGAACCAACCGCCACCGATCGCGTCCGGCGGCGCCGCACGCCCGTCGATCGCGGGCACATCATCGAGCAGCGCGAACGGCTCGTCGTGCGGCTCGGCTACACGCAGCGGTTCGGACGCGACGATCGTTCCGCCACCGGCCCACGCGCCAGACAGGCAGCAAAGGTACGGCTCGCCCTCCAGCGCCGCGAGCACCTCGGCCGGCTCACACGCCCACGGCAGACGCACGCGCCAGAGCTCCGCCGCCGGCGCTTCTGGGCGATCCGCGAGAACTGAACTCGTTGCAGTCACGTAATCGAATTATGGTTCCCTGCGTGCCGAGCAGAAAACCACCCGGTTGGACGGGCGTACTCACCGCCGTCTTGGCGGTCACGTTGGCGACGGTGGCGATCTATGCGCTGAAGTCCGTTGCCCCCGTCGTCTCGCTGAGCGTCGTCTACCTGCCCGCCGTGCTGATCATCGCGGCGTACTGGGGGCTGGTGTTGGGGCTGCTCACCTCGCTGGCGAGCGCCGCCGCGTTCAACTTCTTCCACCTGCCGCCGACCGGCAGGTTCACAATCGCCGACAGCCGCAACTGGGTGGCGCTGGCAGCATTCGTGCTGGTCGCACTGGTCGTCAGCACGATGGCGGAGCTGGCACGCGGCCGCGCGGCCGAGGCGGAGCGCCGGCGGCGAGAGGCCGACCTCGCCGCGATGCTCGCACGGGAGCTGCTGGCCGGCGAGCGCACACAGGACGCCCTGCGAGCGACCGCACACCGCGTCGCGGAGGCGCTGGGGCTCGCGTCGGCAACGCTCGAGCTCGGCCAGGCGGAAGGCAGCCAGCGCCACGCCGCGCTCCCGCTGCAAGGACCGGGCGGTGAGACGGTGGCGACCCTGCTGGTGCCGCGCGACCTCCCGCCCGACACCGCGCAACGCCTACGCTCACAGGTGGCGCCCGCGCTGGCTGCGCTCGTAGCTGTCGCGCTTCACCGCGACGCGGTCCAGTCGGAAGCCGTCGAGACCGCCGCTCTGAGGCGCAGCGACGAACTCAAGACCGCCCTGTTGCGAGCCGTCTCACACGACCTGCGAACGCCGCTGACCGCAATCGTGACCGCCGGCCACGCCCTCGGCTCGAGCTCGCTCAGCGGCGAGGAACGAGACCAGCTGAGCGCCGCAGTGGTCGAGGAGGGCGAGCGGCTGTCGGCGCTGATCGACAAGCTGTTCGACCTCTCGCGGCTGCAGGCGGGGCGTATGGAGCCGCGCCGTGAATCCGTCTCGATCGAGGAGGTGCTGCTCGCCGCCGAGGACGCGCTGCCGGCGGCCGCCGGGCGCGTGCAGCTGACGGTGGACGCCGAGACGCCGCCCCTGCTTGCCGACGCTGCACAGCTGGAGCGCGTCTTCGCAAACCTGATCGAGAACGCGCTGCACTACTCCGACGGCCAGCCGATACGCGTGAGCGCACGACGGATCGGCTCGCGCGTGGTGGTGCGCGTCACCGACCGCGGCCCCGGAATCCCCGACAGTGAGCAGGAGCGGATCTTCGAGGCGTTCTACCGGGGCGCCGACAGGAGTAGGAGCTCGACCCCCGGCTCAGGCCTCGGCCTGGCGATCGCGAAGGGCTTCGTCGAGGCCAACGGCGGCACGATCGCGGTTGAGTCGCTGCCGGGCCAGGGCACCAGCCTCGTGGTCAGCTTCCCCGTGGACGAGCGGATCCCAGCGTGAGTCAGAAGCCGATCGTGCTCGTCTGCGATGACGAGTCCCAGATCCTCCGGGCGCTGCGCGTGATCCTGCGCGACGCCGGCTTCGAGGCGCTGCCCGCCGACAGCGGCGAGCAGGCGCTCGACCTCGCGGCTGTGCACAGTCCTGACGCCGCGATCCTCGACCTCGTGCTGCCGGACATGGACGGCGTCGAGGTCTGCCGCCGCCTGCGCGAGTGGAGCAAGATGCCGATCATCGTGCTCTCGGCCGTCGGCGAAGAGGACATCAAGGTGCGCGCACTCGCTGTCGGCGCCGACGATTACGTCACCAAGCCCTTCAGTCCGCGCGAGCTGATCGCCCGCTTGCAGGCGGTGCTGCGCCGCGCAGGTCCCGAGCCCGAGGACGCCGTGATCCGCGCCGAGGGGCTCGATGTGGACCTGGGTGCGCGAGTCGTGCGCCGAGATGGTGAGGAGATTCACCTCACTCCCACGGAGTTCGACCTGCTGCGCGTGCTCGTCACCAACCGCGGCCGGCTCGTCACCTACCGCGAGCTGCTCACGTCGGTCTGGGGCCAGGCCTACAGCGACGACACGCAGGTGTTGCGGGGTCACGTCGCCAACCTGCGGCGCAAGATCGAGCCGCCCGGCGGGCCCCGTTACGTGAAGACGGATCCGCGCGTCGGCTACCGCTTCGCGGTGTAGTTGCTGGCCAGCGGGCCAGCAACCGCGGACAAAGCGCCCACGCCGCTGCTGCCCGGCCAGCGGGCCGGCAGCAGCGCTGAAGGCGATCGTCGGCCGATCTTCACAAAACCTGTATAGCGGCCGCCCTGTTCTGCACGGATCCCGCATGGGCGCGGATCGATCATCACAGGCATGGATGCTCTCTCAATTCTGCTTGCGGTCGCGATGTTCGGAGTCCTGTTCGGGCTGATCTACGCGATCGACCGGGTGTGACCATGGTGATCGCTGCGATCAGCGGCGCGGACATCTTCGGACTGGTCGTATCGGTTCTGGTCTGCGCCTACCTGCTGTACGCCCTGCTCCGCGGGGAGAAGTTCTAAGTGACCGTTTCTGGCTGGGTCACGATCTTCGCGTTCGTCCTCATCCTGACGGCGCTGGCGCTGCCGCTCGGCCGTTACATGGCCGCGGTCTACACGGGCGAGCGCACGTTCCTTGACCCGATTATGCGGTACCCCGAGCGGCTGCTGTACCGCGTCTTCCGCGTCGACCCGCACCGCGGTCAGGACTGGAAATCGTATGCCAAGAGCCTGATCATCTTCTCGTTCGTCGGCTGGCTGGCGCTGTATTTCATTCTGCGCACGCAGGGATTGTGGAGCTTCACCGGGCTGAACCCGGAGGGCTTCCACTCGGCCCCCTGGAACGTGACGTTCAACACCGCCTCGTCGTTCCTCACCAACACCAACTGGCAGTACTACGGCGGCGAGACGACGATGAGCTACTTCAGCCAGATGGCTGGGCTCACCGTCCAGAACTTCGCCTCCGCGGCCGTCGGCATCGTCGTCGCGGTCGCCCTGATACGCGGGATCGTCAAGCGCGTCGTCGACCACGAAGCGCCCGGCGCGAACAGTCTCGGCAACTTCTGGCAGGACCTGGTCCGCACGATCCTGTACATCCTGCTGCCGATCTCTTTCGTCGTCGCGATCGTGCTCATCTGGCAGGGTTCGATCCAGAACTTCTCGCACTACCTGAGCTTCACCGGGATCACCCATCTCGGGCAGACGATCGCGATGGGGCCGGTCGCCTCTCAGGAGGCGATCAAGGAGCTTGGTACCAATGGCGGCGGCTTCTTCAACACGAACTCGGCGCACCCGTTCGAGAACCCGACGGCGTTCACGAACTTCGTCGAGATGCTCGTGGTGCTGATCATCCCGGCGGCACTGGTCTTCGCCTACGGCCGCATGTCCGGCAACCGTCGCCAGGGCTACGCGATCTACGGAACGATGATGGTGATGTTCCTCGGCGCCGTGATCGTGTGCTACATCGCCGAGGCGCATGGCTCGCCCGCGCAGCACGCGGCCGGACTGCACACCGGCGCGATCAGTGGCTCCGCCGGCGGCAACATGGAGGGCAAGGAACAACGCTTCGGGATCGCAGGCTCGGCGCTGTTCGACGTGGTCACAACCGTCACCTCGTGCGGCGCCGTGAACAGCGCGATCGAATCGTTCACCGGCATCGGCGGCGCGGTCCCATTCGCGAACCTGAGCGCCTCGGAGGTGATCTTCGGCGGCGTCGGTACAGGGCTCTACTCGATCCTCCTCTACGTCCTGCTGGCCGTCTTCCTCGGCGGCCTGATGGTTGGCCGCACCCCCGAGTACATCGGCAAGAAGATCGAGGCCAAGGAGATCAAGCTGGTCGCGCTCGGGATCCTGATAACGCCACTGGCGGCACTGTTCTCCACAGCATTGGCGACGGCGTCGAGCGCAGGCCGAGCCTCGATCGATACGGCCGTCGCGAGCGGGCCACAGGCTTTCAGCGAGACGTTCTACGCATACCTGAGCCAAGCTAATAACAACGGCTCGGCCAACGCCGGATACACCGGCTTCATCCAACCAAATGCCGGCAACCTCGGCTCGCACGGGATCACCTTCGCGGATCTGCTGGGGGGCTTCACGATGCTGTTCGCCCGATACGCGCCGATCCTGTTCGCGCTCGCGGTTGGCGGAGCACTGGTGAGTAAACGCGTCAGTCCCGCGGGGCTGGGGACGATGCGCACAGACAACCCCACCTTCGTGGTGCTGCTGATCGGCGTGATCATCCTCGTCGGCGCGCTCACCTTCTTCCCCGCCCTCTTGCTCGGACCGATCGTCCAGGGCCTGACCGGGCACCTCTACTAGGGATCGCGAAATGACACTGCGCAAGGAATTCATCACCTCCACGATCGTCGTCATCGTGATGATTCTGGGGTGCGGGCTCCTGTATCCGCTCGTGATCACCGGGATCGGCCAGGCGGCCTTCCCGGGCAACGCCAACGGGCAACAGGTCTACGTCGGCGGCAAGCTCGTCGGCTCGAAGATCATCGGCCAGAACTTCGCGCTGCCGGTCTACAAGAACGGCAAGCCGGAGCTGTCGAAGGGCGAGCCGGTCACGACCCCGGATCCGCGCTACTTCCAGACGCGACCCTCGGGGACCGTGCCGGCCGACAACGACGCCGCCACCTCGTTCGCCAACTATGGACCGAACAGCACCGTGACCGAGAAGGCGATCGCCGCCAACATCGCCGCCTACATCCAGCTGAATGGCAAGTACTACCCAGGCGGTCTGACGGCGGCAAAGGTTCCCGTCGACGCGGCTGACACCTCGGCGTCCGGGGTCGATCCCGACATCTCTATCGCCAACGCCGACATCCAGGCATACAGGATCGCCGCCGTGCGTCACCTGACGCTTGAGACCGTCGACCGCGAGATCTCCAAGTACACGGCCGGACGCGGACTTGGCTTCTCCGGCGAGCCCGCCGTGAACGTGCTCGAGCTGAACCTGGCACTCAACCGCCTCTGATCGAAGGACTGAAAGCCCAACCATGAGTACAACCACCCCTCCCGTCCCGACTGGACCGGCGACAACCCAGCACCGCCAGGGAGCGTCGCTGTTTCGCGGCGACATCGTGAGGCGGGCACTGATCGACAGCTTCATCAAGCTCGACCCGCGCGTCCAGGTGCGCAACCCGGTGATGTTCGTCGTCGAGCTCGGTGCCTCGATCACAACCGTCACCTGGTTCATCCAGGTGTTCGGCGGCAAGGCGCTGGGCGGGAACGACCCGGCCTGGTACACATTCACGATCTCGATCTGGCTGTGGCTGACGGTCGTCTTCGCGAACCTCGCCGAAGCGTTTGCCGAAGGGCGCGGCCGGGCCCAGGCGGACACGTTGCGGTCGATGCGTCAGCAGACGCTCGCGACCATGGAGGACGGCTCCACGCGTAAGGCCGACGAATTACAGCGCGGCGACCGTGTCGTCATTGTGGCCGGGGAACTGATCCCGGGGGACGGCACCGTGATCGAGGGCATTGCATCGGTCGACGAGTCCGCCATCACCGGTGAGTCAGCGCCAGTGATCCGCGAGTCCGGAGGCGACCGCAGCGCCGTCACGGGCGGCACGCGGGTGCTCTCAGACCGGATCGTGGTCGAGATCACGCAGGAGCCCGGGCATTCCTTCCTCGACCGCATGATCGCGCTGGTCGAGGGCGCCGAGCGACGCAAGACGCCCAATGAGATCGCGCTCAACATCCTGCTCGCCGGGCTCACGCTGATCTTCATGATCGTCGTCGCCACTCTGCGGCCGTTCGGCCTGTTCGCGCACACGCCGATCTCCGAGACGACGCTGATCAGCCTGCTGGTGGCGTTGATCCCGACCACGATCGGAGCGCTGCTATCTGCGATCGGCATCGCCGGCATGGACCGGCTCGTGCGCCGCAATGTGCTGGCGCTATCGGGCCGCGCCGTCGAGGCCTCCGGTGACGTCGACGTGCTGTTGCTCGACAAGACCGGCACGATCACGATCGGCAACCGCCTGGCGTCGGAGTTCGTGCCGATGCCGGGAGTATCCGAGGCCGAACTGGCCGAGGTCGCGCAGCTTGCGTCGCTCGCCGACGAGACTCCGGAGGGCCGCTCGATCGTGGTGCTTGCGAAGCAGTACGGAATCAGGGAGCACGACATGGCCCAGCTTCACGCCGAGTTCGTGCCATTCACCGCGCAGACGCGGATGAGCGGCGTTGACCTTGACGGGCAGCGGCTGCGCAAGGGCGCCGGCGACGCGGTGATCAAGATGGTCGAGGATGAGGGCGGGCGTCCTCCGGCGGAATTGCGGCCGGCTCTCGACCGGATCGCCGGCGAGGGCGGCACGCCGCTGGCGGTCGCCCGCGACAACCAGGTGCTGGGCGTGATCTACCTCAAGGACACCGTCAAGGAGGGCATGAATCAGCGCTTCGACCAGCTTCGGGCAATGGGCATCCGCACGATCATGATCACCGGCGACAACCGCCTGACGGCCAAGAAGATCGCCGAGGAGGCGGGCGTCGACGACTTCCTCGCCGAGGCAACGCCCGAGAAGAAGCTCGAGCTGATCAGGGAGCAGCAGGCCGCGGGCCGGATGGTCGCGATGACCGGCGACGGCACCAATGACGCGCCCGCGCTCGCGCAGGCCGATGTCGGCGTTGCCATGAACACCGGTACCCAGGCCGCCCGCGAGGCCGGCAACATGGTCGACCTCGATTCCAATCCGACGAAACTCATCGAGATCGTCGAGGTCGGCAAGCAGCTGCTGATCACCCGCGGTGCGCTGACCACGTTCAGCATCGCCAATGACGTCGCAAAGTATTTCGCGATCCTGCCGGCGATCTTCGTCTCCACTTACGCGGCAACGGCTGGCGGGAAGGGCCCGTTGCACGTCCTGAACATCATGAGTCTGGGGGACCCGCACTCGGCCGTGATCTCGGCGATCATCTTCAATGCGATCGTGATTCCGCTGCTGATTCCGATCTCGCTCAAGGGCGTCTCGTACCGGCCGATCGGCGCCAGCGCGCTGCTGCGGCGCAACCTCTGGATCTATGGGCTCGGCGGTCTGATTGCCCCGTTCATCGGGATCAAGCTGATCGACCTGATCGTCCACAACCTGCTGGGGGCGTAGCCGACGAGCGCAGCTGACCCCAACACTTTGGATACGGGACGCGAAGGGCGGCCGCGGGGCCGCCTCCGCGTCGTTCTGGGGATGGCTGCCGGCGTCGGCAAGACCTACCGGATGCTGCTCGAGGGGCAGGCCGAGAAGGAGGCGGGACGCGATGTGGTGGTCGGTCTGCTCGAGACACACGGCCGCGTCGACACACAGCGGATGGCCGAGGGGCTCGAGATCCTGCCGCGGCGTGAGATCGACTATCGCGGCACGTTGCTCGAGGAGATGGACCTGCCGGGCATCCTGCGACGCGCTCCCGACCTCTGCCTGATCGACGAGCTGGCCCACACCAACGCGCCCGGGCTCGAGCACGTCAAGCGCTACGAGGACGTGGAGGATGTTCTGGCCGCCGGCATCGACGTGCTGTCCACGCTCAACGTTCAGCATCTTGAATCGCTGAACGACCAGGTCGCCGAGCTCAGCGGCATCCGCGTGCGCGAGACGATCCCGGACGCGCTGCTCGGACACGCCGATGACATCGTGGTCGTCGACCTGACGCCGGAGGAGCTGCTCGAACGGCTGCGCGCCGGCAAGGTCTACCCCGTCGAGCGGATCGACGCGGCGCTGAACAACTTCTTCAAGATCGAGAACCTGTCGGCGCTGCGCGAGGTCGCGCTGCGCCAGGTCGCCGAGGAGGTTGGCCAGCGACGGTTCGCCGCGACCAGCAACGTCGGCTCGCGGGAGGAGACGATCGCCTCCGAAGCGCCGCGTGCGGTCGCCGAGCGGCTGCTGGCGCTCGTCGAGCCCACCCCGGCCGCGTCCCGCCTGGTGCGCCGCGCCTGGCGTTCGGCCCAGCGGCTCGGGGCGGACCTCGACCTGCTGTGGGTGCGGCCGCCCGGCACCCTCAGCGCCGAGCAGGAAAACTCGCTGACGGCGCTGCGCCAGCTCGCCTCGTTACTCGGCGCTCGCCTGATCGTCGAAGAGTCCGACGAACGCGCGCGTACGATCGCGGCGGTCGCCAAGCGCCAGCGCACCACCTACATCCTGATGGGTCGCGCACGCCCTCCACGCGGGCCGGCGCGGCTACGAACGCCGCTGCCACAGCAGCTGATGGAGCTGTTACCGGGTGTCGACGTGCGAATCGTTGCCGACCGGGCCCAGCGCCCCACGGAGGAACAGGAATGAACACCCAATCCGCACCAGAGCAGTCCGCGTCCGAGCGGTCCGCAGCACAACCCAATCGCATCCTGCTGCCGTTCACCAACCAGGCGATCTCACGCCGCGCGTTCGAGGCGGCGATCAGGCTGGCGCGCGCGGAGGGCTCGACGATCGTGCCCGCCTTCCTCGCGCGCGTGCCGCGCAATCTGCCGATCGAGTCGCCGCTGCCGGCCGCGTGTGCGATCGGCATGCCACTGCTCGAGGCGATCGAGCAGCGCGCCACCGCGGAGGGCATCCCCGTCGACTCGAGAGTCAGCCGGGGACGCACCTACCGCGATGCGCTCGAGCGTCTGCTCGACCAGGAGCACTTCGACCGCGTGATCGTCTCCGCGACCGATAGCCCCCGCCAGGGCCTAAGCCAGGAGGACCTCGGCTGGCTGCTCGGCCACGTCGCCGCCGAGGTCCTGATCCTGCGGCCCGCCCCGGACGACACGCGGCGCATCACCGCCACCGGTGTCCACGGCCACTTCTGAGGCCCGTAGGGCTTCTGCCGCGGGCACAGTTTCGGTCGCGGGCCTGCGCTGACGCAGCAGCACGATCGCCACACCGACGCCGAACAGCACAGCGCCGATGCCGATTGCGTAGGACAACCGGTACCCGCTGAGCAGCGACACGTCAACCGCCTTGTGCGCCGCGATCAATGCGTTGCTGTGGTTGGTGGCGAAGGTGCTGAGCACGGCCAGTCCGAACGCACCCGAGACCTGCTGAGAGACGTTGACGATGCCGGAGGCGAGACCCGCGTCCTGGTGCGGAACCTCGGCCATCGCGATTGTCAGCATCGGCATGAACGAGTTGCCGATCCCGAAGCCGAGCAGGAAGAACCCGATCGCGAGCCGCGGGAAGTAATCCGTGTGCAGGCTGATGCCGTGCATTTCGAACAGGCCGAGTGCGACCAGCAGCATGCCGCCCACCATCACCGGCAGCGCTCCGAGGCGCGCCACCAGCCAACGCGTGATCCCGAGCGAGAGGACGGCGACGGTCAGCGTCCATGGCAGGAACGCGAGACCTGTGCGGATCGCGTCGTAGTGCAGGACGTGCTCGAGGTACAGGGTTCCGAGGAACCAGGTGCCGTACATCCCGGTGACGAGGAAGCCACGGGTGATGCACGAGCCGACCAGGCCGCGCAGACGCAGGATGCGCAGCGGCATGATCGGGTTCTTGATGCGCGCCTCGAGCGCGAAGAAGGCGCTGAGCAGGGCCACCGCGAGCGCGCCGCCACCGATCACCTGAGCCGAACCCCAGCCATGACTGGTCGCTTCGACGATCGAATACACGGCGATGCCGATCGCGAGCGTCACGAGCACGGAGCCGAGCCAGTCGACGCCTTCGCCGAGTCCGGCACCCCGGTCCTCTGGAATCAGCATCCGGCCGGCGACAATTGCGAGGGCGCCGATCGGGAGGTTGACGAAGAAGATCCAGTGCCAGCTGAGCAGCTGCGTGAGCACGCCGCCGGCGAGTAGTCCGAGCGAACCACCGGCGACGGCCGTGAACACGTACGCGCTCATCGCGCGCGCGCGATCAGCGGGCTCAGGGAACTCGATCACGATGATCGCGAGGATCACCGAGGCCTGCATGGCGGCACCGACGCCCTGGAGGAAGCGCGCACCGATGAGCATGCCGGCGCTGGAGGAGGCGCCGCAGAGCAGCGAGGCCAGCGTGAACAGAGTCACGCCGAACAGGAAGACGCGCTTGCGGCCGAGTAGATCGCCCAAGCGGCCGGCAAGCAGCAGGAAGCTGCCAAAGGTGACGAGGAATGCGTTCACTACCCAAGTGAGGTTCCCTTGGGTGAAGTGCAGGTCGCGCTGAATCGAGGGCAGCGCGACGTTCACGATCGTGGTGTCGAGCACGATCATCAGCTGGGCCAGGCACACGACTGCGAGTGCGAGCCAGCGGCGACGTTCTGAGGTCATATGGGTCACTTTGCGCTGAGAAGGGGTTGTGGCTGAGAGGAGAGAGCTGGTGATGAGAGAGCCCGGGGTTGAGAGGAGAGAGGTGGTGGAGGAGGAGAGAGGTGGGTGGATGCGCGGAGAGGTGGGTGGATGCGCGGTGGTGGAGGAGAGAGGTGGTGACGGAGGAGAGAGGTCGGCGCCGGAGAGTCAGGGATTGAGAGAGGAAACGGTCCGGAGTTGGGGATGAACAGGGCGGTTGAGAGATCGTGGTTGAGCGGCTAAACTGGAGGGCGCCTCCGGAAACTATAACGGAGGACCCCTCCGCTTTTCAACCCATGTCGATAAAAACTTCAGAAAGCCCAGAGCAGTCCGGGGCACGAGCGCAACGCTCGGACGCAAAGCGCAACTACGACAAGATCGTCCTGGCCGCACGCGAAGCCTTCGCCGAGACCGGCGCCTCCACCTCGCTTGAGGCGATCGCCCGCCGGTCCGAGGTCGGGATCGGCACGCTCTACCGCCACTTCCCAACACGCCAGGCGCTCCTCGAGGCCGTCTACGTCGGTGAGCTGCAGGAGCTCTGCAGCTCCACCCAGGAGCTGCTCGAGCTGCCTCCCTGGGAGAGCTTCGTGGCGGTCATGCATCGACTCGTCGGCTACCTCGCCACCAAGAAGGCGCTCGCGAACGAGCTGCTCAACTATGTGGACCGCGGCGCCGAGTTCTTCCAGACGTGTCGCGGCGACCTCTTCACCGCCGTCGAACCCGTGCTTGAGCGCGCTCAGGACGCCAAGGTCGTGCGCACCGACACCGACTTCACTGAAATCGTGCAGCTGGTTGGTGGGATCTCCAAGATCGAGGTGACCGCGCCAGGCCAGCGCGACCACATCCTCGACATCGCGCTGGACGGGCTGCGTTACCGCGACTGAGTGCGCGGGTGTCCCTCCTGTTGGGGGGCGGCCTGGTCCGGGGCCCGTCAGACGGCCCGCTCTGCTTTGCCGAGCGGCCAGGTCACGCGGCTCCTGCTTTGCCGAGCGCCGAGCAGGTCACGCGGCTCTCTTTGCTACGCCGAGCGCGAGCAGCGTGGTGAGGTCGTCGTGTACACCTTTCCTGTCCCGTTTCCACCGGGAGCCCGTCACGCGCAGGATGCGGATGCGCTGCGCTTGCAGCCATGCGTCCTTGCGACGGTCGCGTTCGATGTCTCTGATGACCGTGTGGTACGGGCGGCCGTCCAGTTCCAAGGCCAGCTCATGCGCTGGCCAGAAGCAGTCGATCTCCCACGGCCCGAGATGGATGTTGCGTTGCGGTTCGGGTATCTCGGGGTGTCCTCTCAGCCAGCGGTCGAAGGAACGTTCAAGCCGTGACTTGCGTCCTGGATCTGGGAGGTACTCGTCGCAGGCCTGCCTCACCTTGATCGTGCCGGGGCGGCCAGCATTGCGCTCGAGCGTCGCTGCGAGGTCGGGGATGTTGAGCTGATCGCGACTCACCGCTGCGTCGATCAGCGCGTCGAGCTGCTCTCTGGTGCCCCCGGCGGCAGCCACCTCGATCAGCAGTCGCGGGATCGAGCTGACGCGCAGCCCGCGGCGGCTCTTGATCTCTGATGGGTGTGGCGTGGCCCGCATGCTTCTCACCCGTAGACCTGGCCGCTGCCTGGGCGTCGCGGTCGGCGACCAGAGTCAGCTCGATGCGCGGCAGGCTGACCGGCATCAACTCCCACCCCATCGCACCGGCCCACCCCGATAACCAGCCCCGCCCCCCGAATGCCAGCCACGCGGCTTTGAGGTGCGCCCAGTCGCTCAATGGCGCGCGCCCATCGGCGTACACACCGCGATGCAGCCGTCGCAGATCCCCGTGCTCTACGAATCCGCGGATCTCCTTGTTGCTGAACCCGAGTTTCTCGAGTTGCCCGAGTGTGATCAGACCGCTGTTCTGCCGAAGCGAGCGAGTCATCCGACGAATCGCGCTCCACGCGAGGGAAGCGTTTGCGCCCCTGAGGGGCAGAAACGGCTCCCTTACCGCGGCCGGCCTGACCGTCGACCCGACTGCACCCATCGCTGCCAGCCCCGCCGGCTGACTCACGCTTCAAAGCCACCGGCCGATCGTTGCGCAGCAACGGTCAATGAACCAGACCACTTCGTGCCAAACCTGTGCCAGGACTGTGCCAATCCCGTCACAAAACCCCCAGGCCGAGCGCCCAGGCCGAGCGCCCAGGCCGAGCGCCCAGGCCGCCCACTTAGACCGGACGCATGCAGCGTCAAGAGCCACATGCAGCGTCAAGAGCCACATGCAGCGTCAAGAGCCACATGCAGCGTCAAGAGCCACATGCAGCGTCAAGAGCCACATGCAGCGTCAAGAGCCACATGCAGCGTCAAGAGCCACATGCAGCGTCAAGAGCCAGTTACGCTCCGAAGGTGGACCAGACCTCAGAGCAGCCAGTCGGAGAGCGTGTCGACTTCACCGGAGCCAGCCCACCGGTGCCGACCGAGCTGCACGGGGAACACGTGATTCTTAGACCGGTCGACCCAGAGCAGGATGCGGTCCCGCTTTACGCCGCCTCGCACGCGCCATCGGGCGACGCAACGATCTGGACCTACCTCTACGACGGCCCGTACCCCGACCTCGAGAGCTTCCGCGCCTCGCTCGAGGAGCAGGCCGCGCGCCGCGACTACCTGTTCCTCACGGTGACCCGGGCCGGCGACGGCCAGCCGATGGGAATCGTCTCCTACCTGTCAATCGTCCCTGAGCATGGCGTGATCGAGATCGGGAACATCTGGTTCGGCCCGGAGCTCCGGCGCACGCCCGCCGCGACTGAGGCGATCTTCCTGCTCGCCAAGCATGCCTTCGACGACCTCGGGTACCGCCGGCTCGAGTGGAAGTGCAACGCGCTCAACGAGCCGTCCCGCAGGGCCGCGATCCGGTTCGGCTTCGAGTTCGAGGGGGTCTTCACGAACCATCGCGTGGTCAAGGGACGCAACCGCGACAGTGCCTGGTTCGCGATCACAGACGCGCGGTGGCCAGCGGTCAGCGCGGCGTTCCAAGCCTGGCTGAGCCCGGAGAACTTCGCTCAGGACGGCACGCAGCGCCGCCGCCTGGGCGACCTCACCGCAAGCCAGCCCTCAGGGCTCTAACGCTTGCAAATCGCTGCCGAATAACCGAATACATGGACATGAGCAGGTCCGAGAGCAGCCGTGACTACCAGGCGATCGTCGAGCGCTTGCCTGCGATCGTCTACATCGCCGTCCCCGGCGAGGACGGCGCCTGGCAGTACGTGAACGAATGGATCCTGCCGATTCTGGGCTTCACGGTCGAGGAGTGGACGAGCGATCCGACGCTCTGGGCGCGCCAGCTGCACCCGGATGATCGCGACAAGGCACTGGCCGCAGAGGCGGAGGGCACGACCGAGCACGGTGCGGCGGACAGTCCCGACGACCCGGCCTCGTACTTCATCGATTACCGCATGTTCCACAAGGACGGGCATGTCGTCTGGATCCGAGACAGCTCGGTCATCGTCCCGGGTGCGGACGGCACGCCGCTCTGGCACGGGGTGTTCATGGACATCACCGACCAGAAACTGATCGAGCAACAGCTCGAGCGCCGGCGCGCCGCGCAGGCCGCGGTCGCGCGGCTGGGCGAGCACGCGCTCGCCGGCGCCCCGATCCACGACCTGCTCGAGGAGGCCTGCCGCGCGGCGGCCGAAGCGCTCGAGATCGAAGC
This sequence comes from uncultured Conexibacteraceae bacterium, assembly GCA_963774025.1. Lineage (GTDB taxonomy): Bacteria > Actinomycetota > Thermoleophilia > Solirubrobacterales > Solirubrobacteraceae > Palsa-465. The sequence goes on from CAVZDL010000004.1 coordinate 101,407, forward strand.
CGCCGCCGTCGTCCAGACCAGCGACGACCGTAGCTCGCTCGAGCTGCGCGCCGAATACGGCTGGCATACCGAGGAGGGACTGCGGCACCAGGACGGACTGGATCCGCGATCACCGACCGGCTCACACACTGCTCACAGGCAAGCCCCTGCTGGTCCAGAACTGGGACGAGGAGACACGCTTCACGCATCCCGAACCGCCCAACGCTCAAGACGTCAAGAGCAGCATCGGCGTGCGGATCGAGGGGCCCGTCCACCCCTGGGGGGTGTTCGGCGCGTTCTCCTCCCGACCGCACGCCTTCAGCGAGCACGACGTCGACTTCGTCGTCTCGCTCGCCAACATCCTGGCGGACGCGATCGAGCGACAGGACGCGGAGGACGCGATGCAGCATCGCGCGCTGCACGATCCGCTCACGGGTCTGCCCAACCGCGTGCTGTTCACCGACCGCCTCGAGCAGGCGCTCGAGCGAGTCCGCCGGCACCCCGGCTCGCTCGCCGCGATCCTGTTCATCGACGTCGACCACTTCAAGCAGGTCAACGACACGCTCGGCCACCAGGCCGGCGACGACCTGCTGATCGGGATCGCCACACGCCTGCGCGAAGCCGTGCGCCCGACCGACACGGTCGCCCGCTTCGGCGGCGACGAGTTCGGGCTGCTGCTCGAGGAGATCGCCAGCGAGCGCGTGGCGATCGCCACCGCAGAGCGGGTCGCGGCCGGTTTCGCGCGCCCGTTCGTGCTCGACGCCGGATCGCAGTTCGTCACCGTCAGCATCGGCATTGCGATCGCCGACGACCACCAGGACGCCCAGGCGATGCTGCAGGACGCAGACGCTGCGATGTACCGGGCAAAGCAGCGTGGCCGCGCTCGTTACGACCTGTTCGACGAGGATCTCAGGGTCCGCGCACTCGCCCGCGGGCGAATCGAGAACGAGCTGCGCCGCGCGATCGAGCTGCACGAGCTGCGGCTCGTCTACCAGCCCGTGGTGCGACTCAAAGACGAGACGCTCGGCGGGCTCGAGGCGCTGCTGCGCTGGGAGCACCCTCAGCGTGGCCTCGTGCTCCCTGGGGAGTTCATCCCGGTCGCGGAGGAGAGCGGGCTGATCGACCGCATCGGACTGTGGGTGATCGAGCAGGCATTGCACGACGCGGCTCGCTGGAAAGATGCCCGCCCTGATCGGCCGCCGCTCGGGCTCGGGATCAACGTCTCGATGCACCAGCTCCACAACCGGCGCTTCGCGGAGCAGCTGGCCGACGCGATCGACGCCGGCGGGATCGACCCTGAGAACATCCATCTCGAGCTCGACGAGCGGGTGCTGCGCGATGACGCCGAGCAGATTCATCGCAACCTGCTCGCGCTCAAACGCACCGGGGTGCGCCTCGTGATCCACGACTTCGGCACCGGCGACTCATCGCTCACGCGGCTCGCCGAGCTCCCGATCGACGCGATCAAGGTCGACCGCCGCTTCGTCGCCGCGCTGGGTCGTGACGCCGACGCCGGCCGTATCGCCCAGGCCGTGGCGGCCACCGGCCATGCACTGGGTGTCAGCGTGGTCGGCCTCGGCGCCGAGACGGTCGCCCAGGTCGACGAGCTCCGCCGCCTCGGCTGCACCCACGCGCAGGGCCTCGTCTACTCGGCCCCCGTGCCCGCCGCCGAGATCGCCAGGATCGTCGCCGACGAATCGCTGCTCAAGCTCCAGCTGACCTAGCTAGCGCCGGCCCGAAGCGGACGCGGCCAGACGCGAGACGCGAAGCAGCGCGAGCCCGAAGCGGACGCGAAACAGGCCGACGCGAAGCAGACCCGACAGACCACGGCTCAAGCCGCGACCTCCATCTGCGACGTCCATGTCGCATACATCTCCGCGTAGCGCCCGCCGCGAGCGACCAGCTCGTCGTGTGAGCCGGTCTCGATGATGCGGCCGTCGTCGACGACGACGATCCGGTCGGCCTTCATGGCGGTCGTCAGGCGGTGGGCGATCAGCACGGCGGTGCGCGCCTCCAGCAGGATGTCGAGCGCGGCCTCGATCTTGGTCTCCGACAGGAGGTCCAAATTAGAAGTCGCCTCGTCCAGCACCAGCACGCGCGGCTGCGCATGGAAGGCGCGCGCCAGGGCGATCAGCTGACGCTCACCCGAGGACAGCGACTGGCCGCGCTCGTGCACAACGCTGTCGAGCCCATCGGGCATGCGCTCGACGACGTCACGCAGGCCGACCGCGTCGACCGCCGCCCAGACCTCCGCGTCACTCGCGTCGGGTCGCGCGAAGGCGATGTTGTAGCGGAGGCTGCCGGCGAACAGGAACGGCTCCTGCGGCACGACCCCGAGCTGGCGGCGCAACGAGTCGAGCGTCACCTCGCGCAGGTCGTGACCATCGAGCCGGACGCTGCCCTCGGTCGGATCGTAGAAGCGGGTGATCAGCTTCGCGGCGGTGGACTTGCCGGCGCCGGTCTGACCGACGAACGCGACCGTCTCACCAGGTGCGATGCGTAGGTTGACGTCGCGTAGCACCGGGCCGCCCCGGCTCGTAGCCGAAGCTGACGTCGTCAAAGACGATCTCGCCCCGCAGCGGCGGCAGCTCCTGCGCGTCCGACATGCTCCGGCGTGCTGGGCTCGGTCGCGAACAGCGTGCGCAGCTTGAGCACCGAGGATTGCCCCTGCTGGAAGGTGTTGTACTGCTGGACCAGCAACTGGATCGGTGCGAAGAAGCGGTTCAGGTACAGGAAGAACTCGACCAGTACGCCGAGCTGACAGCTTGTGGTGCAGCACCATGTTCCCGCCGATCGCCAGCAGTGCTCCCTGCCCCAGGTAGCCGAGCATCTGTGTGCCGGGCCCGTACAGCGCGTTGATCTGGGCGGTGCTGTTGTTGGCGTCGCGGTAGACCCTGACGACGTTGCGGTGCTCGACGACGTTCCAGCGCTGGCGGTTGTAGGCGGCGACCGTGCGCACACCGTGCAGGCTCTCCGAGAGATCTCCCAGGACACCGGCGATCCCGTCGCGCACGCGCATGTAGCCACGCTCTGATGCCCGGCTGAACCAGATCGTCGAAAGCGTCAGGATCGGCACGACCAACGCCAGCGTGATCAAGGTCAGCTCGACATTCGTCGTGAACAGAATCACCGTGATCACGACCATCGTCAGCGCCTGGCCGACGAGTTGAGCGAGTCCGTCCTGCAGCAGCTGCTGCAGGTTCTCGATGTCGCTCGTCATGCGGGTCATGATCACGCCCGCCTTCTCCTCGGTGTAGTAGTCGAGGCCGAGCCGCTGAAGGTGGGTGAAGACCTTCACGCGCAGGTCGTTCATCACCCGCGCAGCCAGCCGCCCGGTGACCCGCGCCTGCGAGGACTGCGTTGCCGCCGTGATCGCGATCGCCAGCAGGAAGAGCACGGCGCAGACCACGACCACGTTGAAGTCTCTGTGACCGCGCACCATGCCGTGGTCGATGCCGTACGCGATCAGCGCAGGACCGACCTGGTTGGTGACGCTGACGATGCAAACGAGCAGGACCGCGAGCACGCCCAGCCGCCACTGCCTGAACACCAGGCCGCGCAGCGTCAGGTGCTTCAAACGTTCGTCGTCGTTGCGGTAGCTGAAACGCGCGCTGGGCGCCGGGTAATCGGGCTCGTCGGCAAGCAGTTTGTCGACGCCGGACTGCAGCTCGGGCGGAATCCCCGCGAACGGCAAGCCGCCCCCCGGCGCCGCCGCCGAGCGCGAGCCGCCGCCACCGCCGAACATCGGCGAGCCGCCGCCGAATCCACCGAAGCTCACAGCCGGTCCTCCTCGGCCGCGCGCGCGGCCTCGCGCGCACGCTCCAGGCGCTGCTGTTCAAGTTCATCGGCCTCCGCCTGGGCGAGCACCTCCACGTACAGAGCGGAGCTCTCGAGCAACTCGGTGTGCGTTCCGTCGGCGACGATGCGGCCACCGTCGAGCAGCACCACGCGGTCGGCGAGCCCGATCGTTGAGAGGCGGTGGGCGACGATCAGCGTCGTGCGGCCCTGCATCAGCGTCTTGAGACCGCCGTGGATCTCCTGCTCGACCTGGACGTCGACCGCACTGGTGGCGTCATCGAGCACCAGGATCGGCGGGTTCACGAGCAGCGTGCGCGCGATTGCAATGCGCTGCCGCTGGCCGCCGGAGAGCGTGTAGCCGCGCTCGCCGACAACGGTGTCGTAGCCCTCCGGAAGCTGCACTATGAACTCGTCGGCGTCAGCGGCGCGCGCCGCGGCCTCAATCTCCTCGAGCGGCGCATCCGGCCGGCCATAGGCGATGTTGTCGCGGATCGAGACCGAGAACAGGAAGGGCTCGTCGAGCACGACCCCGACCTGATGGCGCAGGCTTTCCACCGTAACGTCGCGGATGTCGTGACCGTCGATCTTCACGGCGCCGCCGGTGACGTCGTAGAAGCGCGAGAGAAGGCGCGCGACGGTCGTCTTGCCACTGGCGGTGCGACCCACCATCGCCACCGTCTCGCCCGGCTGCAACCGCAGGTTGAGCTTGTCGAGGATCAGTGGCGAATCGGCTGAGTAGGAGAAGTCGACGTCCTCGAAGGCGACATCGCCGGAGACATCCACGAGGTCGACGGCCAGCGGGTCGTCGACGACGCTCGGCTGCTCATCGAGTACCTCGTAGATCCGGCCGGCGGAGGCCGCGGCGCGCTGGCTCAGCATGACCAGCATGCCGAGCATCTGGAACGGTGCCTGCAGCATCACGATGTAGGCGCTGAAGGCGAGGATCGCGCCGACGCCGAGGTGGCCATGGATCACGAGGTAACCCCCGAGCAGCAGGACCAGGGCCAGGCCGACCTGCGGCAGGTTCTGGACCACCGGGGTGAATTTGGCACGCAGGTCTGCGTCGCGGATGTAGGACCACTGGAGTTTGTCGGCCGCCTCCTCGAGCACGTTCAACTCGCGCTGCTCGGCGACGAACGACTTGACGACGCGCACACCGTTGATGTTCTCGTCGACAATCGTCGCGATCTCGGCGAGGCGCGCCTGGATCAGCCACGAGACCGGGAACATGCTGCGGCGCATGCGCACGCCCATCACGAATACGAGCGGCAGCGTCGCCATCGCGACGAACGCGAGCGGCACGTTGATCGTGAGCATGTAGATGAAGGCGACGACGGCGATCGAGCACTGCACGAGGATGCTCGGACCGAAGGTCAGGTACATCTGTACCGAACGGATGTCGGAGTTGGCGCGGGAGATCAGCTGCCCGGACTGGACGCGGTCATAGAAGTCGAAGCTCATCCGCGTCAGGTGCGTGTAGATCATGTTGCGGAGGTCCGACTCCATCCCGTAGGCGGTGCGCATCAGCAGCAGGCGTGCGCCGTAGGAGGTGACCCCGGCGAGCACGGCGAGCACGAACACGATCCGCACGTAGTGTCCGAGCGGCGTTGGCGCGAAATGAGCGTGGGGCTCGAGTGATCCGTTCACGGCGCTGTTCAACAGGTGCGGAATCTGCACCTGCAGCAGCAGCGACAGGAAGGAAAGCCCCAGCGCCGAGAACAGCGTCGTCCGGCGGGCCATCACGATCGGCAGCGCGCGCCGAAGCCAGGTCTTGCTGCGATCCGGGTCGATCCAGGATCGAGGTGGTCTGTCGCGCGAGAGGTTTCCGGTTGGAACGAACTCGGCGCTTACAGACACATATTCAGGCTAGCGAACAGTTTTGCGGCCCCCGCTGGGGCCGCCCGCGGAGTGGCGCGGACAACTGCGCGAGCGTCAGTCCGAGTTCGCGAGGCGGTCGAGCAGCAGCACCGCCTCGTGCAGGATCTCCTGCTCCTGAGGCGTGAACTGCGCGATCTCCTTGCCGAGCCAGCCGTCACGAGCCGCACGATCCGCCTCGAGCGCGGCACGGCCCTCCGTCGTGAGCGCGATCCGCGTGCGGCGCCCATCGGTGGCGTCGGGGCAACGTTCGATCAGCTTCTCCGCCTCCAACTCATCCAGCGCCTGACTCATCGACTGTGGGCGCACCCGCTCGGCCGCCGCCAGCTCGCCGATGAACTGCGGGCCTTCGCGGTCGAGCCGTCCGAGTACGGACGCCTGCGTCAGCCCGAACCGGTACTCCGCGCGGAGGCGACGGATCAGGCGACCCAGCACGATCCGCAACTCGGCGGCGAGGGCCCGGAGCTCGACCGCGTTCGTCAGTTCGATGTCAGTTTTCACGGCTGCTGACTATACGTAACAACGTTCACCGCCGGGGAGATATGAAGGTAACCTGTGTAATACTTGCTCGGTGGCAAGCTCGCTGATCTCCGCCAGGCGCACCGACGGTCCGCTGCCGCGCAACTACAAGTGGATCGCGCTGTCCAACACGACGCTCGCTGTCCTGCTCGCGACGCTCGACGGTTCGATCACCATCATCGCGATGCCGGACATCTTCCGTGGCATCCATCTGAATCCGCTGCAGCCGGGCAACAGCTTCTACCTGCTGTGGATGGTGCTCGGATACCTGATCGTCTCGAGCGTGCTTATTGTCAGCCTCGGTCGGCTCGGCGACATGCTCGGCCGGGTCCGGATCTACAACCTCGGCTTCGTGATCTACACGGTCGCGTCGCTGCTGCTCACGATCGACTGGATGACGGGCTCAGCCGGCGCGACCTACCTGGTCGTCTTCCGGTTGTTCCAGGGCGTTGGCGGTGCTTTCCTGCTCGCCAACTCGGCCGCGATTCTGACCGACGCGTTCCCCGCCAACCAGCGCGGGATGGCGCTCGGAATCAACAACATCGTCGGTGTCAGCGGCATGTTCGTGGGGCTTGTGCTCGGCGGCCTGCTCGCCCCGATCAACTGGCGCCTGGTCTTCCTGATCTCGGTCCCGGTCGGCCTGTTCGGCACCGTCTGGGCCTACATGAGACTGCGCGAGCTGAGCCGGCCGCAGTTGGGCTCGAAGGTCGACTGGCCAGGCAACATCACGTTCGCACTCGGCCTGGTGCTGATCATGGTCTCGATCACCTACGGGATCCGCCCGTACGGGCACCATGCGATGGGCTGGATCAGCCCGCGCGTGCTGATCCTCGCCGGCGCCGGCGTGTTGTCCCTGATCGCTTTCGCGATCGTCGAGTTGCGCGCGCGGGAGCCGATGTTCCGCTTGCCGCTGCTGCGCATCCGCGCCTTCACCGCCGGCACGCTGTCCACATTCCTGGCATCGGTCGCACGCGGCGGCCTGATGTTCATGTTGATCATCTGGCTGCAGGGGATCTGGCTACCACAGCACGGCGTCGACTTCACGCAGACGCCACTGCGGGCCGGCATCTGCATACTGCCGCTCACCGTCGGGATGCTCGCCTCCGGTCCCACGTTCGGGATCCTGTCGGACCGCTACGGCTCACGCGCGTTCGCGACGGGCGGAATGATCGCCACGGCGCTGACGTTCATCGGCCTGTGGCTGCTGCCGATCAACTTCTCATACCCGGTGTTCGCGCTCGTGCTGTTGGCGATGGGGTTCTCGATGGGGATGTTCGCCTCCCCCAACCGCGCGTCGGTGATGAACAGCCTGCCGCCCGAGGACCGCGGTGCCGGCGGCGCCATGAACCAGACCTTCCAGAACAGCGCGCAGGTGCTGTCGGTCGGAATCTTCTTCTCGCTGATGATCGCGGGGCTCGCCACGAACCTGCCACACACGCTCAGCTCCGGCCTGCACGCGCACGGCGTGCCGCTGGCGACAGCACACGCGATCGGCAAGACGCCGCCGGTCTCTGTGTTGTTCGCGGCGTTCCTGGGCTTCAACCCGGTCAAGAGCCTCGTCGGCGCCCACGTGCTGGACAAGCTCTCGGCGCACAGCCAGGCGCTGCTCACCGGCCGCTCGTTCTTCCCGCAGCTGATCTCCTCACCGTTCCGCGACGGCCTCCACACCGCTTTCACGTTTGCGATCATCGCGTGCCTTGTCGCGGCGGGGGCGTCGGCACTGCGCGGGGGCATGTATCACCACACCGACGCCGTCGTCACCCAGGACCCCGCCGACGCCTCTGACGCGTCGGTCGTACGGGCCTGACGGGCGTCCTGCAGCGCTTAGCCTGTCTCGCGAGACCGGACGCCGCCCGCCCGACGCCAGCGATTAGCGACGCAAGGATGTTGCGAGTGCATTACGGTGCACGCAAAGCTGGCGACTTGCGAATAAATTATCGGCAAGTCTCAAACCCATGGAGGAGGACGCCACAGTGCGTAAACATGCAAAGCGATCGACCTGGTCTGTGATCCTGACCGCGGTCGGCGTGGTGGCAATCGCAGCCGCGATTGCCGCGAGCGCAGGAGCGAAGGCCCAAAAGGCCCACGCTGCCGCCACCGGCACGATCAATATGGTGCAGGGCACCGCCCCGCAGTCGCTGGATCCCGGTCTGGACTACACGACCCAGGGCGAGGAAACCAACTGGCTGGTCTACACCGGTCTCACGACCTATGCCCGCAAGGCCGGGATCGCGAGCACCGATCTGATCCCCGGCGTGGCGACAGCGCTGCCGAAGATCTCCAACCACGGCAAGACCTACACGGTCACGCTGCGCAAGGGGCTCAAGTTCTCAAACGGCGACCCACTCGTGGCGAGCGACTTCACGTTCACAGTTGAGCGTGCGATCAGCATCCCGTGGGGCGGCGCTTCGACGTTCATCACGCCGCAAATCGTGGGCGCGACGGCATACTCGAAGCACCCTGGCAAGGGAACGATCTCCGGTATCTCGACCAACAACGCCACCGGCAAGATCGTGATCCACCTGGTCAAGGCCTATGGCCCGTTTGACAACGTGCTGGCCTTCCCGTCGCTCGGCATCGTCGACCCCAAGGGAACGTCGATTTCCAAGGCGCAGCCGACCGCTCCGCCGGCCGGTGTCGGTCCGTACAAGGTCACGAACATCGTGCCCAACGCGTCGTATGACGTCGTCAAGAACCCCGAGTGGACACCGGTTCCGGGGATTCCGTCGGGCTTCGACAACATCGATGTGAAGATCGATTCCAACGTCAACGCCAACGCGGATGCGGTGCTCAACAACAGCGCCGACATCTTCGACTGGGCCGACACGATCCCGGGCAGCTACCTGGCCAAGATCAACTCCCAGGCGAAGAACCGCTTCAGCCTCGTCAACATGGGTGGGTCGACGTACTACATCTTCCTGAATGCGACGAAGCCCCCGTTCAACAACCAGGACGCGCGTGAAGCGGTCGTCACTGGCCTGAACGAGAACTACATGAACCGCCTTGGCGGAGGAACGCTCGCTGCGGCCTGCTTCTTCCTGCCGCCGGCGATTCCTGGCCATCCGAGCGGGAAGTGCCCGTACGGCACGCCCGGCAACGGCAACACCGCCAAGGCCAAGAAGCTGGTCCAGGAGTCAGGTCAGGCGAACACGCCGATCACGGTGTACAGCGAGGAGCGCTCGCCGCGCCTCCAGTGGATGACGTACTACAAGTCCGAGCTGAACACCATCGGCTTCAAGAATGTGACCCTGAAGGAAGTCGCGGACGCCAACTACTTCACCACCATCGGTGAGTCGAAGACGGTTGACCCCCAGACCGGCTTTGCCGACTGGAACCAGGACTTCCCGAACCCGGTCGACTTCTACGGAGTTCTGCTCGACGGCAAGTCGGTCACGCCGACGGACAACGAGAACTTCGGCCAGACGAACGATCCGCACATCAACAGCCAGGTCGCCAAGCTGGGCGCCACGCCGACGACCGACCTGAACTCGGTCAAGGGTCAGTGGCAGGCGCTCGACAAGTACGTCGCAAGCAAGGCGTACGTGGCGGTGTTCGGGTACCAGAAGTTCCCGTTCTTCAGCTCCACGCGCATTGTGCGCTCGCCGCTGATGATCAACTACATCGTTGGTTGGGACTTCAGCGAGCTGAAGCTCAAGTAGTTCCGGAGGAACCCGAAACGGGTAACAGCGGGGCGGTTCGCTCTCGGCGGATCGCCCCGCAACTCTTTAAATCGCTATACCCTCTCCACCCAAGAGAGGGTCCCGCAGATGTCAACCATCACCGAGATCGCCTTCGAAGAGCCGGTAACCCCGGACGACCAGGACGCCCCGCCCGGCGTCGGCGTCTACGCGCTCGCGTGGCGGCGCCTACGCCGTAACCGCGTGGCGATGTTCTTCGGCTTCATCTTCCTGCTGATCGTCGTCATGTGCCTGCTGGCGCCGGTCTACGCGAGCGACATCGCCCACATCGGCCCGGACACCATAGTCACCGCTCCAATCAACCTCGGCCACGGCAAGGTCTTGTACTCCATCAACGCCGTGGGCGTGCCGATCGGCCCCACCTGGAACATCAGCCACTTCTTCCTCGGCGCCGACGAGGAGGGCCGCGACATCGGCGTGCGCCTGCTCTACGGCGGGCGCAACTCGCTCGAGATCGGGACCGTGGCGATGCTGATCACGATGGTCTTCGGCACCATGCTCGGAACGATCGCGGGTTACTTCCGCGGGTGGCTCGATCAGCTCATCAGCCGTGTGATGGACGTGATCTGGGCCTATCCGGCGGTGCTGCTCGGGATCACGCTCGGCACCGTATTGAATATCCGCGGCTTCCTCTTCCTGCACTCGACGACGCTGATGACGACCGCATTCGTCGTCGGCTTCGTCTACATCCCCTACATCGTGCGGCCGATACGCGCCCAGGTGCTGGGCCTGCGCGAGCGCGAGTTCGTCGACGCCGCACGCCAGCAGGGTCTCTCAAGCTTCCGGATCATGTTCGGCGAGCTGTTGCCGAACCTCTCCTCGACAATCGTCGTATTCGTTCCGCTGATGCTGGCCAACGCGATCATCCTCGAGGCCGCGCTCGACTTCCTCGGCGCCGGTGTGCAGCCGCCGACGCCGGCTTGGGGAAACATGATCCAGGAGGGCCTGGGGGAGTTCCCCGGAGCGTTCCACGCCGTCTTGATCCCTGGACTCGCGCTTGTGCTCACGGTGATGTCGGTGAACATCTTCGGCGACGGCGTACGTGACGCGCTCGATCCGCGCGCCAAGGCTGCCGTCAGGCAGGCGAAGAGCTGATGGCGCGCTTCATCACCCGCCGGCTGATCACGATGGTCGCGCTGCTGTTCGTGATCTCGCTGGTCACGTTCCTGCTGTTCATAGTGGCGCTCCCCGGCGGCAACCCGGCGGCGATGATCGCGGGTCGTCTGGCGAACCCGGCAGAGGTGCACCTGATCAGCGTCAGATACGGCTTCGACAAGCCGATCTGGGTGCAATACGTCAAGACGATGGGCAATATCTTCACCGGCCAGGCATACTCGTACTCGCAGGGCTTCAACGTGCTGCAGGAGATCAGGAACGGGCTGCCGGCGACACTCTCCCTCGCGCTCGGGGCGGGCTTTTTCTGGCTGCTCGCATCGATCGGGCTCGGGACGCTGGCGGCGGTCCGTTCCGGCAAGTACACAGACCGCGTGCTGACCGTGCTGGCGATGGTCGGCGTCTCGATGCCGCCGTTCTATCTCGGTGCCCTGCTCATCTACTTCGTCGGCTACAAGGCGGGCATCATCCCGCTGCAGGGCTTTGTGGGCATCAGCCACCCGTGGCAGTGGTTCCACCACCTCGTCGCGCCCTGGTTCACGCTCTCGGTCCTTTTCATCGGCTTCTATTCGCGTGTACTGCGCAGCTCGATCCTCGACACGATGGGCGAGGACTACGTACGCACCGCGCGCGCCAAGGGGCTATCTGAGCGCCGCGTGCTCGTCAAGCACGTGCTGCGGCTGAGCCTGTTGCCGATCATCTCGCTGTGGGGCCTCGACCTTGCCCAGGTGATCGGCGGCGGCGCGATCCTCACCGAGACCGTCTACAACCTGCACGGTGTCGGTCAACTCGCCGCGCAGGCGATCGGCAACTTCGACACCATCACGCTGCTCTGCGTCGTGATGCTGACTGCACTTGCGGTCGTGTTCTTCAGCGCGCTGATCGACATCCTCTACGCGGTGCTCGACCCACGGATCCGGCTCGGATGAGTGAGCAGCTGCTGCATGTGGACGACCTCAAGGTGTCGTTCGCCACCGACGAGGGCGTCGTTCGCGCCGTCGATGGCGTGAGCTTCGACGTTGCCGCCGGCGAGGTCGTGGCGATCGTCGGCGAGTCCGGCTCGGGCAAGTCGGTCAGCGGGATGACGCTGATGGGCCTGACCCGCAGCCCGAATGCGAGGATCGAAGGAGTTGCGACGCTCGCGGGCAAGGACCTGCTGGGCGCGTCCGACGCAGACCTCCGCAAGATCCGCGGCAATGACATCGCGATGATCTTCCAGGATCCGATGAGTTCGCTGAACCCTGTTTACAAGGTCGGTTGGCAGATCGTCGAGCAGATCCGCACGCACCACCCCGAGGTGAGCAAGTCAGATGCGATGGGCCAGGCCGTCGAGCTGATGGAGCGTGTCGGCGTGCCGCGCGCGGCTGAGCGGCTGCGCTCATATCCGCACGAGTTCTCCGGCGGCATGCGCCAGCGCGTGATGATCGCGATGGCGCTCTCGTGCTCGCCCAAGCTGCTGATCGCCGACGAACCCACCACTGCGCTTGACGTCACGATCCAGGCCCAGATCCTCGACGAGCTGCGCCAGTTGCGCGAGCAGACCAACGCCGGGATCATCCTGGTCACCCACGACCTGGCGGTTGTGGCCGATATCGCCGACCGCGTCGTGGTCATGTACTCGGGTCGGGTCGTCGAGCAGGGCACGCTCGACGAGCTCTTCTACGACCCTCAGCACCCTTACACGTGGGGCCTGCTCGGCTCGATCACGCGTGTCGACCGCGACCGCGGCACGCGCCTGCCGGCGATCGCGGGGGCGCCGCCATCACTGCTTGACACACCCAAGGGGTGTCACTTCCAGCCGCGTTGCCCACACGCCTTTGACAAATGCGACCAGGTTCCCGCGCTCGAGTCGCGGCTTTCCGATGCACCCGGGCACCTCGACCGCTGCTGGCTGGCCGCCGAGCGCAAACGTGAGCTCCGCAACGTCGACGGTGAGATCGGGCTCGCCGCCCCGGTGAGCGTATGACCGACGACCCGCTGACGACGTCAAGCGACGTTTCCGGCGAGCAAGCCCGGAACGGAGTTGCCCCTGCCCTGATGTCGGTCGAGCACCTGAAGGTGCTGTTTCCCGTCAAGGCCGGACTGATCATCGACCGCACCGTCGCGCATGTGCACGCGGTCGACGACGTCTCCTTTGCGCTCAACCAGGGTGAGACGCTCGGGGTGGTCGGCGAGTCAGGCTGTGGCAAGACCACGTTGATCCGCGCGCTTGTGCGGCTGGTCAACTCCACCGCCGGTGAGATCAGATTCCGCGGCGCCGACATCACCAAGGCCTCCCGCAAGACACTCGCGCCGATCCGGCGCGAGATGCAGATGGTCTTCCAGGACCCGCAGGCATCGCTCAACCCGCGCAAGCGCATCCGCCAGATCCTGGCGACACCGTTGAAACTGCGTGGCGTGCCCGACACGGACATCGAGACCGAGAGTCGCAGGCTGCTCGAGCGTGTCGGACTGCGCGCGGAGCACATGAGTCGCTTCCCGCACGAGTTCTCCGGCGGTCAGCGTCAGCGCATCGGCATCGCGCGGGCGCTGGCGATGAACCCGAAGCTGATCCTGCTGGATGAGCCGGTGTCGGCACTCGACGTGTCGATCCAGGCACAGGTCATCAACCTGCTCGGCGACCTCCAGGACGAGTTCGGCCTCAGCTACGTATTCGTCGCGCACGATCTCAGCGTCGTCCGCCATGTGTCCGATCGCATCGCGGTGATGTACCTCGGAAAGGTGATGGAGCTCTCACCCTCGGAGGAGCTCTACACCAAGCCGATCCACCCGTACACGTCGGTGCTGCTCGACGCGATCCCGATCCCGGACCCCGCCGAGAACCGCGCACGCTCACGGCGGGTCGTGACCGGCGAGGTGCCGAGCCCGATCGACCCACCGCTCGGCTGCCGCTTTGCCACCCGATGCCCGCGCGCGAGCGATGTCTGCCGCAAGATGGAGCCGCAGCTGACCGAGTATGCGGACGGCCACCTGGCCGCCTGCCACCACCCCCAGAACGTCACCGCCGACGAGGTGGCGTCCGCCAGGCGCTCTCTGCTGAGCCCGCTGAGCTCCGGCGAGCAGGCGCCGTCGTTCCTGACCCAGACGGTGTAACCCGCCCGATACGCTCGCGGCATGCGTTATCCGGGTGAGTGGGAGCCGCACGAGCGGACGATCATGGGCTGGCCCTGCCGCACCTCGCTGTGGGGGCCGACACTCGAGCGGGCGCGCGCAGATTACGCCGCGGTCGCCAACGCGATCGCCGACTTCGAGGACGTGACGATGATCGCGGCCTCGGCGCAGGACGCCCAGGCCGCGCGCTCTGCCTGCGCCGGCCGCGTCGAGATCATCGAGCTCCCGATCGACGACTCGTGGCTGCGCGACAGCGGCCCGATCTATGTCGTCGACGACAACGGCGGGCGCCTCGCGGTGCACTTCGGCTTCAACGCCTGGGGGGAGAGGTTCCCGCCTTGGGACAAGGATGCGGAGATCGGTGGGTTGATCGCGCACGAGCTCGGCGACGAGGTAAGGCGGGCGCCGATGGTGCTCGAGGGCGGCTCGGTGATCAGCGATGGCGCCGGCACGATCGTCACGACCGAGCAGTGCCTGCTGGCGCCGAACCGCAACCCGTCGCTCTCGCGCGGGGCGATCGAGGAGTTGCTGGCCGACTACCTCGGCGCCGACAGGGTTGTCTGGCTCGGTGAGGGCCTGGTTGAGGATCGCGACACCGACGGGCACATCGACATGATCGCCGCGTTCGCTCCCGGCGGCCGCGTGCTGACGCAGACCGTCACGGGTGAGAACCCCAACCGCGCGCGCTGCGAGGAGAACCTCGAGCGCTTCGGCGATGCCGGGATCGAGACGATCGAGGTCCCGTTCCTCCCCTACGCCGAGATCGCCGGCGAGCGCGTGGCGGTCGGCTACCTGAACTTCTATGTCTGCAACGGAGCCGTGATCGTGCCGGTGACCGGGATCGACTTCGACGATGAGGCCCTGGCGATCATCGCTGACGCGTTCCCGGGTCGTTCGGTCGTGCCGGTGCCGGGCGCGACGATCGCCTACGGCGGCGGCGGCCCGCACTGCATCACCCAGCAGGTGCCGGCCGTATGACCGGCTACGTGCTCCAGATCGCGGATGCGGTCGCGGACTCGCCGGCTCGCACCCGCCCTGCCACGCGTCCGCCGCTGCGGGTCGGGCTCGTGCAGCAGCGCTGGCACAGCGATGCGGTCGAGCACGAGCAGGCGCTGGCCGAGGGGATCGCGCTGGCGGCAGCGCAGGGCGCCCAGCTGGTCTGCCTGCAGGAGTTGACGCTCTCCCGCTACTTCGCGACCACCCCCGATGGCCCGGAGGCCCTCGGGGTCGCGCCCGAGCCGCTCGATGACGGCCCGACGATCAGGTTCGCTCGCAGAGCCGCGGCAGCCTCCGGCGTGCACGTCCACGCCTCCCTGTTCGAACAGGCCGATCACGGTGACGGCCTTGGCTATAACACCGCGATCCTCGTCTCGCCCGCGGGCGAGCTGGTTCAGCGCACGCGCAAGCTCCACATCCCCGTCACCGCCGGCTACTACGAGGACCGGTACTTCCGGCAGGGGCCGGCGACCGGCGAGGGTGATCCGTTCCCGGTCGTCGCGCTGCGCCTGGAGGATCAGGAGCCGGCTTCTTCGGGCGCGGGCGCGGGTGGGGTCGATTCCGGCGCCGGGGCTGCGACCGCTCACCTGGGCCTTCCGACCTGCTGGGATCAGTGGTTCCCCGAGCTGGCGCGCGCATACTCGCTGGCGGGCGCCGAGGTGCTGATCTACCCCACGGCGATCGGCTCCGAGCCCGATCACCCCGAGTTCGACACCGAGCCGCTGTGGCAGCAGGTGATCGTCGGCAACGGCATCGCCAACGGCACATTCATGGTCGCGATCAACCGCGTCGGCGAGGAGGGACCGCTGACCTTCTACGGCTCGAGCTTCATCTCCGATCCGTACGGCCGCATCCTTGTGCAGGCGCCACGCGACCGCCCGGCCGTGCTGGTCGCAGACCTCGACCTCGACGAGCGCCGCGACTGGCTTGAGCTGTTCCCGTTCCTGACGACACGGCGGCCCGACGCGTACGGCCCGCTCACCGCAGGGTGAGCATTTCGACCCCAGACCAATAGAGCGGGCTCAGCGCTCGACGAAGTAGCTGCCGCTCCCCTGGCCGGACGAGAAATAGCGGGTGGTGACCGTCTTCTTGCGCGTGAAGAACTCGACCCCGTCGGTGCCGTGCGCGTGCAGGTCCCCGAAGAAGCTGTCCTTCCAACCGCTGAACGGGAAGAACGCGACCGGCGCGGCGACGCCGATGTTGACCCCGATCATCCCGACCTCCACCTCGTGCCGGTAGCGCCTGACCGAGGCTCCGGACTCTGTGAAGATCGAGGTGCCGTTCCCGAAACGGCTCGAGTTGACGATCTGGATCGCCTCGTCGAGCGACTCGGCGTGGATGATCGTCAGCACGGGCCCGAACACCTCCTCCTGCGCGATCTCCATCTCCGGGCGCACGCCGTCGAGAATCGTGGCGCCCATGAACGCCCCGTCCGGGCTCAACCCCTCTCCGGCCTGGCGACCGTCGAGCGCAAGTCGCGCGCCCTCGGCGACGGCGCGCTCGACGCAGCCCGCGATCCGGTCGCGTGCAGCACATGAGATCACCGGTCCAAGCTCGACCTTCTCGTCGAGCCCGTCACCCACCAGCAGTTCCCGGGCTGTATCGGTCAGCGGGGGAACCAGCTGCCCGTGCGCATCGCCGACGGTGACGACGACCGAGCCCGCCATGCAGCGCTGCCCCGCCGCCCCGAAGGCCGAGGCGATGATCCCGTCGACGGTCTTGTCGATGACCGCATCGGGCATCACGACGATGTGGTTCTTGGCGCCGCCCAGCGCCTGCACACGCTTGCCCGTCGCGGCCGCTCGCTCGTACACCAGCTTCGCCACCGGCGCCGAGCCGACGAATGAGACCGCGTCGATCCCCGGGTGTTCGAGGATACCCTCGACGACCTCGCGCCCGCCGTTGACGAGGTTCACGACACCGGCCGGCAGGCCCAGCGCGTGCACCTCCTCATAGGCCATCTGCTGCGTCAGCGGCACCTGCTCGGAGGGCTTCAGCACGAATGTGTTCCCGCACGCGATCGCGAACGGCAGAAACCAGAACGGCACCATCGCCGGGAAGTTGAACGGCACGATCGCCGCGCACACGCCCACCGGCTGACGCACGGTCTCGGCGTCGATATTGCGCGAGACGTCCTCAAGGATCCGCCCCTGCATCGTCGTCGGCACGGCTGTCGCGGCGTCGACCATCTCGATCATCCGGGCGACCTCGGCCCTTGCGTCCCCGATCGTCTTGCCCATCTCGGTCGTGACCGACTGCGCCAGCTCCTCGCTGCGCGCAAGCAGTCGCTCTCGCAGCTCGAACAGCTTGCGTGCCCGCGCGGTCACCGACACCGCACGCCATTCCGGCAGCGCGGCTCGCGCCGCCTTGACTGCCGCGTCGAGGTCCGCCCGGCCCGAAAGCGGCACCCGCGCCAGCACTCCGCCCGTCGCCGGGTTGGTCACGTCGAGCTCTCCGGTGGCAGCCTGGGCGGGCACCCAGTCGCCGGCGATGTAGTTGTCAAGCAGACGCGTTGCGGTGGCGGTCATGGTCCTCACTCTCAGCTTTCCGCCACCGCTTCGGTGGCGCTCCCGGGTGTCTTATCCGTCTCATGCGCACCCGCACCACGATTGTCACACGAAGCGACGGTTGCTGAGCGACCGGGGACGCGCCCGAGGCGCGCTACGCGACTTCGCGCGCGGCAGCTGCTTCGCTGCCGGACAGCGCGCGCCGGTAGCCGTCGGCCAGCCGGTGCATCGCGGCCTCCCAAGTCCGGGTGCCGACCGCTGCCAGGGCAGCGCGGCGCAGCCGCTCGGCAAGCAGAGGGCTGTCGACGATCTGATGGAGCGCGGTCGCCAGGGCCCGCGGGTCGGCGGCGGTGAGGAGGCCGGTCTCACCGTCCTCGATCAGCGTCGCCGGGCCACCCTCGCCGACCGCGACCACGGGCAGGCCACTGGCCTGCGCCTCCAGTACGACCTGTCCGAAGGTGTCGGTGCGGCTGGCGAACATGAAGGCGTCGGCGCTCGCGTAGACGCGGGCGAGGTCGGCACCGTACTGCCACCCGAGGAAGGTCGCGTAGCCGCCGAGCCGATCGGCCAGCGCCTGCTGCTCCGGTCCACCACCCGCGAGCACGAGATGCAGACGCGGATCGCGGGCTCGAGCCGTCAGGAACGCGTCAGCCAGGAGCTCGACTCCCTTCTCCTTGGTCAGGCGCCCGGCGTAGAGGACGTTGATCTCCCCGGGCAGGAGTCCCGGGTCGCGCAGCGCCGGATCGAAGCGGTTGAGATCGACACCACGATCCCAGCGGCCGATGATCTCGGGCTCGACGCCGATCGTCTCGAGTCGTTGGTCCGTGGCGCTGCTGGGCGACAGCACCACGTCGCAGGCACCGTAGAACTTGCCGAGCGCGAAATTGGCGAGCGCCTCGACGTGACCGAGCCCGGAGCGCAGTCCCGCGTAGGCGGCCAGCTCGGTGTGGTAGCTGCCGAGCAGCGGCAGCTCGAGCAGTTTCGCGATGCCCCAGGCGGCGATGCCCGCGGGACCGGGACTGCAGACGTGCACAAGGTCGTACCTGCCCTCCGAGATCGCGTCCGTAATGGCGAGCAGGCTTGGGACCCCGATCTTGAGACCGTTGTAGAAGGGCACGTCGACCTCGGCGACCGCGCTCAGCCGGCGGTCGACGTCGGCGTCGGTACCGATCACCTCGACCTCGAACCCGGGTACGCCGCGGTCGCGGATCTGCTGGATCGTGTGGGTCACGCCGTGCATGCCTCCGAGGCCGTCGGCGACGATCGCGACACGTGGCCGGTCGCCGTCGTTGCGCGTCAGCTTCAGCTTCTCGCGCCCCAGGAAGGCGGTCGCGGCGGCGTACGGGATCGCCGGCACGCAGGCGTCGAAGAGCTCGGCGGCGGCGCGACTGAGGTCCGGAAGCCGGCCCTCCTCGATCACGGCCATGGTGTCGTGCACGACCCGGGCGAGTTCGCGCTCGTGGATCCGGCGCGCGCGGCGGTAGAGGTCCTGGTGGCCGATGTCGCCGTCCTGGAGATGCTGGATGAGCCTGCGCTCGTCGACCTCCAGGTCCATCGCCCCAAGCCAGGAGCGGAGCAGCGCGAGTGCGTCCCGCGGCCCGAGGTCACGCTGCGCCTCGCCCGAGCGGACGTTGCCCTCGCTCATCACGCGCTCGACGATCTTGACCACCGCAAGCGGGTCCGGACGGTCCTGCTCCTTACCGTCTCCGAGCGCCCGGATCGCGAGCGACATCGCCGCGTGCGTCCACTTGGCCGCGCCGCCCTGGTCACCGTGGGCAACGGCGTTGCCGGCGCGGATCTGGGCAAGGAAATCAACTGCGTCGCGGGCTCGGGGCGTCTCCGTGAAGGTGCGGCCGATGTCGATTCCGGCGTGGTCGTCGGTGCCGCCGATCGCGGTGCCGCCATGCGTCTCGATGTAGACGAAGGCCGGCAGGTTCAGCTCCTTGGCGCGGGACCCGTTGCGCGTCTCCCAGATTGGAAACAGTTGGGCGAGGCGCCGGCGGTGACGCGGCGCGAGCGGCGCCTCGACCGCGAAGAACGGATGCGCGAGGGCGGCCGTGATCCCACGATCGTTCAGGTACTCCGCGCACGCCTCGACGCTTGAGTTGTGCGCCTGCAGCCACTCGTGATCCTCGAGAGTGATCCCGTAACAGAGCACGTGCACAGCCTGCGGCTCGCCCCTGAACCAAACCGTCAGCTCCTCGGACACGAACACATCCGGCAGGTGCGCGATCTGCAGCGCGCCCGCGATCGTGTCGTGATCGGTGATCGTGACGAAGTCCATCCCGCGACGCTTGGCGAGCTCGTAGACCTCCTCGGGCTCGGTCGCGCACTCGGGCAGATGCAGGGAGCGCTGGATCCCCAACTTCGACAGCTCCGATGCCGTCGAGTGCACGTGCATGTCGGCGCGGCTCACGTGCAGGTCTTTGTTCTTGGTCTCTTGCATGGTCCAAGTCTTCTCGCAATCGACACTTCAGCCTGTGAAGTTCACGGGCAAAGGCTGTGAAGTTCCGGTGAATTACTGGGAAGAAAGCCCTGCTTGCCGAAGAGTTCTCCAGCAATGCCGGATGCTGCACCGACCCCCGACCTGACGCTCGAGCGCGGGCAGCTCCGCGCCGAGGTCTCGCTCCGGCCCTTCAGCTTCACGATCCGCCGCGCCGGCCGGCGCCTACTCCGCAACGCCTCAGCGTGGGTCGCCGACGGCACCGCCCACGATCACTTCGTGCAGTTCACGGAAGGGGTCATCGCAAATGAAGACCTGGGGCCGCATGAACGAGCCGTGCGCGCAAGTGTCTCTGAAGCTTCCTCGCCGAACGGCCAAGAGGGTTCAGCGACGTTGCGCGTCGGTGTCCAGTTCGAAGGCGGGCGGAAAGGCGAGCTCACGCTCACGCTGCATGAGGACGAGCGACTCACGTTGAGCCTGGCCGCGGAAGGTGAGCCCCTCAGACTGGCTTTCGACTGGGACCGGCGGTCGGTCGAGCACTTCGTCGGACTGGGCGCGCGACACGGGACTGAATTCGACCAGCGCGGACGGGCTGTGCAGTTGGGCGCGGATCGGCGTTACACCGGGCCGGACTGCCCGCCAGAGATGCTGGCGGAGGGCGGGATCCCCCAGGGTGACTGCGCGCCGATGCCCTGGATGCTGTCCAGCCGCGGCTACGGCGTGCTCGCCCACACCTACGCGAACGGCACTCGTTTCGACATGTCCAGTGACCGCACCTCAGTCTCAACGCGCGCGCTCGCGGGTCCACTTACGCTCGAGTTCATGTGCCAGTCGACCCCGGCAGCGCGGCTGCGGGGGCTCTGCCGGCAGACGGGATTTCCGGCGCTGCTGCCGGAGTGGGGCTACGGGTTCTGGAAGAGCCGCGACGTGCACGAGGATCGCGAGGCGGTACTCGATGACTTCTACGGCTTCCGGCGCTACGAGATCCCCCTCGACGCGATCGTGATCGACTCGCCGTGGGCGACGCAATACAACTCGTGGGAGATCAACCCGCATCAGCTGCCGGACGCCGAGCAGATGATCCGGGACTTCCGGGCCGACGGCGTGCGCACCGTGCTCTGGTGCACACCGTGGGTGAACATCGACTCACGCGACGGCCAGATCCCGCCGCAGCCGGAGTCCGAGCGCCTGCACCACGACCCGGCGCCGAACTACGAGCCCGGCGCCGCCGCGGGCCACTTCGTCAAGCAGCCCGATGGCGAGCCGTGGGTCGGGCAGTGGTGGATGGGCACAGGCTCGATCGTCGACTTCACCAGCCCGGACGCCGAGGAGTGGTGGCGCGAGCAGGTCAAGCGCGTGCTCAGACAGGGCGTCGAGGGGATCAAGATGGACGACGGGGACGGCTACTACCTGAAGGAGCACGTGCGACTGGCCGACGGCCGCCACGGCGGCGAGGTCTCCTGGCAGCTCGGCGGCCTGCACCGCATAAGCCTGCAGCGTGCGCTCGACGAGGTCCACCCCAGAGCCGGCGTGCTGTTCGGCCGCTCCGGTTGGATCGGCCAGCACGCGATAGGCCACACCTGGGCCGCCGACCAGGCCTCGGACTTCTGGTCGCTGCGTGCACTGGTCGTGGCGACGCTCTCGGCAGCGGCCAGCGGCATGTCCAACTGGAGCCACGACGTGGGCGGCTACCTGGGGCACCGGCTGGTCGAGCGCTGCCCGCCGGAGCTGCTCGTGCGCTGGTTGCAGTTCGGTTGCTTCACGCCACTGATGCAGGCGCACTCCCGCTTTGCACAAGAGCCCTGGAACTACGGCGAGCGCATGGTCGACACCTATCGCGGCTACGTGCTGCTGCACGAGCAGCTCGTGCCGTACGTTCGGGCCGCGGCGGACACCGCCGCGCGCACCGGACTGCCGATCATGCGCCCGCTTTGCTTGATCGACCGCACAGACACCCGCGGCTGGGAGCTGACCGACGCCTACGGCTACGGGCCCGCGCTGTGGGTCGCCCCGGTGCTCGACGACGGCGCGCGCGAGCGCGAGGTTCAGCTCCCGAAAGGGGAGTGGATCGAGACCTGGTCGGGGTGCCGCGTCGCGGGTGGCGGCGAGGTCGTCGCCCCCGCGCCGGTCTCGCAGATCCCCGTCTGGGTGCGGGCCGGCGCGATCATCGCCACGTATCCGGCGGACCACGTCGCAGCCGGGCTCGGCGACACGCCCGAGTCCGACAGGCCACTGCTGGCGACGCTGTGGGGATCGCCCGCCTGCGGGCGAGCGAGCGCGAGACTGGCGGACGGCCTGCGAATCCGCTGGAGCGCCGCCGCCGGCTGGCAGACCTCTGATACCGATCGCGAGATCAGCTTCCGGATCGTAGGCACCTGACACGCCCCGCAGATTCAGGCTCCCGGCTGCGAACATGGATGGCAGCAATGCGCCTGGATTCGCGAGCAAGGGCCCGTGCAGTCGCGATCGCCGGCACGGATCTCTCGCCGATCCAGGTGGCGGTCTGCGCGGCGATCCTTGTTGCGGCCGACTGGAGCTACCGGCAGGTGGGGGACTCGTTCTTCCCGGGCGGGCCGCTGGACGAGACGGCCCACGTGATCACGGCACTGCTGCTGCTCCAGACCCTGCCGCAACGGTGGCGGGCGCCCATCGCCCTGCCGGCGCTGATCGCGTCGGTGGCGATAGATCTCGATCACGTGCCGCAGTACCTCGGCTATTACTTCTTCACGCAGGGAACGCCACGACCCTACACGCACTCACTGCTGACGATCGCAGTCCTGATCCTGATCGCCACCATTATCCGTCGCCATCGGCTGCTGTTCCTCGGTCTGGCCGTGGGCGTCTCGCTCCACTTCTTCCGCGACATGGCCGAGGGCGGCAACGGCGTGGCGCTCCTGTGGCCGCTGACAGATCGGGCCTTCAGCTATCCGCACGACACCTATCTGCTGATAATGGGGTGCGTCGTCGCTGCAGACTTTTGGCTGGCGGCGGTCAGGTCGCGTCCGGTAGCCGAGGTTGTCTAGCGCCCTGAGCCCCACTCGCGAGACCGCGCCCGAATTCGCGGCTCACGACACTCGCTCACTGGCCGGCAGAGGCGAGCCGCAACTCGGCCGCGGGCTCGTCGTCGAGCAGCGTCGCGAGCCAGCGCCGCGCCTCCTCGAGACTCCAGCCCTTGCGCGCAGCGTAATCCTCGAGCTGGTCGGTGCCGATCCGGCCGACGCCGAAGTAGCGCGCCTGCGGATGCGCGAGGTACAGGCCGCTGACCGACGAGCCGGGCTTCATGGCAAAGCTCTCGGTGAGCTCGATCCCGGCGTTGGCGGGGGCGTCCAGCAGCGTGAAGATCGTGCGCTTCTCGGTGTGGTCGGGCTGGCACCCGTAGCCCGGGGCGGGGCGGATGCCGGGGTAGCGCTCGGCGACCAGCTCCGCGGTCGAGAGCTGCTCGCCGGCGGCGTAGCCCCACAGCTCGCGCCGCACGCGCTCGTGCATCCGCTCTGCGAAGGCCTCGGCCAGGCGGTCGCATAGCGCCGAGAAGAGGATCCGGTTGTAATCGTCGTTGTCGCGCTCGAACGCCGCCGCGCGCTCGGGCTCGCCATGACCGGTCGTGACCGCAAAGGCCCCGACGTGATCCTCGACCCCGGCCCCGGCCGGCGCCACGAAATCGGCCAACGCCAGGTTCGGATGCTCGCGATCACGCGCGAGCTGCTGGCGCAGCGTATGCAGTGTCGCGAGCGGCGCGCTCCGCTCCGCGTCGGCGTAGACCCGGATATCGTCCCCTTCGGTGGCGGCCGGCCACAGCCCCACCACCGCGGACGCGTTGACCCAGCGTTCGGCGATGATGCGCTCGAGCATGGCCCGCGCGTCGCCGTACAGCGAGCGCGCCGTCGGTCCCACGGTCGGGTCGTCGAGGATCTTGGGGTACGTGCCCTTCAGCTCCCAGGTGCGGAAGAACGGCGTCCAATCGATGTAGGGCGCGATCTCGGCGAGGTCGTACCCGTCGAAGGACCGTACGCCCAGCTGCGACGGCGCCACCGGGACGTACGCGTCCCAGTCCAGCCGCAGACGGTTCTCGCGCGCGTCCGCCAGTGAGGAACGGCGGCTTGCGGCGCGCCCGCTGGCGCGCCGTTCGGCGACCTCGAGGTATTCAGCCTTGACCTGTGCCGAAAGCACGGCGCGCTGCTCCGGATCGACCATTGCGCTCGCCACGCCGACGGCCCGCGAGGCGTCGGGCACGTATACGGTCTGGCCGGCTCGGTAGCACGGGTCGATCTTGATCGCGGTGTGCAGCTTGCTGGTCGTGGCCCCGCCGATCAGCAGCGGCAGCGTCAGCCCGCGGCGCTCCATCTCGCTGGCCACCGAGCACATCTCCTCCAGCGACGGCGTGATCAGGCCCGACAGCCCGATCAGGTCCGCGCCCTGCTCCACAGCGGTGTCGAGTATCTGATGCCCGGGGACCATCACGCCGAGGTCGATCACGTCGAAGCCGTTGCACGCGAGCACCACCCCGACGATGTTCTTGCCGATGTCGTGGACGTCCCCCTTGACGGTCGCCATCACAATCCGGCCGGCACCGCGCGTGTCGGTACTCTCGCGCTCCATGAATGGTTCCAGATGCGCGACCGCCTGCTTCATCACGCGCGCCGACTTCACGACCTGCGGCAGGAACATCTTGCCCTGACCGAACAGATCCCCAACGACGTTCATGCCGTCCATCAGCGGTCCCTCGATCACCTGCAGTGGCAGCCCGAGCTCGAGCCGTGCCTCCTCGGCGTCCTCGACGATGAACTCGTTGATGCCCTGGACGAGCGCGTGCACGATCCGCTCGCGGACCGGCAGCTCCCGCCAGCTGAGGTCCGCCTCGCGCTTGACGCCGCCGGCGTCGCGGTAGCGCTCGGCGATCTCCAGCAGACGCTCGGTCCCGTCGGGCCGGCGGTTGAGGATCACATCCTCGACGCGCTCGCGCAGCTCCGGGTCGATCTCCTCATACTGCGCCAACTGCCCGGCGTTGACGATCGCCATATCGAGCCCGGCGGCGATCGCGTGGTAGAGGAATACGGCGTGGATCGATTCGCGCAGTGGCTCGTTGCCGCGGAACGAGAAGGACACGTTGGAGACGCCGCCCGAGACTCTGGTGCCCGGCAGCCGCTCCTTGATCTGCCAGACCGCCTCGATGAATGCGACCGCGTAGTCGTTGTGCTCCGCAATCCCGGTCGCGACCGCGAAGATGTTGGGGTCGAAGATGATGTCCTCGGGGTCGAACCCGGCGCGCTGGGTCAGCAGGTCATAGGCCCGCTCGCAGATCGCGACCTTGCGCTCGACCGTGCCGGCCTGACCCTCCTCGTCGAACGCCATCACGACCACCGCGGCGCCGTAGCGACGGACCTTGCGGGCGACCTCGAGGAACGGCTCCTCGCCCTCCTTGAGGCTGATCGAGTTCACGATCGCCTTGCCCTGGACGCATTTGAGCCCGGCCTCGATCACGCTCCATTTGGACGAGTCGATCATGATCGGCACTCGTGCGATCTCCGGCTCGGACGCGACCAGCCGCAGGAACGTGGTCATCGCCTGCTCGCCGTCGAGCAGGCCGTCGTCCATGTTGACATCGATGATCTGGGCGCCGTTCTCGACCTGCTCGCGGGCGACGCTCAAGGCCGCGTCGTAGTCCTCTGCCGCGATCAGGCGTTTGAAACGCGCCGAGCCGGCTACGTTCGTGCGCTCGCCGATGTGGATGAAGGTCGCACGAGTCTCGGTGGGCGTCGGCGTGAGTTCACCTGTGGCGCGACCGAGCACTTCCGGCACCTGCGTCACGCGGCGGCGAAGGGTTCGAGCCCGGACAGCCGCAGCGTCGGCCGGACCTCGGGGATCGGGCGCGGTGGGATCCCTTCGACGGCATCTGCGATCGCCCTGATGTGCGCCGGTGTGGTGCCGCAGCACCCGCCTACGATGTTCACGAGGCCTGCGTGCGCCCACTCGCCCAGCTGTGAGCTGATGACCTCCGGGCCTTCCTCGTACTCGCCGAGCTCGTTCGGCAGCCCGGCGTTGGGGTAGGCCGAGATCAGCGTGTCGGCGACACCGGCGAGTTGCGCCAGGAACGGGCGCAGCTGCTCTGCGCCGAACGCACAGTTGAGACCGACCGCGAACGGCTCCGCGTGGCGAACCGAGATCCAGAACGCGTCGATCGTCTGGCCTGACAGGATCCGCCCGGAGCGGTCGGTCACGGTCCCGGAGATCCAGATCGGAAGCTGCGTGCGTCCCTCGTCCTGAAGGTCGAGGATTGCCTTCAACCCAGCCTTGGCGTTGAGTGTGTCGAACACGGTCTCGACCAGGAACAGGTCGACACCACCGTCGTAGAGCGCGATCGCCTGCTCACGGTAGGCGTCGTAGACCTGATCGAAGTCCACCACCCTGGCGCCAGGGTCGTTGACGTCGGCCGACATCGACAGCGTGCGGTTGGTCGGGCCGATCGAGCCCGCCACCCAGCGCGGCTTGAATGGGTCCGCCGCTGTGAAGCGGTCCGCGGCCGCGCGCGCCAGTCCTGCTGCTGCCAGATTGAGCTCGCGCGCCAGCGCCTCGGTGCCGTAGTCGGCCTGGGCGATCGCGGTGGAGGTGAATGTGTTGGTCGAGACGATGTCGGCGCCGGCGTCCAGGTAGGCGCTGATCAGATCAGAGACCACCTCCGGGCGCGTGATGCAGAGCACATCGTTGTTGCCGCGCAGTGTGAGCGGGTGATCAGCAAGTCGCTCACCGCGGAACTCTGTCTCGCCCAGTCCCAGCTCCTGGATCTGAGCGCCCCAGGCTCCGTCGAGGACGAGGATCCGCTCCCCGGCCGCCTGCTTGAGCGCCTCTATCCGTGCTTCGCGTGATTGCTCGTCCGTCATGCCGCGTCCGCCTGTTCGGGTGCCTGTCGTACGCCCAGCAGCCGGCAGACAGCCGGCGCCAGGTCGCCCTGATTGAGGGTATAGAAGTGGAAATCCTCGAACCCCTCGCGACGCAGACGATCGACCTGCTCAGCGGCGACGATCGCGCCCACGAGCTTCCGCGTCTGCGGATCGTCGTCGAGTCCGGTGAAGCGCTCGCCGAGCCAGCTCGGCAGGCTCGCGCCGCAGCGCGTCGCCATCCGCGCGACGGCCGCGTAGTCGGTCGCCAGGAGGATGCCGGGCACGACCCTGAGCGCGATCCCGGCACCAGCGATTCGCTCACGCAGGCTCACGATCAGGTCGGTGTCGAAGCAGAACTGGGTGATCGCACGGCTGGCACCGGCGTCGGCCTTGCGCGCGAGCACGGCCAGGTCGTGGACCATCGAGACGGAATCCGCGTGCGGCTCGGGGTAGGCGGCGACGCTGATCTCGAACGGTCCCTGCCGGCGGATCGCGGCGACGAGCTCGACCGGGTTCGGATAGCCGTCGGGGTGAGGTTCGAAGTGCCCTGAGTCCCCGGGCGCGTCGCCGCGCAGCGCAACCATGTGGCGCACGCCGGCGTTCCAGTAGTGCATGATGTGCGCGTCGGTTTCCTCGCGCGAGCGTCCCACGCAGGTCAGGTGGCCTGCAATCGGAAGGGAGGTGCGCTCCGCGACCGCGCGCATCACGCCGAGCGTCGCGTCGCTCGCACTTCCGCCGGCGCCACAGGTCACGGAGACGAACCTCGGCTCCAGGGGCGCGAGCCGCTCCAGCGTGTCCCAGAGCCGCAGCTCGCCCTCGGGTGTGCGCGGCGGGAAGACCTCGAACGAGAAGACGGCGGACATCAGCCCGACGCCCCGGTTTGGCGTCCCCCACGCGCGCCGGCTCGTAGCAGCCAGAGGCTGACCGTGAGCTGCTCGTCCGCGTCCGTCGGCGGTAGCGTGCGCTCGCTCTCCACCTCGAGCCCGGCGGCCTGCGCCCAGGCCAGCATCTCCGTGTCGGCGATCCCGAGCCGGCGGTGCCCGTGGAGCCTGCGCAGCTGCTCGAGATCGTGACCGGCGAAGTCCGCCACCAGCAGGCGTCCACCGGGGCGCAGCAGCCGCGCCGCGTCGACGATCGCCCCAGCCGGGTCGTCAAGCAGGTGCAACACGTGGTGCATGACGGCCACGTCGAAGCTGCCGGCCTCGAACGGCGGACGGTGCAGGTCGCCGTGCCGGACCGCGGCACGGGAGAGCTGGGCCTCACCGAGCGCGGCACGGGCAAGCTGCAGCATGTCGTGATCGAGATCGAGGCCAACGCTGTGCTCGGTGTGGGGCGCGAGCAGCTCCAGGATCCGGCCGGTGCCGGTGCCGATGTCGAGCAGGCGGCCGATCGGCCCCTCCCCGACCAGCATGTCGAGCAGCGCACGCTCGACGGCCGCCTCGCCCACGTACATGCCGCTCAGCGCCTCGAGCTCGTCGGCGTGAGCATTGCGGTAGGCGGTGGCCGCCTCGATCCGCGCCTGGCGCACACGCGCAAGCGCCGCGAGGTCCGCGGCGATCATCGTGTCCGTGGCGGCGGCGCGCGACGCGACCCCGTAGGCGAGCTCGGCGGCCGGGCTGTCCTCGGCCAGGCGGTAGTAAACGTAGGCGCCCTCTGGCCCGCGCTCGAAGATCCCGGCGTCGACCAGCAGCCGAAGGTGACGGCTCGTCCGCGGCTGGCTCTGTCCGATCACGCGACTGATCTCGGTGACCGTCAGCTCCTCGTGGCTGAGCAGCGCCACGAGCCGCATGCGCGTGGGTTCGGCGACGGCACGCAGCGCGCCGACGAGCTCGTCGAAGCCGAGTTCCGGGCCGATCGCATAGGCGACGCTCTCAGGCATGGAGCGCCAAGATAGCAGCAAGAGTCACGCATATAAAGATATGTGCATATGGCTGCATTTATGCGTGGCGCGCGCATGCAGGAGCCTCGTGGGTATGCGCTCGCGTGACCGCCGAGACGCCGCTCGCCATGCATTACCCTCGCGGCGATGCACTTTGACGCGCTCACCGCCCCCGAGCAACGCGTGTTCGGGTGCCTGATCGAGAAGCGCTTCACGACTCCGGATCAGTACCCGTTGAGCCTCAACGCGCTGCGCCTCGCGTGCAATCAGTCGACGAACCGCGACCCGGTCGTCGCCTACACCGAGGAGACGGTGCGCGACGCCGCCCAACGGCTTTCGCGCTACGGCCTGGCCCGCCTCGCCAGCGGACACTCGAGCCGCGCGACCAAGTACCGCCACCTCGCCGAGGAGGCGCTGGGACTCGGACGCGAGCAGCTCGCCGTGCTCGCCGTCCTGCTGCTGCGCGGGCCGCAGACGAGCGGGGAGCTCAGAGGCCGCAGCGAACGTGTGGTCGACTGGCCCTCGCTCGCAGCCGTCGAGCAGGTCCTGGACCAGCTGATCGAGCGCGGCTACGCGGCCCGGCTCGAGCGCCGGCCCGGACAGAAGGAGGAGCGGTTCGTACAGCTGCTCGGCGGCGAGACCGAGGCTGTGGCTGCGCCTGTGCCAGCGGCTGCAGCGCCCGAGACGGACGGCGCCGACCTCGCCGCGCGGCTGGATGCGCTCGAGCGGCGGTTCGACGAGCTCGCGGGCGCCGTTTCCGAACTGCTAGGTCGGTAGCGCGAGCCCGATCAGGAAGGTCACGCTGCCGACGATGATGCCGGCGAGCGTCATCTCGAAGCCGGCCGCCCACCAGGTGCGCAGCGTCACCAGTGACTTTGCGGCGCCGACCAGGAAGTGGGCGATGATCGACACACCGGCTGAGATCGCGATCGCTATCGCACCGTGCGCGAAGATGAACGGGATCACCGGGATCATTGCCCCGAGGCCGGTGGAGATTCCAGCGGCGATCGCCGCCTGCTTGGCGTCGGCACCGTCGCCCCCGGCGCCGCCGAACTCCTCCATCGCGAGCGCCTGCAGGAACGCCTCGGGCTGGAGGGCGATCTGCTCCGCCATCGCGTCGGCGGTCTGCTCGTCGACTCCCTTCAGCTGGTAGAAGAGCGACAGCTCCTCCTTCTCCTCCTCGGGGTGCTGCTCGATCTCGGCGCGCTCGCGGGCGAGGTTGGCCTCGGCGACCTCCGCCTCGGCGCGCTCGGCCAGGAAGGCGCCCGTCGCCATCGATAGCGCCGACGCGATCGCGCCGGCAGCGCCGGCGGTCAGGACGAAGCTGGAGCCGCCGGTCGCGCCCGAGACGCCGGCCACGATCCCGAACACCGACGCCAGGCCGTCGTTGGCGCCGTAGATCGCGCCGCTGATCCAGCCGCCACTGGTCTGGTGCCACTTCTCGCGGCCCATGATCTTGTCGAGGCGGGCTTTGGCGCGCTGCTGGTTGGCACTCAGTGCTGGCGGTGCCGCTGTCTCGCCGCTTTCGCCCGAGCGCATCTCGCCGACGGCCATCGAGTGCGAGCGCTCCTCCTTGCGGATGTCGTGCAGCAGCCGGTCGGTGGTGGGGTCGCCGGTCGAGTGCTTGTAGAGACCGTCGACCTCCTCGTCCTCCGCGGCTTCGCGGGCGGCGAGCAATCTGTCGACGGGAGCGATCCGTGCCTGCAGTCGCGCCCAGGGCGAGAGCCTGACGCTGTCGGGCGAAGGAACCTCGACGCCGAGCTCGCGCATCCGGGTCTCGAGCCGCTCGCGGTGACGCGACTCGGCCTGGGCCATCCTGCGCATGATCTCGCCCTCGCGCTCCGGTAGGCGCTGCGCGATCAGCTCGTACATGCCGCCGGCCTCGATCTCGCCGCGCCACGCCTTCAGCAGGCGCTCGCGGACCTCGGGTGTCGCCTCGGTCATCTTCAGCGCAGGTTAACCGGGGGGCGTGTCGTCGGGCCAGTGGCCGTGTTGCGCCAGGTAATCGCGGTCCTTGGCCTCAAGGTCGCGCTCGTCGTCGCCGCTCACGCCCAGGCGCCAGAGGAAGTTGATCAGCCAGGTCGAGCTGCCCGCGCCGGCGAAAGCCGCGAACGCGGACACGCCGAAGGTGTCGAAGTCGTCGGCGACCAACAGCACGACGCCGATCAGGCACAGGATCGCGGGGATCCACCAGCGCAGCAACGTCACGGGCAGGCTGGCAGGCAGCTTCTCGCTTGCGGTATGGAACAGAGTCATCAGATCAACGGCAGCTCGTACCTCGCCCGGAGGCGGTTCGTGCCCGCCAGAGTCGAAGGCGCGCAGGCGCGCCTCGAAGGCCGCCGCGACGCGGGTCGCGTGCGCCTTCGCGAGCTCCGCGCGCTCGCCGACGAACAGCTCGTCCACGGTTTGGCCCCAGAGGTGGAGCCAGCGGTCGAAGTGTCCGCGCTTGAGCGGCGTCTTTGAGTTCAGCTCGAGGTGCGGGCGGAAGGCGCCGCCACCGTAGCTGTGCGCGTCAAGCAGGATCGTCTCCCAGAAGTTCGTGATCCGCGGGACGTGAGCCTCGAGGTCGAGCTTCGCCACGTCCGTGAAGAGCCAGCCGATGATCGGGTCGGTCAGCGCGCGGCCGTAGAAGCTGCGAACCAGCCGCTCGCAGTCGGCGCGAGTCTCGATGTCATGGCGGATGTCGACTGCTGGGTGCCCCACTCAGGTGACGATAGCCGGGGCGTAGCGCGCGTACTGCTCCCTGATCTCGGGTCGGTGGTCGGACACAGGGGTGGCGATCAGATCGACCTGCCAGTGCGGACGCTCGCCGGTCAGCACCCATGCCGCCTGGACAGCCGCGCCCTCGGCGACGTATTCACCCGCGGCCGGCACGACCACTGGCGCGTCGAACACCTGCGATGCGACCGTCTGCACCGCGCCGCTCTGCGCCGCTCCGCCGATCAGCAGCAGCCGCTGCTCGCGCACGCCGACGGCGCGCACGGCGTCGAGACCGGCGCTGAGCCCGCTGAGCATGCCCTCGTGGGCGGCTCGGGCGAGGTTCTCGCGCGTGGTCGAGGCGTTGGTGAGACCGTGCAGAGAAGCCTTGGCGTCCGGCAGATTCGGCGTGCGTTCGCCCTCGAAGTAGGGGACAAGCACGACACCGCCCGACCCCGGCTGCGCGTCGAGCGCAAGCTCGGCGAGCGCGTCTAAGTCGACCCCGAGCAGCTTGGCGGTCGAGACCAGCACGCGCGCGGCGTTGAGCGTCGCGATCAGCGGCAGGAAGCGGCCGGAGGCGTCCGCGAACCCCGCGACGGCTCCGCTGACGTCGACGCTGGGTTCGTCGCTCACGGCGAAGACCGTGCCGCTGGTGCCGATCGAGATCACCACATCGCCCGGGCCGGCGCCGAGGCCCAGCGCGGCGCCGGCATTGTCGCCGGCGCCGGCGCCGACGACGACACCCGCCGAGGTACGACCGGCCGCCTCGTGCGGACCCAGCACGCGCGGCAGCACGACGTCGTTGCGGCCCAGGCCGCGCGCCAACAGGTCGAGGTCGTACTCATCGGTCGCGGGCGAGAAATAAGCGGTGCCGGAGGCGTCGGAACGGTCGGTGACGAG
This sequence comes from uncultured Conexibacteraceae bacterium, assembly GCA_963774025.1. Classification (GTDB taxonomy): domain Bacteria; phylum Actinomycetota; class Thermoleophilia; order Solirubrobacterales; family Solirubrobacteraceae; genus Palsa-465. The sequence continues at coordinate 133,797 of CAVZDL010000004.1, forward strand.
CGCGTCCAGGTCCGGGCCGAGCGGCGACTCGCCGTCCGGCCCGTAACCGAGCAGACGCCAGGTGAGCCAGTCATGCGGGAGCGCCACAGCGGCGACACGATTGGCGTTACCCGGTTCGTTGTCCCGCAGCCAGCGCAGCTTGGCAAGCGTGAACGATGCGACCGGAACCGAGCCGGTCCGGCGGGCGAAGTCCGCAGCACCGACCTCATCGGTCAGCGCCGCGGCAGCCGCGGCGCTGCGCGTGTCGTTCCACAGCAGCGCCGGGCGGACCACGCGACCAGCGGCGTCGAGCGCAACCATGCCGTGTTGCTGGCCGGCGACCGAAATCGCCGCGACGTCATCCAGCCCGCCCGCCGCCGCGAGCGCCTCCTGCAGCGCGCTCCACCAGGCCTCTGGATCGACCTCGGTCCCATCGGGATGCGGCGCGCGCCCGGAGCGCACCATCGCTCCGCTCGACAGGTCGCGGATCACCACCTTGCAGCTCTGGGTCGAGGAGTCGACCCCTGCGACAAGCGTCATCTTGCTGTACCGGTCCTCAAAGCGCGCGCCCCTAGCGCGCGCCTAAAAGATGCTCGGTTGCGAGTTGCTGGAGCCGCACGAACCCGTAGCCCTTGGCGCCGAAGTACGCCTTCGCGTCGAACTCTTCCCAGGCTGAGGTGTCGGCCAGCAGCTGGTCATAGCCCTCACCGTCGTTCAGCGTCGGCGTGCGCAGCTCATCGACCTTGGCGGCGGCGAGCGCCTCCTGGACGTCTGGGTCGGCGCGGAACGCGGCCGCGCGCTCCTTCAGCAACAGGTAGTTGGCCATGTTCGCCTTGGCCGAGTCCCAAACCCCGGTCTCATCCTCGGTGCGCGACGGCTTGTAGTCGAAGTGACGCGGACCCGCATACGCCTCGCCACCATCCGGGCCGCCGAACTCGAGCAGATCGACGAGCGCGAACGCCTGGTAGAGGTCGGCGTGACCGAACACCAGGTCCTGATCGAACTTGATCCCGCGCTGACCGTTGAGGTCGATGTGGAACAGCTTGCCTCGCTCCAGCGCCTGCTGGATCGCCGGCGACGAAGTTCAGGCCCGTCATTTGCTCGTGACCGACCTCGGGGTTCACCCCGAACAACTCGGGGCGCTCCAAGGTCTCGATGAACGCCAGCGCATGCCCGACGGTCGGCAAAAGGATGTCACCACGCGGCTCGTTCGGCTTCGGTTCGATCGCGAACCGCAACCCGTAGCCCTTGTCGGTCACATACTCGGCCAGCAGGTTCACGGCCTCGCGGTAACGCTGCGATCGCTGAGCGGATGTCCTTGCCGTGGTCATACTCGGCGCCCTCACGCCCACCCCACATCACAAGCGTCTCAGCGCCCAGCTCGGCGCCAAGGTCGATCTGGCGCAGCACCTTGCGCAGCGCGAAGCGCCGCACCGACGCGATCGTTGGAGGTGAAACCACCATCCTTGAACACCGGCGCAGAGAACAGGTTCGTGGTGACCATCGGGATGATCACCCCGGTTTCGGCCAGGGCTGTCTTCAGGCGGTCGATCTGCGTTTGCGCGCTCGGAGTCGGTTGAGCCGAACGCGAACAGGTCGTCGTCATGGAAGGTCAGACCGTAGGCGCCGATCTCCGCCAGCATCTCCACCACGTGCACCACGTCGAGCGGCGGCCGGGTCGGGCCGCCGAACGGGTCAGTGCCGTTGTAGCCGACCGTCCAGAGACCGAACGAGAACCTGTCGGCGCGCGTCGGGGTGGGAGTCATCAGCGATGTCCTTTCGAGCTTGCTTGGGACCTAGAGCGAGAGGGGAGGTTGCAATCTAACGCCGCGGCGGCCCCGGCGATCCAGGTCGGCGCCGGTAGCGCCGGGGTGACCAGCTCGCTCGCGTGCGCACCGACGGCGTCGGGACCACTCGACCGACCGCCTCGGGACCTACTCGACCTCGAAGTCCGGCCTGTCGATGTGGTACTCGGGCGCGGGGCTTGGCGCGCGCCTGTCCTCGGCGCCGAGCGCGACCGGTCGCTGGATGTCGGGGCGAGCTATCGCCAGGTAGGACACCAGGAGAACTGTGACGACGGCGAAGATCACCGCAGTTCGGCCGTTGCCGAAGTCGATGCCGGTGAGGTACGAGGGTTTGCTGATCCAGTCGGAGAACGACGCCCCGAGCGGCCGCGTGACGACATAGGCGATCCAGAACGCCAGGATGCTGTTCATGCCGTACCGCCACCAGGCCACTGCCGGCACCAGGAAGACGGCGAGGAAGAAGAACCCCGAGGGCAGGTAGCCCATGCCCAGCGAGGCTGCTGTGAAATCCCCGGACGCGGTGCCGAGCGCGAAGGTCGCGAACACCGTCGCCCAGTAGAAGGCTTCGCGTCGCTGCGTCGTGATGCTGTGGATCGACAGCGTCCCCTCGCTGCGGTACCAGGTCCAGAACACGGCCGCGAGGATGACGGACCACAGGATCGTCGTCCCCAGGTAGGGGATGTGGACATCGAGATGCAGGAAGTCGGAGATCCCGGTGCCGGCGATCGCGATCGCGTAGGCCAGGAACCAGTACGCGAAGGCCCGGTACCGGCGGGTCCCGAACTGCAGTACCAGCCCGACGACGAACAGCGCGACCTCCACGCCGCCGCCCTTGAAGTTGCCGTACTTCTTCAGGTAGTCGGAGGTGACCTCCCCGCCTGCGGTGGTCAGGATCTTCGCGACCCAGAAGGCGAGGATGATCTCTGGGACCTTGGCGGCAACGGGCGCAGGAAAGAAGCGCCCGAGCACAGGTACCTGCCCGCTCGCCGGCAGACCCCTCGCGTCGGAGCGCACGGGGCGCCTGCGCCGACTTGCAGAACTCACGTCAGAGACGCCTCCGGCTCGTGAACACGGCTGAAAGGTTAGAACGCTCGCGACGGGTACACGCCGGCGATGTTCGGCGGATGTCACGCCGTTCCGTGGATACTGGACGCATGCGAGTGCTCGTGGTTGAGGATCATGCGACGCTTGCCGGCCGCATCGTTCAGGGCCTGCGCCAGGCCGGGATGGCCGTCGACGCGGTCTACGACGGCGCCGCCGCGCTGGGCGCCGCCGCACAGACGACATATGACGTGATCGTGCTGGACCGCGATCTGCCGGCGGTCCATGGTGATCGAGTCTGCCGAGCGGTGGCCGGCTCCGGCCCACGCATCCTGATGCTGACCGCTGCCGCTGATGTCGATGATCGGGTCGACGGGCTGGAGTTGGGGGCCGACGACTATCTCGGCAAGCCGTTCGTGTTCGCTGAGCTGGTCGCTCGTGTGCGGGCACTTTCGCGGCGCGCACCATCGGCGCCGCCGGTTCTACGTCGCGGTGACCTGACCGTGGATCGCGCGCGACATCGCGCGACTCGGGGCTCCCGCCCGCTGTCGCTGACGCGCAAGGAGTTCGGGGTTCTGGAGACGGTGCTGGCCGCCGATGGTGTCCTGGTCAGCGCCGAGGAACTGCTCGAGCGCGTGTGGGACGTGAACACCGATCCATTCAGCAACGTCATCTCGGTGACGCTGACCCGGTTGCGGCGCAAGCTGGGTGACCCGCCGCTGATCGAGACCGTTGTCGGCAAGGGGTACCGGATGTGAGCCGCCGCCCGCGGCTGACCGTCCGCGCACGGCTGACCCTGCTCAACACGGGCCTGTTTGCCGTATGCGGGGCGATTGTCGTGGCGGTCAGTTACACCCTGGTGGCACGAGTGGGCGTGCCAGGGCAACGCCGGCGGCCTGGCCTGGCAAGCTTCGCCGCGCACTGCCCGTCGGCGCACGTGACCGCGCCCCACAGGAGCGCCATCGACCAGAAGTGCAACGCAGCGCTGCAAGCGCTGGGCGCGCAGCACCAGCGTTCGCTCACCCTCTCGCACCTGCTGCTCTACTCGCTCATAACCGTTGCCGTGGTCATCGGGCTCGCGGCGATCCTCGGCTGGGTTCTCTCGGGGCGCGCGCTGCGCCCCGTTCACCGCATCACCGCGGCTGCCCGCGCCGCCTCAGAGCAGAACCTGTCCGCGCGAGTCGCACTCGGAGGGCCACATGACGAGCTTCGCGAACTTGCCGAGACGTTCGACGCGATGCTCGCCCGCCTCGAGGCCGCTTTCGAGGGCCAGAAGCGCTTCATCGCAAACGCGTCACACGAGCTGCGCACTCCGCTCGCCGTGATGCGCGCAACGGTCGACGTCGTCGCGAGCAACCCCGACAGCACACCGGCCGACCTGAATGGCATGGCAGCGGATATCCGCACCGCGGTCGATCACGCCGAGCATCTGATCAGTGCACTGTTGATCCTCGCGCGCAACGAGCGCGGGCTCAGCGTCCGTGAGGAGGTCGACCTGGCCACCGTCGCCGAGGACGTCCTCGACACCGCCGATCTAGGTGACCGGCAGGTACACGCCTCGCTGCAGCCCGCCACCGTGTCGGGCGACCCGGTGTTGGCCGAACGCCTCATCGCAAACCTCGTTCAGAATGCCGTCCAGTACAACACGGCCACGGGTGAGATCTGGATCAGCACCCAGACCGCGGCGGGCAGCAGCCGGCTCACCGTGGCCAACACCGGTCCGGTCATCAGCCCCGCGGACACCGATCGCATCCTTCAGCCGTTCCAGCGCCTCAACGACCGCGCCTCCCACGACGGCTACGGGCTTGGCCTGACGATCGTCGCGTCCATCGCGACGATCCATGGAGGCACCGTCACCGTCCAGCCTCGCGACGAGGGCGGGCTGTCCGTCACCGTCACGATCCCCGGCGCCGCCATCCAACCCAACACCGCAGTCACGTAAATCCCGCACTTGGCCTCGCTGCTGCGATCTCAGCAGACGGTTCAGCAGCCGCAAGCGGATCGATTCAAAGGTGTTGGTAGAGTGCGCGGCCGCCGTGTTCACATTTTCTTCACAATTGGGGCTGGCTGGGCAAGAGCGCCGATGGTCTTAGGTCAGCTTGCAGCGGTAACAGTTCCGAGCGGTCAGGGGCTGAAGCAATTCGGAGAGCTGGCGCTCGCGTTTGGATTGTCTGCGCTGATTGGGCTCGAACGCGAGTGGCGTCAGAAAGCAGCGGGACTGCGCACGTACTCGTTGGTCGGGGTCGGCGCGGCAGGGTTCGTGATCGTCAGCAAATACGGGTTCAGCGACGTGCTCGGCGAGCACGTCATCCTCGACCCCTCGCGCGTGAGCGCAGCGATCGTCTCCGGCATCGGCTTCATCGGCGGCGGGCTGATCTTCGTCCGCGGCGACGCCGTCCGCGGACTTACGACAGCCACCGTTGTCTGGACCACCACAGCCGTCGGAATGGCGTGCGGGTCAGGACTTGCGCTGATCGCGATCGCGATCGCGGCCGCCCACTTCGCCATCGTCCTCTTCTTCCCCAGGATCGCGGCGAAGCTACCTCGCTCCCGATACGCCGGTCTCACGCTCCGTGTCGTCTATGAGGACGGAAAGGGAGTGCTGCGGGACATCCTCGGCGCCAGCACCAGCACCGGGTTCTCGATCTCAGGCATAGAAACCCGACAGCTCGGCCACTCGATCCACGACACGCGCGCAGTCGCAGTCACCCTTACAGTCACAGGACCGCCTCGCCTAGAAGGCCTCGCGCTGGCCCTTAGCGAACTCGACGGCGTTATCCAGGTCACCTCGAACGAACAAACCGACGTCATTGAATGACTGAGGATGTGCCCTGCTCGGAGCGGCCTCGATGATCGCGTTCGCAGCGGAGCGCTGCTGGGATGCTTGCGTCCGCTTCGTAGGGTTCTGCCCCGGTGACATGAGGACTGTTTCGCGACAACCGGCCCTGTCGGGCGAAGCGCATGACTGACGCCGACAAAGCAGGAGCTGGCCGTAGGCATAGCCGACCCTGGTTCCGGGAGGAGCTAGGTCGCCTCGAGGATCAGGTCATGGACGGGCTCGACCTGGTGGTCTCCCAGCTTGACCGCGCACTGGACGCGATCACCTTCCAGAACGTGGAGCTGGCTCGGATGGTCGCGGCCGACGACCGGCAAATCGACGAGCGCTACGTCGAAGTACACCAGGGGGTACTGTCGCTGCTCGGCCGCCAGCCACTCTTCCTTGACGACTTGCGGCTCGCGGCCGCGCTGCTGCACAGCATCCGCTGCGTCGAGCGGATGGGCGACCAGTGCGCCAACATGGCCAAGCTCGTGCCGCTCTCCGGGCATGAGGTCCGCAAGGACCTCGAGGTTCTCGACCTAATCGAGAACATGGGGGTCGCGGTACGCCAGGAACTGCTCGATTGCCGCGATGCGTTTCGTACCCGAGACGCGAAGCGCGCTCGCAGCCTCGCGCGTCAGGACATCGAGGTCAATCGGGTGAATCGCGGCATCTTCCAGCGCGCGGTGGATGTCGGCGAGGACCTCGAAGTGCGCGAGTGGGCCATGTTCATGGTTCTGGTCGCGCGCTGCCTCGAACGAATCAGCGGGAACACCGTCGACATCGCGGAGCAGGCCGTCTTTGTAAAGACCGGCGTCTACCGCGAGTTTGGCGACACCAGCGACACGGACACGAGCTAGGCTCCCGACTGGCGGCCGCCGCTAGTGCCCTCTCGGTTGGGCCCCCAGTGGTGAAGCTCGATTCCGGCCCTGGTGATTCCATCGCATCCGTCGATATCCGGTTCGTGAGCGCGACCAAGTCGTCATAGGACATGTTCATGCTCGGAAGTCTGACCCCCGCCGCGGTCCAGCGACGGGCGGTTGATCGAACCGGTAGATGTCGACCGGAGCGGGCGGTAGCGAACACTCAGAACTGACTTCTGACGCCGTCGGCGTCCAGCTCACGATCCGGCGGTGGAGGTTGGCGTCCGAGCCGGAGTGTCGCGGTTCGGGCCGGCCCGGAAGGCCGGCCCGAACCGCTGAGGCCTAGCGTTGGTGGTTATGTCGCCTGCCAACCGGAGCCGGCGGCCAGTTGAACAAGTAGGCGCGGTAGCTGCTGATCCCGCCGTTGTACTCGGCGTTGTAGATCAGCTTCCCGGCCTGGTCGTAGATTGACACGTAGGGCAGTGTGCCCCAGCCGACCACGAGATCGCCGTTCGGAAGGGGCTGCACGCCGCCCGTCGCGAACGCGGTCAGACCCTCGGGCTGGTCGCGCGAGGCGATCACGGTCGCGGTCCGGGCGACAGGATTGATCTGTACCTCTACCGCGCGACTGTAGGGCAAGCCGTTGGCCGGGAAGCCTCCGGCTGACGTCTGCTCGGCGCTCTCGTCGTCGAACAGCCAGTAGCGGTTGTGACCGATGTACTGGGGGTCGTGCTCGTAGGCGAATAGGTCGCCGTAGCTGTTCAGCGTCTGGCCTGGCGCGGCGCGTTGGGTGAAGGTGCTTGCAGGGCCGCCGAGCACCCAGTTCACGTGGCCGGTCCTGGGGTTGACGTCATAGGTCGACCAGGTGTGGCGCGAGTTGATCAGGATCGTGCCGTTAGGACCTGGGCTGACGGCGTTGATGTGGAACCAGTCCCACGCCTGGGACGTGGAAGCCGGTAGGGGCGCGTGGCTGTCCGCATAGGAGGCGTGGTCGGCGCTGTTCCAGGTGACAAGGACCTTGCCGGTCTTGATGTCGATCTCCTGGGCGATCCCGTTGGTGACGGTCTGGTCTGCGGCGCCGCCAAGAGACGTCAGGTTTGCGGTGCCCGCCTGTGTCGCGGTGATCCAGGCGGTGCCCTGCGGTGTGATCCAGAACTCGTGAGCGTCGAAGGTATAGCCGGTGCCCGGCTCCACCGTTGCGATCGTCTGGTAGTGGTCGTTGAGGATGTAGTCAGTGCCGGTGTCACCGCCCGACGGACCCAGCGGGCCGGTTGCGGTCCCCGTCACGCTGAACGTCACGACCGGCTGTCCCTCATAACGTTGGACACGGAGGTCGGTGTAGGAATCGCCCGCGGGAGCCGTGGTTGACCACACGACATTCCCGCTCAGGGTGACGATCTCAGCCGTGGAGCCGAGCGTCACGAACAGGTCCCCAGAAGGGAGCCGACCATCCGATTGCAGGACGGTGAGCGGCGAACTGGAGGGCGCGGCTGTCGCCGTCGACGCGAGCGCAGTCGTTTCGACGGCGACTGCCGTTAGGGCTCCGACTAGGACGAGCGCGCCGACGGTGGCGCGAGGTGTACGCAGCCCTCGGCGTAGGGGGTGTTTGGTTATGTGCATGCACGGCAGATTACATTTACTCAACTAAGTCAATCGGCTTTGGGTGGTTTGTTACCCGTCCGGGGGTGCACCGACTCCCCCGCGGCTCGAACGCCGAGTCAAGCCCCTCGCATCCGGCATGAGACCCGCGCAGACGCCTGTTGGCGGCGGAAAGACAGGACTTTCTGAGAGTGGAGCTAGCCGGGATCGAACCGGCGACCTCCTGGGTGCGATCCAGGCGCTCTCCCATCTGAGCTATAGCCCCGCGCGGCGGCATCGCCGCCAGGTAGCCGTGGAGTTTAGCCACGCCACAGTCGCGCTGCCGGTATGCCAGCGCGCTACGGAGCCATGCGGATTCGGCGCCCAGCTCGACGGTTGCCCGGTTCCTGCAGATCACGTGCAACTCGATAGGCTTTAGCGCATGGGTCTGCTGGACGACGCGATCCGCGAGCATCTGGATCTCAAGCGAGCACGTGGCGCCGACCCCGCTGAGGTCGAGCGGCTCGAGCGCGAGGCGCTTGGACCAGTTCGCCGGGATCCCACGATTGGTGCGGCGCACATCGAGGCGCCCGAGCACCACGACGAGCGTCTGCACCGGCCAGAGGATCCGGGCTACCACGACAGCACGGCGCCCCACTCCGAGTCGCACCTCGAGCAACACGCGCCAGGCCTCGACGTGCAGCCGAATGGACTGCACGCCACCGAAGTTGAGGACCAGCCGAAGCGCCGCTTCTTGCGCCGGTCGCGTCCCGCCTCCGAGCCGGCGGAGCAGACTCCGGAGCCGGAGGCCGGGGCGTTCGAGTACCACGACCCACTCGCGCACGACGACCTGCTCGAGCACCTCGACCCGCTCGCGCATCACGACCCGCTCGAGCACCTCGAGCATCACGACCCGCTTGCGCAACATGACCAGCTGGAGCACTACGAGCCACCCGCGCAGTCCGACCCGCTCGCGCAGGACGACCTGCTGGAGCACGACGAGCCGCTGGAGCACGACGAGGCGCTCAACCAGGAGCATGCGACCGAGCAGCATGACGCCCCTGAGCCCCCGCACCTGCAGTTCGACGCGCCGCCGGCCCGCCCGCGCTTCACGGCCGAACCGCCGGCAGCCACGGACCCTGAGCCAGGTGTCGCTGGCGAGCACGAGCCGCCTCCTCCCACCAACCCCGAGCCGCCCGCCCCTGTGGAGCCGCAGGCTGCGCATCACGACGCGCGCGCGACACGCCACCACGAGCCGCAACCGACACACGAGTTCGATGTCCCGAGCAGCTTCCACGAGGAGGACTCGGAAGCGGAAGCAGGCGCAGACACGGAGAAGGGCGAAGCCGATCAGGACGACGTGCTCGAAGAGACGCCCGAGTTCCTCCAGGACACTCCCGAGCATGACCGGCTCTGGTTCGAGCAGCGCCCGCCGCGCGACTTCGACTTCGACGGCTGACGCGTAACCCCGGTGTTACCACCGGGTCCGTACACATAGGCAGGTGCGAATCCGACCGTTGATCGCCGCCGTTGTGTGCGCGTCACTGTTGGCGGCCTGTGGCGGCTCGGCTCACAAGTCGGGCTCGAAGGGCACCCCATACGGGTCGAGAAACTCTCCTTACGCGATGTCCAAGTGCATGCGCGCCAACGGTCTTTCCAACTTCCCGGACCCCTCCCAGAGCTCCGGCGGCGAGGGCTTCAAGGGGATCACGCTCTCCTCAAACGGCCAGTTGACGGTCGACGGCATCACTTTCAGCGGGCCGGCGCTCAAGCGAGCGCAGGCCGCCTGCAAAGAGTTCCTTCCCGGCGGCAGCGGTCCGCCGCCCGGGCTGACGGCCCAGCAAACGCGACAGGCCCTGGCATTCGCAACCTGCATGCGCGCCCACGGCGTCTCGAACTTCCCGGACCCCGGCTCGGGTGGTCCTGTCGCCGCTGGCAAGGCCAACAAGCAAACGCTGCTCGGCGAGTCCTCGTCGCCCGCCTTCCAGCACGCGGCGAAGAGCTGCGGCCACGGGAAGGGCCTCAGTGTCCGGGTAAACTCGAACGTCGAGGGGCCATAGCTCAGCTGGGAGAGCGCCTGCTTTGCAAGCAGGAGGTCACCGGTTCGATCCCGGTTGGCTCCACTCTGTGTGTAGAAAGCCTCGAGCTCTCATCGCTGCGTCGGCGAGCCCGCTCCTGAGAGTCGTGGTCGCAGCGCTGATCGTCGCCGTGGCGACGTTGGCCGCAACGTACCAGGCGGCCGCGCTGGCGCCGCACAGCAGCGGAGGCGGCACCGGGATATCTGCCACCAAGCAGCCACCTGCATCCGCAGGCTCCGCCTCGGACTCGCGCGCACCGAGGCTCAGCCTCGCCAAGCAGGTGGGGCAGCTCATAATTGCCACCTACCAGGGAGAAACTCCGCCCGCCAGCCTGCTCAGTGCGATCCGACTCGGCCATGTAGGTGCAGTGATTCTGATGGGCGACAACACAACCGGCGGCATACGGGCCACGAAACTCGCCACTGCGCAGATGCAGGCCGCCGCGCACCAAGGGGACAATGCCGGCTTACTGGTCATGACTGATCAGGAAGGTGGCACAGTCAAGCGCCTTTCGGGCCCGCCCGATTACGCCGCGATCGACATGGCCAACCCCGCCACTGCATATGCACAGGGGCGGGCGACCGGCGAGCTGCTTAGGTCGGCCGGCGTCAACGTTGACCTTGCTCCAGTTGCCGACGTGATCCGCGTTCATGGATTCATCCAGCAGGAGGGGCGTAGCTTTGGAGCAAGCCCGGTCGTGGTATCGAATGCCGCCTGTAAGTTCGCCGCCGGACTTGCAGGAGTCGGTGTGGCCTACACACTCAAGCACTTTCCCGGCTTGGGAGACGCGGTTGCGACGACCGATCTGCGGGCCGTCAGTGTCAGTGAGTCGGTGTCGAAGCTCTATGAGGATGGCGCGGCGTATCGGCGCTGCGGCCACGGGCCTTTGGCACTGGTGATGATCAGCAGCGCCAGTTACCCCCATCTGACCGGCTCCGTACCTGCGGTCCTGGACCCGAAGATCTATTCGCAGGTCCTGCCCCGGGATCGGGTGACAGCCCTGACGATCAGTGATGACTTCGAATCAGGCGCCATACGCGCGGTGTCAACCCAGGGACCGGCGAAGACCGCCATCAACGCCGGCTTGGACATGGTCATGTACGCCGACTATGAGTCTGTTGCACTGAGCGCGTATACGACTCTCCTCGCGGACGCACATGGCGGAACCCTGAGCCGGAATCGGGTGCAGGCCGCCTCCTCACGTGTGCTTCAGCTCAAGAACCATCTCGGGCTGGGCATCGGCAACGGCTGAGCTATGGGGCTCAGTCTCTAAGCACGACGTTGCCGGTACCCGCGCACAGGACGGTCTGAATCTCGAGCCGGTCGTCCAGTACGACGATATCTGCGGGACCGCCCGGCTCGAGCACGCCGATGTCGTCGCGTCCGAGAAGGCGCGCCGGAACCTCCGTCGCCGCGCCAACGGCCCGCTCGAAGGGAACACCGAGCGCGTGGAGGTTGCGTACCGCGTCGATCATCGTAAGGACACTTCCAGCGAGCGTCCCGTCCTCGAGCGTCGGAGCTTCCCCCGCCTCGAGCTCGACCTCGGCCTCGCCGAACTGAAATGTACCCCCGCCCGCACCGGCAGCGGCCATCGCATCGGTGATGAGAGCAACGCGGCCGGCGGCGCAGGCCCAGACCAGTTGCACCGTTTCGCGCGCGAGGTGGTGCCCGTCGACGATCATCTTCACGACGACGTCGGGTCTCGTGAGCGCTGCGCCGGCCACACCGGGGTCCCGGGACCGCAGCGGCCTCATCGCGTTGAAGACGTGAGTCAGGCCGGCGATGCCGAGATCGAAACCGCGATTGGCCTCCTCCGCGGTGGCGTTGGTATGGCCGGCGGAGACGACGACACCCCGCTCGCGCAGTCGCCTGACGAGCGCATCCGCGCCGGGTAACTCCGGTGCGAGGGTCATCTCGGTCACGGGCCCCGCGTCGAGGAGCCGGTCGAGCAATTCAACGTCTGGCGCACGCATGTGCTCGACCGGGTGCATGCCGGGCCGCTCGGCGGATAGGAACGGTCCTTCGAGGTGTGCGCCGAGCACCCGCGGACCAACGCCTCCAGCGGGCAGTGCCCTCAGCGCCTCGATCGTTGTCGCCTCGGCAGAGGTGATGAAGGTCGGCTGGTAGGCCGTGACGCCGGTGAGAAGGAGCGCCTCTCCTGCACTCCGGTAGTCCTCGGTTAGCGCGGAGAGAAAGTCGACGCCGCCGTAGCCGTTGATCTGGATGTCGACCAATCCGGGAATCGCGATCAGTCCATGCGGTCCGCCAGGCAGACCGACATCGACAACGCGCCCGTCCTCGACCGCGACGTCGCCTGGGACGAGCTCCCCGTGGACAAGCGCGGCCTCGACCCCGAGCCTCATGTCGACACCGCCCGCCGCTCTGACCCGCGCGCCTTGGTCAGAGCCTCACTGACCGCCTCCCACACGAGCGCCCCATCAGGGGTCGCCAAGTGCGTCATGTGCCGGCATGCTTCATACCCCCACGTCCAGAGGTCTTCGACACCCTCCTCTCGGGCCGCCGCGATCGCCGCCTCGAGCTCCGGCACATCCTCACGTGTGAGCCCAAAGCTGGGCAGCCAAAGCTGCGCACCGACGTCGTGTCGATCGGCGGTAGCGCGGAGCAGCCGCGCAAAGCGCCGCACGAACGGGCCAGCCGCCTCATTCCAATGCTTCCAATACGGATCGGTGACGAGCATCGAGAGCCCAGGCAGCGCTGCGACCACATCCCAATCGGCCATGCCCACCACTCCCTCGGTCGCCGGCAGGAGACAGATCGCACTCGATCCGCCCTGTGCAGCGACGTGGTCCACCAGTTCGCCGAGGAAGTCGACGACGGACGCCTGACGAAAGGCCTGCACCTCCGCCGTCAGCTCGCCGGGGATCGGTCCGCCGAACCGCTCGGCGCAACGATCGCACCGGCACGTCCAACGCGTGGGATCGTCGACGCCGACGTGCTCTGGCATGACCCAAGCCGGTTCGTCCCAGAAAACCATGTCGACCCCGCACTCGAGGACCCAGTCGGCCCACTGCTTGCAGAACGCACGGTAGGGGGCACTGTTCAGGCAGGCGGCGGCGACACGGCGCCCATCGTCGAGAACCTGGCACTCCTCCGGGTGGAAGGCGACCCAACGGCTCTCGGCCTCGCCGCCGAACGTGCGGCCGAGCCCCCATGGGCTGGCCTCAACGAATAGGCCCTCGTCGTGAGATGCCGCGACAATCTCGGCCATCGTGCCGCGGTAGTAGGCGAGGTCGTTCTCGGAGAAGGTGTGGAGCACGCCGCCGTAGCCCCGTTCCGCCAGATCGGCCATGTCCCGACGCACATGCCGCGGAATCCGCACTCCGAAGTACGAGCATCCGGCTCTGGGAGTTTGCACCAGGTCAGCCCCTTACGGCGCCGGCGGTCAGGCCAAACGCGATTCGACGTTGGACGAACAGGAAGAAGATCACGACCGGGATCGAGATCAACGACGAGGCTGCCATCACGGCGCCCCAGTCGATGGCACGGCTGCCGCCGTAGAAGTAGGAGAGCCAGACGGTGATCGTCTGGGTCTTGCCGTTGCTCAGCAGTGTGTTGGCGAAGATGAATTCGTTCCAACTCGTGATGAAGGCGAACACCGAGGTCGCAACCAGACCTGGCGCGACGAGCGGTAAGAGGATGCGGACGAAAGCGCCCAGCCGCGTCGAGCCGTCAACCATCGCCGCCTCCTCAAGCTCCTTCGGGATGCCGATCAGGAAGCCACGCAGAGTCCATATGCAGAACGGCAGGGAGAAGGTCAGATAGACGAGGATGACGCCGCTGAGCTTGTTCACCAGGTGATAGCGGGCGAGTACCACATAGAGGGGAATCACCAGCCCTGTCGGGGGGAGCATCTGGATCCCAACCACCAGGACGATGAATAGCTTGCGCCCGGTGAAGCGATACTTCGCGAGCGCCACGGCCGCGAAGAACGAAACCACGAGCGCGATGGCGACGGTGATTAACACGACGATCGCGCTGTTCTTCACGTCTGTCCAGAAGTAGGGGCGGTCGATGGCGGCGGTGAAGTGCTGAAGCGTCACATGCGTCGGAAACCAGGACGGGGTGAAGCTGTTGAGCTGCTGGTTGCTCTTGAACGCCGTCGAGACCATCCAGTAGACCGGAAACGCCATCACGACGAATACGACCATTCCGACCACGTTCCAGCCGAGTCGGCGGGAAGCTTTCCGGCTCATTCCTCACCCGTCCGCAGCATGCTTCGCACGTAGAAAAAGCTCAGCCCGGCCACGATCGCGAGCATGAGGATCGAGATCGCAGCGCCCAGACCGAAGTTTGTGTTCCCGTACCCCTCCACGTAGAGGTACTCGCTCATCAGATAGTTGCCCGGGTTCTGCCCGCCCGCACCGATCAGGAGGTACGGCTGGGTGAAGACGCCAAAGTCCCAGATGATGGAGAGGCTTGTCAGGATCAGCAGGATCGGCTTGATGACGGGCAGCGTTACGTCCTTCAGGACACGCCAGGTACGGGCGCCATCGATCTGAGCAGCCTCTACGAGCTCATGTGGCACCTGTGAGAGGGCGGCGTAGACCGTGATCGAGACGAACGGCAGCGCGCCCCAAACGATCAGGGTGGTCACCATCAGGTATTCCGAGGGCGTCGACTGGTACCAGTTGTGCTGGAAGTAGTTGCCGAGGTGCAGCTCGGTCAGGACGTAGTTCAGGATGCCGTTCTGCGAGTTGGTCATCCATAGCCAGACCTGGACTGCGACCACCGGCGGCATCGACCACGCGAGAACCAGCGCGGCCGTAATGAGGAGCCGCAACCACGTCGCGACTCGCACCAGAAGCAACGCGAACAGCGTTCCGACTGCCATCGTGAGTCCGACATTCACGACCGTGAAGACGACCGTGCGCCACAGCGTGTTCCAGAAGACGGAGTTGCCGAGGATGCTTGAGAAGTTGGCCAGCCCTATGTACGAGCCGTGGTGTGAGATGAGCTCGAACAGGCCGTACTTCTGGAGCGAGAGCTCGATGAGGTCTACGACCGGGTAGCCGAGTATCGCGCCCAGGACCAGGACGGTCGGCACAAGCAGTAGGTACGGTGTGGCGCCGCGCGTTAGGCGGCGACGCACGAGGCGCCGCCGCCGCGACCTTTCGGTCGCGGCGGCGGGTACTAGCTCCGTTGGCTCGGTGCCGCTCAGGACGCCGGCTGATTGAGGGTTTGTGCGATGTTCTGGCTTGCCACCTTCGCGGCCTGCGCGACGGTGAGCTGTCCGGTCAGGATCGACCCCAGCATCGTCTTGAGGATGTTGCCGTTCTCGACGTCAACCCAGTTGAGAGCCTGCGGCACGAACCAGCTGCGTGCTGCGGCTCGGTCGTTGACGCTGTGGTTGAGCAAATTGGTCGCGTTCGGGATGTTGCCCTTGGCGGCCAGTGCCTGCTCGCTAGTGGTGCTCGTGAAGTCGGCGATCCAGGCAACCGCTGCGGATTGGTTGCTGCTCTGCGCGGGCACCGCCAGATCAGAGCCGCCCAGGAAGCCAGGCATTGGCTGACCGGGGACGTGGCTTGGCATGACGAACTGCTTCGTCACCTTTGCGTACTGCTTCCCTGTACAACACGAGAACCAGGCTGGACCGTAGTTCGCGGCCGTCTTGTCCTCCGAGAAGACCGTATAGCCGTAGGGACTGGTTCCGTCCAGCGTCGCAGTCGACCTCGACTGTGTCGCGTGGAAGAACTGCTGGAACGCGGTCAGGCCCTTGATCGAGTTCTTCGAGTCGAGCGTGCCGACCCACTTGCCATTCTCGTACTTGGCGATCGATCCGCCGTAGTCAAAGACGAAGCTGAGCGCTGTGTACCAGTCCTCGCCGCCGACATAAAGCGGGGAGAAGCCCTTGTTCTTTTTCTCCATCTTCCCGACCTTGACAAGATCGGCTTGGAGCTGCGCCAGGCTCTTCGGGATTCGCTTGATGTGAGCCTTCTGGAACAGATCACTCCGGTAGGTGATGACGCGTGAGCCCGCGTAGTACGGAACCCCGTACAGCTTGTTGTGATATTCCGCGGACGCCAACAGCCCGCCGAGCCAGTGGCTCGAGTTCTGGAACTGCGACCTGTCCGACCCGAGGTTCGCGAACGCGCCTTCGGCCATGTACTTCGTCATCTCCGTGTTGCCCATCTCGATCACGTCCGGCGTGTCGTTGCCGGCGATCGTTGCGTCGAACTTCGCCAGGTGGTCGCTCCACTGCTGATAGTCGACGTTGACGGTCCAGCCCGGATGGCTCGCCTCGAACGCGGAGTTCGCGGCGGCCACAACGCCCGGCCACCCGTTCTGAGCGTCGACCTGCAGCCACACGGTCAGCGTGTTTGACGTCGCGGCCTGCGCAGCCGCCGTAGCGACCGTGAACGCGAGTGCGAGTGCGGCGGTTAGCGCCGCGATCCAGCGATACCTCATGCAAAACCTCCCTCGAATCATCGACGTGCGAGCGGGTCGGCCGTCCTATCGTCTGCAGGCGATTGCCGCCGCGCGGTGTAGGTGGTCTAAACCTCTAGTGGTCTAAACCACTTCAAGCGAGCGCACCTTCCCACACCTGACCTCTGGTGTCAAGAGGGCGACGTAATTCGTCTATACCATTGCGCATCGCCAGGCAATAGGATAAGAATGGCCGCTCGTATGCCGGGGATAATTATCGACAAACTCAGCAAGACGTTCGACGGAGACGTTATGGCCGTGGAAGACGTCTCGCTGACGATTGCGGACGGAGAGTTCCTCGTCCTTGTCGGCCCGTCGGGCTGCGGGAAGTCGACGCTCCTGCGCATGGTCGCCGGACTCGAGCAGGTGAGTGAGGGGACGATTTCGATCGGTGACCGTGACGTTACGGACCTGCCGCCACGCGACCGTGATGTCGCAATGGTCTTCCAGAGCTACGCGCTCTACCCGCACATGACGGTCCGCGACAACCTCGGGTACGGGCTCAAGGTGCGGAGAACGCCCAAACCGGAGGTCGACCGGCGCGTCCTGCAGGTCGCGAAGCTCCTCGGACTCGAGCAGTTCCTTGGGCGCCGACCCGCGGCGCTCTCTGGCGGGCAACGGCAGCGCGTGGCCATGGGTCGGGCGATGGTGCGAGAGCCGCAGGCTTTCCTGATGGACGAACCGCTCTCAAACCTTGACGCAAAGCTCAGGGTCGGCATGCGCACGCAACTCGCGGCGCTACACGCGCGGCTGCGTACAACGACTATCTACGTTACGCATGACCAGATCGAGGCCATGACGTTGGGTCAACGGGTTGCGGTGCTGCGAGATGGGCGAATCCAGCAGGTAGCCACTCCGCAGGAGCTGTACGCACGGCCTACAAACGTGTTCGTCGCCGCATTCATCGGCTCACCGGCGATGAATCTGGTGGAAGCCGAGGTCGAGGGCGGCGCGCTCCACTTCGGCGGCTACACGATTCCGCTGCCACCGGGCAGCGCTGTGCCGGCGGGACGCGTCATCGCCGGCCTCAGGCCGGAGGTATTCGAAGATGGGGCGCACGCCGACCCCTCGCTGCCGCGACTCGACGTTCGCGTCGAGGTCGTGGAGGAGTTGGGTGCCGACACGCACGTCATGTTCACGGTCGCCGCACCGCCGGTTGATATAGGCGAAGTGAAGGAGGCCGCGGGTGACGAATACGGACTCGTCGAGATCGAGGGCTCGTTGTTCACGGCGCGCGTCGATCCCGGTACGGCCGCCCGCTCGGGCGCGACCCTGCGCCTTGCGCTCGACGCGACTCGGATCCACTATTTCGATCCCGGGAGCGGCCTGCGTCTCGAGACCCGGGCCGTCGCCGTCGAAGCCTGAGCAAACGCCTGACTGGTGGTGGGGGGGTTGGGGAGCGGGCGGGCTAGCTGAGGTAGGGATCCGGGGTGGTCTCTCAGCGCCGGCTCCCATTGCGCCCGGTCGCACGGTTTCACAGGAGCAGGTACCCGCTGAACCGGCGGCAGCGAAGCCGCACGCCGCAGGCTAGACAGGGCCTCGGACAGGCTCGCGGGCATGCGCTCACTGGACGGGCTCGCGGCACCCGGGCCGACATGCCCGACCCCTGCTGTGATGCTCGGGCTGTTAAAAGAAAAACGCGGTCCGGGGGTGACGACCGTGCCTGCTTTCGCGCGTAGCCTGCGTGCGGAATAAGCCTGTCAGTCACCTTCGAGAGCCGCTCTGCTTGGCTTTTGCGAGCAGTGCTCTCTCCCGAACCGCTGAGAGGCACACTAATCAACAGCTGGTCGAGACTGCAAGTCACAGCGTCGACCAGATCCCGCAATTTGGATGAAAATCCGCTTCACATCCCAGCCATGTTGCGCCGCTCCAGGTCAACACGCCTTCTCGATGCGAAGTACCGTGGCGTGCGCGAAGACGACCTGCCGACGGCGTTAGCCGCATAGGCACTGGATCTGCTGGTCTGGCTCGGTCATGTGTGACCGAACCAGGCGGCCGATCAGTGAGCGTTATTGCCGGCGAGGAACCCGGCGCCACAGGCGGTCGTGGCCTGCCGGTACGCCGGTGACTGCTGGTCGATCGTCGCCGGGTACAAGAGGATCGCTCCCTTGTAATTGGTGATCTCGCTGTACTCGGCTGGGTTCGGTTTGAAGCCGTGCGGGACCGAGGTCCTGGGGTCGGGGAACTGTGGGACGCCGTGTTTGCGCATGCACACGGCGATCCTGCGCAGCTGCGACATCGTCTCTGCCGACGGCGGTGGCCCTGGGCTGAGCGGACCGCCGCCTGGCATCAGCTTCCCGCACTTCTCCTGGCGGTTCTGAATGCCGGTGACGAGGTGACCCCGGTGCTCTGGAACTCAAAGCCCCCGCCAGGTTGCGGGTCGGGGAAGTTCGTCACGCCGTTGGCGCGCATGCATTTGGCGAATGCGAGCGCCCCGGGGGGCGCTCGTGCTCGACCGCGTCGAGTGCGTGGTCGATGTGGTCGATGTAGTCGACCTGGTTGGTACTCGTGTTTCCCTTCGTCGCCACGGCCGGTGGGAGAGCTACCCCCGCAGCCCGCGACGAGCGCCGCAGTCGCGAGCGCTACGACGGCGAGCGGGCGGACTCGAGCAGAGCCCCCAAGCCGCAATCGATGCATGCTCTCTCGCATCTGGATCACGGTCCTTTTGGCCCACCGCCGCATGCCTTCGCGGCGGCCTGGAAGTCGGGTGACTGTAGTTCCTGCGGGCTGACGCCGGTCAGGCGGGCCACCTGATTGCCACCGGCGCCTGAGGTGACTTTGGGATCGGGGAAGTTCCTCACGCCATGGCTGCGCATGCATCGCGCGAACTTCAAGCCCCGCTGGTGCTGCTGCGCGGCCTGCCGCGGGCTCGCCGAGGTGTGCGGCAGGAAGCGCTGACACTTCTGGCGCGCGAGCGAGAACGCCGAAGCGCTGAATGAGCTCCCGTTGACCGAGATCGTCTGGCCACTGGCCGCGATCCTCATGCCATTGCCGCCCAGGTCGGGGAAGTTCGGCACGCCATGGATGCGCATGCATTTGGAGAACGCGAGTGAGGCACTGGCCGCTGCCGAGCGGTCTGGGGACGAACTCGACGCGGTCGCGCGGCCCGCCGCACTCGGCGAGCTCGTGCCGGCTGGTGAGCTCGAGCCACACGCGGCCACGAGCAACGCGGCCCCGAGCGCGGCAATCGCGCTGCGGAGTCGCGCCGGTGGCGTGGGCCGGCGGTTCATCTGGTGTGTGTCTGTCGTCCCGCGCATGACGCTGCGCAGAGCAGCATGCCGGGCCGGGCGTTACAGCCCGGTTTCCCGCTTACGCCAGTCGCAAGCGGGGCGACCCGGCGGCGCGCGCGGTCATTCGCTGTAGAAGGGACGGACCTCGATCGCGTGACGGCGAGCCAGCGGATGCGCGGCAGCGAGCTCGACCGCCTGCTGTCGATCAGCGCAGCTGATGACGTCGACGCTGGCGATGGATCGCGCGGGGTCGAGAAACGGCCCGTCGGTGAGCCGCATCTCCCCGTGATCGGGCCGCATCGTTCTGGCGGTCTCCGGACCGCTGGTCGACCCGCACCCGGCGATCAGAGCAACCCCCAGCACGGCCGCGAGGATCCAGAGCGAGAGCGCCCGTGATCTGCAAGTTGCACGCATGCCGCCATGGTTTACGTCGACGCGCATAACAGCGGCGTAACAGCGGCGTGTCAATCGATCAGGCGTTACTCCCCTGTTACCGGCCGCGCTATAGAAACAAGCTGCCTCCGAAGGCCGCCCTCGGGCATCCGATGATCCTCACCAGCCACAAGCGTCTGGCCCACAACCACCATCGAGTTCGTCTCGGCGTCCCGAGCGCCGCCGCGATCGTGCTCGTCGCCGCGAGCCTGAGCCTGGCGCTCGCCGCGTGCGGGTCCTCGAGCAAGCCTGCGGCCAAGTCAGGAATCGGCGTTTCACCGGCCGGCGTCAAGTACTCGGACTGCATGCGCGCGCATGGTGTCCCCAACTTCCCCGACCTCAATCCGAATGGCAGTGTCAGCCTCCCATCCACCATCGACCCGACGGCGCCGGCCTTCCAGGCCGCACAGGGAACCTGTGCGAGGCTGCGACCGAGCGGCGCCCCGCCACCGCCGATCACACTCGCGCAACAGAGGAAGTTCGTGGCCAATGCCCACTGCATGCGCAAGCACGTTTCGAACTTCCCTGATCCGACTTTCGGCCCGGGCGGGCATGGGGTCGGTTTCAACGTCGCACAGGGGAGCCTCGCGTACGAGGCGCCGGAGATCCTGCGGGCGAGCCGTGAGTGCAGCCATGTCGGCTCGCCGCTCCCACTTGGAGAGCTCGCCCGCGGGTAAGGCATCGAACCGGCGCTTTGCCGCCATTCTCCCGATGTGCAGCCGCGTTTCTTAGCCCAATCTCCATTGTGCGCACGGCGACCTGCCGACGCTTCGGTCCTAAGACATTGGAGCTTGCAGATGAGAGTCACAGCCATACATACCGGACTTCAACGCAGGCAAAGCAGTCATCTGGTCGCGGTCCCGGACATTCAGCGGCAGGCCGGCCAAAGCGTCGCCCCGTACTGGTCGCCGGTGGTTATCCGGCCGGCCGTCGCGGCCGATGCCGACGTGCTGCGACGTCTCGCTGCACTGGATAGCGCCCGCCCCCTGAACGGGTCCGCCCTACTGGCGGAGCAGCGCGGGTCGGTCGTATCCGCCGTGTCGCTCAGCGATGGTAGGGCGATCGCCGACCCGTTCGTGGCCACCGCCGACACGGTGGCGTTGCTCCGCGTCAGGGCTGCGCAGCTGCAGAACGTGGGCGACAGGCCGGCAGTCTGAGCTCCGCGTAGCCGGTCTAGCGTCCGCGCCCGCACCCGGGCGATAGCCTCGCGAGCGGTGTTCGAACTGCCCGCCTATCTCAAGCGCATCGGGCTCAGCGGCATGCCCTCGCTGCACGAACTGCATCGTGCCCATGTGACGCGGATCCTGTTCGAAAACCTTGACCCGCTCGTCGGCATCCCTGTTTCGCTCGCGCCCGACGCGCTCGCCCGCAAGCTCGTCGACGCGGGACGCGGTGGTTACTGCTTCGAGCAGAACATGCTGTTCAAAGCGGCGCTCGAAGCGCTCGGAGCGGACGTCGAACCCATGCTTGCGCGGGTGCGCAACGGCCGGCCCCCGCTTCCGGCCGGGCCGCTCACCCACCTGCTGCTGCGGGTGCAGTGGGGCGGCGCCGTCTGGCACGCAGACGTCGGCTTCGGCAACGGCACGCTGATCGAGCCGATCCCCTTCGGCCCTGGCGGCCCTTACGAGCAATCGGGCTGGCGCTACCGCGTCGTACAGGAGGAGCAGCTGCTGGTGCTGCAGACCGACACCGAGGACGGTTGGCGCGACCTCTACGCCTTCGCGCCCGAGCCGGTGCCGCCGATCGACATCGAGGTCAGCAACTGGTTCACCTGCACACACCCGGAGTCACCGTTCGTGACGCGGCTGATCGTAACAGAGCACGGACGGGACGGCAGCCGCACCACGCTCAGCGACTTCGGCGGCGAAATGGTCCTGACCGTGCAGACACCAACGGACAACCGGATCCACCGTACCCCTGTCGCGCGGGAAGACGTGCCGGGCCTGCTCGAGCAGCGCTTCGGCCTGCGCGAGCCCGACCCCGACGGCTGAGCAGAGCCGGGGTCCAGCGGGACCCCGGCTGCACCGAACAACCTGACCGTCGACTACCTGGCGGTACGCCAGCCCTCCGCGTACTCGGTGCGCGCCGTTACGGCATAGGGGACCGGCGAGACGATCACACGCATCTTCTTCTGTATGTGCGGCTCGACGTTGGTCTTGCGGTTGGGCTTCGGCTCGCCCCAGACGACACGCAGCTCAGTGCCGACCGGGATCGCCGGATCGATCGTCGCGAGCGACAGGCCGCGGCGCTCGTTGGCGCTGTAGCCGGTGAACATCGACAGGCCGACGACGTTGCCGTCGGCGTCGATCACGGAGTCGAAATTGGACGAGCCATAGTTGGCGTTGGGCAGGTCGAAGACCTGGTACCCGGGACCCTCGACGTCGAGCAGCGAGGCGAAGACCTCGCCCAGGTCTTCAGCGTCCCATGCCAGCGTGACCTTCTTGCGCTGCTCCTCGGGGTTCAGGCCCTCCAGTGCCTCACGGCCGATGAAATCGTGGTCGAACCTGATGATGTGGCCGTAGCCGAGGTCGTACGGGTTGGTGTAGTAATCCTCGATGTCCTCAGACACGAAGCTGCCCGAGAGCACCTGCGTCGCCTCGTAGGAGTTAGCCGGCAGCCACTCGCGGTAGGCCCGCTCCGCCGCGCTCGAGTAGACCGCGGGGAGCGGTGAGGGGATCCAGCCCGACTCGAGCGTGTTGGATGAGTAGGCGCGAGAGCCGACGGGCAACAGGCCGAACTCAGCACCTGCTTCGAGGATCGTCTCGCGGACGCGCTCATAGCTCGCATACGGGCCCCAGATCTCCAGGCCCGGTGCGCCGGCCATGCCATGGCGCAGGGTCGGATAGGTCTCGCCGGCGATCTTCATAGTCGCCATGTGGAAGAACTTGAGCTGCTCGACCGGGCCAGCGTTGAGCTTCTCGATCACCGGCCACGCGTTCGGTCCCTGGATCTCGAAACGCCACAGCCTGCGGCTGACCGCGTTGCCGTAGGGCCGCGAGGGTGAGCGGTCGTCGTATACGACCTCAAGGTCGCTGAAGCCGCCGGTCTCGGCGTGGTGTTTGAGCCAGTTGGAGGCGGGCGCGCGTCCGACGAAGATGTAGCTGTCCTCGGCGTCGTGGAAGAGGATGCCGTCGCCGATGACGCCTCCGTTCGAGGCCGTGGGGATGTACTGCTTGGCGCGCCCGACCGGGAAATTCGCGACCGAGTTGATCGCCGTGCGCTCGATCACCTTGATCGCGTCCGGGCCCTTCAGGAACACGTTCACCATGTGGTGGGACTGGTCGTAGAGCACAGCGGTCTCACGCCAGGCCTTCTGCTCGCGACGCCAGTTGCTGAACTCGGCCGGGACCACCGGGTAGATGTAGGTCCCGAGTTGCGAATTGCGCAGGTGCTCGACCGGGTTACCGGCGGCGTCCAGCACTTCCTGAAGATTGGACGGTGCCACTGCTCTCTCCTTCTCTAGGGCTGCATGCAAGCAAAATCCATTGTATGCACTAGCACCCCCGGGCGAGCAGATAAAAGGTGCCGCCTATCAGCGGTGCAAGGTCGGCACCTTGCGCGGCTGCTCAGGCGACGCTGGCGGCGGCGACCGGCTCCGGCTCGCCGGCGTCGTAGCCCTGCAGGAGCGCCGACCGTAGGGTGTTCCGCATCAGCATCGCGATCGTCATCGGGCCGACGCCGCCGGGTACGGGCGTGATCAGATCGGCGACCTCCGCAACGCCATCGAAGTCGACGTCCCCCCGAAGCCCGTCATCGGTGCGGTGGATACCGACGTCGATCACCGTCGCGCCGGGTCGCACGTAGTCGGCGTCGATCAGACCGCGCATGCCGGCGGCAGCGATCAGGATGTCCGCGTGACGACAGACCCTGACGAGGTTGCGCGTGCCCCTGTGGCAGCTGGTCACAGTCGCGTCGCGCTGCAGCAGCATCTGCGCGAGCGGCCAGCCCACCAACTGGGAGCGGCCCACGACGACCACGTCGGTACCACGGATGTCGACGTGATAGCTGTCGAGCAGCTCGATCACGCCGAGCGGCGTGCACGGGTAGAGCCCGGACACGTGGCGCGCGAGCCGGCCGGCGCTCAGGATCGAGAGGCCGTCGACATCCTTGTCCGGGTGGATCAGCTCGATCAGCGCCATCGCATCGAGGTGCTCAGGGAGAGGCAGCTGCAGCAGGATCGCGGTGACCTCCGGGTCGGCCGACAGCTGCGTGATCAGGGCACCAAGCGCCTCCTGCGTGGTCTCCGCCGACAGGTGCCGGTGCAGGTCGCGGATCCCCAGTTCCACGCAGGCGCGCCGCTTCGAGCCCACGTAGATGGCCGAGCCTGGGTCGTCGCCTACGAGGATCGTCGCCAGGCCCGGCTTGACGGGCATCTTCGCAACCGCCTCCTTGACCTCCTCGCGCACCCGCGCTGCGATCTTCGCACCATCGATCAGTTCCGCCGTCATCCGCCGCTCCTATTGCTCATCGCTGGTCCTCATGTTCGCGCGCCGGTCCCGTCTCGCGCACGCGTCTAAAAGATGATCGTACGGTGACCCTGCAGCAGAATGCGGTCCTGCAGGTGCCAGGACACCGCACGGGCTAGCACGAGCCGTTCGACGTCGGCGCCGATGCGCTCCAGTGAAGCCGCGTCGTCGCGGTGGGTGACGCGGACCACATCCTGCTCGATGATCGGGCCCTCGTCGAGGTCCTCGGTCGCGTAGTGCGCGGTGGCGCCGATCAGTTTGACGCCGCGCTCGTGCGCGCGCTGGTATGGGCCCGCGCCCGCAAAGGCCGGCAGGAACGAGTGGTGGATGTTGATCACCGGCGCGCCAATCTCCGAGAGGAACCGGGGTGAGAGGATCTGCATGTAGCGCGCCATCACGACCAGCTCGACCTGCCCGGTCAGCAGATCGAGCTGCGCCTGCTCAGCCTCGAACTTGGTCTCCTTGGTAACGGGAATGTGGTGATAGGGCACGTCGAACCGTGCGACCTCCGGCTGCAGGTCGGGGTGGTTCGAGACGACGGCGACGACATCCATGTCGAGCTCGCCGCGGCGCCAGCGCCACAGCAGATCGAGCAGGCAGTGGTCGTACTTGGAGACGAACAACGCGACCGGCTTGCGGCGTCTTGAATCGACCAGGCGGTACTCGAGCCCCAGCTCTTGACCGATCTCAGCCAGCCGCTGCTCCAGCGCCGGGAAGGCCTCATCGGGACTCGGCAGGTAGAACTCCATCCGCAACGAGAAGCGCCCGCCGTACGGGTCGCTCGAGAATTGATCGGAGCTTGAGATGTTGGCGCCCGCGTCACGCAGCGCGCTCGACAGCAAGGCGATGATCCCCTCCCGGTCAGGGCACGACACCAGCAATCGGGCGACGTTGGATCGACTCATTCGCTGTTCCTCGGCGTCGGAGTGGGCTGGCTGGGAGTGGGCTGGCTCGGAGTGGGCTGGCTGGGACTGGGCGGGTGGGAAGGATTGGCGTTGTGGTCGCGCCCGAGGAATGTGTTGGCCCAAGCGCTGGTCCCCCGCAGCGCATTGTTCTTGATCACGACCGGGCCCTTGAGGAGATCCTCCTCCTCGCCATAGGCCTTCAACCGTTCGTACGCCTGCGACCAGATGCACTCGGTGTCATAGACCTCGCACAGGCCGTCGCGGGTACCACCGCACGGACCATTGCGCTGATTCTTCGCGCACGGCCCTTCGGGACAGACGTAGGCGATATCGGGCAGCGAGCAGTCGCCGCAGTCCTTGCAGTTGAACATCGGCACCTTGGCCGCCTGCTCAGCCAGGTGGGCGGCGTGCCGGAGCGACTTGGGCGACTCCTCGATCCGCTCATAGACCTTGGTGCCGACCTTGAACAGCGGCGCGTCCTGCGCGAACACGGCCTTGTGCATCACGCGACCCACCTTGTAGCGCACCGGCACCTTGAGCTCGGTACGCCGCTTGCGCTTGCTCTCCAGATACTCCTCGCGCGGCTCACCGTCAGACAGTCCGGTCTCTGGATCGCGGCCATACAAATAGAACTCACCGGGCCGGTCGTAGTGCAGATCCTTGGCCGCCTCGAGCCAGTCATCGCCCCTGTACTGCTCGGCCCTGTCAAGGATCTCGTCGTAGGTCGCCATCGGCATGTGACCGCCGATGTACACGCCGCTGAAGCCGAGGCCGCGGGCGACCGCCACCTGCTTGGCGGCGAGGTCCACGAAGAAATCACGGCCCTTATCCGCGCCGGCGCCATACTTCTCAGCCTGCGCGAGCAGCTCTTCCG
Source organism: uncultured Conexibacteraceae bacterium (assembly GCA_963774025.1). Taxonomy (GTDB): domain Bacteria; phylum Actinomycetota; class Thermoleophilia; order Solirubrobacterales; family Solirubrobacteraceae; genus Palsa-465. The sequence continues at coordinate 160,310 of CAVZDL010000004.1, forward strand.
GAATGCCGACGCCCGGGATCTTGCCGCTGTCGAACACACGGGCCACGCCGCGGGTCAGCAGGTAGACATTGGCGATCAGCTTCACCTGCAGCTCGCGCTGCCGTACCCAGAGCAACAGCTCGCCGTCCTTGCGCGCGTTCCAGCCGACCTGATTGACCGCGAACCGTGCGCCCGCCCGCACCTTCTTCTCGAGCTTGAAGTACTGCGGCATCACCTCGCGCTCATGCAGCTTGTGGTTGGTGACCACACAACCCAGGTAGAAATGGGTCGCGAGCAGACGGCCGTCGGGTGCCCTGGTCTCCTCTACCCCGGCGTTCATGTCGCCCAGCAGTTGCAGTAGCCCGACCGAGTCGATGTCGAACACCGGCGCCGCGGTACCGGACTGGCCGGCGATCGGATAATCGCCCGTCAGCGCCAGGATGTTGTCCAGACCAGCCGACGCGGCTTTCCAGGCACGACTCTCGATGCCGTTGCGGTTCATGTCCTTGCAGGCGAAGTGCAGGACCACCTCCTGCCCGACCTCCCGCATCCGGTTACCGAGCATGTCCGGAGCGATCATCGGATTGCCGCCCGGATTGTCTGTCAACGACAGAAAGTCGAAACGCGGGTTCTCCGCCAGCTGATGGGCGAGCTCCGCGAGCGCCTGGCCGCTGTGCTGCTCCACCACGCCGCGGCCCGTGACGAGCTCGGCCGCGATCACGAACGCGCCTGGCGCCTCGAGCTTCTCACGCAGGGTTGGCATGGCAGATGTCTCCTCGCTCGCCTTCAGCCGGGCAGATTACTTGTTTCGCCGCTAGCTGCATGCCAACCGCCAGGTGTGCATGCAACTTACCAAAGCAACTTAGCTATTGCCATAGGGACTGGTGCGCACCGGACGTCGTCTGCCGCTACCATCGGCGCTCTGCGCAGGCAGGCAGCGTACCGCTGCATCCGCCCTCGTGGCGCTGTCACTGGGAGAGCGCACACACGTGAAGCTTCAATCGAAGGCGCGGGCAGAGCAGTCGGCGAGCGGCCTCGGCCGCGGCGGGCCTGCTCGGCCGCCAAAGGAGACCTTGATGGACCGTATGCATGACCACGTCGGGCGGGGTGTTGCCCTGTGACCGCCGCAGCCGAAGGCGCGGCGACACTCGAACAGGAGGTCCTCGCGCGACCCGTCGAGGAGCGCGAAGCCGTGCGTGCGTTCTTCGCCGAGTACCCAGCCGGCGAGGGCGCACCGATCGCAGTCGTCATCCCCGCCTACAACGAGGAGCCGACCGTCGCGAGCGTCGTGCACGGCATCCCGCGCGAGATCGGCGGCAGAGCCGTCGAGGTGATCGTCGTGGTCGACGGCTCCGATGACCGCACCGCCGAGGAGGCCCGCGCCGCCGGCGCGCTTGTGTGCGACGTGCCGATCAACCGCGGCCAGGGACTGATCTTCATGCTCGGCTACTGGCTTGCGTTCAAGCGCGGCGCCGACTTCATCGCCACGACCGACGCCGATGGCCAATACGACGAGACCGAATTCGACCGTGTGCTCGAGCCGATCCTCTCCGGCCGCGCAGACTTCGTCAACGGATCGCGCCGGCTCGGCACCGAACTGACCACCGACCCCGTTCGCCATGCCGGTGTGATCTTCTTCGGCGGGCTGATGAGCCTGCTGCTGCGCCAGCGCATCACCGACCCGGCGTCAGGCATCCGTGCCTTCCGCACGATCGTGACGCGTACGGTGAAGCTCGAGCAGGTTCAGTACCAGACCTCGGAGCTGCTGATCGCGACCGCCATGAACGGCTTCAAAGTCGTCGAGGTCGCCACTACGATGCGTGACCGCCCGGACGGCGCGACGCTTACGAAGAAGGGCCCGAACCTGCTCTACGGGATGCGGTTCGCGCGGGCGATCTTGTTGACGTTCCTGCGCGAGTTGAAGCGAAAGCGGCGGCGCCCTGGAACGCCGGGAAGCGCCTCGTCCTGATCCGGGTCGTCCGGATCGCCTCGACGATTCCGGAAAATCAAGAACTCGTAGATCGCAAACTTGGTGAAGAACAGGATCACGGTCACGAGCACGAACGAGCCAGTGACGATCAGCAACCGGAGGCCGTGGTGGTTCGCGATGTGCGCGTCGTGCTTGACCCAGTAGTTGGTGCGGCCGGTTGCAAGTGCGGTGACGAGCAGGACGAGTGCGGAAACGGCCGCGTAGGAGATGATCTGCTTCTTCGGCGCGCGGCCGGTCTGCTGCCAGGCCCAGCGGCGGTTCATGATCCAGTTGGGAATCGCCGCCGAGAAGAACGCAATCACAGAGCTCACGGTCGTCTGCCCACCTGACAGCGCGTAGCAAAGCGCGAAGGCAATGTCCGAGAGCAGGAACGCGATCACCGAACTCAGCGCGTATTTGGTCATCTTGGCCGAGAACGGCGTGCGCGTCAGCCATTGCCACCAGGGATGCTTGCGGATGAATTCCGCGAGCATCTCCATAGAGGGCTGGTATCGGGTCGGTATCACAGGCTCAGAATGGTCCACTGGCGACGGCGATGCCGCACCGGTCGCAGCGGACGCGAGGCACGCGTCGCCGACATACCACGGCGATTGTAGCCGCGACCTAAAGACAGGGTTAGGCTAACCCGCAGTCCGTCGATTCGGCATAAATGGCACCGTCGCGCCGGCACGCATCACGTGACAGGATCGGCTGATGACCAATATCGAAACCCGCCCGCTCGGGCACACCGGCATCCAGGTCTCCGTTATCGGGCTCGGGTGCAACCAGTTCGGGGGTCGCCTCGACCTGGAGGGCACGCGGGGCGTGCTCGACCGCGCCATCTCAGAAGGCATCACGTTCCTGGATACGGCCGACCGCTACGGCAACACCAGGAGCGAGGAGTTCATCGGCGAGGTCCTCAAGGGCCGGCGCGACGAGGTCGTGCTCGCGACCAAGTTCGGCATTGACCTGGGCGACGGCTGGAACGGGCCGCGCGGCGCGCCCGACTACATCAAGCATGCTGTCGAGGGCTCGCTCAGGCGTCTGCAGACCGACGTGATCGACGTGTACTGGTATCACAAACCCGACGGTGTAACCCCGATCGGGGACACGCTCGCAGGCCTCGACGCGCTGGTCAGGGCCGGCACCGTCCGCGCGATCGGCGCGTCGAACTTCGATGCGGCGCAGATCACGGAGGCCGACGACGTCGCCCGCGAGCGTGGCCTGACACCCTTCACCGCGATCCAGAACGAGTACAGCCTGCTGCACCGCGAGGCGGAGTCCGAGGTGCTGCCGCTCTGCGAGCGGCTGAACATCGCCTTCATTCCCTACTACCCGCTGGCCGCCGGCCTGCTGACGGGCAAGTACGGGCGCGACGCGGCCCCGCCCGAGGGGGCCCGTCTATCAAATCGCGACCAGATCGCGACCGACGAGCAATGGTGCCTGGTCGATGCGCTCAGCGAATACGCGCACCAGCGCGGTATCGCATTGACCGATGTCGCTATCGGTGCCCTGCTCGCGCAGCCGGCGGTCGCGAGCGTGATCGCAGGCGCGACCAGCCCACGGCAGACGGCGTCGAACGCGGCCGCCGCAAGCTGGAGGCCGAGCGCCGAGGATCTCGCGGCGCTGCGTCAACTGCTCGGCTGAGGAATCAGGTGCGGCGGGGGCCCGCTGGCCCCCGCCCACACCCTCACGCGGCCTGAAGCTCTACCGGGAGCTCCGGCCCGCAGGCGCGGAGGTCCTGGATCAGACGGTCGGCTGTGGCGCGCTCCCAGCGTTCGCTCTCGACCAGCACTTCACAGAGCAGCTCGGTGTCCTCCAGCGAATCCCGAGTTGTCTCGTCCTGGCGCAGGTCCGCGCAGAGGATGAGGCTATCGGCCGCGTAGCGGATCTGCTCCTCCTCGTGGGCTCGCATGTTGCTCGGGCCCAGCTCGGCAAGCGTGTCGAGCACGCGGCGATAGGCGGTGGTTCGTTCTGGGCTCATCCTGCCTCCTCAGGGTCGCGCGGTATGCGCAGCATCTTGGCGCGCGGTGCGGCGGATGGCTTTGGCCGGTTGGCCAGGGTTCGGTGTATTCATTTCGAGCTGGGCGTCGTGCGCGCGTTGATCAGGACGATCGAGGCGTAGACCTCATCGCGTTCAGGGTCGGTGATCCAGCGTCGCTCGCCGCTCACCAGGACGCGCATCGAGCCAGGCTGGGCGGGCGCGCGGAACTCGATCTCGGCGTCGAGCTCAGTGAGCTCGCCGCCACCGTCGAGCAGCTCGTCCTCGAGCGGCTCCCAATAGGCGGCGTTGTTGACGTGGTCTGCCAAGTCCGCGTCGGTTTGGTGGAAGCGCCAGCGCCGCTCAGCCTCGACGTGATCCGGGCGCGGGTGGCGCAGGCGCGCGAGCACGCGGTGGCCGCCCGCCGATTCGGCGTAGACCGCCAGCTCAGCCTCGGTCAGCGGACTCGGGAGCCGGCGACCGGGGTCGAGATGAACCCACAGAGCGACCGCCTCCACGAGCGGCTCGCCGCCGCCGGCCGGCACCACGGTTGTGCGCCGCTCTGCCCACATGCGGCCGATGCCGCTGCAGAAGGTGCGCACCTCGCAGCGCTCGGCGAAGCGGGGGAAGCGCGCTACGCGGATCCGGGTGCGACGCAACACCCAGACTGCGGCCAGCTCAACGCCGGCGTCCTCCACATCACAGAAGGCGACGTCCTGCAGCCAGCGTGCGATCGCGTCAAGCCGAACCCGACCGGATGGCGCGCAGTCGCCGAGCAGGGGCCGCCGCGGGATCGTGAAGACGCGCCCCAGCGGGGGCGCGTCGATCATCGGGTCGGACTGGTGTGCAGGAGCCGTGGGTTCCACGCCGCTGGAATCTAGAGGCTGACGCTTGAGTGATAATCCCCCGCGTGTCAGCCGTCCGATCAGATCAGCCGGGTCGCTACCGCGTCGCCCTGCGATGGGGCGACATGGACGCGCTCGGCCACGTCAACCAGGCCGCTTACCACGAGCTGCTCGAAGAGGCGCGGACGGCGCTGCTCTCCAGCCTGCCCACACATGAGAAGCACCTATTCGTGATCGCACGGGTCGAGCTCGATTACCGCCATGAGATCCCGGTTTACCACCGCTTTGTCGACGTAACACTGCGAGTCGAGTCAGTCGGCCGCTCGAGCCTCACTCTCACCCAGCAGATCTTCCGGTCCGACGGTGAACTCGCCGCCGACGGACGCTCGGTGCTGGTCGCCTGGGACGGCGAGCGTCGCAGGTCGCGGCCGTTGAGTGACAGGGAACTCGCGGCGCTACGCGCAATGGTCGCCGCGCACGATCAGTAGGCGCCTTCCACCACATTGATCAACGGCTCGCCTGCCGCGTAGCGGCCGACCTGATCGTGCACGAGTGCGTAGGCGCGCGCCGGCAACCCGGGCACATTTCCACCGACGTGAGGTGTCACCAACAGATTCCGGGTGCCCCAGAGCGGGTGGTCTTCGGGAAGCGGCTCCGGGTCCGTGACGTCGAGGGCGGCGTGCAGGCGACCGGATTCGAGCTCGGCCAGGAGGTCGTCGGTCACGACCACCGCCCCGCGCGCGGCATTGACGAGCAGCGCGCCGTCGCGCATGCGCCCGAGGAAGTCGCGGTCGACCATGTGGCGCGTCGCCTCGGTCAGGGGGAGGACCAGCACGACGACGTCGGCGTCCGGCAGCAGGTCGGGCACCTCCGCGGTCCCGTGGACGCCTTCGCGCGCGTGCCGCGCGACCAGCGTCGGCTCGGCATCGAAGGCGCGCAGACGGCGCGCGGTCTGCTGGCCGAGGTCGCCGGCGCCGATCACCAGCACCCGCTTACCCTGAAGCTCGTCGGTCGTGTGATGGTCCCACTCGCGTCGATCCTGGTCGCGGACGAAGGTGGGGAACTCCCGCAGGCTCGCGAGGATGGCGGTCAGCACCCATTCGGAGGTTGCGCCGCCGTGGACACCCCGGGCGTCGCACAGGATGACGCCGTCAGGGATCAGCCCGATCAGCTGGTCAACGCCGGCGTTGAGCGCCTGGATCACGCGCAGCTGCGGCATCACCCGCGCCGCTGCAGTGGGGGAGAAGCCTTCGGCGGGAACCCAGAACTCGGTGCGCTCGATTCCTTCGGGCGGCGCCCCGGATCCATCCCAGGTGAGCACCTCGACGCCCCCGGGGAGCGGGCTCGTGAGGCGCACGGCATCGGCGTCCGGCAGGCAGATCGTGGGCACGCCATGATGCTAGCCGTGGCAGAGCTTCGCACGGCTCGACTCCTGCTTCGCGGCTGGCGCGACAGCGATCTGCCACCGTTCGCAGCGCTCAACGCCGACCCGGAGGTGATGGAGCACTTCCCGAGCACGCTCTCGCGAGTGCAGAGCGATGGGTTCGCCGACCGCATCGCCACCGGCCTCGAGCGGCGCGGATGGGGGCTGTGGGCGGTCGAAGTCACCTCGAGCGGCGCCTTTATCGGTTTCGTCGGTCTCAACCCTGTTCCGTTCGCGGCGCCGTTCACGCCCGCGGTCGAGATCGGGTGGCGGCTGGCACGCCCGTACTGGGGCAGCGGCTTCGCCACTGAAGCTGGGCGTGCGGTACTCGGTCACGCCTTCGGTCCCTTGGGCTATGAGGAGCTCGTGTCCTTCACGTCGACGACCAACCTGCGCTCCCAGCGGGTCATGCAGAAGCTCGGGATGCGCCACGACCCGGGCGACGACTTCGACCACCCGTCGCTCCCGGAGGGCCATCGCCTACGGCGTCACGTCCTCTACCGGATCGCCAACGGTGCCCGCTAACTCTCCGGCACCAGGGCATCGACCTGTGAGCTGTGGTAGAGGTGGTCGTGGCCCTTGCACGATGCCGGGAAGGTGAACCGAACGCTCGAACTGTGGACGCCGTTGTAGGTCGCGTCCACGGTCATGTGTCCGATTGTCCCGACCTTGCACTTCTTGTCGGTGCTGGAGGTGATCTTGACGTCGACCTCCATGAGGTTGCCGAGATGGCCAAAGAGCATGGCGGTGTGCGTGTGAGAGATGACGTGCTGCGGCTTGAGCACAATCAGGCGGTCCACCCCGGCGACCACGTTGACCTGGCAGACCGTGCCACTGATCGAGCCCGTACTCAGCGTTACGTCACCCAGCGCGCGGGCGTAGCTGCCGTTCCTCCCACTGATCGGCGGTCCCGTGTGGAAGCCCCATTGAGGGTTTCCGGACAGCGGCGGGATCTCGGAGAAGCACGGCTTCACTCCGCCGGCCACCGCTGGCCCTGCGCCGACGGCGCAGCAGCCTGCGACGAGCATCGCGCAACTGACAAGCAGCGCGGGTAGGCGAATCGGGCGCAGCAGCATCACCCCGGACTATATGGCCACCGATCGTCCCGCGCTCGCCGAGCCGGCCTTCTCTAGTCTGAGCAACGTGCTCTACGAACTCGCGGCATGAGCCGTGCCAGCCGCAGGTTCTTAGCAGCGCTCGTGAGCGTGCTGGCAACCGTTGCGATCTTCATCACCCTGCTGGCCGTTTACACAAATCACGTGCTCGTTAGCCCCCGCACCTTCTCCAACCGGGCAGTCAGCGTGCTGCACTCCAGGGACATCGAATCGCTGATCGTGCAGACCGTCACTGATCGCGTTGTTGCCGATGCTGGCAATGAGACCAGCGTGCAGCCGGCGGTCCAGGCTGCTGTGCTCCAGGCAGTATCGAGCAAGGCGGTCGACCGGGAATTCCAGATCGCGGCCGAGTCACTGCACGGCGAGTTGATGTCAGGAACCGCGAACGAGCTGACCTTGACGCTGCCGGACATCGGCACCGCGATCGCTTCGGACATCGAGTCCGATAACCCAGAGCTTGCCCAGCAGCTCAGGGGCATTGGCACGATCACGGTCCTTGATGTACGGATCCCACCGTCGAGCGCCAGCGACATTCACGACCTGGTGAGTGCCGCACAGGACTCCTCGGAGCTGCTGATAGCCACCTTGGCGTTGGTCCTACTCGCGCTGCTGATCTCCCCGACCCGTCGGCGGACGATGGTAGGCCTCGGCCTTGGCGCAACTGGCAGCGGGCTGCTGGTGGTCGCCATTTACCTTGCGGGACGCGGGATCATCGTCAACGAATTCTCGACACCGGATGCGCGCACGGCCGCACACGCTCTATGGACTGCATACCTGGGCGGACTCGAGACCTCGGGATTCGTGGTGGCAGGTGCGGGCGCGGCCATAGCCTGCGCGGCCAAGTTCCTTGATGGGCGGTGAGGGACTCGAACCCCCGACATCCTGCGTGTAAAGCAGGCGCTCTACCAACTGAGCTAACCGCCCTTGGGCGAGCAACCGCCCGCTAACCAGCAGTCTGCCAGGCGCGACTAGAGTCTCGGATCGACGAGCATCCGAACCCGGAGGAGCGATGGGATTTCCTGACGAACTTCGCGAGGCAGGCAAGGACACCAACATCACGCGGCGCGAGATCTTGCGCCGCGCCGGGTTGCTCGGGACTGGCGCGCTCGTGGGCGAGGCGATGCTCGCGTGGCAGGCGGGCCCGTCCTGGGCGCGGCTGATCGAGCGGGCCGTCGCGGTCGACGCCGCCGGCTCGAGCCTGCAGGACGTGGAGCACTTCGTCTTCCTGATGATGGAGAACCGTTCCTACGACCACTACTTCGGGGCGTATCCACGCGGCCGTGGCTTCAACGACCACCCGAAGAAGTCGCTCGGCGTGTTCGCTCAGGACTATCCGGGCGGCGGCAACGTCGTGCCCAAGCACAAGCTGCTGCCGTTCCACCTCAACAGCAACGCCGGTTTCGAGTGCACAGACGACCTCACCCACGACTGGGGCCCGATGCACGACTGCTGGAACGGCGGCAAGATGGACTCCTGGGTAAAGGTGCACAGCAAGGTCGAAGGTGCGCGCGGCGCCACGACGATGGGCTATTACACGGGCGCCGACATCCCGTTCTACTGGGCGCTCGCCGACCACTTCACGCTGCTCGACGGCTACCACGCCTCGATCATGGGGCCGACTCATCCCAACCGCGTGATGCAAATCAGTGGCACGATCGACCCGGCCGGGACGATGGGCGGCCCGCTCGTCGCGACGGTCGGTGTTTCCGAATCCGGCGCCAACCTCGCGAGCGACTGGAACCTGACTTGGCAGACGATGCCCGAGGTCCTGCAGAACGCAGGCTTCAGCTGGAAGGTGTACACGCCCAATAACAGCGACGTCGCGAACATCCCGCAATACGCGGCGCTCAACCTGGGCCAGTACGTCACCTGGTCTCCGGGCTTCTACACGCCGGAGAACCCTGAGGTGTTGCCGTCCACCGACAACGTGCTGCCGTACTTCCCGACCTTCCGGGACGAGAGCTCGCCGCTGTACGACCTCGCGTTCAACCAGACCTTCCCGGGCCAGTTCTACAAAGACGTCCAGAACGACATGCTTCCGAGCGTTTCCTGGATCATTCCGCCGCTCGGCTTCGACGAGCACCCGGCGGCATCCTCACGCAACGGCGAGTGGTTCACGTCCCTGGTGCTGGAGGCGCTTGTCTCGAATCCCGAGGTATGGTCGAAGACGGCGCTGCTGGTGATGTACGACGAAAACGACGGCTGGTTCGACCATGTCGCGCCGCCGACGGCACCGACGGGGACCCCGGGCGAGTACGTGACCGCGAAGCTGCCTACCCAATACGGCGGCCTGGCCGGGACGGCGGGCGTGATCGCCGAGAAGCAGGCTGGAATCGGCAAGGAGATCAAGGGTCCTCTAGGCCTCGGCATGCGCGTGCCGGCGCTGATGATCTCTCCGTTCAGCAAAGGCGGGCACGTGGTCAGCAACGTATATGACCACACCTCCCAGCTGCAGCTGATCTCCAAGCGCTTCGGCGTGCCGGTGCCGAACGTCTCCAAGTGGCGGCGCAAGACCGTCGGCGACCTCAGCCAGACACTGATGCGCAAGACGCCGGACACGAACCTGCCGTCACTGCCTAAGACGGCCGTTTTGATGCCCCAGGGCGGTTACTGCGCGGCCGGCAACCAGATCAGCGATGCCACCAGCGGCGCCGCCGTTGGCAAGTTCCCGCGGAAACAGCGGATGCCCAAGCAGGGCGGCGGTTCCGAGCCGGCCAGCAAGTTCGTCAGCCTGACCGCGCACGAGGCGGCGATACCCGATGACGAGTACGTCGAGATCCACGGCGAGGGCACGGCGACGACCAAGTCGGCCTACAACAAGCTGTTCGCCGAGTCGATCCACAGCGCGGCCTCGCGGGACTGACGTCTGACTCGGACCCCTACGGACCCTTCGGTTAGGCTGCCGGGATGACCTCAGAACGCCACTTCGGCCTCACCGGCCTTGCGACGATGGGCGCGAACCTGGCCCGCAATGTCGCCCGCCACGATATTCCCGTCGCGGTCCACAATCGCACATTCAGCCGCACCGAGAAGTTCATTGCCGAGTACGGCAATGAGGGCCCGTTGACTGCCCACGAGTCAGTAGCCGACTGGGTCAACGCGCTCTCGCGCCCACGGGTGCTACTCAGCATGGTGCAGGCTGGGGCCCCGACCGATGCCGTGATCGAGGAGATCGTCCCGCACCTCGACCACGGCGACATATTGATCGACGGAGGCAACGCGAACTATCGCGACACGCAGCGGCGCTACCAGTCCGTCGGCTCCCGTGGGATTCATTTCCTGGGTGCCGGGGTGTCCGGGGGCGAGGAGGGTGCGCTCAACGGGCCGAGCATCATGCCAGGCGGCGACCGCGCCATATACGAGGAGTCGGTGCGGCCGATCTTCGAGACGATCGCCGCGCAGGTCGACGGCACACCTTGCTGCACCTATGTGGGACCGGACGGCGCCGGCCACTACGTGAAGATGGTTCACAACGGGATCGAGTACGCCGACATGCAGCTCATCGCCGAAAGCTACGACCTGCTTCGCTACGGCGCGGGACTCGAGGTGCCGGAGATAGCGGAACGCTTTCAGCAGTGGAACGAATCGGAGCTCGAATCGTTCCTGATCGAGATCTCGGCCCGGGTGCTGGCCAAGACAGACGAGGCGTCAGGTCAGCCTCTGATCGACGTGATCCTCGACGCCGCCGAGCAGAAGGGCACCGGCCGCTGGACCGCCCAAAACGCTCTCGAGCTCGGCGTCCCACTTACGGGGATCACCGAGGCCGTGTTCGCGCGGACGCTGAGCGCGCTGAAGTCCGAGCGCGTGGCCGCCGCCGATCGTCTTGCCGGTCCGTCCCCCGGGAGCAATGGTCGAGATGAGACGCTTGCCGAGGACCTGGGCCATGCGCTCTATGCCTCGAAGATCGTGTCCTACGCCCAGGGCTTCGCCCAGATGGCGGCCGCCTCCCAGACCGAAGGGTGGGATCTCGACCTGGGCGCGATGGCCACCATCTGGAGGGGCGGTTGCATCATCCGAGCCCGCTTCCTGGATCGCATCCGCGAGGCATATGATGCCGAGCCCGAGCTCGCAAACCTGATGCTCGCCGAGTTCTTCGCACAGGCGCTGGAGCGCGCGCAGGATCCGTGGCGGCGGGTCGTCGCTCGTGCAGCGGAGATGGGGATACCGACACCGGCCTTCTCATCCTCACTCGCCTATTACGACGGCTACCGGCGAGCTCGCGGACCGGCGAGTCTGATCCAGGGATTGCGCGACCTGTTCGGCGCGCACACCTATCGGCGGATCGATCGCGAGGGCGCGTTCCACATCTCCTGGAGCGGCGACGGTAACGAGATGGAGGTTTGAGCCTGGGCTCTTCGCGATCCCGAGGCTGAGCCGTCTACGCCGTAGGCTTTTCGTCATGGCCGCCAAACTGCTTACGCATCGCCGACAGCAGCTTGTCGGCATAGTCGGCCTGATCGCGTGAACTGAAGCGGCTGAAGAGGGCTGCGCTGAGCGTATAGGCCGGGACCGCCTCGTCGATCGCCGCGTCGAGCGTCCAGCGGCCCTCGCCGGAGTCAGATACACGCCCGGCGAACTCGGCCAGCTCGGGGGACTCGACCAGCGCCGCCGCGGTCAGGTCCAGCAACCACGACGCGACCACGCTGCCGCGGCGCCAGAGCTCGGTGATCGCCGGGAGGTCCAGGTCATAGGCGTAATTGCGCTCGGCGTCCGGCACCGGCGCGGTCTCGGCGTCCTGCTCCTGCATATGGCTGCCGAAGTCGGCGTTGTGTAGGACGTTCAGGCCCTCGGCGTAGGCGGCCATCAAGCCGTACTCGATGCCGTTGTGGACCATCTTGACGAAGTGGCCGGCGCCGGCGGTGCCGGTGTGGAGGTAACCCAGCTCAGCGGTACTCGGGTCGCCGGTGCGGCCCGGTGTGCGCTCGATGTCGCCGATGCCAGGCGCGAGCGACTTGAAGATCGGGTCGAGCAGGCTGACAGCCTGATCGGTGCCGCCGATCATCATGCAATAACCGCGCTCGAGTCCGAACACGCCGCCACTGGTGCCGACGTCGACGTAGTGGATACCGTGCGGCTCGAGCTTCTCGGCACGAGAGATGTCGTCGCGGTAGTAACTGTTGCCGCCGTCGATGAGCACGTCGCCCTTCGAGACCAGATCGGCAAGCTTCTCGATCGTGTCGTCGGTGAAGGCGGCGGGCACCATCGTCCAGATTGCCCGCGGCGGCTGGAGCTTGGAGACCATGTCCTCGAGTGACGTGGCTCCGGTGGCGCCGGTCTCGTTCGCCAGCGCGCTCACGGCGTCGGCCGACACGTCGTAGACGACCAGCTCGTGGCCATCGCGGATCAGCCGGCGCACCATGTTCGCGCCCATCCGGCCGAGTCCGACCATTCCGAGTTGCATGACTTTGGCCTCCTGCTCGTCAGTTGGAATCGTTGCCAGCAACCTTATTGATCGCCGGCAGGCGCGGCGGCGCTGCCCACCAGCTCCTGGATCGAGGCCTTGCCCGAGTCCCAAACCCGGCGCGCCAGCTCGAGGTTCACGGCGCGCGGCCAGCCCGGGCCGCCGTAGATGAAACCGGTGTAGGTCTGCACGAGCGTCGCCCCGGCCAGCACCCGCTCCCAGACGTCGTCCGCCGATTCCACCCCGCCGACCGAGACCAGCACGACGCGGTCACCGACGCGCGCGCGCAACCGCCGCAACACCTCGAGCGACCGTGCCTTCAGCGGCGCACCCGACACCCCACCGCCCTCTGCCCACGCCGCCGATGCGATCTCCGCCGCCGGGGTCCGCAGACCGTCGCGGCGGAGCGTGGTGTTGGTCGCGATGATTCCGGCGAGCCCGAGCTCGAGTGCCAGGTCCGCGACCGCGTCGACGTCCTCGTCACTCAGGTCCGGGCTGATCTTGACGAGCAGCGGCTTCTCGCCCAGCTGTTGCCGGACCGCCTCGATCAGCGGCCGCAGCCGTGCGACGGATTCAAGGTCGCGAAGCCCCGGCGTATTCGGCGAGCTGACGTTCAGCACCACGTAATCCGCATACCGAGCGGCGACACTCGCGGCATTCCGATAGTCGTCCTCGACCGCGTCAGGCGCCGTCTCGCGGTTCTTGCCGACGTTGACGCCCACGATCGTCGTGCCGCTCCGACGAGCGAGGCGCCTCGCCGTAGCTTCGGCGCCCTTATTCGGGAAGCCCATCCGGTTGAGCAGCGCGCGGTCAGCGGCGACCCGCGCGAGGATCGGCCCCGGGTTCGGTGCCTGCGGGCGAGGCGTGACCGTCCCGACCTCCACGAATCCGAAACCGAGCGCGCCTAGCCCCTCTACGTGCTCGGCGTCCTTGTCGAGGCCGCCTGCCACACCAAGCGGTGAAGGGAACGTGAGGCCGAGCGCGTGCACGCGCAGCAGCTCATCGTCAAGGTGCGTGCGCGCCCGCAACCATGCCCGCGGGCGCGGGCGGGCGGTCAGAGCATCGAGTGCCATAAACGCGAGTGCGTGCGCGCGTTCCGGTGGCAGCCGGCGCAGCACCGTCTCGAACAGCCTCTCGTACACGGACGTCACGAGCGCGAGGCCACCTGTTGCAGGAAACGCTGGCAGATCCCGCGCCCCACGTCATTCCAGGCGTCGATGCGTTCGTCGGTGGCGGCCGCGATCGCATCCGCGTCGATCCGGCTCTCGACCGCATCGTCGTCAAAGCTGGTGTAGGTGTCGAGCCAGTGGTGGAAATCGGCGGAGGTGACCTCCGCGTGGAACTGGATGCCCCAGGCGTGGTCACCGATCCGGTACGCCTGCAGCGACGAATCGCTGCTGGCCAGCGCTGTCGCGCGCGCGGGCAGCGCGGCCTCATAGCTGTGCCACTCGAGCGCCGAGAAGCTCCCGCCGAGGGGCCCGAGCACGGGGTCCGAGAGGCCGGCGGAGGTAAGCGTCACGTCGTACCACCCGATCTCGGGCCTCGCGATCCGGCGGACGGTCCCCCCCTCTGCCACGGCGACCAACTCGGCGCCGAGGCACACCCCCAGCATCGGCACGCGCTCGCGCAGCACGTCGGCGAGGAAGCGCTTCTCAGTCGTCAGCCACGGATGCTCGTGGTCCTGGTCGGGGTGAGCGGAGCCGCCGAAGGTGAAGATCGCGTCGTAGGCGGCGGTGGGCGCTGGAGCGTCCGCCTGCTCGGGCGGGACCCATGTGTCGACGGTCGCACCGCTGTCCGAGAATGCGTCGAGGAAGACGCCGGGGCCCGCGTCCGCTTCGTGGATGATCGTCAGAACCCGCATTCGCGCCGACGATACGGGAAAGTCCGCCACCCAGCTGGCGCGTGGCCGACTCGCGGGTTAGTCGGCGCGGAGGATCCCGTGCACAGCGTCACAGGAAATTCACCATTACCCCTTGCAATGCCCGGACGCGTCCGTTACGGTGAGGGCAGTTAGGCAAACCGCCAGAGGTTTCACTCATGAACCGCACCCTTCACACCAAGACCGAGACCGTGACCGCCGCAATCGCGCGCGGCGCGCGTGGTGCTGCCGATTCCCCGGTCACCGCGTCTGCCGGTGTCGACGACCGATCCCTCGCTGTGAGGTGCGTGCGCTGAAACCCAGCGTGCATAGCCGATTCAGCGAGGGCGGACCCCATCGGGGCCGCCCTTTTTTCATGCCCAAACGGGCACCACTAGCGACAGGAGAACCGACATGAACATGGCCAGGCAGCGGCTCAGCGGCGCCAACCGCTGACCACCGACACCCGCGGCGCAGTCGCTGACGGGTGTCTTGAACAGCGACGCTCGATCGTCGTTCCTATGCAGGTGCAGTAACTGTCGCGCTCGCGTGCAATTTGACACTCCCGAACGCGGATCGGTGACTGCTGCCGTTTTACGAGTAATGACCACAGAGAGGAATAACAATGTTGACTCGCTCACTGGTGACGAGCACCCACCCGGCAGGCAGGCGTAGGTCACGATTGGTGCCGCCCGGATGGCGGCTGCTGACACGGCGCCTGACCGTCGCGCGGAGTCGCTCGCTGCAGGTTCAGGACCGCGTCGACGCGACGCGGACCCGCCACCTGCATCGCCATGTGTACGGTCGCCGTGATGCTTGAACAGGCACACGGTCTGAACGATGCGGCGCTCGAGGCGATAGAAGACCTCGAGCGCCGCGTCCTTGCAAGTGACGGCGGACGCCTGAAGCTGGAGTGGGCCACGTTGCGGACCCCTCCGACAGACGACGTGCGAGCGCTGCTCTGGTCCGAACACGACAGGCTGCTCGGCTTCCTCGGCATCTACGGCTTTGGCTGGCCCACGCTCGAGCTGACCGGAATGGTCGATCCGCAGCAGCGCAGGCGCGGCGTCGGCCGGTCACTGCTGGAGACCGCGCTACCGCTCTGCCGGGCCCGCGGCTGTGAGCGGTTGCTGCTGGTCGTTCCGCGCGTGTCGCTCCCCGGGCGCGAGCTGGCGGCCAGCTTCGGCGCCACCCACGACCATTCCGAGCACGCGCTGACGCTGACAAAGCGCCCCGCCGACGCCGCCGACGATCAGGCGCTGCACCTGCGCCAGGCGACCACCGCTGACGTCCCCACGCTTTCGCGCTTGCTCCTCGACGGCTTCGGGGAAGCGCATGCGGGCGGCAACAGGCCGCTCATGGACCGCCGGACACGCACGCTGATGATCGATCGTGGCGACGACACGATCGGCACGCTGGCGGTCACGCGCGACGGCACTTGCGGCCGCGTGTACGGCTTTGTGGTCGCGTCTGAGTGGCGCGGACGCGGGGTCGGTCGCGACGCGCTCCAGCGTGCATGCCGGGAACTGTTGGACGCCGGTATGGACAAGGTCGAGCTCGAGGTCGAGGTGGCCAACGATCGCGCGCTTGGGCTGTACACGTCCATCGGATTCGAGCAGGTGACGACCGAGGACTACTACGAGCTGCCGACGGCGGCGACCACGGCGCCCAGCGGCGCGCCTGCCTCGATCAGGGATTCCAGTCGACCGCGCTGATCCGCGCGAGCGCGCGAATCAGGCCCTGCGTGCCGTCGCGCCCGCCGCCCTGCGCCCGCAAGGCGACGTAGAGCTCGTGGGCGAGCGCCAGTCCGGGCAGCGCGAGGTTCATACGCCGGGCCTCTGACAGCGCGATCTCCATGTCCTTGATGAAGTGCTCGACCATGAAGCCGGGAGCGAAGTCCCCCCTCAGGATCCGCGGAGCGTAGTTGCTGAGTGACCACGAGCCGGCCGCACCTCCGCTCACCGACTCGAGCACCGCCTCGAGGTCGAGCCCCGCGCGGTAGGCGTAGAGAAGCGCCTCGCACACACCGATCATCCCGGTCGCGATCAATGTCTGGTTGACCACCTTCGTATGCTGCCCAGCGCCGGCCGGCCCCTGGTGGACGATCGTCTGACCGAGGATCTCAAGCAGCGGGCGTACCGCCGCGACCGTCTCGGGCTCGCCGCCGACCATGATCGAGAGCGTCGCGTTGCGCGCGCCGATATCGCCGCCGGACACGGGCGCGTCGACACTCGCGATGCCGCGCTCGCGTGCCGTCTCAAAGATCTCCTTGGCGAGTGACGGTTCGCTCGTGCTCATGTCGATGATCACCGAACCGGGCTTGGCGGTGGCGAGCACCCCCCGCTCGGAGAGGATCACCTCACGCACGTCGGCCGGGTAACCGACCATCGTGAACGTGACATCGGCATCGGCGGCCGCCTCCGCCGGCGTCTGCGCCCAGGCCGCGCCCTGGTCGAGCAGCGGCTCGGCCCGCTCGCGCGTACGCGAGTTGACGGTCGCGGCATACCCGGCCGCGATCAGGTGACCGCACATCGAGCCGCCCATCACGCCGGTGCCAACCCAGCCGATCCTCGTTGATCCCGCCTCGATGGAGCCCACACGACGATGGTACGTCCAGCGCCGCCGGCGCGCGCGGGCGGGCGGGGATAGTCGACTCAGCGTACGAGTTGCTGCTTGACGACCTTGCCCATCGCATTGCGCGGCAGCGCTTCGAGGAAGCGGACCTCACGCGGGCGCTTGTGCGGCGCGAGCTCGGTGGCCACATGCGCGATCAGGTCACGCTCGAGCGCGGCGCTGCCGGCGGGCACGACCCATGCAACGATACGCTCGCCGAGGTCAGCGTCCGGCTCGCCCGTGACGGCTACCTCGAGCACGTCTGGATGAGTCATCAGCGCCACCTCAACCTCACCTGCGCCGACCTTGTACCCACCGGTCTTGATCAGGTCGGTCGCCCGCCGTCCGACGATCCGCCAGTACCCGTCGGGGTCGCGCGTGGCGAGGTCCCCTGTGTGGAACCAGCCTCCGCGCAGCGCCTCGGCGGTCGCCTCCGGTCGGTTGAGGTAGCCGGTGAACAGGTTCGGGCCACGGACGACGACCTCGCCCATGGTCTCGCCGTCCGAGGCGCCGAGCACCTGCCCATCGTCATCGATCAGCCGTACCTCGACTCCCGGCAGCGGCACGCCGACGCGGCCTGGGCCGCGGACGCCGTCGACCCTCACCGCAAGATTCATGAGCGTCTCGGTCATGCCGTAGCGCTCGACGATCTCTTGCCCTGTCAGGCGTCTGATGCGCTCGAAATCAGGAGCGGCAAGCGCGGCCGAACCCGAGACCAGTACGCGCGCGCAGCGCAGGCCGTCCGCTACGCCGGGGTCCGTCTCGGCCTGCTGGCCGAGACGGTGATACATGGTCGGGACACCGAACATCATCGTGGCGCCGTCGCCTAGGGCCGCGGCCGCTGTTACGGGGTCGAAGCCGCCGAGGTGGCGAAGCGCGCCACCTCGGCGCAGAGTGCCGAACAGCCCGACCACGAGCCCGTGGACGTGGAAGAGCGGCAGGGCGTGGACGAGGACGTCCGCGTCGGTCCAGTCCCAGGCGTCGGCGAGCGCGTCAAGGTTGGAGGCGAGCGCGCGGCGCGGCAGGATCGCGCCCTTGGGGCGGCCCGTGGTCCCCGACGTGTACACGATCAGCGCCGGGTCCTCGTCGGCCGCCGCGGTATCCGGCAGTTCGCCGCCACGCGCATCGACGTCGACCGCGAGACGGCGGGGCGGGTGCGGCAACGTCGGCACGGCCTGATCCGGAGCGCCAAGCAGGACGTCGGGCTCGCTGTCGGTGAAGACGTGCAGCAGCTCCGCGCGACCCAGCTTGGGGTTGATCGGGACCAGCGTCGCGCCTGCGCTGACCACGGCCACTGCGCCCACGCAGAACTCGAGCGAGGGTTCGGCCCAGACGGCGACGCGCCGCGCCCCGTCGAGCCTGCCCGCGACAGCGGCAGCCGACTCGCGCAGTTCCCCGTAGGAGAGCGCGGCCCCCGCCACCGCCACGGCCGGCTCAGCGTCGAGCTCTCGGACTCCGGTGAGCATCAGCTCAGATGATCTCAAGGAACTGGCGCCCGGCTTGCTCGAGCGCCTCGAGCGTCGAGGCCTCGACGACCTCTCCTAGGCCGAGCTCCAGGGCATCGGCCCGGTCGAGGGCGAGCGTGCCGACGACGGCGTGGCACCGGGTGCCGGCACGACGCGCCCGCGCGGCCACCTCGGATATGAGCTTGCCCGCAAGGCTCTGACGGTCGAGCCTGCCCTCACCCGTGACCACTGCGCGCGCCGCGGCCGCGCGCGCATCGAAGCCGACCGCGTCAAGCACGAAGCTCGCACCGGCAACGAGCTCAGCGCCGAACGCCGCCCAGAGACCGCCTGACAGACCGCCGGCCGCGCCGGTCATCGGAAGCCCTCGTGGATCCCGCGGCATCGCGCTCGCCGCCGTGTTCAGCCTCTGCGTGAGCATCGCGATTTCGCCGGCGCTCGCGCCCTTCTGCGCGCCGAAGACCTCCGCGGCCTGCTCGAACGGTGTGCGCACGTCGCACAGGACGATCAGGCGCGCGCCGCGGAGTCCGCCGGCACGCTCGATCACCTCCACCGCGCCGGCACCGCCGTCGGTCGTGGCGCTGCCGCCGACGCCGAGCTCGATCGTGCGCGCGCCGGCGTCGAGCGCCGCGAGGACGAGCTCGCCGGTGCCCGCCGTGCTCGCTGCAACTGCGTCGCGCTCTCGGGGATCCACCAGGCCAAGGCCACTCGCGGCGGCCGTCTCGATGATTGCGACGTCACCAGCAAGCGCGAACGACGCGGTGACCGGGCGTCCCAGCGGGTCGCTCGCCGCGACCGTCTCAAGGACGGCACCGGCTGCGCTCGCGAGCACAGCGAGTGTTCCCTCGCCACCGTCCGCGACTGGACAGAGGTCGACCGGCAGACCGGCGGCGCGTAGGCCGCGCGCGATGGCGGCGGCCACTTCCGAGGCCGTGAACGTCCCCTTGAACGAGTCTGGCGCGACCAGGACCGGGGCCGCCGCGGCGTCATCGCGCTCACGCTGGTTCAGCCTCCGCATGGTCGGTCACTGTTGCACAAGCCCTAAGGTGCACGTGGACCCGTGTGACCGAGACGATTCGATGACAGCCACTCGCCTTGACCGCTCCAGCTGGCCGGCACCTCTACGACCCGCCCGAATCGTCCACATCGGTGTCGGCAACTTCAGCCGCGCCCACCAGGCCTGGTACACGGCAGCCGACCCGACGCGTACCTGGGGCATTCTTGGCTTCACCGGGCGTCGCCCGGACCTTGCCGACGCTCTGGCGCCGCAGCAGGGGCTCTACACATTGATCGAACGCGGTCCGCTCACCGATCGAGTGAGCGTCATAGACGCTGTCTGCGAGGTGCGTCCCGGCACTGATCTCGACGGCCTCGTCGAGGCGCTCGCGTCGCCGCAGACCTCGATCGTGACTCTCACGGTGACCGAGGCCGGGTACGACCGCTCACCGGCACCGGGATCAGGGCTCCCTTCGGCGCCGGGCCGGCTCGCGCTAGGGCTCGCGCAGCGTCGCCGGCGCGGTGGCGGGCCGCTGGCGGTCGTCAGCTGCGACAACCTTCACGCCAACGGCAGCGTGCTGCGGGAGGGCACCCTGGCGCTGGCCGAGCAGCTCGACCCCGGCCTGGGAGCGTGGGTCGAGCGCGAGGTTTCGTTCGTCAGCACGTCGGTCGACCGGATCACGCCGGGGACCACCGATGACGACCGCCGCCTGGCGGAGGCCGAGATCGGACTGATCGACGCTGCCCCTGTCGTCACCGAACCATTCTCCGATTGGGTGCTGTGCGGCGAGTTTCCGTGTGGCCGGCCCGACTGGGAGGTTGCCGGCGCCCGCTTCGTCGCGGCAATCGAGCCCTGGGAGCTGCGCAAGCTGTGGCTGCTCAACGGCGGGCACTCGCTGCTCGCCTACCTCGGGCTGCCGCGCGGGCATCAGACCGTCGCCGACGCGATCGTGGACGTCGAGGTGGCGGACGCGCTCGAGCGCTTCTGGGATCTCGCCCAGCGCCATCTGCCAGCGGGCGAGCTCGACCTGCCGGCGTACCGCCGGCAGCTGCTCGAGCGCTTCGCCAACGCCAGGATCTCCTACCCGCTCACCCAGATCGCCGGTGACGGGCTCGGCAAGCTCCGCAATCGCGTCGTTCCGGTGATCGATGCTGCGCTGGACGCCGGCGAGTCGGCAGAGCCGGCGCTACTGGTGGTGGCCGCATGGATCCGGTGGCTGGTCGATGACCCGGGACGGGCGGCCACCGACCAGAATATGGAGCTGATACGCGGCGCGCTGAGTCACTCCGGCCCCCAAGAGCAGGCTGCGGCGCTGTCCGATCTGCTGGCTCCCGGCGGCCGCATCGCCCCAACGCCAATGCACTCCACGATCAATGAGGAGCACCAGTGAACATCAGGTCAGCTGAAGTCGTGGTCACGAGCCCGACGCGCAATTTCGTCACCCTCAAGCTGACCACGGAGGACGGCGTGATCGGACTCGGCGATGCGACCCTCAACGGGCGTGAGCTGGCCGTCGCCGCGTACCTCCAGGAGCATGTTGCGCCCCTGCTTCTGGGTCGCGATGCACAGCGCATCGAGGACACTTGGCAGTACCTCTACCGCGGCGCCTACTGGCGACGCGGCCCTGTCACGATGGCCGCCATCGGAGCGGTCGACACGGCCCTCTGGGACATCAAGGCCAAGGTCGCCGGCCTACCGCTCTACCAATTGCTCGGGGGGGCGAGCCGTGACGGTCTACTGGCCTACGGTCACGCGTCGGGAGCTTCGCTGGCGTCCTTGTCTGAATCGATTCATGCCCACCTCGAGCGCGGCTACCGGGCGATCCGCGTGCAGACCGCGGTTCCGGGCATCCGCGCGCTCTACGGGGTCGCCGAGCAGCCGCAGGCCTCGGGCGAGCGTTACGACTACGAGCCCGCCGGACGCGGGGCGCGCCCAGCGGAGGAGGACTGGGATTCGGCCGCGTATGTGCGCCACGTCCCGAGCGTGTTCGAGCACGTGCGCCAGGAGTTCGGGCCGGAACTGCCACTGCTGCACGACGTCCACCACCGTCTGAGGCCAATCGAGGCCGCCAAGCTCGCACACCGGCTTGAGCCCTACGACCTGTTCTGGCTCGAGGACTGCACTCCCGCCGAGAACCAGCAGGGTCTGCGCATTGTCCGCCAGCACACGACCACGCCGCTCGCGATCGGCGAGGTCTTCAACACGGTCTGGGATTTCCAGCAGCTGATCTCCGAACAGCTGATCGACTATGTGCGAGCGTCTGCGACGCACTTCGGCGGCGTCACGCCGCTGCGCAAGGTCATGGACTTCGCCGCGCTGTACCAGATCCGCTCCGGCTTCCATGGGCCGACAGACGTCTCCCCGGTCGGCTTCGCCGCGCAGCTACATGTTGGGCTCGCGATACACAATTTCGGCATCCAGGAGTACATGCCGCACACCGAGGCGACGAACTCGGTCTTCCAGCCGACGATGAGCTTCCGTGACGGCTATCTCCACCCCGGCGACGCGCCCGGGCTCGGCGTGCAACTCGACGAGCAGGCCGCAGCGAGCTTCCCGTATGAACCGGCCTACCTACCTGTGAGCCAGTTGCATGACGGCACGGTGCACGACTGGTGAGCCCGGGACAAGCGCTGAATCGTAGGTTCCCGTGAGCGGCTTGGACGGCGTTCGGCTCCAGCTCGATCGGATCCGCGCGGCGGTCAGCGAGATCGATCCGCTGTTCCTCGACACACCGGCGCTGCCGTGCGCGCCGCTCGGCCGGGCGCTCGGGTGCTCGGTGACGCTGAAGGTCGAGACGCTCAACCCGGTCCGGAGTTTCAAGGGACGCGGCACCGAGACGGTGGCAGCCGTGGCGCGCGACAGAGGTGCGCTGCGCCTGATGTGCGCGAGCGCCGGCAACCTCGGGCAGGCGCTGGCTTACAGCGGCTTGCGTCGAGGCCTGGAGGTCACGGTCGTGGCAGCGAGAAGCGCCAATCCGCTCAAGCTCAGCCAGATCGCAGCGCTCGGCGCAGACGTTCTGATCGATGGAGAGGACATTGAAGACGCGCGGCTGCTGGCGCGGGAACTCGCGGAGTCGAACGACGCCTACCTGGTCCAGGACAGCCTCGACCTCGCGACCTGCGAGGGTGCCGCGACGATCGGGCTCGAACTCGCCCGAGACGACCCGGGCCTCGATGTCGTGCTCATGGCCCTCGGCGGTGGTGCGATGGCAAGCGGCGTGGGCTACGCGGTGCGGTCGCTCACCGACGAAGCGGAGGTGATCGGAATCCAACCGGTTGGCGCCCCCGCGATGGCGCTGTCCTGGCGCCAGGGAACGGTGGTCGAGACCGAGCAGATGGAGACGATCGCCGACGGCGTCGCGGGGCGCTGCCCGATCTCCGAGGTACTGGACGACCTGCTTGTCCTGCTCGACGACGTTGTGCTCGTGCGCGAGGACTCGATCAAGGCGGGAATGCGCGCCCTCTACGAGCACGCGGGGCTGATCGTCGAGCCATCCGCCGCGCTCGGGATTGCCGCCATGCTCGAGCAGCCTGAGCGGTTCGCCGGGCGGCGCGTCACCACGATCCTTTGCGGAAGCAACGTCAGCCCAGCCGACTTCGCACGCTGGGTGCTCGAACCGGCGGTGGCGTGACCCTCCGGATGTGTAACGAGTCCGTGTCAAGCGCAACACAGGGCTCGGAATGGCGGCTTTGATGGTGGATAGCCGGGTGTGAGTGCTTCGCGACCACGCCGAACCCCCAACGCTCCCGCTGAACCCACACCGCTCCCGCCGAACCCACACCGCTCCCGCCGAACCCACACCGCTCCCGCCGAACCCACACCGCTCCCGCCGAACCCCCAACGCTCCCGCTGAACCGGAGCGTTGGGAGAAAGGCGTTGTGGAGGCCCGTGAATTCCCCAATGGGCCCATTTCCGCGAAGGTTTGGGGGCTCAGCGGGGCGAAAGGGCAGCGGCTGCGCACTCGCCGGCTCCACCCAAACAGGGTGGCTACGACAGGAAGCCGAGGCTCTTCAGCGCTCCGGCTGCCCCGGCGGCGGTGAGCGGCTTGGGGCCAAACGCCGGCAGGACTGCGTTGGCTCCGGGCAGGATCGCATCGAAGAACGAGTAGTGCGTTGCCTCGTTGGCGGCAACGGCTCCCGCGGTGGTCTTGAGCTCGCTCGAGTTGAACTCGTCGATCGCGCCGAGGTAGGTCGAGACGAACGCCGACTCCAGAGTCACGCCGGTCCTCGCCAGCGCGTTCTTGCTCGCGACGTACTTGCCCGGCACGGTGAGCTTGAAGCCCGTCGGAATGTTCTTGGGACCGAGGGCTGCCTTCCATGCCGCGAGGTGGGCCTTCTCGTCGTTGTAGGCGGCAACGAAGTAGCTGCGGTTGCCGGGGTCGAGCTTCAGTTTCGCGTAGTAGGTCTTGAGGATCGCTCCATAGATCGTCACAGCGAGCGTCTCGGCGATGTACCCGGTCTGCAGCACGGTGATGTCGCTCTTTGACAAGCTCGAGCCCTTGGCGAACGCGATCCCGTCCATGGACGCGAGGACACCGCCGCCGCCGACTAGGACGAGGCTCCCCTTCGCGGCGTTGCGGATGAACTGACCACGGCTCAAGCCTGCTTGCGCCTCGGTCACCTCTGTTTGCACATCAGTCATGTGTTGCTCCTCGGGGTGGTTGGCAGCTCCGCTGCCCCGAGTTATCGGGGACAGCTGGACCTAGTACGCGCCAACCTCCCGCGCGGATCATTCTGCTACCGGACCTCCGACCAGACCCCGCTGCTCACGGCGATTCCCGCTCGTATCGAGGCACGGCGACCTGTCGCCGACATCCTGCGAGCAGAACTCGTCTGATGACGGCGGCCCCGGTAGCGTCTCGGGACACCGATGCTCGCGTTGCCGGCCGGATCAACGACGATCCGGTCCGTCCTCGTTCAGCCCATAGTGGCGGCAGCCGGCGCGCAGATCGCTGTGGTGGTGACAGGAACAACTGAGCTGGAAGCGTTGAGGAAGTCCACCGTCCAGCCAGCTGTGCCGTTGGGGTACGAGTCGCCCACGATGGTTTGCCCCTCCTCGAAGTTAGAGACCTGCCCACCTCCACCGATCACGAATGTCCCCGCCGGGCAGGTGGCCGTCGACGGACCAACTACACCAGAGGGAGCGTTGCTGTTGACGGTGACGTATGTGAGCTTCGAAATCGATGCCGAGCCAGCCTTGGGCACCGTGCCCAGCTTGCCAAGGTTGATCTGCGTGCCGGTGAGCGAGTGGCTCTGGAGACGGTTTCCCGACAGCGAACCCTTCTTGATCAGACTGTTACCGCTGACGAGCTTGCTCGCGGCCATCGCCGACCCCGATGCTGCCAGGACAAGCGCGATGATCGAGATCACCAGTGGCGCCGACGGCGTGCGCCTGAACATCTTGCTCATGAGGTGCCCTTTGTTTTGACCGGACGCCCGGGTGGCCTCCGTGCTAAGACCAAGCTAGTCGGAGTCGCGCTCGTTTACCACTCTCAACCCAGGATTCGCCACCGACAGTTTCATCACCCCGTGCCCGAGTTCTAGCCTCAGGGTCTCAGCTTTCAGTCGTGGAACAACGGCGTGAACGAGATCCCGATGACCGAGCCCTCCGGCGATTGAAGCCGAGCGACCGTTTGGCCCCACGGTTCCTCGCGCGGCTCCGCCCCGGATCGGGCGCTACTCGGGCTTGATCTTCCAGGTCGGGAGCTTCTCGAGCGCCGCGTGGTAGCGGCGCTTGTAGATCGGGCGGAAGAAGATGTTCCAAGTGGTTGCAGCCACCGCGATCAGGAGCAACCCGCCGAGCGCCTTGCCGACGATGATGAAGGCGGCCACGCAGACGAGCGCGGCGGCGCAGATCGCGATTGGCACGCGCCGGTAGCGCAGCTGCGTGGCGCGGATCGCGGCGTACTGGTCGAGCGGGATCCTGGACGTGTCCCAGGTCTTGCCGCACGTCTCGCAGGTCCAGCGCTCGCCGTAGCGCAGGTATCGGCGCTCGCCGCAGTCACAATCGAGCGTGATGCGCGGGCCGTGGCGAATCGATCGCGGCAGCCGATCGGCGCCGGCGGCGTCCATCAGTGCACAGGCGCTTCCCAGCCTTCGAGCTGCGAGGGGTGATAATCGACCCCGACCGTCCGCGAGTCCTCGACCCACGGACCGAGCTCCGGCTGCGGGAACTTGGCGTGACGCTCCTTGAGCGCGATCCCGTACGAGTTGCCGCTCTGAAGGTGCTTGATCAGGACCTTGCGCGCGATCTCGTCGCGCCGCTCGTCCGGGATCGGGAAGTAGATCTTGATGAACGAGTTCGAGTACCGATCGAACACCGACGGAACACCTTCCTCCTCGAGCAGCGTCACATCCTCGAGCCAGTTGATGTCCTCGCCGGGGGTCGCCGCCACCAGATCGACGTCCTCGACCAACGAGATGTCCTCCTGGTAGGGGAACCGTCGCCCCGAGAGGTACTCAGCATCGATCGCGACGACCTTGTCCGGCTCGTCCGGGAGCTTGCGCGTCTCCGCCGCCTCACTCATGCGCGACCAGCCTCCTCCGGTTGCTCGAGGTAGTCGATCGGGTTCTCGATGTGGCGCTCCAGCAGGCGCTCGATCCGCGCCAGCGTTCGCTCCTCGGAGACACCCGGGATGTAGTCGGTACCGGCCAGCGGCACCTTGGCCATCGCTGAGGCCTCGACGGTGAGTGCACACAGGTCCTCTGGCTCCAGCGAATGCACGTCTGTCTTGCCGCAGGCGCGTGCCAGCATCTGGCACTCCAGCGTCAGCGTGTGCAGGAAGTTGTAGACGCGGCCCGCGGCCTCGTCGACGACCAAGCGCTTGCGCAGCTCGGGATCCTGCGTGGCGACGCCGACCGGGCAACGGCCCGTGTGGCAGTGGTAGCAGCGCCCGGCCGGGACCCCCACCGTGCCCTCGTAGTCGGTGACGCCGGGTATCTCCTTGTTGCAGTTCAACGCCATCAGCGCCGAATGGCCGATCGCGACGGCCTTGGCGCCGAGCGCGATGCACTTGGCGACGTCCCCGCCGTTGCGGATGCCGCCGGCGACGACCAGATCGACCTCGTCGACGAGGCCGACATCTTCGAGCGCGCGGCGTGCCTCGGGGATCGCCGCCATCAGTGGGATCCCGGTCTCCTCGGCGGCGGTGTGCGGACCCGCTCCGGTGCCGCCCTCGGCGCCGTCCAGGTAGATGATGTCGGGTCCGCACTTGGCGGCCATGCGAACGTCGTCGTAAACGCGGGCGGCGCCCAGCTTCAACTGGATCGGGATCTCGTAGTTGGTCGCCTCACGGACCTCCTGGATCTTGAGGCTGAGGTCGTCAGGACCGAGCCAATCGGGGTGACGCGCCGGCGACCGCTGGTCGATACCGGCCGGCAGCGAGCGCATCTCCGCCACCTGCTCGGTCACCTTCTGTCCCATCAGGTGACCGCCGAGCCCGACCTTGCAACCCTGGCCGATGAAGAACTCGCAGGCGTCGGCGAGCATCAGGTGGTGCGGGTTGAAGCCGTACCGGCTCTGGATCACCTGGTAGTACCACTTCGTAGAGAGGTCGCGCTCGGGCGGGATCATGCCGCCCTCACCCGAGCAGGTCGCCGTGCCTGCCATCGAGGCGCCCTTGGCGAGTGCCATCTTCGCCTCCAGCGACAACGCGCCGAATGACATCCCCGTGATGTAGACGGGGATGTCGAGCTCGATCGGCTTGGCGGCGAAGCGCGCGCCCAGCACGGTCTTGGTGTCGCACTTCTCTCGGTAGCCCTCGATCACGAAGCGGGTCAGCGTGCCTGGCATGAACATCAGCTCATCCCAGTGCGGAATCTTCTTGAACATCGAGAAGCCGCGCATCCGGTAGCGACCGAGCTCCGACTTGATGTGGATGTCGTCGATCACCTCCTGCGTGAAGATGCTCGAGTGCCCGAGGACGTTGCGAGCTGTGGGTGCGTTCTCGTCAGCAGCCATTTCGCGCCTCCATCTAGAGAACGAGCTTGCGCTCTGAGGGCTCGAGCGCGTCGTAGTTGTAAAGCTTCTTGCCACAGACGAACTTCTGGAACTTCGGCGGCGAACCGAGCCCGTAGATCCGGAACTTGCGCTCGATCAGCTCAGTGTCCGCCGCGGTCCACTCTCCCTCGACACAGTCGATGCCAAGCGACTTCACGCTGCCGGCGACGTAGATCTCGCCGTCGTACATCGAGTCGCCGAGCCCCGGGCCGACATCACCACAGATGATCTGACGGCCCCGCTGCATCATGAAGCCGGTCATCGAGCCGGCATCGCCGAGCACAATCACGGTGCCGCCCTTCTGGTCGATCCCGGTTCGCGCGCCGACCTGCCCCTTCACGACAACGTCTCCACCACGGATCGCCGCCGCGGTCAGCGAGCCGGCGTTGGACTCGATCACGACGACCCCGGACATCATGTTCTCGCATGCCGACCAGCCGACGCGTCCGGCGATGCGGACCTCGGGCCCGTCGATCATCCCGAGCGCGAAGTAACCGAGACTGCCCTCGAAGTTGAGCTTGCAGCGGGTCAGGATCCCGGCACCGAGCGAATGCCGCGCCCCCGGGTTGAGGACCGTGACCTCGCGCACGCCCTGCTCGTAGAGCAGCCACCGCAGCTCCATGTTGATCCGGCGAGTGGTCATGTTGCGCGCGTCGAACTGCGCGCGCTCGCCGTTGATCTCGGCAACCTTCGGCACGCGCGCGTCGAGCTCCACGAGCCCGCGCGCGTCATAGATGGGCTCGTCGAGCGGCTCGGTGTCGAGCTTCACAGTGTCCATACCATCACCGTGCTCTCATAGGGGTCGTAGGTCTCGATCTCGCGGTCGATGATCGCGCGAATCGCGATCTCCTCGGAGGCCAGCGCGACCATGTCATCGCCCTCGTAGAGGACGAGCGGCTTGGCCGCAAGGGCGTCCTTGGCGACGCCGAGCGCGTCCTCGGATACACACATATAGGTGAACACGCCGTCGAGTTCTTCCAGCGAGTGGTGCATCGCGTCCTCGAGCGAGTCGCCATTCTCCATCCGGTTCGCGAGGTAGACGGCGATGATCTCCGAGTCGCACATCGACGCGAACCGATGCCCGTTGGCCTCGAGCCGACGTCGCCACTGGTGGTAGTTGGTCAGCTGCCCGTTGTGCACCACGGCCACGTCGGAGAACGGATAGGCCCAGTAGGGGTGGGCATTGGCGATGTCGACATCGGACTCGGTGGCCATTCGCACGTGCCCGATCCCGTGCGAGCCGAAATAGTCGTCGAGCCCGTAGGCCGACGACACGCTCCTGGCGTCGCCTAGGTCCTTGACGATCTCGAGCGAGTGCCCGAGTGAAAGCACCTCAGTGTGGGGTACCGACTCGACGTAGTCGGCCAACCGCTTGATGTCACCGTCGTACTCGAGCGTCGCCGTGAACGTGTAGTCGTTGAGCGATTCCGTGCTGAGGACCGTGGCGCCGGCTGCCCGCAGGCGCGACTCGGCCTCGCGCCGCCGCCGCCGCACGTCGTCTTCGAACTCGATCTCGCGTGGCTCGGTCGAGTCCGCCAGCTTGATCCTGACGACCAGCTCCTCGGTCGGCGCGCGGTAGAGCGCGAAGCCCGTGGAGTCCGGGCCGCGGTGCTTCATCGACTGCAACATGCTCGTCATGTCGCGACCGATCCGTTGCCCTCCGTTCTGATTCCTGTAGATGACCCCTGCGATTCCGCACATTTAGGGGAGAACCTCCAGGTACTCGTCGCGCTCCCAGTCGGTGACCGCCGCCAGATAGCGTTCCCATTCGTCGCGCTTGTAGTGGTTGAAGACCTTGTACAGGCGCCCCGGCATCGCGCTCTTGACGACCTCGTCCTTGGCCAGCGCCTCCAGCGCGGCGCCGAGGCTGTCTGGCACCTTCTCGATCTCCGCACCCTGCTCGAGCAGCTCGTAGGTGTTGCCCTGCTGCGGCGGACCCGGGTCGAGCTCGCGACGGACGCCGTCCAAGCCGGCACGCAGCAGCGTCGCGACCGTCAGATACGGGTTGCACGAGGAGTCGACGCCGCGGTACTCGAAGCGCCCGCCGGAGGCGACGCGCACGGTCGTGGTGCGGTTCTGCCAGCCCCAGTTCTTGTAGATCGGCGCCCAGAAGCCGGTGTCCCACATCCGGCAGTACGAGTTCACGGTCGGGTTACCCACGCACATCAGTGCAGGGAAGTGATCGAGCATCCCGCCGAGGAAGTGGCGCGCGAGCTCAGAGAGCTTGGCCGGCCCTTCCGGGTCGTAGAAGACGTTGTTCCCCTGGTCGTCGACCAGCGTGAAGTGGTGGTGGTGCCCGTTCGCCGAGACACCGGTGAACGGCTTGGGCATGAAGCTCGCGAGCAGATCGTGCTTGCGCCCGACAGCCGCGCACACCTGCCGGTAGGTGGTGATGTTGTCGGCCGTACGCAGCGGCCGGTCGAAGCGGAAGTTGAGCTCGAGCTGCCCGGGCGCGTCCTCGTGGTCGCCGTAGCTCATGTCAAGCCCGAGCGCTTGGCCGTATTCGACCACGTCGAGCAGTACCGGCCGCAGCTCCTCGAACTGGTGGATGTGGTAGCAGTAGGGCTTCGTCACACCCTGCGGCTCCTCCCCGTCCTGCGGCCGGCGCAGCCACATCATCTCCGGCTCGATCCCGATCAGGAACTGGTAGCCGAGCTCGGTCTCGAACTCGTGGGCGACCTGCTTGAGGTTCTGGCGCGGGTCGGCGTCGAGCAGCTTGCCGGTCTCGGTGTCGTAGCAGTCGCAGTAGACGCGCGCGACACGGTTGTCCCACGGCAGCACCGCGAACGTGTCGAGGTCGGCGACGGCCGCGAGCTCGGACTCCTCGGGTCCGAAGCCGATGTAGTTCCCGTAGCGGTCGGTGAACAGGTTGGCTGTCGCGCCGTAGACGAGCTGGTAGCCCTTCTGCGCGACCTGCGGGAAGAACGAGGAGACAACGCCCTTGCCCATCACCCTGCCGGTGATCGATACCTGCTGGAAGAAGACGTACTTGATCCCGTCGGCCTCGATCTGCCGGGTCAGCTGCTCGATCTTCTCGGCCCGTCCCGGAGCCTCGCGCGCCTCCTCGAGCGTCGCCGGAGCGGGCTGGATCCGCGGACTCGCGAGGACGGTGTCGACGGTGCCACCGAACAGCGTGGCAGGCGACACGCGCTCGCTCTCCTCAAAGATCGGCTTCTCGCCTACAGCCATGTCCGCTCCTTATTTGGCCCGACGCCAGTGAACAAATTGGTACAGGCGAGTTTTATACCAAGACCGCGCACTTGCCGCAACCGGCGGCTTGACGGTCGTCACCCGCGGTTGTAACCTGTTGCCCGTCACCCATCGCTATTGCGCACAGCGCAACGCCTGAAGGAGCCTGCTCATGCCCACCCGTGTTCCCGCCTCGATCGAGACCCTGGTGATCGGCGCCGGTGTCCACGGTCTGTCTACCGCCTGGCACCTCGCCCGAGCAGGTCGCCCAGTGCTCGTGGTCGACAAGTCAGAAGTCGGCTCCGGGGCCTCCGGGATCGCCTGCGGGATCGTGCGCAACAACTACTTCCAGCCCGCGATGCAGGAGCTCATGGCAGCCTGCGTGGAGGTGTGGGAGTCCGAAGCCGAGACGCTCCACTACCACCCGAGCGGCTACATCGCGCTCGGACCGGAGGCGCAGGAGCAGGACCTGATCGCCGTGTTCGAGCGTCAGCAGCACATCGGCTATCGGTCGGAGCTGCACGTCGGGACAGACGAGGTCGCCAGCCATATGCGCTCGCTCTATCACGACTGGCGCGCCCCGGGACTCAGCGTCTGCCTGCACGAGCACGCCGGCGGCTACGGCTTCAATCGCGAGTCGATGCTCGGGCTCGCGAGCCTGGCACGACGGGCGGGAGCGCAGATCGCCACAGGCGTCGAGGTGCTCGGGTTCGAGCTCGACGCGAGCGGTGCCGTCACGAAGGTGAGGACCAGCGCGGGTGAGATCGCAGTCGAGCAGGTAGTCGTCGCCGTCGGTCCCTGGATCGCCTCGCTGTGGTCGATGCTCGGCTTACCCGACCGGCTCGACGTGCGCCAGCCCGACGGCACGCTCGTCGCTGACCAGGAGATGTGGACCTACTGGTATCTGCAGGAGGGCGAAGCGGCGTTCGATCCGGCGGCCTTCGTCACCACCGACGGCGCCAGCTCGCCGGTGCTCCACGTCGACTCCGACCAGCCCCTGCACGCCGACAATGGGAGGCTGATCACCGACGAGCCCTGGGGCGTGTACTTCAAGCCCGACCGCAACAGCATCCAGGGCGGCGCTCAGCCGATCCCGCAGGGCCACCGCTTCGAGGTCGACCCGTACCCGACAGGCAACGTGGATCCGCGCTTCCCCGACATGTGGTCGGCCTCGCTGTCGCATTGCCTGGCGCGGTTCGAGGGCGCACGCGACCGCTACCGGCAGGTGCGCTCTGGGGGTGCCGGTGCCTTCACGGTCGACAACTTCCCTGTCTTCGACCAGATGCGGCCAAACGCGTTCGTGATCGCCGACTCGAACCACGGATACAAGATGATCGCCGTCGGCAGGGAGGTCGCGCGCGTCCTCGGAGGCGAGCATTCGTCGCTGCTGCACCCCTTCCGCTACGAGCGCTTCGCGACCGGCGACCTGCACCCGGTATCCCACAGTCCCTACCCCTGGAGCTGATTAGCGGGCGGCCTCGCCGGGGCTTCGGCCGCCGGCGCCTCGGCCGCCGGCGCCTCGGCCGCCGAGGCTGCGGTCCAGCTCGGCCCCAGCCGCAAGCAGCGGCTCGCGTAGCGCTCTGCGGGTGGCGGTCGGCAGCCGCGACACCGGACCCTGCAGGCCGATGATCGCCGCCAGCTCGCCGCCGCGTCCGAACGCGGGGACGGCGAGGGCCGCCAGGTCCGGCTCGCGCTCCCCCACGGCCTCGGCGTACCCGCGCTGGCGCACCGCGGCGAGCTCCGCGGCCAGCTTGTCGGGATCGGTCAATGTGCGTGGCGTGAACGGCCGCAGAGCGCCCGGCAGCGGGCGCGCCGACCCGCCCGGCCCGCCAAAGGCGAGCATCACCTTGCCGGCGGCGGTCGCGTACGAGACGCTCGGGCGCCCGATGCGGGCCAGGCTGACGATACTCGAGGCCGACGGCACGAAGTCCACGGTTATCGCGTCGTCCTCCCCCGGCAGCGAGAGTGTCGCCGTCTCGCCGGCAGCGGCGACCAGCTGCGTCAGTAGAGGCCGCGCGAGCTGGGGCACCTCGAGCTGAGCGAGCACGCGCTCTGAGAGCGTCACCAGCCGCAGACCGAGCCGATAGGGACCGCCGGGCGTGCGGGTCACAAGGCCAGCCTCCTGAAGCGTTGCCAGCAGACGCGAGGCGGTGCTCGCGTTGACCCCGATGCGCCGCGCCAGCTCGTTCACCCCGAGGCCCGACTCACTCGCGGCAAGCGCGTCCAGCAGCTGCGTTGCTCGGGCAACCGAGCCGACGGCACGGCTCGCGGCGCTCACCCGGGCCTACCGCGCTTGGTCGCGACCCTTGCCGGCTGAGGGGAGTCGAGCGAGCGCATCACCATCACCTGGAGCCAGTCCGGCGCGAACAAATCGCGGGAGTAGGCGACGCGGTCGTCGCGTCCGGCGAAGATCAGCTCCTCGAGCTCGAGTCCGGCGGCGGTGCCGCGGATCCCGAGCTGCTTGCCGGCTCGCTCGCGCGAGGTCAGCACAACCGGCATCACGCGCGTCTGCGCGTAAGTCACAGGCACGCCAATCTCGATCAACACATCGAGCACCATCCGACCCTTGACCAGTGCCGCCTGCAGTACCTCGGCTTCGGGCAGGACGATGGCCGGATGGACAACGTCGAACATGGCGGCGACCGGCTCGCCGTCGGCCAGCAACGTGCGGCTCATGGTCGTCGCGATCGAGCTCGGCTCGAGTCCCAGCGCCTGGCCGATGTCCGTGCCGACGGCTCGAGCTTCGATCCGGGTGTCAACCGCGGCCAACGTCACACCGCGGCGCGCGGCCACAGAGGAGTACGGCTCGAGTCGCTCGAGTCGCTCGTCGAAGGCTGTCGGCATGGTTACGCGACCGACGAACGTGCCGCTGCCCTGGCGGCGGACGATCTCGCCGGTCTCCTCGAGCCGGCGCAGCGCGCTGCGCAACGTCCCGCGTGAAACACCCAGCATCGTCGCGACCTCGTGCTCGGGCGGCAGCCGGTCGCCCTGCCGGTAGCGCCCGGGCGCCAGCCAGTTGCGCAGCGCCAGCTCGGCGCCGTCAACGAGCGACGGGCGTCCGTTCTGCAGGTCGTCGTTGTCAGCCGGGTTGACCATGCGGACATCGTATGTTCCAGGTCGAGCAGGCGTGAGACGGGTTCGCGTGCGAGCGTGTGGAACCCCGCGCCGGCGCGGGTCGTGGCGCGCGTGTTGGCCGGTTAATGGCTGACTGCGGCTGCAGCCAGCTCGGAGACGAGCCGATCCTCGTAGAAGCGCTCGAGTCTGAACGGCTCGATCAACTCCGGCTGACGCCCGGTGGCGACGAGCTCGGCGAGTGTCTTGCCGACGATCGGCGCTGCCTTGAACCCATATGTCCCCCAGCCGGCACTGACGTGGAAGTTCTCGACCTCGGTCTGGCCGAGGATCGGGCTGTAGTCGGGACTGAGGTCGCACAGCCCGGCCCAGCTGCGCAGCAGGCGAGCACGCTCGAGCTGCGGGAACAGCTCGAGCGCATGCCGGCTGACATCCTGCAGAAAGTTCAGTGTGCCCTGCATCCGGTAGGTCGTCCAAGGCTCGATCTCGGCGCCCATCAGGAACTCGCCGCGATCGGTCTGGCTGATGTAGACGTGCATCTGCGAGGAGACGATCACCACGTCGAGCAACGGCTTCATCGGCTCGGTCACGCAGGCCTGCAGGATGTGAGTGGTGATCGGCAGCGGCACGCCCGCCATGTCGCAGATCAGCGTGCTCCAGCCGGCGGTGCAGTTCAGCACCTGGCCCGCGTTGATCGTTCCGCGGTTGGTGATCACGCTTGTGATCCGGTTGCCGGAGCGCTCCATCCCGAGCACCTCTGTGTTCTGGTGGATCTCGGCGCCGCCGCGGTCGGCTGAGCGCGCGAGTCCCCAGACCACGGCGTCGTGGCGGATGATCCCGCCGGGTGGGTGGTACAGCGCCCCGAGCACCGGATAGGTCATGTTCGGGTTGTCGACCTGCATTGCCGGTGCCAGCTGCTTGATCTCCTCGGGGCCGATCAGACGGCTGTCGATCCCCTTCAGGCGGTTGACCTCGGCGCGGTTCGCCATCACGAACATCGCGCGGTCGCTGTGCGCCAGCGTCAGGTGGCCGCACTGGGAGAACAGCAGGTTGAAGTTGAGGTCCTCCGAGAGCCGCTCGTACAGCTTGACGCTGGCGTCGTAGAAGCGGGCGCCCTCAGGCGTCTTGTAGTTGGAGCGCAGGATCGTCGTGTTGCGGCCGGCGGCGCCCGAGCCGATGTAGCGCTTCTCGAGGATCGCAATGTCCTTGATGCCATGCTCGCGCAGGTAGTGGGCCGTTGCCAGCCCGTGCGAGCCGCCGCCGATGATGACGACGTCATAGGAGCGCTTGAGCTCGGGCTGCCGGCGCCACATCCGTCGCGGGCGGAAGATCTCAAGCACCGCCGTCCTGCCTTTCAGTCATCGTCGCCCTCGGCGTCGGGGCTCGGCGATCGGAAACGCCGCCAGCTGGTCGACTCCGAGCGGGTGCCCGCCGAGGTGGCTTCCGGCGTCTGCGACCACCGACCACATGTACTCGGACGTGGCCCACCCGAACAGGAACAGGAAGCGCTGCTCGGCCTCGCAGATCACGATCGCGGGCTGACGGCCAACCGAGCCGGGCCGCAGCGCCCGCACCGGGGCGACGTGCGGGCGCAGATCGATTGCGCAGAACCGCGCGAAGGTCTCGCGTGCGAGCGGCCCGACGAGCGTCAGCGCAGCGAAGCTGCTGGTCACATCGACCACCTCGACGGCGGCAACGTCGCCGCGGACCGGGCGCTCGCCGACGACGAGCGCGCGGGTCTGGGTCAGCCGGCACCACCAGGCGTCGTCCCGGCGCACGGCAGCGCCGAACGGAAGCGGCGCTCCCGCCGCCGCGTCGAGCGCGTCACTATCGCCCTGGAGCTCGAGTTTTGTGAGGTGCGACACGTCGGCCCAACCGACGGCAACGGTGGCAGCGGCGGCGGCGCCCGTGTACTCGACCGCCACGTTCCAGCCGTCGCGCAGCTCGAAGCGGCCGCCGGCGGCGCGGCCCTGGCTCTCCATCGACGAGCGCGCGACGACGTCTGCGCCGGTGCCAGGAGTCAAGAAGTCGAGGTTCATGACCGCAGCACCTCGCCGTCGGGGTCATAGAACGGTCGGGTCCGGATTTCGGCGCGCAGCTGGCTGCCGGCGTCGGAGATCGTCACCTGGGCGCCGTCATGGGCGACCTCCGCCGGCACCCACGCCATCCCGATCGTATGGCCGAGCACCGGGGAACGGCGAGCACTGGTCACCTGCCCGGCCGGGTCTCCGGACTCGTCCAGGATGACGGCGCCCTCGGTGGGCAGCTCGCCGTCCGGCAACGTAAAGCCGACGAGCATCGTCGCCGGCGTCTGCTGGGCGTAGTGCTCGAGCGCCCATTTGCCGATGAAGTCGTCGTCCTTGTCGAGCTTCACGGCCCACGGCATCCCCGCTCCGAACGGCGTCGATTCGGAGTCGGTGTCCTGGCCGACGATGATGTGCAGCTTCTGCAGCCGCAGGATTCGCTGCGGCTCGAGCCCGAACGGCCGCAGCCCGTGCTCCGCGCCGGCCTCCATGAGCGCATCCCAAACATGCTCCCCGTTGGCTGCCGGACAGTGGATCTCATAACCGACCTCGCCAACGAATCCGATCCGCAGGATCAGACACTCGGCGCCGGCGATCTGCGCCTGCTTTGCATCGAGGTAGCGGAAGCCGTCGTTTGAGCAGTCGAGCTCGGTCACAGTCGTGAGGATCTCGCGGGCGCGCGGGCCGGCGAGGTTGATCGCCGCAAGGCCCTGGGTGACGTCGGTCAGCTGCACGTCGTCGCCCCATGTAGCCAGCCACCACGAGAACCACTCGTCGACCGCACCGGCACCGGCGGATGTGGTCGTCACGTAGAAGGTGTTCTCGTCGATCCGGCAGACCGTCCCGTCATCGACGATCCGGCCGGCGTCGGAGCTGATCACGCCGTAGCGGATGCGTCCGGGCGCCAGGTTGGAGAGACGGTTCGGGTAAAGACGGTCGAGGAAGGGGCCCGCGTCCGGACCGCGGACGATCAGCTTGCCGAGTGTCGAGACGTCGATCAGGCCGGCGGCGCGGTTGACGTTCAACGCCTCGCCCTCCGGATCGCCGTAATCGTACGGGCGCCGCCAGTCTCCGGCCCATCTGACCGTCGCGCCGAGCGCGCGGTGGCGGCCGTGGATCGGCGACCGCTTGGCGGGCTCGACCGGGCGGCCGCCGAGGATCCCCATCGGCACCGACACCCACGGCGGGCGTGCGGTGGTGACGCCGACATCACCAAGGCTGCGCCCTGTCTCCTGCGCCATCAGGCGGACGGCCGGGAGCTGGCACATGCGGCCCTGGCACGGCCCCATCGTCACGGTCGTGTAGCGCTTCGACAGCTCGATCGAGTCATAGCCCTCCTCGATCGACAGGTGAATGTCCTTGCTGGTCACGTCCTCGCAGATGCAGGCGAAGCACTTGCCCCGACCCTCGCCGGCGACCGGTGGCGCCACCGTCACGGTCGCCCGCTCCGCGCCGGCCAGCAGCTGCTCGAGCTCGACCACCCGGGCAGCTGAGCGCTTTTTCCCGAGCCCGACCGCGGTTGCCGCCCTCAGTCCGGCGAGCTCGCCGGACCATGCGGCCTGTTCGGCCCCCTCAGCGCCGGCCAGCTCGCCGGCGGCGTACGTCGCGGGCGGCAGCGATGAGATCGCGAAGTGGCCACGCTCGGCGTCGTAGTTGGTCGTGGCCCCGGCCTGCAGCGGCAGCGAGCTGGCGGGGATTGCGCCGCCGGAGACCACGACAAGATCGCAGTCGAAGTTGTGGTCGCTCGCGTTCCCGGTGGTACCGACGGGAGCGATGGTCGCGCGCTCCACCTGCTTGGCGCCAGTCGCCGCGACCACCGTGTGGCCGGTCAGCAGATTGACGCCATCGGCCTTCAGCGCTGCCGCGGCGGTGCTGGCCCGCTCGCGCAGATCCGCCACGGCCAGGATCTCGACGCCGAGCGCACGCAGCGTCGACGCGGCTTCGATCCCGCGGTCCGAGGTGGTGGCGACGACAGCGCGGGTGCCAGGACGGACGGCATAGAGCGCCGCCAGCCGGCGGGCACCGCCCGCGAGCATCACTCCCGGGAGGTCGTTGCCGGCGAACACCAGCGGCTGCTCGATCGCGCCGGTCGCAAATACGTGCTGCGCGGCGCGGATCTGGTGGAGGATGTCGTTCTGCCAGACGGGGACGAGGCCATCGAAGCAGCCGAGCGCCGAGCCGCGGTCGATGATCTCGACGCCGGCCGCACGCGTGGCAGCCACTAGTTCGGCGAGTTCCCGGGGTCGCCCGTCGAGCAGCAGCTGGCCACCTGGCTCCGGGCCCTCGTCGACCAGTACCACGTCGGCCCCGAGGCCGGCGGCCGCGGTCGCGGCGTGCAGCCCGGCGAGGCCGCCGCCCGTGACCAGCACGTCGGCGTGGCGGCGGCGGTACTCGGTTCGCCACTCGCGCTCGGGCTGGAAGCTGCGCAGCTTGCCGAGCCCGGCTGCGTTGCGGAGGATCTTCTCGTACAGCGGCCACAGCTTGCGCGGGCGGATGAACGTCTTGTAGTAGAAGCCTGGCGGCGTCAGCCGGCTGCCGAAGATGTCGGTGGCGCGCATCGCGTCGAACTCGAGCGAGGGGCGGGCGTTGACATGCGTGACCGCGATGCCGTCGCGCACCGGCTCGGTGCACGCGCGTACGCCAGGGTTGCCGTCGACCGCACAGATGCAGTTCGGGCACTGTCCCGAGGCGCACATCAGGCCGCGGCGCCGGTGGTACTTGAAGGAGCGGCTGAAGGTGCGCCGGCCGGCGGCATACAGGGCCGAGGCGATCGTGTCGCCCGCGTAGGCGGTCACCTTCTTGCCGTCGAAGGTGAACGTGAGCGTCCGCGTGCGATCGATCCGCTCGCCGGGTTGCGGGTCGAGGCGACTCACGGCAGCGACACCGACTTCACCTCGTTGGTGGTGGTGTCACGCTCGGCGATGAACCACGCGCGGCAGCCTGAGCGGTGATACCACCACTCGCGCTGAACACCGGCGACGTTGCGGCGGAAGTAGTTGTAGGTGTTCAGCTCGCGGAAGCTGGGACGCTCCGCCGGCCGCACTGCGATCTCACCGCCGAAGCCGAAATCGGTCACCTCCCGCACGCCGCAGTTCGGGCACTCCAGCGTGAACGACATACCGGCAAGCTAGCCCTGTGGTTTGATCTTGTCCAATACCAAGTTACCTTTTACTGATTCGCTACCAGAATCAATGACGCAAGGACCTGCCCGTGGAACTCCGCCAGCTGCGCCACTTCGTCGTGCTCGCCGAGGAGCTTCACTTCCGTCGTGCCGCGGCGCGGCTGCATATATCGCAACCGCCGCTCTCAAAGCAGATCGCGGCACTGGAACAGGAGCTCGGCTGCCAGTTACTCGAGCGCACCCGCCGGCGTGTGGCACTGACCCCGGCCGGCGAGGCGTTTCTGCGTGACACCAGGGCGGTGCTGGCGGAGCTCGACGTCGCCGTGTCGACCGCGCGGGCACTCGACGCCGGCCTCGCCGGTGTGTTGCGAATCGGCTTCGTCGGCTCGGCGCTGTTGTCGATCGTGCCGGCGGCGGTGCAGGCGTTCTCCGACGGCCGGCCGGACGTCGAGGTCGAGCTGAGCGAGCGCTCAACGGTCGATGCCCTGCGGCTGCTGCGCAGCGGCACGATCGACGTCGCGCTCGTGCGGCCGCCGATGGAGCCCGACGCGGTCCTGCGCAGCGAACTCGTGTTGCGCGAGCGTACGATCGCGGCGGTTCCCTCCGGCCACCCGCTCGCGCGCCTACGCCGGATTCCCCTGCGCCGGCTGGCCTCCGAGCCGCTGGTGCTGTTCCCGCGCGTTCAGGCCCCCGGCTTCCATGACCTCTTGATCGGCGAACTGGCCGCGACGGGTAGATCGCCCAGGGTCGCTCAGTACGCCCCCGAGATGACGACGATCGTCGGACTCGTCGCGGCCGGCATCGGAGTCTCGCCGGTGCCGGCGTCGGTCGCCCACCTCGGCCTCGACGGCGTCGCCTACAGGCCGCTGGCCGGTGCTCCCGACGCCGAGCTGATTGCGGTCACCCGCGCGCATGAGGACGCGCCCTTGGTTGAGGCGTTCGTCGTGGCCGCCCGCGATGCGGGTCGCGACCGCGCAAGAACGGGTTAGGAGAGGGCGGTTAGGAGAGGCGTACAGCCGGCGGGCGAAGCACCGGCGAGCCCGCCCGAGCGTTAGCCGCGGTGTCGACGAACCAGCTGAAGACACGTGTGAAGCGTGCTTCGATACGCCACTCCTCCTGGAGCTCCCACTGGACGCCGAGAACCGGAGCACCGTCGAGCTCGATCGCTTCGACGACTCCGTCGGGCGCGACGGCGGTCGCGCGAATGCCATCGCCGAGTTCGCCGAGCGCCTGGTGGTGGAACGAGTTCACGGTGACCGGCTCGCCGCCCAGTGCAGACGCGAGAATGCTCGGCACCGCGACCTCGATCGGATGGCGCGGGTGCTCGGGGATCGCCTGCCCGCGGCCGAGTGCGAGCTGCTCCATCTGCCTCCAGGCATGCCAGCCGGGGTCGGAGGGATGCTCACGCCACTCGTCGCGCAGGCGCACGTCCTGCACCATCGTGCCGCCGCGGGCGACATTCAGCACCTGCATGCCCCGACAGATACCGAGGATCGGCAAGCCGCGGGCGATCGCGGCGACGGCCAGGGCGAACTCGAATTCATCGCGCTGGGGCTCGATCGCGGCCAGCAGCGGGTGCGGCTCCTGCCCGTATCGGAGTGGATCGATGTCGCGCCCGGGGGCCAGTACCACGGCGTCAAGGCGTCCCAGCACAGCCTCAATCGTCTCGGGCAACTGGGGCAGCATCACGGGCATGCCGCCGGCCG
Source organism: uncultured Conexibacteraceae bacterium (assembly GCA_963774025.1). Taxonomy (GTDB): domain Bacteria; phylum Actinomycetota; class Thermoleophilia; order Solirubrobacterales; family Solirubrobacteraceae; genus Palsa-465. The sequence goes on from CAVZDL010000004.1 coordinate 201,064, forward strand.
CGTAGAGGGGACGCTGCACGCCGATGCCACCGTAGTCACCGAAGTCGTGCATGCTCACCGACACGCCGATCAGTGGGCGGCGGGGCGGTTCGTGGTCGCGGTCTGGCGGGCTCACCGCCGGCGGTCTCCCGGGACTTGCATCAGGCGTCATTGAACATATTTGTCTAGAGCGCTATAAGGGCTAGTCTACGCCGGTGCAATAGCTCGCATCACGACCTCGGGAGGAGCGCATGCCAGAGAAGATGTGGAACGGAGAGCCATTCTGGGGTCTCGGAAGCGAATGGGACCCGGATTGGGTGCTGACCGATCGTCAGCGTGAGCTCCGCGACCTGCTGATCGAGCTCTGCGAGAAGGAGATGCGGGCAAACGCCAAGGTCTCCGACGACAACCTCGAGTACCCGCGCAGGAACCTCGAGCTGCTGGGAGAGCACGGGTTCCTCGGGCTGACCGTGCCGGTCGAGTACGGCGGGCTCGGGGAGAGCCATGTCGCCTTCCACATGACCTGCGAGACGATTGCGCGCTACGGCTGCGCTTCAACGGCGATGTGTTACGTGATGCACATCGGCGCCGTCTCAACGATCATGCTGCGAGCGACCGAGACGCTGATCGACAAGTACATCCGTCCGCTTGCGCAGCGGCAAGATCGGGACGTTGTCCTATTCGGACCCGGAGACCGGATCGCACTTCTGGTACCCGATCTCCTCGGGCGCCGAGCGCACCGACGACGGCTACCTGGTCCGCAAGAAGGCGTCGTGGACGACCTCGGGCGGTTTCGCCGACTTCTACGTGGTGCAGACAACGAGCCCGGAGTTCTCAGGATATGACGACCTGTCGGTGTTCGTGATCGACGGCGAAGACGTCAAGGCGCAGCCCTCCTCCTGGGACGCGCTCGGCCTGCGCGGCAACCAGTCGGGGCCGATCGAGGTCGACAACGTCGCGATCCCCGCAACCCAGATCGTCGGGCCCGAGGGCGACGGCGCCGCCTCCAACGACGAGGCCGTCGACCCGTTCTTCCTGGTCGGCTCTTCGGCCGTCTGGAACGGGATCGCGCTCGGCGCGATCGACATCGGCAAGCGCCAGACGACGCGCAAGCGCCACGTCGACGTCGGCCTGCGAGTCGCCGACTACCCGACGATCCAGGACTACGTCGGCGAGGCGATCATGGACACGAACGCCTGCCGGCTGTTCGGGTACTCGGTGGCCAAGGCGATGGACGACGTCACCGACGACAACACCAAGCCGATTGCGCCGGGCGAGTTCGCGCGGGCGAACTTCCTGCACTGGGCCTGGCAGATCAAGTTCGAGGCCGCCAAGAACACCGCCCACGTGGTCGACAAGATGCTCCACGCCTGCGGTGGCACCGGCTACAAGCGCGACATGGAGCTCGAGCGCTACCTGCGCGACGCCAAGGCCGGTTGGGTGATGGGCCCGACCAACGAGGTGCTGCGTCAGTTCGTCGGCAAAGCCGCGTTGCTCGGGTTCGAGAGCCTCGACTACTGGAACCAGACCTACAACCGTCGGGCCGTCGAGAATGAGGTCCGGAAGCTCGACGACGACGGCAAGCGCGCGCTCGCACAGGAGCTGCTCGCGCAGGTGGAGAAGGAATCCGCCACCGCGTGAACCTCTGAGCGTCGCAGCCGATGACCAGCATCGCCGACCCCCCGCTGCTCGTTACCGGATTGCTGGCGCCGGATCCGGCGTGCGAGATCTACCGGGTCCGCCCCGGCGGCGCCACCGTGGTCGAGCTGAGCGGCGATGACGAGGTGCGCGTCGTCGACCGTCACGGCGGCCAGGTGGCAGAGCTGACGGCGATCGGCGCGCCGCTCGGACCGTCGCCGGATGCGGACGCATCGGTGATTCGTCACGGCGGCCCGCTGGCCGCCGCTCTCGCGTCCCGGGGACTGGACGTCCGCGAGGCCCGTTGCGCACGGCTGTTCGGCGCGGAGTCGGCACCGGGCAGCGAGGTCACGCTGACCGCCGTCGGCGATACGACGCTGGTCGTCGCCGCCCCTGGCGGACGGCTCGTCGACGGGGACATGCCGGCGAGCGAGCTTCAGCTGCTGGTGCGCCGCTTCGCAGGCGGCGCCGCGCGACCGCTTCGAGCTGCCGCCACCGCTGGCCGAGCCGCGGCTGGACCTGCGGATCGATGCCGCCACCGCCCGCAGCTACGAGGTCCGCGCCGGCGAGTACATCCAGGTGATCGATGTCCAGGGCAAGCAGTGCTCGGACTTCCTCGCGTTCGGACGCGCCAAGCTCGAGCGGGGCGCGGAGCGCGGCCTCGACGCGACCGTGACACGCACGCTGATGGGCAACGCCTACCCGCAGCCCGGCCTGTTCGGCAAGTTCTACGACCTCGACATGGACCCGCTGGTGGAGGTCGTGCAGGACACCGTCGGGCGTCACGACACGTTCGCGCTCGCCTGTCAGGCGAAGTACTACGAGGATCTCGGCTACCCCGGGCACGTCAACTGCACCGACAACTTCAACGGGGCGCTCACGGGCTTCGGGATCGGCGCACGCAAGGGCTGGGAGGCTCTCAACTTCTTCTACAACACCGGATTCGACTCGAACATGCAGCTGATCTCCGACGAGCCCTGGTCACGACCGGGGGACTACGTGATGCTGCGAGCGATGGATGACCTGGTGTGCGCGTCGTCGGCCTGCCCCGATGACATCGACCCATCGAACGCCTGGGAGGTGACGGATGTCCATGTCCGTGTGTACCCGCCGCAGAACCGCTTCTCAATCGCAATCGCACGTCGCGTGACTGCCGACGCCGAACCGGTCCTCACCCGCGAGACCGCGTTCCACCCCCGCACGGCGGAGCTGACCAGGAGCTTCGTCGAGTACCGCGGCTACTGGCTGCCCCACTGCTTCAACAACGAGGGCGGGATCGCCGAGTACTGGGCCTGCCGGGAGCGACTCGCGGTGATGGACCTCTCACCGCTGCGCAAGTGGGAGGTGCTCGGGCCCGATGCCGAGACACTGATGCAGAACCTCGTGACGCGTAACGTCCGCAAGCTGTCGGTCGGCCAGGTGGTCTACACCGCGCTCTGCAACGAGACCGGCGGCATGATCGACGACGCCACCGTGTTCCGGCTCGGGCAGGACAACTTCCGCTTCGTCGGGGGCGACGAGTACGACGGTATCTGGATGCGCCAGCTCGCCGACCGGCTCGGGCTGAAGGTCTGGATCAAGCCATCCACCGACGAGCTCCACAACATCGCCGTGCAGGGTCCGCTGAGCCGCGAGGCGCTCGCCGAGTTCGTGTGGACGCCGCCGGCACAGCCGTCGCTGTCCGAGCTGAAGTGGTTCCGCTTCCTGGTGGGGCGGATCGGGTCCTACGACGGCGTTCCGATCGTGGTGTCGCGCACCGGCTACACGGGCGAGCTCGGCTACGAAATCTGGTGCCATCCGTCCGACGGCGAGGCCGTTTGGGACGCGGTCTGGACGGCGGGTGAGCCGCGCGGGATGCTGCCGCTCGGGCTCGAGGCGCTGGACATCCTGCGGATCGAGTCGGGTCTGATCTTCGCCGGTTACGAGTTCGACGACCAGGTCGACCCGTTCGAGGCCGGCATCGGCTTCGCGGTTGCGCTGGACGGCGAGGACTTCGTCGGACGCGAGGCGCTGCTCGAGCGCCACGACCATCCCCAGCGGGTGCTGGCGGGGTTGGAGCTTGAGGGCAATGAGGTCGCCGGTCACGGCGATGAGGTCTGGGTCGACCGGCGTCGCGTCGGCGTGATCACGAGCGGCACGCGCTCGCCGCTGCTGGGCACCTCGATCGCGCTGTGCCGGATGGCGGTGCAGTACGCGGAGCTCGGCACGGCGGTCGAGGTGGGCAAGCTCGACGGTCTCCAGAAGCGGCTCCCGGCGACGGTCGTGCGCTTCCCCTTCTACGACCCGGAGAAGAAGCGGCCAAGGTCGTGAGCGAACGCAGCGGCGTGGCACGGCTGACGCGGGTGGTGAAGGTGGCGCCGCCCTCGGTCAGCACCGGCCTGATGCCACCGCCGCGAGTGGCGGACGGCGAGCATCCGGACGGCGAGCACCCCGCCGGGCGACGGGAATCGCATGTGGCCGGCGCCGGCCCGCCGGTGCCCGCCGGCGCACCGCTGGCGCCTCACGTCGGCGTTGCGCGCCTGACGCCGAAGGCGGCGGCAGCCGAGGCGGCGGCACGCGAGCTGCGGCAGGTGATGGGCCGGTTCGCGACGGGGGTGACCGTGGTCACGACCACGCACCGTTCGACGATCCACGGGATGACCGCGAATGCGTTCCTGTCGGTGTCGCTACGGCCGCCGCTCGTGCTGGTGTCGCTCGGTCGTTGCCGGATGAGCGAGATGTTGCCGCGCACGGGCCGCTACGCGGTCAGCGTGCTGGCCGCCGATCAGGAGGAGCTCGCGGCGCACTTCGCCGGGCAGCGGGTGGCGGCGACCGCGCCGGAGTTCGTCTGGGAGCATGACCTGCCAGTGCTCGCCGGAGCGCTGGCGCATGTGGGCTGCCGAGTCGTCGACGTGCACGCAGCCGGGGATCACGTGCTCTGGATCGGCGAGGTCGAGCACCTGAGCCACCGCAACGGCGAGCCACTGCTGTTCTACACCGGGCGGTTCGGCACGCTGCGCGAGGTCTCGGAGGCCGCGTCGGCGGGTGACTGACGCCCGCTGACCACCGACGACGGTCCACTGGCCCAAGCTGTTCATGGATCTATGGGCCATAAGTACAAACTTGTTCAAATCTCATTGACCCTATTTGTACAAACTGGTATAACCGCGCCACCAGGCGCCGGTTAGGCCCTCGGTAGGGGAGGCCAACCGGCGCGTCGCAGATCTCAGGAGGAGGGACGAGCCTTGGCAACTGCCACCGTCGAGGAGGTACAGCTCCTCAAGACGCTGCGCTGGTGGGACGGATTCGTCATCGCCCTCTGCAACCCGGGATTCCTGCTCGGAAGCCTTGGCTACACGCTCGGCATCTTCGGGGTGGCCGGCTCGATGATTCTCTGGGGCATGTCGGCCACGATCGGCATGATGCAGGCCTGGATCTACTCCGAGCCCGCGACGATGTTCGGCCACCGCAGCGGTGGCATCTCGCTGTACGCCTACGAGGGGTGGCGCAAGTACACGACGCTCGTCGGCCCGCTGGCGGCATTCGGCTACTGGATCGGGTGGTCGGTCGTGCTGTCGATCTTCGGCAAGGTCATCGGCGACCTCGCGACCTCGCAGTGGTGGCCGCATTCGAGCATCGCCATCGGCTTCCTGGGGAACACGCTGACGCTGTCCTCGTTCATCGCGATCGGCTGCATCATCTTCGTCTGGGGCTTCAACATCTTCGGGCTGCGGCCCGCGGTCTGGCTCACCTACGCCTGTGCCGGGCTGCTGATGGTGCCGCTGGTCCTGTTCGTGATCGTCCCGTACTTCACCGGCGACTGGCAGCTCGTCAAACGTTCACGCCACCTTCACCGGCCCGTGGCACGGGGTGAAGCTCGCGATCGTCTACATGTTCATCCTTGCCTGGTCGGCGTACGGAACCGAGGTCTGTGCGACCTTTGCGCCCGAGTACAAGTCGATCGACGAGACGCACCGGGCGCTGCGCAGCGCGGCGATGTTCATGCTGCTCATCTGCGTGCTGCTGCCACTCGGGCTCGGCGGCACCCATGGCGTCATCTCCGGCCTGACGAACTCCGCCACCGCCGCCAACGCCGAGGGCCAGTTCTACACCGCGGCGATGACCACCCTGGTCGGCCACGGCGCGGCCGCGTTCTTCACGATCTGCATCATCGCCAGCCTGCTGCTGTCGATGACCTCCTCGACCTCTGACGCCGGCCGAGCCCTGTACGGGATCTCCAGGGCGGGGATGACGATCAAGCAGCTCGGCGTGCTCAACAGGTTCCACGTGCCGGCCCGCGCCATGGCCGTGGACCTGGTCGTGAACATCCTGCTGGTGCTGATCATCAAGTCGAACCTGGCGATCCTGTACATGAGCAACATCGGTTACGTGCTCGCGCACGTGTTCGCGCTCAGCGGGTTCCTGCTGTTGCGCAAGGATCGGCCCAACTGGCCGAGACCGATACGAATCGCCAACGGCTGGGTGCCGGTCGTGGCCTTCCTGGTCGTGCTGAACGCGTTCTTCCTGGCCGTCGGCGCACTCGCACCGCACCTCAACGGCTACGGCAGCTGGACCGACTTCGCGATCGGCGTCGGCATCCTGTTCGCCTCGCTGCTCCTGTTCGTCTACAGGCACGCGGTGCAGGATCGCGAGCCCATCCGCTTCCGGGAGGACGTCCCGCTCGTGCCGACCGCGCACGAGCTTGCACTGCTCACCGGCACCGCGCCAGCGCCAGCTCCGACACCGGCGGCGGTCTGATGAGCACGATCGTCATCGGATACGACGAGAGCAGCGAGTCGCGGCGCGCGCTGGAGCGCGCCGCGGATCTCGCACAGGCGCTCGGCGCTTCCCTGGTCGTCACGAGCGTCGCGCCCGTGGCGACGACCGCCGGCGGCCGCTCGGTCGGCGCCGACCCGACCGAGCCGGCGTCAGAGCACCTCGCAGAACTGGCGGAGGCGCGCTCCTATCTCGAGGGCCGCGGCCTCACGGCTCAGTACGTGGAGGCCGTCGGGCACGAGGCCGAGGCGATCCTCGACGCGGCGCGCACCTACTCCGCCGACATGATCGTCGTCGGCTCCCGGGATCTCTCGCACCTGCAGCGGCTGCTGGGTCAGAGCGTCTCGACCGCGGTCGCGCACGGGGCGCGCTGCGACGTGCTGATCGTTCACTAGCCGCTGATCGCGTCCACCGACCAGGGCGGCTATTGCCGCCCTGGTCATGACGCGTCCGATAACTACGCCGCCGCCGGAACTTCGAGCAGCTCGCCGACCTCGAGCCCGAAGCCCTGCCCGATCGCCGGGCAACCCTGGGCGAGCTCAGCGGCATGGTCCAGATCGCGAGCGCTGATCACGGTGAAGCCGCTGACCCGCTGGCTGCCGTCGACGTTGCCGATCTGGCGTGCGGTTGAGACGGCCGAGCCGGGCATCGTGATGTGCTCACCGATCTCGTCGAACCACTTGAACCACTCGTCGGCGGCCTCCATGTTCAGGGGCTGGTCCTTCGGCTGGCGATAGGTGAATACGTAGCTGGGCATATCTGCCTCCTGGTACTGGCGCCCTGCGGCGCCGGATGACTGGTTACGTCAATGCAGACACGAGGCTGTTCAGAAACTGGGCGGTCTTTGAGCGCCCAGTTTTCGGACGCGGCCGGTGTCTGCACGTGCAGAGAGCGACATGGAAGGATGTGACCGTGACCGAACTGCTGCTGGACCGAGCTCGCGCAGGCGACGAGCAGGCCTTTGCCGAGCTGACCGAACCGTTCCAGCGCGAGCTGCACGTGCACTGCTACCGGATCCTCGGCTCGCTGCAGGACGCCGAGGACGCGCTGCAGGAGACGCTGCTGGCGGCCTGGCGCGGGCTCGACGGCTACGAGCGGCGCGCCTCGCTGCGCACCTGGCTCTACCGCATCGCCACCAACCGCTGCCTCAACAGTCTTCGCGCCACCGGTCGGCGCGCACCGGTGGAACCGGTGTTCGGTGACCTCACGATTCCCGAGCCGACGCGGGAGACCGACATCGTCTGGCTCGAGCCGTACCCGGATGTGCTGCTCGAGGGTCTGCCCGATACCGCCCCCGGGCCGGAGGCGCTGATTGCGGCGCGCGAGTCGATCTCACTGGCGTTTGTCACCGTGCTCCAGACGCTGCCGCCGCGCCAGCGTGCGGTGCTGATCCTGCGCGACGTGATGGGCTTCCACGCCTCCGAGGTGGCCGAGATGCTCGAGAGCACCGAGGAGTCGGTGACGAGCGCGTTGAAGCGGGCGCGCGCTGCGCTTTCGCGCGCGCCCGAGCTGCGCCAGTCGCCGCCGCCGGCTCCGGACTCTCCCGTGGAACGCGAGCTCCTGCGGAAGCTGACGATCGCCTACGAGACCGCCGACACCGACGCGCTGGTCGCACTGCTGACCGAGGATGTCTGGATGCGGATGCCGCCGGCGCCGCTCGAGTACCAGGGCAGGGAGCTGACCGGGCGCTTCATGGCGGCCGTCGCCTTCCGTCCCGGGCGCGAGTTCCGGATGCTGCCGACGCGCGCGAACCTGCAGCCCGCGTTCGGGTTCTACGCGCGGGACGAGGCGACCGGTCTGTTCCGCGCCTACGGCGTGCTCGTCTTCACGCTCTCCGGTGACGCGATCTCCGCGATCACGCGCTTCGACAACAGCGTGCTCTCGCACTTCGGGTTGCCGCGAACGCTGCCGTAGGGCCGAGCCCGCGCGGGGCGATCATGCTGCTCAGCCGTCGCTGAATTGCCCGAGCAGGCTCGCGAAGCGGGCGGTGTCGATGTTGCCGCCCGAAATCGTCACGCCGACTCGCTGGCCGCGCAAGTCGAGCTTGCGCGACATCAGCGCCGCGAGTGCCGTCGCGCCGCTCGGCTCGACGACGAGCTTGAGACGCTCGAACAGGAAGCGCATCGTCGCCAGAACGTCCTCGTCGGTGACGGTCACGACGTCGTCGAGCAGCGGTGCGGCGATCGCGAACGTCAGCGCACCGGGCGTCGGCAGTTGCTGACCATCGGCGATCGTTGCGCCGACCTCGACCGTCACACGACCCCCAGAGCGCAACGACAGCTGCCAATCGTTCGACGCCTCCGGCTCGACGGCGAACATTCGTGTGTCCGGGAAACGCTGCTTGACGGCCGTGCAGCAGCCGGCCAGCAGCCCGCCTCCGCCCGTGCAGACAACGACTGCGTCAAGCTCGACCGGCATCCTCGATCAGTTCCAGACCGGCCGTGCCGGCACCGGAGATGATGAACGGATCGTCATACGCGTGCACGAGCGTCGCCCCGCGCTCCTCAGCGAGCCGCGTGGCGAGGGCCTCACGGTCGTCGCGGTAGCGATCGAACGGGATCACCTCGGCGCCGTAGCCGAGCGTGCCGTTCCTTTTGGATGCCGGAGCGTCCTCGGGCATCAGGATCGTCGCGCGCGTGCCGCACAGCCGGGCGGCGAGTGCCAGGGCTTGCGCGTGATTGCCCGATGACGAGGCGACGACACCGCCTCTGAGGTCTCCCGGGCTCAGCGTCGAGACGCGGTTATAGGCTCCGCGGAACTTGAACGCGCCCGCGCGCTGCAGGTTTTCCGCCTTGAGGAACACGCTCGCGCCGACGATCTCGTCGAGTGTCCTACTCGTAACGATCGGCGTGCGATGCGCAGTGCCGGCGATCCGGCGCGCCGCCGACTCGACATCGACGAGACCGATCGCGGCTTGCACCTCGTCGATGTCAGCGCTCATCGGACCTCCATAAGTATTGCCAGATCGGTCGGGCGGTGCGTCTGCGCCAGGTCGGTCGGGCACGGCGTCTGCGGGTACATCGCAAGAGTGTCCCAATGAGGCTGGTTGCCGGTCGTCCCGAGACCACGCGATGTCAGTTTGGATTGACAGGCAGTCCGCTGTCAGTCTAGACTGACAGCGATGGCTGCTGAAGACATCCCCTCCCCTAGCGCGTCCAACGACGCGTCGCTGGGGCTCCGCGCGGCTCTGGCTCTGCACCGGCTCGCGGAACGGGTCGAGGCGAACCACGTCGCGACGGCCCGGAAAAAGGGCTGGTCGTGGCAGCAGATCGGTGACGCTTTGGGTGTCACCCGCCAATCCGTTCACACCAAGTACCACAAGGATGTGTCATGACCACCGAATCGGTTGTGCCGGAGGCGCTTCACGCCTGGGGCATCTATCTGCGGGCCAGTGAGGAGGCTCGTCGCCGAGGTGATCGCCGAACGGGCACCGATCACCTCTTGCTCGCCATCTTGGATGATTCCTCGATCGAAGCCGTGTTGGGCGTGAGCCTGCAGCAAGCTCGCGAGGCCCTTGAGTCGCTCGATCGCGAAGCCCTGGGTTACCTGGGCCTGGAGTCAGGCACCGACGCTCCCCCACTGCCGATGCGCGCCGTGCCGAAGAAGCCGGGGATCAGAGACGTCGCAAAGAAAGATCGCTTCCGCATGACGCCCGCGGCAAAGAAAGTGCTTGAGGAGGCGTACAAGCCCAACGGTCATCGGAAGCTCCAGGTCACCGGCCCCGAGGTGCTGGCCCAGATCCTCGCCCTCCAACCACCAGATCCTGCGGCGGTGCTGCTGGGTGCTCTGGGCGTGAACAGGTCGGACGTGCTGAATGAGCTCGGGTCCGCGCTCGCTCAACCTGACCAGATCGGGGGCCGCAGGTGACGCCGGTTGTACAGGCTGAGTCGCTGACGAAGCGCTTCGGTGAGGTTTCTGCGGTCACGGATCTGACGTTCGAGCTGGAGGCCGGGACTATCACTGGCTTTCTTGGACCGAACGGCGCGGGCAAGACGACGACGCTGCGGATGGTGCTGGGTCTGGCGGCCCCGACGAGCGGGCGGGCGCTGGTGTTCGACCGGCCGTATCACGAGATTGAGCGTCCCGCCCTACGCATCGGCGCTGTGCTGGAGGCGACTGATTTTCACCCTGGCCGTTCAGGGCGTGATCACCTGCGGACGCTCGGGCGCGCTGTGGACGTTCCGGATTCGCGTGCGGATGAGGTGCTGCGGTTGGTTGAGCTCGGTGACGCGGCACGCCGACGCGTGAAGGGGTATTCGCTGGGCATGCGTCAGCGGCTCGGGCTCGCTTCCGCCCTGCTTGGCGACCCGGAGCTGCTGATTCTCGATGAGCCGGCGAACGGGCTTGACCCGGAGGGGGTTCGCTGGCTGCGGGACTTTCTGCGCCGGCTCGCCTCTGAGGGGCGGACCGTGCTCGTCTCGAGCCATGTGCTCGCGGAGGTCGCGCAAACCGTCGATCAGGTACTGATCATCAGTCGCGGACGGCTCGTGATCGAGTCCTCGCTGGCAGAACTAACGGCGCGGGCCGGCGGTGCCGTCCGAGTCCGCAGCGCCGATCCAGAGCGCCTAGCTTCCGCGCTACGCGCCGACGATCTGCAGGTCACGACTGGCACCGATCGCGCGCTGCTCGTACAGGGAGCATCGAGCGAGCGGGTCGGTGAGATCGCATTCGGCGCAGGAGTGCCTGTTCACGAGCTGCTGACCGATGGCGGCTCGCTTGAGGAGATCTTCCTCGAATTGACTTCGGAGGCACCGGCATGATCGCGCAGATCAAGGCAGAGTTGCTCAAGATTCGCTCAACCCGGACCACGATCGGGCTGATCCTCGGGATGGTCGCTCTGATCCTGCTATTCACGCTTCTGACCGGACTGCTCAGCCAACCGCATGGGCTCATGGGCAAGCAGAACCAGCGTCAACTTTTTAGTCTCGGCAGCCTCGCAGGCGTGTTCGCAGCGCTCGCCGGGGCGCTGCTGGTCACCAGCGAGTACCGCTACGGCACGATCCGGCCAACGATCCTGTTCAACCCGGCGCGCTCGCAGGTCCTCACCGCCAAGATCGTCGCCGGCGCGCTCGCCGGAATCGTATTCGGAGTCCTCGGCGAGGCGATCGGCTGGGCGGTCACCTACGCGATCCTCGAGGGGCGCGGCATCACGATCGTGCTCAGCAGCAGCGACATCGTGCTACTCACCCTTGGAGGGCTCGCCGGCGTCGCTCTATGGGGAGCGATCGGCGCCGCGCTCGGCACGATCATCCACAACCAGGTCGGAACAATCATCACCCTGCTCGCCTGGGGCTTCGTGGTCGACAACATCCTGTTCGGCCTCGTGCCCTCCGTCGGGCGCTACACGCCAACACACGCGGCGGACGCGCTGACGGGCCTCAGGACCGACCATCTGCTCTCGCCAGGCGCCGGCGGGCTCATCCTGATCGCCTGGGCGATCGCACTGGCCTGCATCGGCATCGTCCTCACCAGCCGGCGCGACATCAACTAACTCGCCAATGTGATTGCGCGCGCAGGAGAGCCTGCTGGCTTGCCTCTGCCATCACAATAAGTGGCTGATTTGCAGGCAGAAACTTAGTACCCCCAGCCGGACTCGAACCGGCGATCTCCTGCGTGAAAGGCAGGCGTCCTAACCGCTAGACCATGGGGGCAGGCAGGACCATTGTATGGGCCGGACCCGCTGCTCCTGACCGATCGCTGCAGCGTGCGCGACAGCCGGGCGCGGCAGCCGGGCGCGGTCCCGCAGACGGTCGCCCCGGCTGCGAGTTGGATGCCGTCAGCGGGGCGAGCTGGTCGCGAAGCCCGACTCGGCGTCGAAGAACAGCACCGCTCGGCGCGGCACGCCAAAGCTGACGGTGGACCCGAGCTCGAGGCGTTCGTCGGCCGGCAGCTTGGCCACGAGCGCGCGCTCGCCGAGGCGGAGGTGCGCGAGGCGCTCGTCGCCGAGGTACTCGACGACCTCGACGACAGCGTCGAAGCCGCGCAACCGTCGTGCGCGGATCCGACGCTGATGTGCTCGGGCCGGAAGCCGGCGAGCAGCGAATCCGGGCCGAGACCAGGAGCGGGGCGGGAAGCGAGGTTCATCGCCGGCGAGCCGATGAAGGTGGCGACGAAGGTGTTGCCGGGCCGCGTGTAGAGCTCCTCGGGCGTCCCGATCTGCTGGAGCACGCCCTTGCGCATCACGGCGATGCGGTCGCCCATCGTCATCGCCTCGACCTGGTCGTGGGTGACGTAGATGGTGGTCGTCCCGAGCCGCTTCTGGAGCGTCAGGATCTCTGCCCGCGTCTGCACGCGCAGCGCCGCGTCGAGGTTCGAGAGCGGCTCGTCCATCAGGAACGCCGCCGGCTCGCGGACGATCGCGCGCCCCAGCGCGACCCGCTGGCGCTGGCCGCCGGAGAGCGCCTTGGGCTTGCGCTCGAGGTGCTCCTCGAGGTCGAGCGCGGCGGCCGCGTCGCGGACCCGGCGCGTCGATCTCGGCCTTGCCGATGCTGCCGCAGCTTCAGGCCGAAGGCGAGGTTCTGCGCGACGGTCATGTGCGGGTAGAGCGCGTAGTTCTGGAAGACCATCGCGATGTCGCGGTCCTTCGGCGAGACGTCGTTCACGACCGCGCTCGCCGATCACGACCGTGCCCGTCGCTGATCTCCTCGAGGCCGGCGACCATCCGCAGCGCGGTCGTCTTGCCGCAGCCCGACGGGCCGACGAAGACCATGAACTCGCCCTCCTCGATCTCGAGGTCGAGCGCGTCGACGGCGCGGGTGCCGTCGCCGTAGACCTTCGACACGCCGTCGAAGCGGATTGCAGCCATCAGCAGATCATCCCTTCAGCGCTCCGCTGAGACCGGTGCCGCGTAGGAAGGAGCGCTGGAAGATCAGGAAGCCGACGATCGGCACGAGACAGGCGATCAACATCGCGGCGAGGAACACGCCGAGCTCGGTCTGTCCCGCGATCGTCGGCAGGCGAACCGACAGCGGCTGCTTGCTGGGATCGCTGAGGACCAGCAGCGGCCAGAGGAAGTCCTTCCACGAGGCCAGCACGGCGAAGATCGAGACGACGCCGAGGATCGGCTTGCGACATCGGCAGCACGATCGAGACGAACAGCCGGAACGGACCGCAGCCGTCGATGCGGGCCGCCTCGAAGATCTCGCGCGGCAGGTTGTCGAAGAAGCGCTTCATGATGATGACGTTGAACGCGCTGGCGCCGGCCGGCAGCCAGATCGCCCAGTAGCTGTTGATGAACGAGTGGTGGATCAGCGGCGGGTGGACGACCTCGAGGTAGAGCGGGACGAGCAGCACCACCGACGGGCACGAACAGCGTCGTCAGCAGCGAGCGCGGTGATCACGCGTCCCCACTTCGGCCGCAGCACCGAGAGCGCGAAGGCGCCCGTGGTCGCGACGACGATCTGACAGAGCCAGGAGCCGAACGCGATCACGACCGTGTTCCAGATGTAGAGGCCGATGTCGACCTCGTTCCAGGCATCGCTGATGTTGCTCCAGGCGAAGCCGTGCGGGAAGATCGCCATCGGGTTCGATGAGCGTGTCCTGCGTCGGCGTGATCGCCGACTTGGCCAGCCACAGGATCGGGCCGAGCCCGACGATCACGAGCAGCACGAGCAGCACGGTCGTGGGCGCCACCGAGGCCCCACTTGACGCTCGGCCGGCGCCAGTCGGCGCGACTGCACCAGGCCCTGCTGGCGTCTCGGTCGCGCGCGTGCCTGCGCAGGCGACCCTGCGGAACTGCGAGCACGCTCATTCGCTGCTCCAGGAGCGCGTGGCGCGCAGGTAGATCAGCGAGAAGACCGCGAGGAACGCGACGAGCATCAGGCTCAGCGCCGCCGCCTCGCCGTAGGAGGCGCCGAGCGAGTTGCCGAAGGCGTAGTTGTAGATCAGCAGCAGCACCGTCAGCGTCGCGTTGTCCGGGCCGCCCGAGGTGAACAGATACGGCTCGAGGAAGACCTGCGCGGTCCCGATGATCTGGAGGATCATCGTCACGAGCAGGACGGTGCGCATCTGCGGCAGCGTGACGTGCCAGATCTTCTTCCAGAGCCCGGCGCCGTCGACCGACGCCGCCTCGTAGAGCTCGGGGTTCACGCCGGTCAGCGCGGCCAGGTAGATGATCACGGTGCCGCCCGCGTTCGCCCACGTCGACTCGAGCACGAGCGACGGCATCGCCTGGCCGTGCGACTGGATCCACTGCTGCGGGCCGATGCCGACCCAGCCGAGGATCGTGTTGAAGACGCCGCTCGGTCCAGCGTCGTAGAAGGTCTTCCACAGCAGCACGGCGACGACCGGCGGAATCACGACGGGCAGGTAGGCGAGCGCGGCGTAGAGGCCGCGCCGCTTGCGCACCTCGCTCATCAGCACCGCGGCGATCGAGCGGGATCGGGTAGCCGAAGAGCAGCGCGAGACCGGCGAACTCGGCCGTGTTCCTGACGCGCGATCGGGAAGAGCGGGTCGTGGATCACCTCGCTGAAGTTCTGGAACCCGACCCACGTCGCCGGTTACGACGTTCGTGTGCTGCAGCGACATCATCACCAGCCGCACGATCGGGTACCACGAGAAGGCCCCGAAGATCAGCGAGCAGCGGCAGCAGGAAGAGCGAGCCTCGAGAGGCCGCCCTGCCCGGACCCAGCTGCAACGGCGTGCGCCGCGAGGCGCGCCGGATCGCTGCGGATCGCGGCAGTGCTCAGGCGGCGTGAGCGCCGGCTCCGTCGGCTCCAGCTCGGCTGTCATTGGATCGATAGTCGACATTCGTCTCCTGTGAACTGCGCCGCCGACGGCCGGGTGGTCGCGCTACTGAATAGCACGACCACCGGCGACCGTCTGGCGTCGGGGAGCGTTCCTACGAGCCGTTCCCTGCTGGATCGACGTCTGTCCGACGCTGTTGGCCGCCGCAAGGAGGCTCGCCGGATTCGGCGCTCTGGTTGGTGAACACCGCCTGCACGACCGAGTCGAGGTCGCCGTAGATGGCCTGCGTCGCCGACTCCGGCTCCGGGATCACGTTCTCCTTGAAGATCCCGTTGTTGAACGGCGCGAACTGGCTCTCCGGAACGTTGATGTACGGCTTGATCCACTTCTGGTCCTGCGTCGTAGATCGCCTGGTTGAAGACCGGCAGCTCCGGCACGCCGACCGGCTGCTTGTTCTCGACCAGCGTCTTGGCGTTGCGGATCGCCGCCTTGCGATTCACGAGCTGGCTGCATGTAGTAGAAGTTGATCCACTTCATGGCCGCCGCGATCTGCGCCGGGCTCGACTTCGGGCTGACCGCGGCGAGCGTGCCGCCGCCGAGCACGCCGGCGTTCTTGCTCTTGGCGAGCGGGATCGGCGCCAGGCCGTAGATCGACGGATTGATGTTGTCGGCCTGCACCATGTTGGTGTACACGTCGGAGCCGCTGACGAACATGCCGATCTGGCCGGCGGCGAACGCCTGGTTCGAGGTGCCCCAGCTGAGACCGAAGTTGGAGCCCATCGAGTTGTCCGTCCAGCGCATCGTGCTTGAGCATGTTCAGCGCCTGGACCGCCTGCCGGGTTGTCGAACGTCGCCTTGGCCTTCGTGCCGATGCCCGTCTCCATGCGTCCACCGAGCGCGTCGGTGAGCGTCGTCAGGATCCAGCCGGCGGTGTTGTCGCTGGCGCCCATCTCGGAGTAGCCGGTCTTGCCGGTCTTCTGCGATGATCTGCTTGGCGTCGGCCTCGACCTGCGCCCAGGTTGTCGGCGGCTTGTTGGGGTTGAGGCCCGCCTCGCTGAACAGCTGGCGGTTGTAGCTCAGCGCCTGCGCGTAGGCGGCTGTCGGGATCGCGATGACCTGCTTCTTGGCGTCGATGCCCTCGGCGATCACCGCCGGGTTGAACTTCTTGAAGTAGGGCTCGCGCCTTGGCGTACTTCGTCAGGTTCGCGAGCTGCCCGTTGTCGCCGAGCGAGCGGCCGTCCGTGAACGGGACCGTGAACACCGTCGGCAGGGTTCCGGCGGCGAGCTTCGCGGCGAACGTCGGCCGGGAGCCACTGGTACTGGACGCCCCTGACCGAGATGCCCGGGTTCGCCGCTTCGAACTCCGCGACCTGGTTGTCGAACTCTTGAAGGCAGCCTGCGTGCTGCCCGGGAATCAGCGATACGACGCTGATGTGGACGACCGAGGACTTCTTGGCCGCCGCAGTTGCGAGGCCAGGCCCACGGCCACCGCCAGCAGGCTCACGGCGGCGACGGCGCGCCCATGCGAATCGACCTCGTCGCTCTGATCTTGAACTTCATGATCCTCTCCTCTCCTTCCCCTGGATCGGGTGGAGTGCTGATTCCGTTCGATTCGACTCCGGGTCGAACGAAGCCCGGTCTGTCGGCCTGGATGAGCCAGACCGTGGTGTCCTGCGGCACCGCGTTGCCGACGAGCTCGGCGCTCCCGACGAGGACGTCGGCCCCGGCGGGAAGCTCAACCGGCTGCGGGCCGAAGTTGACGATGCAGATGAAGCGCTCGCCGCGCGCGAAGGCGATCACGTCGTCGCCGTAGTCGAGCCAGCGCAGCTCGGAGTCGACGCCCCACGGCGCCTCGCGGCGGATGCGCAGCCCAGCGCGGTAGAGGCTGAGCATCGAGGCCGGGTCGTCGGTCTGCGCCTCGACCGAGAGCGGCGCCCAGTCGTCGGGCTGGTCGAGCCAGAGCGGCGCCTCGTCGTTCGGGCTGAAGCCGTAGGGCGGCTTCGCGCCCGGACCACGGGATCGGGACGCGGCAGCCGTCGCGGCCCGGGATCGACGCCGCCGGAGCGGCTGCCACATCGGATCCTGGCGCCGGTCGGGCGGGATGTTCTCCGACCTCCGGCAGACCGAGCTCCTCGCCCTGGTAGATGTACATCGAGCCGGGCAGCGCCATCGCGAGCAGCGCGGCCGCGCGCGCGCGCCGCGCTGCCGCGCGCGAGGTCGGTCGGCGTCCCCTCGCGCTTGGTCTCGAAGGCGAAGCGGGTGTCGGCGCGGCCGTAGCGCGTGACCGGGCGGGTGACGTCGTGGTTCGAGAGCACCCAGGTCGCCGGCGCGTCCACGGGCGCATGCGCCGCGAGCGCCGACTCGATCGACGCCCGCATCGGACCCGGCTCCCACGGGCAGGCGAGGAAGTCGAAGTTGAAGGCGGTGTGGAGCTCATCGGGGCGCAGGTAGCGCGCGAAGCGCTCGGCGTCGGGCAGCCAGACCTCGCCGACGAGCAGCCGCGGCTCGTCGTAGCTGTCGGCGATCGCGCGCCAGCGGCGGTAGATCTCGTGCAGCTCGTCGCGGTCGGTGAACGGATGCTCGCCCGGGCCGGCGTCCGGCCGCTCCTCGGGGAGCTCGGGATCCTTGACGAGCAGCGCCGCCGAGTCGATGCGCACGCCGGCGACGCCGCGCTCGAACCAGAAGCGCAGGATGTCCTCGTGCTCGGCCCAGACCTCGGGGTGCTCCCAGTTGAGGTCGGGCTGCTCGGGCGCGAACAGGTGCAGGTACCACTCGCCGTCGGCGACGCGCGTCCAGGCCGGACCGCCGAAGATCGACTGCCAGCCGTTCGGCGGCAGCTCGCCGTGCTGCGCCGCGTCCCCGGCCGGAACCAGAAGCGCTCGCGGGCCGGCGATCCCGGCCGGGGCGGCGAGCGCCTCGCGGAACCACGGGTGCTCGTTCGAGACGTGGTTCGGGACGATGTCGACGATCGTGCGGATGCCGAGCGCGCGCGCCTCGGCGATCAGCTGCTCGGCCTCCCAGAGCGTCCCGAAGGCGGGATCGATCGAGCGGTAGTCGGAGATGTCGTAGCCGGCGTCGGCGAGCGGCGACGGGTACCACGGGTTGAACCAGAGCGCGTCGACGCCGAGCGCGGCCAGGTAGGGCAGGCGCGCGCGCACGCCCGCGATGTCGCCGATCCCGTCGCCGTTCGCGTCGGCGAAGCTCCGGATGTAGACCTGGTAGACGACCGCGTCGCGCCACCACGGGCGCTCGACCGGCGTCGCTCAGGCTCGCGCAGCGGGGCAGCCGCCTGTCGTCGCGTCCGTCTCCCTCATGGGGCGCGAGCATGACACGACCCGACAAACGATTGCAAGAGTCAGACTTACTTTTGCATTTTTCGTACTGTCCTACGCAAGATTTCAGCGCAAGCGTCGCTGAGCTCGACGGACTCAGCGTCGGCGTGGCGTCAGCGTCCGGGGCGTTTGCGGTCGAGCCGCGCGCCACCACCTCCGGCTCGAAGAAGAGCTCGTCCGCGGAGACCGGCGAGCCCTCGATCTGCCCTGCGAGCATCTCGACGGCGGCGCGGCCGATCGCCTCGATCGGCTGCCGGACGGTCGTCAGCGGCGGGTCGGTGCAGCTCATGAACGCGGAGTCGTCGAAGCCGATCACCGAGAGGTCGCCGGGCACCGAGAGACCCGCGCGGCGGGCGGCGCGGATCGCGCCGAGCGCCAGCGGGTCGCTCGCGCAGATGATGCCGGTGACGCCGCGCTCGATCAGGCGCAGCGGCCGCCGCGTGCCCGCCCTCGAGCGAGAACCGCGTCCGCTCGACGAGCTCCGACGGCATCGCCACCTTCGCCACGCGCTCGAAGGCCGCGAGCTTGCGCGCCGAGGGCACGTGGTCCGGCGGCCCGAGGATCAGGCCGATCCGCTCGTGGCCGAGGTAGGCCAGGTGCGCGTAGGCCTGCTCCATCGCGACCGCGTCGTCGGTCGAGACGCGCGGGAAGTCGAGGTGCTCGGCGGCGGCGTTGACGAGCACGACCGGCAGGCGCAGCTGCAGCAGGCGCTCGTAGTGCTCGTGCGGCGCGTCGGCCTCCGCGTACTGGCCGCCGGCGAAGATCATCCCCGAGACCTGGCGCTCGAGCAGCATCTCGACGTACTCCGCCTCCGACATGCTGCCGGTGCGCGTGCAGAGCACGGCGTTGAAGCCGCGCTGCGCGAGCGCGCCCGCCACCACCTCGGCGAGCGCCGGGAAGACCGGGTTCTGGAGCTCCGGGAACGATCAGCCCGACCATGCGGGCGCGCCGGACGCGCAGGTGCGTCGGGCGCTCGTAGCCGATCACGTCGAGCGCCGTCAGGACGGCGGCGCGCGTCGCCTCCGAGATCCCGGGGCGGCCGTTCAGGACGCGGCTGACGGTGGCCTCGCTGACCCCGGCCTGTTTGGCGACGTCCGCAAGTTTGCGAGCCACGCTGCAATTCTATGACAATTCTTGCAAGCGTCTTGCCGGCGCTTACGGCAAGCAGCTGCCGCGTGAGCCGCCGCGTCGCGAGCGCGAGCGCGAGCGAGCCGAACGCGACCAGGTACAGCACGGCGACGAGCGATGTCCCAGTGGAAGATGCCGAGCGCCGGCTCCCGCAGCAGCTGGATGCTCTGGTAGAGCGGCAGGATCTCGATCACCGGCCGCGCCCAGCTCGGATAGACCGAGAGCGGATAGAAGGTCGTCGCGAACAGGAACATCGGCAGCATCACGAGCTGGATCAGCTGGAAGTCCGAGAAGTCGCGCAGGTAGGTCGTGACCGCGAGGCCCGCCGGCGCCGAACGCGTAGCCGACCAGCAGCGCGCCCGGGATCGCGAGCAGGATGCCGGGCGAGACGACCAGGCCGAGCACGAGCATCACGACCACGAAGCCGACAGCGGCGAGCACACCGCTGAGCACGGCGCTCACGACCTCACCGAGCGCGATGTCGGCGACCGAGAGCGGCGTCGGCACGATCGCGTCGTAGATCCGCTCCGTCTTGATCCGCGAGAAGACGGCGAAGCTCGTCTGGTTGAAGGCCGCGTTCATCGCGGTGGTGGCCAGGATCGCCGGGAGCGACGAAGGCGGCGTAGCGCACATCGACGCCGGCGACCTTGCCGACGAGCGTCCCGACGCCGAAGCCGATCGAGAGCAGATAGAGCACCGGCTCGACGATGCTCGACAGCACCGGCGTCAGCGAGCGCCGGTAGATCAGCGCGTTGCGCTCGACGAGGCTGCCCGTGCGCCGCAGCGTCCAGCCGGTGGCGATCACGCGTGCAGCCGCCTCCGGTAGGTGATCCGCGCCACGGCGATGCCCGCCGACGACGAAGGCGAGCAGGTAGCGCGGCCCGCGCCGCGACGCCCGGCACGCGACGCGGTGCCCGAGGCTGAGCGAGCGGCAGAGCGCGACGCCCTGCGCGAGCGGCAGCGCCGACGCGACGAGCCGAACGCCGTGCGGCAGCTGGCCGAGCGCGAAGAAGGTGCCGGAGAACATGTACATCGGCATCAGCACGAACCGGAAGACCGCGTTGACCTTGCGCGATCGAGCGCAGCGTCACCGCCCAGGCGGCGACCGGAGCGGCGAAGGCCAGGCCGGTGAGCAGCGCGGCCGGCCAGCACCGCGAGCACCCACCAGCCGGCGCCGACGCCGAACAGCGCCATCACGACGACGAACGCCGCGCTCGAGGTGACCAGCCGGAAGGCGACGAAGAGCAGGTGCCCGGCCAGGATCTCACTCCGGCTCGAGCGGCGTCGTCGCGGCGGTGCGGTAGGAGCCGGACCGAGCCGGCCGCGATCGGCGACGCGGCCGCCGCCCTCGATGAACGCCGGTCTGCATCGCCGACGCCGCGAGCAGCCCCGGCGCGAAGAAGGCCGAGTAGGAGACGCCGCCGAGCGCCGCCGAGTGGCCGTGGTCGACGAGGTGACCGAGGCCGACGCCGATCCCGAGCAGGAACAGCATCGGGTTCGCGACGCTGATCACGATCGTGCCGCGCCAGGTGCGGCGGTAGAGCGTCAGCCAGTAGCGGAAGGCGTGCAGGGCGCGCGCCATGTCAGTCGATCAGCGAGCGGCCGGTGAGCTTCAGGAAGACGTCCTCGAGCGTCGCGCGCCGCACGAGCGCGGTGATCGGCGCGAGCGACAGCTCGTGCACCTCGACGAGCGCCGCCTCGCCGTCGTCGGCGTAGACGACGACGCGGTCCGGCAGCACCTCGATCCGCTCTCCGAGCTCGGCTGCGCGCAGGCGCTCCGCAACCTCGGCCTGGGCATCCGGCGCGAAGCGCAGCTCGAGCACCTCGCGCGTGACGTGCGCCTCGATCAGCTCGCGCGGCGAGCCCTCGGCGACGATCTTGCCGGCGTCCATCACCGCGAGCCGGTCGCAGAGCTGCTCGGCCTCGTCCATGTAGTGGGTCGTGATGATCAGCGTGACGCCGTCGCGCTTCAGCCGGTAGAGCCGGTCCCAGAGCACGTGCCGCGCCTGCGGGTCGAGGCCGGTGGTGGGCTCGTCGAGCAGCAGGATCTCCGGCTCGTTGATCAGCGAGCGCGCGATCGTGAGCCGGCGGCGCATGCCGCCGGAGAGCGTCTCGACCTGGGCGTCCGCCTTGTCCTCGAGCTGCGCGAACGCGAGCAGGCCGTCGAGGCGCTCGCGGATGACGCTCTTCGCGAGGCCGAAGTAGCGGCCGTAGACGTAGATGTTCTCGCGGACGGTCAGCTCACGGTCGAGGCAGTCGTCCTGCGGGACGACGCCGATCCGCGCCCGGATCTCGGGCCCGTCGTGCGCCGGGATCCATGCCGAGCACGCGGAGCGTGCCGGCGGTGACCGGCGAGATCGCGCCGAGCATCCGCATCGTCGAGGACTTGCCGGCGCCGTTGGGGCCGAGGAAGCCGAACGCCTCGCCGCGCCCGAACTCGAAGTCGATGCCGTCGACGGCGCGGAACGGCGGCGTGCCGTTCCGGGCGGGATACGTCTTCGTGAGGCCCCGAGCCTCGACCAGGAGCCTGCCGGACACCATTCCAGCGTACCGAAGGCGACTGTGGCGCGCAACAATTCAGACGAGATTGCGCAACTTTCTGCGCGTCTGCTGCCCTGTCAGACTCCATATCCCCATGGCAAGCCTCGGTCACGTTCTCTGGCACGGCGTCCGCGACGCGCTGCTGATGGGCTGGGAGGTGTGGTGGGCGCTCGCGTTCGGCTTCTTCATCTCCGCCGTGGTGCAGGCGTGGATCCCGCGCGAGCGGATCGAGTCGAGCCTTGGTGGCGGTGGCCTTGGCCCGCTGGCCAAGGCCACCGGACTCGGCGCAGCCTCCTCGTCCTGTTCCTACGCCGCGGTGGCGATCGCCAAGAGCCTGTTCCAGAAGGGCGCCTCGGCGCGCGCGGCGCTGGCCTTCCAGCTGGCGTCGACGAACCTCGTGTGGGAGCTCGGGTTCGTGCTCTGGGTGCTGATCGGCTGGCAGTTCGCGCTGGCCGAGTACGTCGGCGGACTGGTGATGATCGCGCTGGTGGCGCTGCTGCTGCGCCGCTTCGTGTCGCCGGCGCTCGAGCAGCAGGCGCGCGAGCACGCCGACGCGGCCGACACCGGGCACCAGCACCACATGGCCGGCCAGAGCATGCCGCTGCGCAAGCGGCTGACGAGCGTCGCCGCCTGGTCTGATGTCGCGCACAACTTCCGCGGCGACTGGCAGATGCTCTACCGGGAGATCGGGCTCGGCCTGCTGATCTCCGGGTTCGTCGCCCAGATCGACCCAAATGTGTTCCACAGCATCTTCCTGAGCGGCTCGCCGGCGCTGGTGCGGACCGTCTGGGGAGCTGTCATCGGACCGGTGATCGCGATGCTGACGTTCGTCTGCTCGGTCGGCAACATCCCGCTCGCGGCCGTGCTCTGGAGCGGCGGGATCAGCTTCGCCGGCGTGGTCGCGTTCATCTTCGGCGACCTGGTGATCCTGCCGATCGTCGCGATCTACCGCAAGTACTACGGCGGCGCCTTCACCGTGCGGCTGGTCGCGCTGTTGCTGGTCGCGATGGTGGTGGCGGCGCTGATCGTGCAGGCGCTGTTCGGCGGCCTGGGGCTGATCCCGTCCGGGGCGCGGCCGAGCCACAGCCAGATCTTCAGCGCCGTCCACGTCGACTACAAGCTCGTGCTGAACGCGCTCGGGCTGCTGCTCTTCTGTGGCCTGTTCGGCCTGACCATGCGCCGCGGCGCCGTCGATCCGGTCTGCGGCATGATGGTCGACAGGCAGCCGAGCCCAAAGGCTCAGACAAGGCGGCCACACCTACTTCTTCTGCTCCGACGGCTGCAGGAACACCTTTGGGCTGACCCCCACCTTGAGGCTGACCCCCACCTTCACCGGCACGACGCTTGACCGCATCTCCGACCAGCGCGGCGATCGCGCCGAGGTCGAGCGGCTGCTGAAGCACCCCCGGGCGGCGGTCGTCGGCGCGAGCGCCGACAGCGTGCTGATCTCCGACGATCCGCAGCCGCTGCTGCTGCGCCGCCCGGTCGAGGGACGCGTGAACCCATACCAGCCGATCCTGCTGGGGCTCGAGGACTCGCGCCCGCTGTTCGGCGCCGACCTCGACGACCCCGAGGCCGCCGGACATGTGGCCGAGACCGGCGTCGGGCGGCTGGTCTCGCTGCGCGACGCCGGCCTGCTGCTGCCGCAGGCCGAGGGCGGCCTCGCCGCCTACCTGGTGGCGCTGCTCAACTGGCACCGCCGCCACCGGTTCTGCTCGGTCTGCGGCGCCGGCACGCGCGTCGCCGAGGCCGGGCTCTCACGCCGCTGCCCGAGCTGCAAGGCAACCCACTTCCCGCGCACCGACCCGGTCGTGATCATGCTCGTCGACGACGGCGCCGGCAACGTGCTGCTCGGTCGGCGCATCGGCTGGGCCGAGGGCCGCTTCTCGATCCTCGCCGGCTACGTCTCGCCGGGCGAGACCCCTGAGGAGGCGGTCCTGCGCGAGGTGCGCGAGGAGTCGGGGATCGTCGCGCAGGCTCCGCGCTACGTGGCCTCGCAGCCGTGGCCGTTCCCGTCGTCGCTGATGCTCGGCTACGAGGCCGGCGCCGAGCGCAGTGATCCGGTACCGCAGCCCGGAGAGATGCTCGAGGTGCGCTGGTTCAGCCTCGAGCAGATACGCGAGGCGGCCGCGCGCTCGGATTCCGGCGGAGCCGCGGGTGGCGGGCCCGGTGGGCTGCGGCTTCCCGGCGAGGTCTCGATCGCGCGCGTGCTGATCGACGCCTGGGTCGCGCGCGGCGGTCGACGGCTGTAGAGGCCGGCCCAGCGGGGCCGGCCGCCACCCGGCCTCACTGTGCCGGGATGGAAGCTCCGGCGATGACCGCCTGCAGCGCAGCCACGTGCCCGTGGAAGGCGCTTCGCCCGGTCGCGGTCAGGGTGACGCGCACTCGCCGGCGGTGATCCTCCAGGGGACGGTCGACGGTGATATAACCGGCCTCCTCGAGCGTCGCGAACTGCTTGGAGAGCGCAGAGTCCGACATCGCCAGCCGGTCGCGGACGTAGGCGAAATCGGCCCAGTCAGTTGATGCGAGCAGCGCCACGATCGACAGGCGCGTGCTCGGGTGGATGAGCTCGTCGAAGCGCGGCTCGGCCACGTGATCGTCTACCACCGCTCGGCCCGACGCCTGAGTGAGGAGACCAGCGACGGTCCACCGGCCAGGACGAGCAGGGCGACGATCGCACCGGCGAACGTAGCCGGGTGCCGGGTTCCGTCGGCGTGCAGCAGCAACGCGATGCCCACGGTCGCTGCTGTCATCACGATCAGGAAGCCGATGATCACGCGCGGGATCTCGCGGCTGACGAGTTCGCTGCGGATGCTCAGTTGCGATGACCCTCGCCGGCCGCTGATGACGCGCGGTGCGATTGTCGCGTGCACAGCGCCGAAGAGCACGGTCGCGGCGGTGGTTGCCCACGAGGGGCCGAAGTCGGCCAGCGCGCCGAGCCCCGCCCAGCCCAGCGCCAGGAAGCCCCAGTACCAGGCGGGCACACCGATGTCGGCGATCACCTGCTGCCGGCGATGTTCGACTGCACCGAGCGCGAACTGTGCCTCGCTCTCATCGATTGGAATACTCATCACAACGATCACCGACCCTCACTGGTAGCTGACTTTCCTAGTTGGAAACTCTATCGCTTTCCCAGTAGGAAAGTCAAGGGCGGCGTCGGGATGCCAAGTCGTTCGACAGCCATCGGGGCCGTCCACGAGATGGCGAGGGCCTACCTCTTCTTCTCGGTTCCGTGCTCGATCATCAACTCGGCGAACCGCTCCCACGAGAGCTCGTATCGAACCTTCTTGTTGGGGGACGGGAACCAGTCAATGCTCCCGGTGCTGATCTGCACGCGCCCCAAGAGTTTGTCGTCGGACCGAACGGTGATGTCGACGTCGGTCTTCGACACGCTGATTTCTCTGGCGAACTGAACCGTAACGTTGTGCTTTGGCATACGCCGAACCCTAAGCAATGTGAGAGCTGCTGGGCAACCTGTTGGTGTGCGCCCGCTCTCGGCGGGCACAGCCGGTGTCGCATAGGGCCTGGTGACGGACCCGGCTCAGGCGTGCGTTTGGCGCGCTAGTGCCTTTTCCCGCCCGATGGTTATGAGCACCGCGAGCACGACGACCGGGAGCGTTATCAGACCGAGTCTTGTGTGGCCCAGGGTGTGGGCGGCGCCGAGGTCCGCCCACAACACTGCGGACGCGATCGCGGGTCGCGGGTCGACGGGAAACAGGAGGATCCCGGCCAGCGGCAAGCCGACGCGCGGAGGGTAAGCACCCAGCACCAGCGATCCGACCATGCATACATCAGGCGCTCACCGTCTGGGTCGTTGCGCGCAATCGCGTAACTACGACCTTCGCTGCGCTGGCCATCCGCTCAGCCTCCTGCGCGAGTGCGAGTCGCCCGGCCGGCGTGAGCGAGTAGTCGCGGCGCTGTCTTCCTCCGTGAACGTAGGGCTCGCCAGCCTTGACAAGCGACCCAGCCTCCGCACGATCAAGCAGCGCATACAGGGTCCCGGTGGACAGACGCACCTGCCCGTCCGATAGCTCCGCTGCACGCTTGACGATCGCGTAACCGTGCAGCGGGCCCTCGATCAGCGCTGCGAGAGCGAAATAGCTGGGCGGCCTGAACTCCACGCGAGCAGAGTAGATCGACTAGCGACCTATTGTCAATCGACCTAACGGGAGCCCGCCGACGCGGGCGCGAGATCCTGAGTCGGTGCTTGCAATCTGGGCACTGCTTACGTCAGAGGTTGGGCTGCGCGCCTGTCGTCGAGCTTCAGTTCCATTTCCGATGGCTCGGCGACGACGTGAAAGTGATGTTCGAGGGCTTCGACAACCGCTGGGTCGAATTGGGTTCCGGCGTGATTGCGAAGTTCGGCCAGAGCGTCTGGGTGACTCCTTGCGTTCTGATAGCAGCGGTCGGAGGTCATCGCGTCGTAGGCGTCGCAGACCGCAATGATGCGGGCACCGAGCGGGATCGCGTCGCCACTGAGACCGTCCGGATACCCGGCGCCGTCCCAGCGCTCATGCGCTGACCGGACGATTGCCGCGACTGGGTTGAGGGCGGGCGTCGCGTTGAGAATTCGCTGGCCAATAACCGTGTGTTGCCTCATGAACGCCCACTCATTGGCGTCGAGCGGCCCTGGCTTGTTAAGGATCGCGTCGGGGATTGCGAGCTTGCCGATGTCGTGGAGTTCGGCGGCCCGCAGAGTCTCGTCCAAAGCCTCGGCATCGAAGGCGAACTGAGCGGCGACCCCGGCGGTCATGGCCGCGACGGAGCTCACATGGTCACGCAATCCGGGCGTACGTTCGGTGAGCAGCTGAATCAATACGTCGCGGGCGGGAGTGCGCTGGGTGCGCCCCTTATCGGCGTACATACGCTCGTCGGCCAGTCGTAGGGCGGCGTCTGGGGTACCTGCCTCGTCTGGCATTAGAGCGACGCCCACGGAGGTGGTTACGTCGAAGCCGCCTCCGCGCTCCGTGAGGGCCGATCTGGTGCTCGCGATAAGTTGATCGTGGGGCGGATAGCGGCCGTCCAGTAGGACGCAGAATTCGTCTCCGCCGAGCCGATACGCGGCGCCTTTGGCTGTAACTGCCGCGCTGAGCGCAGCCGCGAGCCGGACGAGCAGTGCGTCACCGACGATGTGCCCGTAGGTGTCGTTGTAGCGCTTGAACCCATCGAGGTCGAAGAACGCAAGCGTTGCCGCTCGCTGACGGTCGCGGAACGAATCCTCGAGATCGGAGATCAGCTGCCGGCGATTGGCCAAGCCCGTTAGCGAATCCGTGACGGCCTGACGGCTCGTCGTGCGCAGGATCCTGACGTTCTCCAGGTACGTCATAGCTGAGCGCACAGTTGCCAGACCCAGCGCGCCGGCGGCGAGTCCAACCGCCAACGGAGTGACTCTCGAAAATGCGGCAACGACGAGCAGCGCCAGTGCGATCACCGCCGCTACGAATGTGAGCACGATCGTGTCCGGGGCTCTCACCGCCGGCTTGGTTCGACGGCTCGACGGCGCCCACGCCGCCAGCGCCAGGAGCGAGAACGAGGTCAGATAGGCGACGTTGAGCAGGGCGCCAGAGATATAGATGCCGCCGGCCACCTGGTCGGCGTAAAAGATGTCGGCGACCGCCATCAGTACGACACCGCTGCCCAACGCCAGCCAGTCGCGTCCCGGACGCCAGCCCGCCAGCGCGTAGGCGAGAACGACGAACATCAGCAGCATGAAGTCACCGACCGGGTAGGCGATCGTGACCGCGTCAGCGACGAACCGTCCCGTCGTCGTCCGCGCGATGTCCGCGAACGCCAGCGCCGCTGCCACCGCGCCGACGGCAAGAGCCACGACACCGCCGTCCAGCCACTGAGCCGTGGCGGCCTTGCGGTTGCGTGAGCGAATCAGGACCATCAGCGCGCCGTACATCGCCGGGTACATGAGTAGATAGGTGACGTCCGCAGCCGAGGGAAACGGCGGACTCGCGAGATTGTCCAACCACACCGCCCAGAGCAGATCGCCCACGCTCCAGCACACGAGCGCCAAGGTCATCAACGTCCACGCCAGGCGCTGCTCACGACGCTGTGCCACCCGCGCAGCGCAGACACCGATCGCGACGAACTCGACCGCCATGTACACCCAGTTGTTCGCCAGCGAGTCCAGCGCTGACCCGCCCAGTCCAGTAACCGCCCACAGCAACTCGAACGCGATACCGAGGCCCATGGCCGCGAACGCGCAGCGCAACAGTCGACTCGACACGTTGGCGTGCATATACCGATGTGTCGGCATCTCACCGCGGGCACTTAAGGGCTGTACAGCTCGCGCCTAGCGGCCGACGGCCTGGCGGAAGTTGAAGAAGTGGTGCGGGTCGTACTCGCGGCGCGTGGCCACCAGCCGCGTGTAGTTGCCGGCATAGTAGGCCCGCTCCCAGCCATGGAGGTCCGGGTCGATGTAGTTCTGATATGCCTGGCCGGACACGTAGGGGCGCATCGTCTGCCATGTCTGCTGAAGCCACGCGTGATCGCCGCCGTAGCTGAGGTACTGGATCGCGCACAGCTGATCTCGGTGTACAAACGCGGTTGCGTGCGGCGCCACCTGGTTGATCGCACCACCGTAGGAATCCATCAGCACAACGCCACTACCAGGGGTCCTGCCACGCGCTGCGACCGCGGCGACGAGAGCGCCGGCACCGTGCTCTGAGATCGGCTCGTCGACGTAGTCGGACTTCGCAAAGAAGAAGGACCGGCTGAGCGCGCCATCTGGCGCAGCGCCGACCGTGTGGCAGGCGGCTTCGGGTGTATCAGCACAACCCGCCCACCTCAGTTGCAGGGCCAGGTAAGGCTCGCTTCCGGACCAGATATCCGCTCCGGGCAGGTCGATGATCGGTTTGAGGAGGCTAGCCAGGTTCGCCTGGGGGCCGATGAACTGGCCTGAGACCGCGACCTGCGTTTCACCATCGACGACCGTCAGCCTGAAGATCGATGTGATCCTGGGGTCGGTCCGAGGCGCCCATCTAATCCACGCGTGTAGCGCCTCCGCCGCGGTCCCCCAGGGCCAGGTCACAAAGAAATACGTCGCGCTTGATGGCATTGGACGCAGCTTGAAGGTGAACTCGGTGACGATCCCGAAGTTGCCCCCGCCACCGCCGCGTAGTGCCCACAGCAGGTCTGGATCGGACCGCGCATTGACCCTCCGCAGCCGACCGTCTGCGGTCACGATGTGTGCCTCGACGATATGGTCGGTCGTCAGCCCGTGCGCGCGGCCGGCGAGGCCCATGCCGCCGCCAAGCGCAACGCCTGAAATCCCGACAGACGGGCAGGAGCCGGACGGAATCGTCGCTCCCGCAGAGGCCAGCGCCGCGTACAGGTCGATCAGTTGAGTGCCGGCACCCACGGTCGCCGTGCCAGCGGCGCGGTCGATACTCACGTGCCGCAGGTTGCGCAGGTCAAGTACCACCCCGCCGTCGAGCGTCGAGTATCCGGCGTAGCTGTGCCCGCCCGAGCGTGCGCGTAACCGCACCCCTTTACTCACCGCCCAACGAACCGCGTCCCGCGCCCCGGCGGCGGTATCCGGCCGGGCGACGGCGAGGGGCCGGATTGAATCGAACCGCTCGTTGTAGACGTGGGCGGCCGCCGGGTAGCCGGCTTGTCCCGGCGTGAACACGGCGCCGCCGACCGCGTCGCGAAGCCCCTTCAACGAAAGCGAGCTGCCGCGTGCGGTGTCCGCCGCGGCGCCAGCGGCAGCCAGCGCGACGAACGCACCGGCCCCACGAAGAAAGCCGCGTCGATCGACGGTCATCGGCTGTACCAGGCGATCTGGGCGGCCCAGTCGTAGTGGCCGTAGTAGTTGCCTATGAAGCCGAAGCGCAAGCTGGTACCCGCGACGCCAACGTTTGCGACCGGACCAACGATGCGAGCCCGTCGGCGGAAGTGCGCGCCAATGTCGAAGAGGTAGAGGCGTCCGACGCCCGCATTGCCTGTCCAGGTCGTGCGAATGAAGGCGATCCAGCGGCCGTCGTGGGACCAGAGTGGCAGCTCATCGCTTGCGCCTTTCGGTGGTGCCGGTTCGAGTGGTTGCCAGTTGGCCCCGGTGTAGGGCAGCAACCAGATCCGACGGTGCTCGTGGCCGAACGGCTCGTCCTGCCCTGCCGGGCCGGCAGCGGCGAGGACCATGTGGAGCCTGGACGGCGAGCATGCGGGCGAGATGAAGCTCAGGTGGGCTTTGTCGCCCGGGTCTGCGGGAGTAACCACGTGCCAGCGCGGTGGCGGCCCGGCAAGGTTGATCCGGTCGTTCAGGGTGACTTGGCGACCTCCGTTGTCGAGCACATAGGCCAGCAGGTTGTCGGTGCACCAGGAGACAAAGTCGCTGTAGACAAGCTCCCTGCCGAGCAACACGCTTTTATCGCCGTTCACGGGAATCGCGATCAGCGGAAGCCCGTCGGCAGCGAGCGAGGCGGAGTTCTGGCTGTCCTCCCAGGCGAGCAGCCAGCGTCCGTCCGGAGAGAAGCCCGACAGCCACGGTGGCGCCACGTCGAGCTTCGTCAGGTGGAACAGCAGCGTCTTCAAACCGCTGCGTAGGTTGAGTAGCCAGACCTCCTGGTGAGACGGAGCATGTGCCCTCCCGTAGAGCGACCGTGACACGGCAAGTGTCTGCCCGTCTGGTGACCAAGCGATGCTTGTAGCGCCCCAGCCATTCGGCAACAGTCGCCTGCGCGCCGCTCCCGGCTCGCCGACGACGACACCACCCTCCGTGGTAACGCCCGCCAGGCGGTGCCCGGCCGGGGACCAGACCCAGCCCGCTGAACCGCCCGCCCAACCCACCGAGAGCTGACCGAGCGGACGTGTCGGCGCTCCGCCTGTGGAAGAGACAACGCTGCCGAGGCCGTACGCCAGATAGCGGCCGTCGGCGCTCCACCGCACTGGCGGCACCACACGTGATGCGACAAGCGTCCGAATCCGGCACGTCGAAATCTGAAGCACCCTGAGCTGACCGTGGTCGACAAACGCCAGCCGGCCAAGATCAGCTTTCCCAGCCAATAGGCTTGGACACGCGTCTGCTCGGGACGCCCCTGCCGCCGTCCTCGCAGCGCCAGCTGCGAACACGACCGTCGCGACCGCCACCGCAACCGCAACCGCCACCAGTCGATGACGGCGGAGATGATCGGCTCGACCGTGTTCCACGTGAAGTTCCTTTCGCGTCGTACATAACACGAATAGGCGACCAAGTGGTTATTGCTCACCCGCCGTCTTTGTGACGGGACAGTCGCCAGAAGTCAGAACCAAGTCTTCAGACGCACTTGTCTCACGCCCGCGTCTCGAATCAGTTCGTTGGCGGCGGCGGTAGACGTCGCGCCGATAACCCAAGACGTTCCAACAGGTCCCACCGCATTAGACACCCAGGCCAAACCCACGCACGGTTGAGCGTGCTCGAGTTCGTTGACTGCCAGTAGTCCGGCTCCGACCACTCCTGCATCGCTGTCGGTCACCGACCGGGGGCGACGTGGCTGTTGATTGGCCGGGGAATGCTTTGGCCGGACTTGTTCAGTGAGATGAACGCCGACTCTCGCCGCAGTAGTTCGACCACGGCTTCGCGGCCAGCGCTGGACGCCAACGTGAGATCCAGGTTTGTCGTTGGCGCCGCGCGCTGTGCGTGGCCGAGGATTGTGGGGTGCACGCGGATGCCGCTCTTGTCTTGCAGCCTGGCGGCAATGTCGATCGCATTGCCGATCGCCTCGGGCATGACCGCGATCGCCTCCCCGTCACCGGCGCGTCGCATGAGGCTTGCCGAAACTGCCGCGATCTCCTCGTCGTCCCCGCTGGTGAGTACGTCGGGAACGTTCGCCGCGTGCGCGACCGCGTCTGCGAGCCGGTGACCGCGGCCACCGAGGGTCTGGATCACGAAAGCGCGACCGGGTAGCGCGAAGCCGGTGAGCCGAAGCTGATCGATGATCTGCGCCGCATAGGTGACTGCAGAGTGATGCCCGAGCGTCGTGTCATCGGCGGTGGTGCCGGGAATGTCGTTGTCGATCGTTGCCGGGATGAACGCGACACACACACCGGCATCGGCCAGGAGGCGGGCGCCGTTCAGCGATCCATCACCGCCGATCACGACGAGGCCGGTGAGTTTCGCGGCCTGGAGCTGCTCAACCACGGCGGCGAGGCCCTCCTCGGTTTGCATCGTCGGGTAGCGGGACGACTGAAGCCACGTCCCCGACTGCGCTGCGAGCGCCTGGGCTTCCTTCATCTGGATCAGCTGCTGCTCGCCTTGGCTGGCACCGAGGTACCCGCGGCGGAACCCGATCGTCTCCAGGCCCGCGGCGTGGGCGTGTTCGGCGACCGCGGCGATTGCAGCGGCCATGCCGGGGGCGTCGCCACCGCTGGTTAGGACACCGATGCGGCCGCTCACGGGATGCTCTCCGCGGCCGGTACTTGTTGATGGATGAACCGCACGCCGTCAAGCCAGTCGCGCTCACCGAACACCAGCGACCCGGGGACCACCCCGTCGGCACCCGCTTCGGCGAGCCTGGGGACGGTGTGCCGCCGGATGCCGCCGTCGACGACGATCTCCGGCTTCCGGGCGCTGCGGGCCCTGAACGCCGCGAGCTCCTTGACCCGGGTGTACACGTCGGGGTCGATGTCGACGCCCTTGATCCCGATCTCGGTGCCCATCATCACGATCCGGTCGACGACCTCGAGGTGGCTGGCGGCGTAGGCGACGCTGAGGTCAGTGGTGATCGCAAGCCCGGCCCGCACCCCATGCGCTCTAATGTTCGGCCAGGGTCTGTACAACGTCGGTGCAGCTCTGCGGGTGCACGGTCAGCATCTGCGCGCCGGCGTCGCTGAACGGTGCGATCCACTGGTCGGCGTCTGTGACCATCAGGTGCACGTCGACCAGGCCCGCGGTGGCGCGACGTGAGAGGGCCTGCACTGTGTCTGCGCCGAACAGCAGCTCACGGACGAAGTGACCGTCCATGATGTCGAGGTGAAAGCCCTCGACGTGCGCGTCTAGACGGTCGACCGCGCTGCCCAGGTCGAGTAGGTCAGCTGACCACAGCGATACGTAGGCCCTCATACCGGCACTCCTTGTCGGGTCCGCGAGACCGAAATGAGTGTCAGCGCTCGCTGTGGTGATGACGCACCCTAGGAAACGGCGCCGGTGTCAGCCCTTGAGCTGCCGGCGGTGAAGGTATTCCGGCGCTGGATCAAGGCCGTTGCACCACGCCACCGTCCGAAGCTCCGCGTCCACTCGCACCTGGCGGAAGTAGGCCGGGTCGCGCAGATCGGCGCCAAGGCCCCTCGCCAGCAGAAATGAGCAATCGACATCACCGACGGCACCATCGCTGAACTCAAACCGAGGACATATCCGCCCAATGGGGTCGCCTTGATCACATCAAGCATGAGCCTCATGCTAGGGAGCGTTCTCCGGCTCCAGTGCCGGCGCACGGACTTGAACCGGGGCGCTTCGGATCAAACGATGCCCCTGAGCAGGATAATTTCAGTCAGCTGCGCGCGATTGCGGCGACTCATCGCAGTTCCGTGAGATCGCTGCTGAGCACGATGCTTTCGTGACGGATCGGTGACGCTTCCGGTCCCGCTTGCACGAGTGTCGGGCCCGTTGGGGCTGGTCGGGGCTGCTTGCGTGTCAAGCGACGGCCCGCGTCAGCTGCGTGATGGGGTGTTACCGGGGTGTTACGCGCCGCCACGTACAGTCGATCGCGCGATGCCGTCCGCCCGCCGCTTCGCAGCGCTCGCCGTATGCGCAATCGCGCTCGCCGCGTGTGGCTCTGCTTCCAAACCAAGCAGCTCCGGAGCTGGGGACACCCAAGCGGTGAGGAAACGCCGACTGCATGCGGGCGCACGGTGTGCCGAGCTTCCCGGATCCGAGCTCGAACGGCAGACTCCCGAACCCGGCCTTGCCGGCGTTCCGAGCGGCCAAGAAAGCCTGTGCCAAGCTGCAGCCCGCCGGCCTGCACTTGCACGGCCCCCCGGAGCCGTCAGCCGCCGAATTGCGCGCCGCGCTCACGTTCGCCCGATGCATGCGCAAGCACGGGGTCTCGCGGTTCCCGGATCCGTTCAGGACCGTATCGCTCGTGGCGACCCTGACACTCGGCCCGGGGGAGTACTTTCCCGCCCCCGGCCCGACCGAATTCCAGTCGCCGGCGTTCAGACACGCGGCCAAGGCCTGCGGATTGCAGCTTCCCGCGGGCCCGCCGCCGTAACCGTCCTCGCCGAGCAACATGAGACGCCGGACCTGCGTCAACCTAGGCCCGGGATAGACCGCAACACCGTCCTTCGCGCCCTCCGGCTTCTACGTGACGAAGGACTACTTGAGATGGGACGTGGCCGCGCGATCACTGTGACAGGCAACGCAGACACCGGGTCGGTGACCACCAAAGCCAAAGAGCTCCTCGAATATGCCCGCCACCGCGACTACAAACGCGAAGAACTAATCGCTCTCATCACACGACTCCCGTAGCACTAGCGGAATGCTGTTGATGATCGAGACGCAACACAGGCTTCGCAGGTTCGATGACCCTCACCCGCTGTCTGTGAAACGATCCTTCGATGCCAGAGGATCCACCTGACGGCCTGCCCCGATATCGCCTGCTGACCGGGCCGGATCACGACTCGTTCTGCCACCGGGTCAGTGATGCCCTCGCGCTCGGCTACCGCCTACACGGCTCTCCGGTAGCGACCTTCGACGGCAAGCAGGTCATCGTCGGCCAAGCTCTGCTGTGGCCCGCGCCGTTGTCTGATTAGCCCGACCACTCGCGACGCCGACGCTGTCGCTTGGATCGAGGAGTGAGCGCGACGCCGGCACTAGTCCGTCCAGCGAGATCACGCAGCCTAAAACCGGCGGATGATCCGTCCTGGTTGCATACCGGGTCCGCGTAAGGGTGGGAGTGTTCCGACCCCGCCCCCGGCTGGCAGATTGGTCGGGTCGTTTCCGACCCCGAGCAGGCTTCGTGTGAGTTGTTGTTGTGCGTCGAGGAGATCGTCGAGCGCGCGGGCGGTGTGAGCGGCTGTTACCTCGGCTGCACCGGGGTCTTCATGGACGGATTCGAGCATCGCCCGGCGCAGCAGCTCTTTGATGAATGATGCCGTGACTCCATCGGTGCGCTCGATGATCTCGTCGGTCTGGCTGTCGGTCAGCCGGAGCGGCAACGAACGGCTATAGAGCGATAGCAGCCGCCGGCGTGCGCCGGCGTCGGGGAGATCGATCTCGATCGCGACATCGATGCGGCCGGGACGCGCCGCGAGCGCTGGTTCAAGCAGGTCCGCGCGATTGGTGGTGAGCACGAATAGCAGGTCTGCATCAGGTGCGGCGCCGTCCATCGCGTCGAGCAGATCAAAAAGCACCGAACTGGAGCCCGGTCCGAACGTACGGTCCTCGGCGACCAGATCAACATCCTCCAGAACGATTGCCGAGGGTTCCAGGTCTCGTGCCAGCTCACTCACCGCACCGATCGCGTGCAACGATCGACCTGTCAGCATCAGGCGTGTGTAGCCAGACAGCTGGCCCATCAAGTACCGGGTCGTATGGGTCTTGCCTGTCCCTGGTGGACCGTAGAGAAGCAGGCCGCGCTTCAGGTGCTGACCGGCCGCAAGCAGCGCTTTGCGGTGGGCCGCCACACCCAATGCGTGTCGCTCGACCCGGGCCAGGACGACCTCAGGCAGCACGACCTCATCTCTTGATGTGCTCGGTTCATCGGCGAAATCAAGCGTGACACCTCCCATCGGGGCGATGCCGACATCAAGTAGATGTCCTCGGTAAACGTTCAGTTGGCTGCGCAACTCCCCCAGGCGGGCATGGACCGCCTGGGCCGCATCCACAGACAACCCGGCGATCTCCACGGCGAGCGTGCGCTCATGCTCGCTCGGCCCCCTCACAAGCACCACATACCGACCCAGAGAATCTGTTACGAGCAGGACAGCTAACTGAAGGCACGCGAGTGTCGAGCCAGGCCCGTTCGGCAAGTCAGTCAGCGGAGGTGCAGACAGACGCAGCGGCGGCATTCCCTCGCCGGTGATCAACTGCTGCAGCGAAACCGGGCCGAACCGAGGAGGGATCGCAATCCCCCGCACATCAACGATCCGTCCCTCCTCGGCCGTCCAGGCGTCGATCGCTGTCTGCAGGTTCACCTGCTCAAAGACAGGCAACTCCTTCACTACCACCGACCGCTCAAGACCGCCGTCACCCAGGAAGCCCGTGACCAGTGTGACGACCTCGTTGCGATTGCGACCACCGGCCGCCGCGTCCGAGTGAACCCACTCCAAGAACGACTTATAGGACGCGGCGAACGCGCGAGCCTCCGAGTCCGACGGGCCGGTCACCCGACAAGCCTACCCGCCGTTCTCAACGGTCGCTTCCGCAAAGATCGAACTCCGTGGCCCCATCAGCGCTCGCGCGTTGCACTCGTGTAACCAGCAACCCGGTATCACGTTCGTCATGTTCCGACTGACTTCAAGACTTCCAATGGCCGCAGCCGCGATCACCGCCGCTGCGGTTATCGCGGCCTGCGGTTCCAACTCCCCCAACCGGCCGAGCTCCACCGGGGCGGCCACGACCACCGCCACGCCGAACGGGGCGCTCGCCTACGCCCGCTGCATGCGCGCTCACGGCGTGCCGAACTTCCCCGACCCCACCGGCGGGAACAACAAGCGGGCCCTTGTTAGCGCGCTGGAGCACGTCAGCAACTCGCGGGCCCAGGCAGCCGCCACGGCCTGCATTAGCGTTAACGGCGGCAGCCCGGGCACCGGCCAGGGCGCGACCCGAGCACGAGCGAACACAACGGCGATGCTGGCGTTTGCCCGGTGCATGCGCCGCCACCGATTCGCGAGTTTCCCAGACCCAACCGCCAACGGCCAACTGACCCATCAAATGCTCGCCAACGCCGGAATCAACCTGCATCAACCTGCGCTCGCGCAGGCCGCCGACAGTTGCGTCAGAGTCACCCACGGAGCCATAACCAAGACCACGGTGGCTCGCTTCATCGCGGCGCAGTGACCGATGCCGAGAACAGGCTTTGCCACAGAAGTAGGAGCCCCGGTTCACGCCATACTCGGCGACATATTCTGTTGTCGCCAGCAAAAGCAAAATCAGAAAAGTCCCGATTTGCTGCCTCTTTCAGTGCCGGCGCCCGGACTCGAACCGGGGCGCTTCGGATTAAAAGTCCGCTGCTCTACCAACTGAGCTACGCCGGCGTGCGGGACTGATGATGGCACCCACCCACGTCAAGCGACTGGGAGGTTGGGGCGGCACGAGGCGCCCTCACAAAGGGCGACTAGCGGTATAACGGCGCAGTTATAAACGCAATTCGCGAAAAGGGAAGGCCTTCTTCCGGCCGGCGGCGCTCAGGCGCGGAAAGCCATCAGCTCGATCTCGACGAGCATGCGCGGGTCGATGAGCCCGGACACCTCGACCATCGTGGCGGCCGGGCCGGCAGCGCCGAACGCCTCGCCGTGGGCGCGGCCGACCTCATCGGAGCGCGAGATATCGGTGACGTACATTCGCGTCAGGACGACGTCGTCGGCAGACAGGCCCGCTCGGGCGAGCTCGTGGATCAGCTTGCTCAGGATCTCAACGGTCTGTTCATAGGGCGTCGTGCCGACGACGAAGCCGCTGGGGTCGACCGAGGTGGTGCCGCTGATCACCACCCACTGCCCTGCGCTGACGACGCGACTGAAGCCGAACATGCCCTCGTAGGGGGAGGGTGGGTCGCCGCCAAGCCGGCTGATGCTCGAGTCGCCCTGGGGCCGGCTGATGCTCGAGTCGCCCTGGGGCTGGTTGATGCTTGTGTCGTCGTCAGACACGCGGACTCCGGGATCTCTCCGACCCGCGCGGCGCTAGTGCCGGAAATGTCGGCGGTTGGTGAAGACCATCGCCGCGCCCGCGCGGTCCACGGCCTCGACCACCTGCGGGTCGCGAACGGACCCGCCCGGCTGGATCAGCGCCGTCACGCCCTGCTCGAGGGCGAGCTCGGGACCATCCGGGAACGGGAAGAACGCGTCCGAAGCGAGCACCGAACCCTGCACCGGAGTCTGGGACTTCTCGATCGCGATCCGCACCGAGTCGACGCGACTCATCTGGCCGGCGCCGAGGCCGATCGTCGCGCCGTCGCGAGCCAGCACGATCGCGTTTGACTTCACGTGCTTGCAGACGCGCCACGCGAACAGCAGCTGTGACCACTCCTCCTCGGTCGGACGCCGCTCGGAAACGACCTGCATCTCCTCGCGGTCCTCGTTGGAGGCGTCACGGTCCTGGACCAGCACGCCTCCGATCACCTGGCGGAAGGCCGGCTCGAGCAGCACGTCGAGGCGCCGCTCGCGGTCATCGAGGATCCGCATGTTCGGCTTGTCGGAGAAGATCTCCAGAGCCTCATCGTCAAACCCGCGCGCCAGGACCACCTCGGCGAACTGGTCATGGATCGCGTTGGCCGTCAGGTGATCGACGCGCCTGTTCAGCACGATCACGCCCCCGAAGGCCGACGTGGGGTCGCAGGCGAAGGCGCGCCGGTAGGCCTCCAGTGTCGTTGTCGCCACGGCCACGCCGCAGGGGTTGTTGTGCTTGACGATCACGCACGCCGGTACGACGAACTCCGCCAGCAGCTGGCGCGCAGAGTCGAGGTCCAAGAGGTTGTTGAAGGACAGCTCCTTGCCACCGAGCTGCGCAACCTGCGAGAGCACGTGCGCACGGGTACCGATCTGCGTGTAGAACGCCGCCCGCTGGTGCGGGTTCTCGCCATACGGCAGCTCGAGCTGGCGCTCGAAGGCGCGCATGATCAGCGGCGGGAAGTCCTCGTGCTTCTCCTGGAACCAGCGCGTGATCGCGGTGTCGTAGCGGGCCGTGTATGCAAACGCCTCTGCCGCCAGGCTCTCGCGTGTCTGCAGCGAGAGCCTCCGGTCCGAGCCGCGCAGCTCGTCGAGGACAGCGTCATAGCTCGCGGGCGAGACGACCGCCGCGGCGAAGGCGAAGTTCTTTGCGGCAGCACGGATCATCGTCGGGCCGCCGACGTCGATGTTCTCGATCACCTCGGCGTCCGTGACGCCGCGACTCGCCGCCGTGCGTTCGAACGGGTAGAGGTTCACGCACACCAGGTCGACCGGCTCGACGTCGTGCGCGACGGCCGCATCGATGTGCGACTGATCGTCGCGCACGGCCAGCAAACTCGCGTATAGCTTCGGATGAAGCGTCTTGACGCGCCCGTCCATGATCTCGGGGAAGCCGGTGAGGTCTGTGATCGAACGCACCGCGATCCCGGCATCGCTTAGCTCGCGCGCGGTCCCGCCCGTGGAGATGATCTCGACCCCGAGCTCCGTGAGCCCGCGGGCGAAATCGACGATCCCTGCCTTGTCGGAGACCGACAGCAGGGCCCGGGCGATCTGAACCTCACCCGGCGCCGACGGCTGCAACGACTCCTCGGCGTTGGTTCCGGTCGTCATATGGCGCGACTCTATCGCTACGGACCCTCAGGCATGACCGCAAGTGGTCCAACGAGCACGCGTCGCGAGTGGGTCGAGGCGATCCGCACGGCGCCCCGCGCGAACAGCCGCACGACCTCCGGCAGGATCTGGTGCTCGATCGCGTGCAGGTGCGGCCAGACGTCATCAGGCTCGCGCGCGTCCGGGAGCTCGACGGCGCGCTGCATGATCACTGGGCCGGTGTCGAGGCCGCCGTCGGCGAAGTGCACTGTCACACCGAAGATCTTTACTCCGTACGCGAGCGACTGGCCGACGGCGTCGATGCCCGGGAACGCCGGGAGTAGCGAGGGGTGGAGGTTGATCACGGCGTCAGGGAAGCGATCCAGGAACTCCTCGGAGACCAGTTGCATGTAGCCCGCCATCACCACAAGCTGCGTGCCCTGCTCGCGCAGCCAGTCCGCCAGCGCGCGATCCCGCGCCAGACGGTCCCCCGCGAAAGCGGGGCGCGCGAAGACAGCCGTCGGCACGTCTGCTGCGGCGGCGCGCTCGAGCGCGTGCGCCTCAGGGTTATCCGAGGCGACAGCGACGATGGTGACGCCCTGCCTACCGTGGACCTGATCGAGCAGTGCCTGCAGATTCGTGCCGCTGCCCGAGACGAGCACCGCGACCTTCAGGGATCTGTCCGGGGTCATCGCCAGTGCGATCGGGCCTCACCGCGGCGCGGTTGATGAGACCAGCGGTAGCTCGACCTGCTCGAGCGCAAACTTGCCGCCCGAATCCTCTGTCCCGGCGAGCGGGTATTCGCCGCTGAAGCAGGCATCGCAGTGCATCGACCGCTGGCCTTGCACAGCCTCGTAGACGCCCTCCAACGAGAGATAGTGGAGCGAATCGGCTCTGATCGCCCGGCACACCTGCTCGACCGAACGACCGTACGCGACCATCTCCTCACGCGTCGACATGTCAATCCCGTAGTGGCATGGGTTCCTGATCGGCGGCGAGGAGATCCGCAGATGGATCTCGGCGGCACCGGCGTCACGCAGCATCTCCACGATCTGCGGCATCGTGTTGCCCCGCACGATCGAGTCGTCGACGACGATCAGCCGCTTGCCGGCCACCACCTCCGGCAGCGGGTTGAACTTGAGCCGCAGCCCGTTGCGCCGGAGCTGCTGCCCAGGCTGGATGAAGGTGCGCGCGACGTAGCGATTCTTGATGAAGCCGTCGTCCTGCGGCAGCCCTGCGGCCCGCGCGAGCCCGCGCGCGGCGGCGTTGCCGGAGTCCGGAATCGCGATCACGAGGTCGGCGTCGACCGGCGCCTCGCGCCACAGGATCTCGCCCATCCGGGCGCGCGAGACCTGCAGTCGGCTGCCTCCCATCAGCGAGTCCGGCCGCGCGAAGTAGATGTACTCGAACACGCAGAAGGCACGGCGCTGGCCGCCGGCGACGATCCGCGAATGCACTCCGTCCTCGTCGAGCGTCACGACCTCACCGGGCTCGATATCGCGCACGTAGCGCGCGCCGATCAGGTCGAACGCGCACGACTCGCTGGCGACGCAGTAGATCGGCGCGCCGGCGTCGTCTTCGATCATGCCGAGCGCCAACGGCCGCAGGCCGTGTGGGTCACGGAACGCGACGACCTTATCCTCGCTCATCACGACCGTCGAGAAGGCGCCGCGCAGCTGCGGCAGCACGTCGGCGACGGCCTCGTCGATCGAGTCTGCCGGGTGCGTGGCCAGCAGCGCGGCGATGATCTCCGAGTCCGACGTGGAGCGAAACGGAACATCGCGCCCACGCAGCTCGCTGTGCAGCTCGACCGCATTGATCAGGTTGCCGTTGTGGGCGAGTGCCAGCGTGCGGATGTCGTCGCGCACAATCGGCTGGGCGTTCTCCCACTCGGACGAGCCCGTGGTCGAGTAGCGAACGTGCCCGATCGCCAGATCGCCGACCAGGGAGCGCAGCATGTGCTCGTTGAACACCTGCGCCACGAGTCCCTGCTCGCGCGTGCCCATGATCGAGCCGCCGAGCGGCGCCACCGCGATCCCGGCCGACTCCTGGCCGCGGTGCTGGAGCGCGAACAGCCCAAAGTACGCGAGCC
Source organism: uncultured Conexibacteraceae bacterium (assembly GCA_963774025.1). GTDB lineage: Bacteria > Actinomycetota > Thermoleophilia > Solirubrobacterales > Solirubrobacteraceae > Palsa-465. Next base: position 242,611 of record CAVZDL010000004.1, read on the forward strand.
GCGCAACGTCGACGCCCGGGGCGTAGATGCCGAAGACACCGCACTCGTCGCGCGGTCCGTCACGATGGTCGAGAGGAGTGGACACCGGTGGATGACCCCAACCCGAGCTTAGCTGAGCAGTGCGGACAGACCGCCGGCGTGGACGGCGCTCACTTCGGAAATTGGGAGCTCGAGCAGATCCGTGATGATCAGAGCGTGTCCACCGACGGCGCCGATGATCGGCAGACCGTCGAGCGCCTCGGTCGTGCCGGAAACGATGAACGCGGTCCCCAGATCCTCACCGAACGGGTCCAACCCCTCCGGCAACCTGATCACCGCGCCGACGCCGCCGGCGATGCAGCACTCGGCCAGAGCGACGGCGATCCCGCCCTCGGCGATGTCGTGCGCGCTCACAAAGTCCCTCGCGCGCACGCCCTCGCGCACGCGCGCATGGGAGAGGCGAATCGCCGGCACGTTCTTGGCAGGCAGTGCGCCAGCGGGCGCGCTGCCGTGCAGCTTCGAAACCTCGGAGCCGTCGCGTGACGGGTTGAACTCGCCGATCAGCGCGATCCGGTCGCCCGGGTTGCTGAACCCGATCTGCCCGGCGCGTCGCGCGTCCGGGAGCTTGCCGACCATGCCGATCACCGGCGTCGGCAGGATCGGCCCGTCCGGCGATTCGTTGTAGAGCGAGACGTTGCCGCCGACGACCGGCACCCCGAGGTCACGGCACGCCTGCGCGAGCCCGTCGACCGCCTCGCTGAGCTGCCAAGCGACATGCGGCTTCTCGGGGTTGCCGAAGTTCAGGCAGTTGGTGAGGCCGAGCGGTTCTGCGCCCACGCAGGCGAGGTTGGCGGCGCACTCGTAGACGACCTCGGCTGCGCCGGCGCGCGGGTCGACGGCGACACGGCGGCCGTTGCCGTCGATCGAGACGGCGATCGCTGGGACCGGAGCGCCGCCGGCACCCGTGGTCGCCGATAGCACGGGCAGCGCCAGCACGGCGGCGTCAGCCTGCTCGGGACGGCGCACCGTGCGCGACTGCACGATCGGGTCGTATTGCTCGAAGACGACGCGGCGCGACGCGATATTGGGGCTCGCGAGCAGCGCCCTGAGGATCGTGGCCGGATCAGCTTCGGTGGCGACTTGCTGTTCGCCACCGACATAGAGCGGTACGGTCGGCGGCTCGGGTTCGAGGTCGTAGAGCGGGCAGTCGTCGACCAGCAGCGTGACGGGCAGCTCACCCACCAGCTCACCGTCATTGAAGATCCGGAAGCTGTGTCTGTTGGTGACCTCGCCGATCACGGTCGCGGACACCTCCCACTTCTCGCAGACGCTCAGCACCTCGGGTACCAGGCGCGGCTCGACGACGCAGAGCATGCGTTCCTGGGACTCGGAGACCATGATCTCGAACGGCTCCATGTCGGCCTCACGCAACGGCACCTTGCCCACATCGATGTCGAGTCCGACACGGCCCTTGCTTGCCATCTCCGACGCCGAGGACGTGAGCCCAGCGGCGCCGAGGTCCTGCAGCGCGGCCAGCAGGCCGCGGTCGAGCAGCTCGAGGCTGCACTCCATCAGCTTCTTCTCCGTGAACGGGTCGCCGATCTGGACCGTCGGGCGCTTGGCTTCGTCACCCTCGCCGAGCTCGGCGCTGGCAAGCACGGAGGCACCGCCGATGCCGTCGCGGCCCGTGAGCGCGCCGAACAGGACGACAACATTGCCGACACCCGCCGCCGCCGCGCTCGTCAGCCGCTCGTGCGGAGCCAGGCCCACGGCCATCGCGTTGACCAGGCAGTTCTGCTCGTAGCTCGGCTCAAAGTAGATTTCGCCGCCGACCGTGGGGACGCCGATCGAGTTGCCGTAGTGGCCGATGCCGGCGACCGCATGCTCCAGCAGGTAGCGGGAGCGCTGCGAATTTCCGGGCCCGCCCACCTCGCCGAAGCGCAGGCTGTCGAGCACGGCGATCGGGCGAGCGCCGACCGCGAACACGTCACGCAGAATCCCGCCGACGCCGGTGGCGGCACCCTGGAAGGGCTCGACCGCGCTCGGGTGGTTGTGGGATTCGACCTTGAACGCGACTGCGAGGCCGTCGCCAACGTCGACGGCGCCGGCGTTCTCGCCGGGACCGACAAGCACATGCTCGCCTTCGGTCGGGAGGCGTCTCAGCAGCTTCTTCGAGTGTTTGTAGGCGCAGTGCTCCGACCACATCAATGAGAGCATCGCCAGCTCAACATCACCGGGCTCGCGACCGAGTCCGGCCACGATCAGATCGTATTCGTGCTCGGTCAGTCCGAGCTCGCGATACTTGGGCTGGGCGCCGGTGCTCATCGGATCGTTGCGGACTCAGGCCACTCCACGCGCTCGTCGACGGCGGCGCGGATCGACTCGAAGATCGTGAGCCCGTCCTCGGAGCCCGTGAGCGGGTCGACCGCATGCTCGGGATGGGGCATCAGTCCGAACACGTTGCCGGCGTTGTTGACGACACCCGCGATGTCGTCCTGGGAGCCGTTCGGGTTGTGACCCTCCGCGTACCTGAGCACGACCTGGACCGGCTCCGGCGAGTAGTAGCGCCCGGACATGTGCTTGACCGGGATCGAGAGCGTCGGCGGGCAGTTGCGGGTGAAAGGCGTGTTGGGGTCGACGACGTCCATCTGCACCTGACGGAAGACGAACTTGAGGCTCTCGTTGTCCAGCAGCGCGCCCGGGAGCAGCCCCGCCTCGCAGAGGATCTGGAACCCGTTGCAGATGCCGAGCACCAACCCACCCTCGTTGGCGAACTCGATCACTGACTCCATCACCGGGGCGAAGCGCGCAATCGCGCCGGCGCGCAGATAGTCGCCGTAGGAGAAGCCGCCGGGCACTACGACGGCATCGACGCCCCTCAGGTCACGGTCGGCGTGCCAGAGCAGCTCGGCCTCGCCGACCCGAGCGGCGGCGAGCTGGGCGTCGACGTCGTCACATGTGCCGGGGAAGCGGATGACGCCGAACTTCACGCGTTCTCGATGATCTCGTAGTCCTCGACGAGCGGGTTCGCCAGCAGGCGCTCGCACATCGATGGGAGTTGAGTCGCGTCATCGACGTCCAACTCGACGAGGCGGCCGACGTGCACGGCCGACACACCGGAGAAGCCGAGCGCCGGCAGCGCGCGCTCGACGGCCTGCCCCTGCGGGTCGAGGATGCCGGCCTTGGGCCGGATCAGGACACGTGCCCGCATCAGCGGCCGCTCGCCTGCGTACGGGCGGCCCAATCGGCAAAGGCGTTTCCGGTGATGCGCTCGTAGGCCTCTATGTACTTAGCGCGCGTGCGCGCGACAACGTCCGCCGGGATCTCGGGGGCGGGCGGGCGCTTGTCCCAGCCGGTGGAGGATGCCCAGTCGCGCACGATCTGCTTGTCGAAACTCGGCTGGCCCTGGCCGGGCTCGTAACCGTCGGCCGGCCAGAAACGCGAGGAATCGGGCGTGCACGCCTCGTCGCCGAGCGTGAGCCGGCCATCGGCGTCCAAGCCGAACTCGAACTTGGTGTCCGCCAGGATGATCCCGCGCGCTCGGGCGTGCGCGGCCGCGTGCTGGTATACCGCGATCGAGGCATCGCGGAGGCGCTCTGCGAGATCGCCGTCGCCGATCAGCTCGGCTGCACGCTCGAAGTCGATCGCCTCGTCGTGGCCGACGTCGGCCTTCGTGGAGGGGGTGAAGATCGGCTCGGGGAGCTGTTCGGACTCTCGAAGGCCGGCGGGCAGCGCCACGCCTGAGACGCTGCCTGTCTGCTGGTAGTCCTTCCATCCAGAGCCGGTGATGTAGCCGCGCACGATCGCCTCGACCGGCAGCATGCTCAGCTTTTTGACGACCATCGCGCGACCGCGGACATCGTCGGGGACCCCGTCCGTCACCGACACGAGGTGGTTCGGCACCAGCTCGGAGGTCTGCTCGAACCAGAACGTCGAAATCGCCGTGAGCACCTCGCCCTTCCCCGGAATCGGGTTCGGGTGCACTACGTCATATGTCGAGATCCGGTCGGAGGCGACGAGCAGCAGCTGATCGTCGAGCTCGTAGATCTCACGGACCTTGCCGGAGGCGATCAGCCTCAGGTCTGAGACGGCGGCCATGCCGCCGATCCTAGCGGCTGGCGAGGGCTCCCGGCTCGCTAGTCAGAGGCCGCTCCGCTGGTTCGTGTGAACGACCGACCCGCTAGTGAGTCGGGCGCGCCCGAGCGAACGGCAGGTGCATGATGTGGCCGGCGACCGTCTGCACCTCGGGCCGCAGGTCGAGCATCGTTCCCATCCACACGAGGGCGTATTCGAGCCCGAAACGGAGCCCTTCCACACGGCGGATCTCGAGCTGCTGCTCAGGGTTGGCGCGTGCCGCGAGGATCGAGATCAGCGCCGGCGTCCCGGTCGCGCGAGCCATCGCGATCACACCGGCGGTACTCCCGATCGCAGCCGTCGCGGGCACGCGCTCGAGCCCGAAGCGCTCGAGCGTCGAGGCCACGATCCGGCTCGAGTTCGACCACGGGTCGCGTTGCACCACGGATGTCGCCGCGAAGTCCTCGGCCGGGACCTCCTCGAGATCCTCCCACGGATGACCGGGCGGCACCACGAGCACCAGCTCGTCACGCCAGACGATCCGTTCCTCCAAGCCGTCGGCGAGCAGTGCATAGGGGTCGATGCTGGCAATCCCGAGGTCGCTGCGTCCATCGCGCACGAGCTCGCGCACAAGGCCGGAGTTGGCGGAGATCAGCTCTGCGGTGAGTCCATGTTCGCTGCCGGCGAGCTCGCTCAGCACCTGCGGTAGGCGCAGCTCGGCGATCGTCGGACTGGACGCGATCCGAACCGGCATCGACGGCGCGGTCTTGATCAGCGCCTGCACCGAATCGGCGCTGCGCAGCAGGCGGCGGGCGGCGCTGTACAGCTGAACGCCCGCCGGCGTCAACGTCACGCCACGACTGGAGCGCTCGAACAGCTCGGCACCGGCGACGTTTTCAAGCGCGCGCAAGCGCTTGGACATCGCAGGCTGGCTCACGCCCATCGCACGGGCGGCCTCAGCGATGCTGCCGAGCGTGGCAGCCGCGCAAAACGCCCGCAATTCGCCGACCTCGAGGTCGCGAACAGGAACATGACCGCGGCTTCCGAACCCCTCAGCACGCTCATCTGCGGGCTGATCCCGTCGGAGCGCCACCATTCGCCCGAGCATAGGTGAGCAGGCGGACTACCCATTAACGACTCAAACCTTGCAAGATATCTTGCAAGGTTTTCTCAAGCAGACTTTGCGGCTTTTGCCGATATCTCTGAAGTTTGGGCCTGTTGGCCGAGGATTGGGCCGCGGCACCGAGGAGCCCCACGCGATCAGGCTCCTCGGCGATACCGGCTACTGAAAATACGACTAGTAGAATTAGTGCCCATTGCAGTCTCCGTTTGCGGGGGTGCCGACTTTGCCGGGCCGAAAGGGTGTCGCTTTCCGCACGCAGAAGGTTGCCGACGGGATGACCCTCGTTCCGGTAGACTCGACTGGTTATGCCTCGCATAACGGACCGTTAGACCATGTTCGACCTGCGGCCGCTGCGCTCGGCGGCCTTCCGCCATCTCGTCGGGGCCTACTGGGTCAACGAGTTCGGCAACTGGATCGGCGAGATCGCGCTGACGATCCTCACCTACGACCGCACGCACAGCCCGCTTGCGACCGCCGCGTTCTTCCTGTCGGTGCGCTTCCTGCCGGCGCTGCTCGCGCCGGTCCTGACCGCGCGGCTCGAGACGCTCCGCCCGCGTGTAGTCCTGGCGGCGCTTTACCTGCTCGAGGCGGCCTTCTTCGCGGCCTCGCGGTGCTCACCCACCACTTCTCGCTGCCGGCCGTGTTTCTACTCGGCGCGCTCGATGCGGTACTCGCGATCACGGCCAAGGCACTGACCAGAGGTGCGACGGCCACGGGTCTGACCAGACTGGGCCTGCTGCGTGAGGGCAACGCGATCATGAACCTCGGCGTGGTCGCCGCCACCGCCGGCTCTCCGGTCATCGCAGGCGCGATCGTCGCGTGGAAGGGCGCCGGGACGGCGCTCGTGATCGATGCGATCACCTTCGTCCTCACCGCGCTGATCATCGCGAGCGCGCCCGGCATCACCGTCGCGCACGACGCCGACGCCAGCTTCGGCACACGTGCCCAGGCCGGGGTGGCAGTGCTGCGACGCCACGTCGCGGTACGCCGGCTGATGATCGTCAACGCGCTCTTCTGGGTCTTCGCCTCAGTTGCGATCCCGATCGAGGTCGTCTTCGCCGTGACCACGCTCCACGCCGGTGACTCCGGATATGGGTTCCTGCTGGGGGCGTGGGGGGTGGGCACGGTGCTCGGCGGCGCTGCGTTCGCGGTGCTGCCGCAGCTGCCTTTGATCAAGGTGCTCGGCGTTGGTTTGGCGCTCGTGGCCGCGGGTTATGCGGGTCTCGCCGCCGCACCATCGCTGGCGGTCGCGTGCGCCGCCTCGTTCGTCGGCGGAACCGGCAATGGCTGTGGCTGGATCGCGCTGGTCACCGCCGTGCAGGAGCGGATCCCGACGAGCAAGCAGAGCGCGGTCATGGCGATCCTCGAGGGCGTCACACAGCTGATGCCCGCCATCGGCTTCGCCGCCGGCGGGGTCGTGACCGAGCTAACCTCACCACGTGCCGCCTACGCTGTTTCGGCCGGCGGCGTCGCGCTCGTCGCGTTGGCCCTCGCAATCAGGCCGATTGACCGGGTCCCCCTGACGTCGCCATCGGACCACGACATAGAGTCCGAGGCGCACGACCAAACCCGGCCGACGCAGGAGAACCAGGCTGCATGTCGAACCCGCGAAGTACGGAGCCCCACCCTCGGATGACCGAGAACAATCAGCCGCCTGAGCTCGGCGCCGCATTTCGACGGCCGGATCGGCCAGAACTGGCCAATGGCCGCAGGCTCCTTGCTGTACACGTGACCCTGCTCGCGGCAGCCGTAGCCGTCGCAGTCGTCACCACAGCCACATTGAACGTGGCCTGGTGGCAACCCTGGTACCTGCTGACCATGATCGTGCTGGCGGTCATCAGTGACCTGACATCCTCGCCGCTGCCATCCGGCCTGATGGGGATCTCCGGCAGCTTCCTCGGAATCATGCTCGCTGCCGTGATACTCGGCGGCCCGCCGGCGGCGATCGTCGGCGCCTTCACGATCGGGATCGGTTGGTTCCGCTACCGCGAGCGCGGCGACACGTTCCGGAACAACCTGGCGACGTATATCTGGTTCCCACTGCTGAGCGGCCTGCTGTTCTACGGGTTGTCCGCGGCCGTACATGTCACCAGGCGCGACCACGATTACAACCACCATCCGGTTTATTACCTGCTCGTATTCGCGACCTTCATGGTCGGGCTGACGCTGAACTTCGCGATGGTCGCGGCGTATGAGGCACTCACGGGCCGCGCATCGGTGTACAAGAAGCTCGCGGAGTTCAAGCCGGTGCTTCCGGCCGAGCTGGCGTCCGCGGTTCTCACGCTGATCGCCGTGTACATGACCAACACCCTTGGCGAGGCCGGCCTTGCGCTGTTCGCGCTCGTGCTGGTCGTCTTCCAGTACCTGGTCGGCGAGCTGCTCCTGTCACAGCACCGCGCCGAGGAACTGAGCGTGATGGCCACGACCGACGATCTCACGGGGCTCGCCAACCGCAAGCAGTTCGGGGACCACGTCGATGCCGAGATCGCCAAGGCCGACGGTAAGCCCGCGACATTTGCGGTGATGCTGCTCGACCTCAACCATTTCAAGGACATCAACGACACGCTCGGCCACCAGTACGGCGACGATCTGCTCGCCCACCTAGGGCCGCGCCTGGCCGCCCGGATCGGCGAGGGCGGGCTCGTGGCGCGCTTCGGCGGCGATGAGTTCGCGATCCTGCCGGCGGTGCGGACCGACAACATGGCGGCGCTGACGGCGATCGTCGAGGATGTGCTCGCGTGCGTGCGCGAGCCGGTCGTGTTCGACGACATCACGCTGGAGGTGGACGGCAGCATGGGCGTCGCGCGGCACCCGGCTGACGGCGCGGACGCCCAGACGCTGATGCGGCGCGCCGACATCGCGATGTACAACGCCAAGGACCAGCGCGACGGCCACCGCTTCTACACGCACGGACAGGACCGCCACTCGGTGTCGCGCCTCAGCATGGTCGGCGATTTCCGCCGGGCGCTCGAGAAGGAAGATGAGATCGTCGTCCACTTCCACCCGATCGTCGACCTGGGCTCGAGCCGAGTGCACGGCGCCGAGGCGCTGGTGCGCTGGCAGCACCCAGAGCTCGGCCTGCTGCAGCCCGCCGCGTTCCTGGAGATCGTCGAGCAGACCGGGCTGATCGGCGCCATGACCACCACCGTTCTCGACAAGGCGATCGCCGAGTGCGCAGCCTGGCATGCGGCCGGCCGCGACCTGACCGTCTCGGTGAACCTCTCGGTCCGCAACCTACACGACCCGATGCTGTCCTCGCACGTCTCGCAGATGCTGGAGCGCCACTGCCTGCCGCCGGAGGCGCTGAAGCTCGAGATCACCGAGAGCATGATCCTGTCGGACCCGCAGCGCGCGCTCAAGACCGTCGAGAGTCTCAGCGAGCTCGGGGTGCGCTTCGCCGTCGATGACTTCGGCACCGGCCACTCGTCGCTCTCGAACCTGCGGATGCTGCCCGTCCACGAGCTGAAGATTGACCGCACGTTCGTGACGCCGATGCTCAACGAGGACTCCGACGGCGTGATCGTGCGCTCGACGATCGAGCTCGGCCACGCGCTCGGACTGACGGTGATCGCCGAGGGCGTCGAGGACGCGCGCACGCTGGCTCGCCTCGAGGAGATCCACTGCGATCGCGCCCAGGGCCACTTCTTCTCAAAGCCGATCCCGCCGATCGAGTTCATGCGCTGGATCAGCCGGTACGAGGCGAGCTACCTCTCAGCGGCCTGAGAGGCCGCAACCCTCACACCGCCGAGTTGCGGCGGCGCGGAGCCTTGTCGGCGGTGGTGCGGCGGGTCCGGCGAGCGTGCATGCGAGCGCGGCTCATCCGCGCGACCGCCTGCAGCTCCCGCTCGGTGCGGGCGTTGTTGATCATCATGACCAGATCCATGTCGTGGTCGGGATCGAACAGGCTGGTGTCCAGTTCTGTGTTGCGTCGAAAGAACATGCATGTACTTTTGCCGACAAAAGTACATAAGTCAAAGGCGTAGTTGCTACTACAGTCATAAGTGGTGCCTATGAAAGCTCGGCTCGTGCCGCGGGACGCCTGCCGAGGCTCCGCGCTGGAAGCGTGCGGGGGGCGCAGGAGTGGGCCTGCCGAGCAGCTACGCGCGCTCGATGATCTCGATCCGGTAGCCGTCCGGATCGCGGACAAAGCACAGGCGTGAGCCGCCGTCGCGCACGGTGTAGGGGGGACGTTCGGGCTCGATGCCCTGCTCCGCGAGCCGTTCGAGCGCGGCGTCGAGTTCCGGGGTCGTGATCGCGATATGGCCGTAGCCGGTGCCGAGCTCGTAGGGCTCGGAGCGACCGAAGTTGAACGTCAGCTCCAGGCGCGGCTCGTCCCCGTCTTCAGGCAGTCCCATGAAGACATTGATCGCTTCCTCGCGGATCGGCATCCGTCTCACCTCCTGAAGCCGAGCGCCTCATAGAAGGCGACCGATCGATCGATCTCGGTGATCCGGTAGCAGGTGTGGACCAGGCCCATCGTTACCTCCTCGGTCGCTTCAGACGGTCGTGAGTGTTCGGATCGTGCACGACACTAACTTACGAGCCGATCCCATCGAGCCTGCCGACGATCTCATCGGCATAGCGAACATACGCTGCGACGTCAAAGATCGCGTCCAGGTCGAGATCCTGACCGGCGGGATCGGCCGCCAGCAGCTCGCGCAGCTGGACTCGCGTGTCCAGCGCCTGCTGCGCGAGTCGCTGCACGGTCCGGTAGGCGTCGTCGCGGCTCGCCCCGCGCGCGACGAGCGCGAGCAACAGGCGCTGCGAGAACAGCGCGCCGTAGGTGAGGTCGAGGTTCTCGCATCCGCGCCGCGTCGACCACCAAGCCGCGAATCACGGCCAGCATGCGGCGCTGCATATGGTCGAGCAGGATCGTCGCGTCCGGCAGCACGATGCGCTCGACGCTCGAGTGCGAGATGTCGCGCTCGTGCCAGAGCGTGACGTCCTCGACCGCTGCGGATGCGTAACCACGCAGCAGCCGCGCGAGGCCGGCGATCTGCTCGGTCTTGATCGGGTTGCGCTTGTGCGGCATCGAGCTCGAGCCCTTCTGGCCGGCGGCGAAAGGTTCCTGCGCCTCGCTCAACTCGGTGCGTGCCAGGTGGCGGATCTCCGTCGCCAGGCGCTCGAGTCCGGCGCCCGCGAGGGCGATCGCCTGCACGAGCTCCGCGTGGCGATCGCGCGGGATCACCTGCGTCGAGACCGACTCGGGGTAGAGCTTCAGCCGCGCGAGCACGCGCGCCTCGAACTCGGGCGAGGTCGCAGAGTAGGTCCCGACCGCACCTGACAGCCCGCCGACCGCCGCCTGGGTGAACGCCCGGTCCAGGCGTTCAAGGTTCCGCTGCGCCTCGAACGCAAAGCCGGCCATCTTGATCCCAAAGGTCGTCGGCTCGGCGTGGATCCCGTGTGTCCGTCCCACGGTGAGCGTGTGCACATGCTCGCGTGCCTTCAGGGCCAACTCAGATACGAGCGCGCGCGCGTCGGGCAGGATCAGTTCCGCAGCCGCCTTGATCTGCAGCGCCAGGCCGGTGTCGACGACGTCGGACGAGGTGAGGCCGTAGTGGATCCACCTGCCGGCGTCGCCGGCCGAGGCAGCGAGCACGTCGACGAACGCCGCCGTGTCGTGGTCGGTGACCCGCTCGCGCTCGTTGACCGCCTCGACACTGAAGGTGGCAGCCCGGATCGCGTCGAGCTCTTCGGCGGTCGTCGACATCTCGGCGGGCATCTCCTCGCAGGCCGCGACCTCGACCTTGCGCATCGCCTCGAAGCGCGCCTGGTCGGACCACAGCTCGCCGAGCTCCCTGCGGGTGTAGCGATCGATCACGCGTCGAGGATACGCGCGGCCAGCACGGCGGCGTTGCGGGCGTTGTCTACGCCGACGGTCGCGACGGGCACCCCGGGCGGCATCTGCGCGATCGAGAGCAGCGCGTCGAGGCCGCCGGCGATCGAGGTGCTCGAGGTCAGCGGCACGCCGATCACGGGCAGGTCCGTATGGGCGGCGACGACCCCGGGGAGCGCGGCCGATAGGCCCGCGCCCGCGATGATCACCCTCAGGCCGCGCATACGCGCGTTCCTGGCGTAATCGGCGACCTTCTCCGGGTCGCGGTGCGCCGACATGACGCGCACCTCGCAGCGGATCCCGCGCTCGGTCAGCTCCTTCTCGGCCTTCTCCATCGCCGGGAGGTCGCTCTTGGAGCCCATCACGATCCCCACGCGCGGGCATCCACGTCGAGGTCGGCGAATGCGGCCGCCGGCTCCTCGACCGCCTCGCGTGCGAGCTCAGGCTCAGGCATGCTCATGCGCTCACCACTTTCTCCGCTATGTCGCGGCGCAGCTGGCAGCCGTCGAAGTCGATCATCTCGATCGCAGAATAGGCAGTCACGCGGGCGCTCGCGGTATCGGGCCCGAGCGCCGTCACGCTCAGCACACGGCCGCCATCGGTGACGACCTGGCTGCCGTCCCCGAAGGCGGTCGCCGCGTGCGTTACGAACACATCGTCGGGTACGTCGTCGAGGCCCGTGATCACATCGCCGCTCGAGGAGCCGGCCGGGTAACCGGCGCTGGCCAGCACGACGGTCACAGCGGCGCGCGAGTCCCAGTCGAGGCTCACGCCCTCGAGCCCTCCGGAATCGGTCGCGACCGCCACCGGCGGCGGCCGTCAGCAGCTCCAGCAGGTCGGTCTTCAAGCGCGGCAGGATCGCCTGCGTCTCGGGGTCGCCGAAGCGCGCGTTGAACTCCAGCACCCTCGGTCCGTCTTGAGTCAGCATCAGGCCGGCGTAGAGCACGCCGTGAAACTCGACTCCGCGGCGGCGAAGCTCGTCCAGCACCGGCTGGTGCACGATCGCCGTGAGCGCCTGAGCCTGTTCCTCGTCGATCGCCGGGACGGGCGAGTAGGAGCCCATACCGCCGGTGTTCGGCCCGGCGTCGCCATCGAAGATGCGCTTGTAGTCCTGGGCCGAGGCCAGCGGCACGGCGCGGACGCCGTCGCAGATCGCCAGCAGCGAGACCTCCGAGCCGACGAGCAGCTCCTCGACCAGCACGCGGTCGGTGTCGAAGCGGTGCTCGACCAGCAGCTGCGTGAGCGCCGCGCGCGCCTCGGTCTCGTCGGCGGCGATGATCACGCCCTTGCCGGCCGCGAGTCCGTCGGCCTTGATCACCGCCGGGTAGCGGTCGGCGCGGGCGGGCCGCAGCTCGCTGATTGCGGCCATGCCTTCCTCGACGCTGGTCACCACCCGGTAGCCGGCGGTCGGCACGCCTGCGGCCTCCATCACCTCCTTGCAGAAGGCCTTCGAGCCCTCGAGTCGCGCGCCCGCGGCCGAGGGGCCGAAGCAGGCCACGCCGGCACGCGCGAGCGCATCGGCGAGCCCCGCGACGAGCGGCGCCTCGGGGCCGACGACGACCAGCTCGACCTGCTCGGCGACAGCGGCCGCGACCAGCGCGGGAATGTCTTCGACGCCGATCGGCAGCAGTCGCGCCACGCCCGCGATCCCCGCGTTGCCGGGGGCGCACAGCAACTCGGGCGTCTGTGGCGAGCGCGCAAGCGCATGCAGGATCGCGTGCTCACGCGCACCCGAGCCGACGACCAGGACCTTGGGGTTAGCCACGCGCCGCAGGTTAACGGGCCGTCTGGCTGTCAACCGCGCCGCTACGCGACCTCAGTTACCTGCCGCACGGCTTCGAAGACGATCTCGCCATCCACGGCGTCGACGGTGACGGTGTCGCCGTCAACGAAGCGACCCTCGAGGATCGCCAGCGCGAGCGGGTCAATGAGGCGTTTCTGGATCACACGCTTGAGCGGCCGCGCGCCATAGGTCGGGTCGTAGCCCAGGTTGCCGAGCAGCGTGCGCGCGTCGTCCGAGAGCACGAGCTCGATCCCGCGCTCGGCCACGCGGCTGACGACGCGCCTGACCTGCAGGTCCACGATCTCACCAAGCTGCTCGCGGCTGAGCGGCTGGAACTCGACGATGTCGTCGAGTCGGTTGATGAACTCGGGCTTGAAGTGCGCCTCCGCCCCCGCGCGCCCGCCGGCGATGTTGGAGGTCATGATCAGTACGACGTTCTTGAAGCTGACCGTACGGCCCTGCCCGTCAGTCAGTCGGCCGTCGTCCATCACCTGCAGCAGCGTGTTGAACACGTCTGGGTGCGCCTTCTCGATCTCATCGAGCAGCACGACGGCGTACGGCCGGCGTCGTACCGCCTCGGTCAACTGGCCACCCTCGTCGTAGCCGATGTACCCCGGAGGCGCGCCGACCAGGCGGCTGACTGAGTGACGCTCCATGTACTCCGACATGTCGATCCGAACCATCGCCTCAGGCGAGTCGAACATGAACTCGGCCAGCGCTCGCGCCAGCTCGGTCTTGCCGACGCCCGTCGGGCCCAGGAACAGGAACGTGCCGATCGGGCGGTCCGGGTCCTGCAGGCCCGCCCGCGAGCGCCGCAGCGCGCTCGACACGGCGCTCACCGCCTCGTCCTGGCCGATCACGCGCTCGTGCAGCCGCTCCTCCATGTTGACGAGCTTCTCGATCTCACCTTCGAGCAGCCGCGTGACCGGCACGCGCGTCCACGTTGACACCACCTCCGCGATGTCCTCGGCGTCGACCTCCTCCTTGAGGTAGCGATGCTCGCCGTCACCGGTCTGCTGACCGGCGACGTCGTCCTCGGCCTTCTCCGCCTCCGCGAGCCGCTTGGTGAGGTCCGGGATCGTCCCGTACTGCAGCTCGGCGGCGCGCTCGAGATCACCGGCGCGACGCGCCTGCTCGAGCTCCATGTTGGCCTGTTCGAGCTGCTCCTGCAGCTCGGTGACGGCACCGAGCGCCTGCTTCTCCTGCTGCCACTCCGCGTGCATCCCCGCCGAGCGCTCGCGCTCCTCGGCCAGCGCCTGCTCGAGCTGCTCGCGGCGCGCCGCCGTTCCGGCGTCATCGGAGCCGGCGCTGCCGAGCGACTGCAGCTCGATCTCGAGCTGCAGGATGTGACGGTCGACCTCGTCGATCTCAGTCGGTTCGGAGTCGATCTCCATGCGGATCCGTGACGCGGCCTCGTCGACTAGGTCGATCGCCTTGTCGGGCAGGAAACGATCGGCGATGTAGCGGTCGGACAGCGTCGCCGCGGCGACGAGCGCCGAGTCGGTGATCCGCACCTTGTGGTGGACCTCGTACTTGCCCTTGAGGCCGCGGAGAATCGCGATCGTGTCCTCGACGCTCGGCTCCTCGACGAACACCGGCTGGAAGCGGCGCTCGAGCGCGGCGTCCTTCTCGATGTACTTGCGGTACTCGTCGAGCGTCGTCGCGCCGACGGCTCGCAGCTCGCCGCGGGCGAGCATCGGCTTCAGCAGGTTGGCGGCGTCGACCGCCCCCTCGGAGGCGCCGGCGCCAACGATCGTGTGCAACTCGTCAATGAACAGCACGACTTTGCCGCCGGCGTCCTGGACCTCCTTGAGCACCGCCTTGAGGCGGTCCTCGAACTCACCCCGGTATTTGGCACCGGCGATCAGCGCGCCGATGTCGAGCGCGACAACACGACGGTCCTTGAGGCCGTCGGGCACGTCGCCGGAGACGATGCGCTGGGCGAGGCCCTCGGCGATCGCCGTCTTGCCAACGCCGGGCTCTCCGATCAGCACCGGGTTGTTCTTGGTGCGGCGGCTGAGCACCTGGATCACGCGGCGAATCTCATCGTCACGCCCGATCACCGGATCGAGCTTGCCGTCGGCGGCAGCCCTGGTCAGGTCGCGGCCGTACTTCTCGAGCGCTTGGAACTTGTCCTCAGGTGTCTGGTCGGTGACGTGCTGGCCGCCGCGAACCTCGTTCACGGCCTTCAGCAGCGCGTCGTAGCCAGCACCGACCGAGCGCAGCACATCGCCGGCCGGCCCTTGAGATTTGGCAAGCGCGAGCACGAGGTGCTCGGTCGAGACGTACTCATCCCCCAGCGCACGCATCTCCGCCTCGGCGGCGCGCAGCACCTCGAGAAGCTCGTTGGAGCCGCCGGTCGGCTCGCTACCGGCGCTCGCGAGTCGCGGAAGCGCTTCGAGCGCGGGCCCGAGCGCCTGCCGCATCGCGGCGGGGTCGACACCCAGTTTGCGCAGTACTGGCACGACGACGCCTCCGTCCTGCTCGAGCAACACGGCGAGCAGGTGCTCGGGGCGGGTCTGCGGGTTGCGACGCTCAGCGGCGAGCAGCTGCGCAGCTTCAAGTGCCTCTTGGGACTTGATCGTAAAGCGGTCAGGTTGCATGTTCTCGGTGCCTCCGGATCGTGTCGCGGCCTACGACAGCTTCGTCGCGCGCACCAGGGCGCCGCCGCGCACGTACGGGACGATCTCCGCACGCAGCTGGAGACGCAGTGCCTCCAGCCGCTCGACCTCGTCCTTGAGTTCTGTAGCGCGACGCTCTAGCGCGTGGACCTTGCGGGCCATTCCGTCGAGCAGGTTCTCGAGCTCGAAGACACGTTCGACGCCCGCCAGGTTCAGGCCCAGATCGGCGGTCATCTCCTGGATCCGCTTGAGCCGCTCGACGTCCGCGTGCGAGTACAGGCGCGTGCCCTTGGGCGAGCGCTTGGGCTCGATCAGACCACGCGACTCGTACATGCGCAGCGTCTGCGGGTGCATGCCGGCGAGGTCGGCGGCGACAGAGATCATGAACACACCCTTGTCGGAGGCGACCTCGATCCTGGCGGTCGCGCGTATGCGTTGTGGCTGGGCCATCAGTGCTCGGCCGCCTTTGCTGTTGGTTCGCCCTCCGGGAAGAGCTTCGTGCGTGGGTTGCCGTTCATCACCCTCGAAAGCTGGTCGACGGCTGCGTCCTGCTCGCTGGAGAGGCTCGCCGGCACGTCGATCACGAATCGATAGCGGAGATCGCCGTTGCCCTTGCCACCGAGTCGCGGCGGACCCTCGCCGCGCAGACGCTGGACGACGCCGTGCTTGGTACCCGGGGGGACGCGCAGGCGCTTCGAGCCGCTCAACGTGGGCACGTCGATCACCGCCCCACGGATCGCCTCGGGGATCGTCAGCGGCACCTCGACCTCGAGGTTGTCGCCGCTGCGTTTGAAGATCGGGGAATCAGACACGCGCGTGATCACATATAGATCTCCGGGCGGAACGCCCCGGACGCCGGGGTCGCCCTTGCCCGCGAGCTTGATGCGACTGCCGTCGCGTACGCCGGCAGGGATATTTACCCGCAGCCTCCGGACGCTGCGCTGCGCACCGGTGCCCTCGCAGGTCGGGCAGGGATGCTCGATCACGGTGCCGGAGCCCTTGCAGTTCGAGCAGGGCTGGCTGATCGAGAAGATCCCTTCGTTCTGGGCCTCGACACCACGCCCGTTGCAGACGGGACAGACCTTCGGCGACGTGCCCGGCCGAGCGCCGGAGCCGTGGCAGGTCGGGCATGGCTTCGAGGTCGGCACCGATAGCGGCAGCTGTGTGCCGCGGACCGCCTGCTCGAACGTCAGCGACACCTCGGTCTCGAGGTCCGCTCCGCGTGCCTGCGCCGGCCGCTGGCCGGCGCCCGCACGCGCGCGTCCCGAGCCGGCCGCGCCGGCTCCCCCTCCGCCACCGAACAAGTTCGAAAGGATGTCGCCGAAGCCGCCGCCGCTGAATCCGCCGGCGAACGCCGACGGATCGAAGCCACCGCCCGGACCGAAGTTGGCGAACATCCCGCCGCGGTCATAGTCCTTGCGCTTGTCCGGGTCCGACAGCACGTCGTGCGCCTGCGACACCTGCTTGAAGCGCTCCTCCGCCGGTTTGTCGCCGGGGTTGCGGTCAGGGTGGTACTTCCGCGCCAGCTTGCGGTACGCCTTCTTGATCTCGTCGTCTGTGGCGTTCTTGCCGACGCCGAGGATCTTGTAGTAGTCGGGCCGCTCTGGCATCGGTCTGGCTCTCTGCGGTCAGGCGGCCACGAGCACGCGTGCCGGCCGGAGCACGGTGTCACCGAGGCGGTAGCCCTGCTGGAAGACCTCGGCAACGCTTCCGGATTCGGCACCATCGATCGGCGCCTGGGCGACGGCCTCGTGCAGTTGCGGGTCGAACGGCTCGCCCTCGGGCGAGAACGCTTCGACGCCGACGCGCTGCAACGCGGACAGCAGGTCGGTGTGAACGAGCTTGATGCCCTCGGCGAGCGGCGACTGCTCCTCACTTGCAGCCTTGAGCGCGCGGTCGAGATTGTCGATCGCCGGAAGCAGCTCCTTCGCGAGCTTGGCGATCCCGCGCTCCTGCGCGAGCGCGGCCTCGCGCGCCGCACGCTTGCGGTAGTTCTCGAAGTCGGCCTGAGTCCGTTGCGCGAGCAGCAGGTACTCGTCCGCCTTCTCCGCCTTGGCGGCCAGCTCCTCGAGGTCGTTCATGAGCTGTTGCTCGGCGTCCTCGGGGTCCCGCTCGGGCGGCGCCTGTTCGGCGGCGCGTCCCGGGGCCTCCTGTTCGACGCCGCCTTCCACCGGTGCCTCGTCGGACGGCGCCTGTTCGGCGCCGTCCTCGACCGCGGCCTGCTCCGGCACCTCCTCAGGCGCCTCCTGCTCCACCTCGGGCTCTGACTCCGCGAGGGCGTCTCGATGGCGCTCTGCCGCCATCGTCACTTCTCCTCGTCGACGACTTCAGCGTCGACCACGTCCTCGTCCTCGGCGGCAGAGGCACCGTTGTCGGACGGCTCCTCACCGTCGAAACTCGGCCCGGCAGTCTCCTGGGCACGCTGATACATCGCCTCGGAGACCTTGTGGAAGGAGGCGTTCAGCGCATCCTTGCGACTCGTGATCTCGGCTGCGTCCTCACCGGCGAGCGCCTCGCGCACCGCCTTGATCGCGGCTTCGATCTCGGTACGTGAGTCCTCGTCGACCTGCTCGCCGAGCTCCTTGAGCTGGCGCTCCGCCTGATATGCGGCGTGCTCGCCCTCGTTGCGCGCCTCGGCAAGCTCGCGCAGACGCTTGTCGTCGTCGGCGTGCGTCTCGGCGTCGTTGACCATCTTCTTGATCTCGTCGTCAGACAGGCCTGAGCCGGAGCGGATCTCGATCTTCTGCTCCTTGCCGGTGCCGAGGTCCTTGGCGGAGACGTTGAGGATGCCGTTGGCATCGATGTCAAACGCGACCTCGATCTGCGGCACGCCGCGCGGCGCCGGCGGGATGCCGGTCAGCTGGAACTTGCCTAGCGACTTGTTGTAACTCGCCATCTCACGCTCACCCTGGAGGACGTGGATCTCCACGCTCGGCTGGTTGTCCTCAGCTGTTGAGAACACCTCCGACTTGCGGGTCGGGATCGTGGTGTTGCGCTCGATCAGCTTGGTCATGACGCCGCCCTTGGTCTCGATGCCGAGCGTCAGCGGAGTCACGTCGAGCAGCAGCACGTCCTTGACGTCGCCGGCCAGCACGCCCGCCTGGATCGCAGCACCGACGGCAACGACCTCGTCCGGGTTGACGCCGCGGTGCGGCTCCTTGCCGGTCAGCTCCTTGACCTTCTCCTGCACGGCCGGCATGCGGGTCATGCCTCCGACCATCACGACGTGGTCGATCTCGCCGGCGCCCTTCTCCTTGGCGTCCGCCAGCGCCTGGCGGACCGGCGCGACGGTGCGATCGATCAGCGCTGCGGTCAGCTCGCCCAGCTTGGCGCGCGTGAGGCGCATGTCGAGGTGCTTGGGGCCGCTGGCGTCCGCGGTGATGAACGGCAGGTTGATCTGCGACTCCTGCGTGGTCGAGAGCTCGATCTTGGCGCGCTCAGCCGCCTCGTAGAGACGCTGGAGCGCCATCGGATCGGCGGCCAGGTCGATGCCCTGTGACTTCTTGAACTCGGCCACGAGCCAGTCGACGATCGCCTTGTCGAAGTTGTCGCCGCCGAGGTGGTTGTCACCCGCGGTCGACTTGACCTCGAAGACGCCGTCGCCGATCTCCAGCACCGACACGTCGAACGTGCCGCCGCCGAGGTCGAAGACGAGGATCGTCTGGTCGGCCTCCTTGTCGAGGCCGTAGGCCAACGACGCAGCCGTCGGCTCGTTGATGATGCGCTTGACCTCGAGCCCGGCGATCGTGCCGGCGTCCTTGGTGGCCTGACGCTGGTCGTCGTTGAAGTACGCCGGTACGGTGATCACGGCGCTGTCGACGGTCTCGCCGAGATACGCCTCGGCGTCGGACTTGAGCTTGCCGAGGATCATCGCGCTGATCTCCGGCGGCGAGTACTGCTTGCCCTCGACCTCGATGCGCACGTCACCGCCGGGGCCGGAGACGACCTTGTACGGGACGATCTGCTCCTCGTCGTGCACCTCGGCCTCCTTGCGGCCCATGAAGCGCTTGATCGAGAAGATCGTGTTCTGCGGGTTGGTCACGCCCTGGCGCTTGGCGACCGTCCCGACGAGACGCTCGCCGCCCTGCGTGAAAGCGACCACGGACGGGGTGGTGCGGCCGCCCTCAGCGTTTTCGATCACCGTCGGGTCGCCGCCCTCCAGCACAGCCATGCAGCTGTTGGTCGTACCGAGGTCAATGCCGATTGTCTTACCCATCGTGTTCGTTCTGCTCCTTTAGAAGAGTAAAAATCTAAGCGTGACCATAGCAGATTTGTCGCGGCAGGCAGCGCCGCGGGCGTGGTCCGCAGAACCGCCGCAGATCAGAAGGTATCGGCGCTCGGGCACATCCGCCGCAGGGCGCAGACCCCGCACGCGGGGCGCTGCGCGAAACACGTGCGCCGACCGTGGCGCAGCAGGTTGAGGTGCAGCTCCCACTCCTGGCCCCGCGGGGTCAGCGCGAGCATCGTGTCGTGCAGCTCCACGAAACCAGCCCCGGCCCGGAACAGCCCGAGCCGCGTACCAACACGTGAGACGTGAGTGTCGACGGGCACGTCACGCATGCCGTAGGCGAAGAGCAGCACGCACGCTGCGGTCTTGCGCCCCACCCCGGGTAGCGAGCACAGATACGCCTGGGCTTCCGGGACCGGCACGCCGCGCACCCAATCGATCGAGAGCAAGCCGGATGTGTCCCCCACCCTCCCACCCCCAGACCGCCCCGTCTCCGTCACCGTCGTGAGGATCGCCTTGATCCGCGCCGACTTCACCTTCGAGATCCCCCCGCGCCGGATCGCCTCCTCCACCTCGTCGACCGGCGCGTCGCGCACCTCCTCCCAGCTCGGGAAGCGCTCGCGCAGCCCGAAGTAGGCGACATCGCGGTTGCGGTCGTTGGTCGACTGCGACAGGACGGTGAGGATCAGCTCAGCCAGCCCGTCTCCGTGCGGCCGCAGAACCGGGATCCCATAGACCAGCCGCAGCCGGTCGCGCACGGCGTAGACGCGGCGCCGCGCGGGCATATGCTCGGTCAGCTTGAAGTGGTCCAGCTCGACGCTCACCAGTGCGGACGTTATCCGCAAGATGCGCCGCCTCGCACCGACCGTGCTCGCCGCGGCGCTCGCAGTCGCCTATCTGATCGCCGAGCCGACCGGCGCCGACCTGCCCGCACAGTTGCTGCGCGTAAAACTGTTCGGCGCCGAGGGCTTCGGAATCTGGAACAACTGGTGGTACGGCGGCCACGACGTCACCGCCTACAGCGTGCTGTTCCCGCCGCTCGCCTGGCTGCTGGGCCCGCAACTGCTGGCGGCACTCGCGAGCGTCGGCACCGCCGCCGCGTTCGAGGCGCTCAGCCACGACGTCTACGGAGACGACGCCT
Source organism: uncultured Conexibacteraceae bacterium (assembly GCA_963774025.1). GTDB lineage: Bacteria > Actinomycetota > Thermoleophilia > Solirubrobacterales > Solirubrobacteraceae > Palsa-465. The sequence continues at coordinate 263,396 of CAVZDL010000004.1, forward strand.
GGATCGGCGCGACCTGGTTCGGCGCCGCGATCGTGACCGAGCTCCTGAGCGGGCGCCTGACGTTTGCGTTCGGTCTCTGCGGCACCGCGCTCGTAGCGCTTCTGCTTGAGCGGCGGCGGCCCCGCTGGGCCACCGCTATTGCTCTGCTCACCGCGCTGGCGAGTCCCATCGCCGGCCTGTTCGCGGCGCTGGCCGGCGCGACTGTCGCCTTTGTGGGTCTCAAGAGGAGGTTTTGGCCCGACATCGCCGACGGTATCGCTGCGGTATCGGCCGCGATCGTGCCTTTGGCGGTACTGGCGGTCGCGTTCCCGCAGGGCGGCTACCAGCCGTTCGCATTCGCGACCCTGTGGCCGCTTGTCGTGATCGGCGTGGCTCTGGTCGTGGCCGCTCAGCGGAGCGGCCACAACACGCTCGTCGTCGCGATCGTCCTGTATGTGCTGGGCTGCGTGGCCGCCTACGCGGTCCATACGCCTGTCGGCGGCAACGCCGCGCGGCTCGGGGAGCTCACGGCTGGACCGCTGGCGGCGCTGCTGCTCGTGCCGCGGCGAGCTTGGCTGCTGCTGGCTCTTGCAGCTGTCCCGCTCATCTACATCCAGGTCCACGATGCGATCACCGATCTCGAGCACGGCGAGGTGGCGAACACGGCCGCGTATTACCGGCCGCTGATCCGCTTCCTCGAGGCGCAGCCGGGGGCGGCGCAGCGCACCTGGCGCGTCGAGGTGCCGTTCACCGCCGGGCACTGGGAGGCGTACCGGCTGGCACCCGAGATACCGCTGGCGCGCGGCTGGGAGCGCCAGCTCGACATCGCCGGTGACGGGCTGTTCTACGACGGCAGGCTGAACGCGAGCAGCTATGACGCGTGGCTGCATCGGCTCGCAGTGCGCTACGTCGCCGTCGCCGATGCGCCCGCCGACTATTCGGCGCGCGGCGAGCTCGCGCTGATCCGGCGTGGGCTTCCGTACCTGAGACTGGTCGCGCGGTTGCGGCACTGGCGCGTGTACGCGGTCGCGAAGCCGAGTCCGATCGCCACGGGTGCCGGCCGCCTGGTGTCGATGGGCCCGAACTCACTGACGCTTGAGATCGCGCACCCGGGTGGCGTGCACGTGCGCGTTCACTGGTCGCCGTACTGGCAGCTCAGCGGCGTGCGCGGGTGTGTGGCGCCCTCGGGTCAGTTCACGCTGGTCGAGGCGCGCGGCAGCGGCCGCGCGCGGTTGGGGATGGCGTTCTCGCTCGCGCGCATCGACTCCAGCGCACCGCGCTGCAATTAGCCTAGGGCGATGCGACGGCGTCTTGCGAGAGCCGGCGACGAGTACCTGCCGCACGGCTGGCTCGACGCCCTGCGCCAGGTGTTGATGTTCGTAGTGGCGTACGCGGGCTACGAGATCGTGCGCGGGCTCGTCGGCCTGACGGGCTCCAAACCGTTCCGCGACGCGACGCGAATCATCGACTTCGAGCGGACGTCTGCATGTGTTCACCGAGCCGAACATCCAGAGTTGGGTGATGACCCACGCACACTGGCTGCTGGACGTCTGCGACTGGACGTACCTGAACGCGCACTTCGCGCTGACGGTCGGCGCGCTCGCGTTCATCTACCTGCGCCGCAACGACTCCTTCTACTTCGTGCGCAACATGTTCATGATCGCGATGCTTGTCGCGCTGGTCGGTTACTCGGTGTTCCCGACAGCGCCCCCGTGGCTGATGCCCCAATGGGGCTTCACCGATTCGATCCGGCAGTTCACCGGCGTGACGCTCGGGCGTGGCGCGAGCGGCGCGCTGGTCAACGTGTATGCCGCCGTGCCGTCGATGCACGTGTGCTTCGCGCTGATGATCGGACTGCCGATGTCACGCCTGGTGCGCCATCGAATCGCGCGTGTGCTCTGGCTTGTGTACCCGGCGTTCATCACCTTCGTGGTGATTGCGACCGGCAACCACTACTTCACCGACGTCGTCCTCGGCGCGGTCACCGCGGGTCTTTCGGCGTTGCTGGCGAAGCAGCTGCTGGCCCGGGCGCGCCCCGACGTCTGGGCGTTCGCAGGTGTAACAGCCTGAGTTGCAGGCGTAATGGCGTGAGCGTGCACTAGTCTCTGCGCCGGCTCCCGATGCCCGATACACGACCAGCAGATACCAGGTCGCGCCCGCGCAGGCGCGGCGGTGAGGGCACCGAGCGCCTGACCACCCAGCAGTTCTTCAGGAACCGGCTGATCGAGTCGCGCCTGACGCCGAACGCGATCTCGCTGACCGGGTTCACGCTCAATCTCGCGGCTGCCGGACTGATCGTCGACCGCCTCTTTTTCCTCGCCGGGGTCGCCTTCATCGTCGGCTCGATCATGGACACGATGGACGGCCGCTACAGCCGCATGTCCGGCAAGGGCACGCAGTTCGGCGCGTTTCTGGACTCAACACTCGATCGGCTCGAGGAGGGGATCGTGCTGACGGCGGTCGGCGCGTACTTCGCTTCGCTGGGCGACCAAGCCGCTGTCGCCGCGGTGGTGGCTGCCGTGCTGTTGTCGCTGATGGTCTCCTACACACGCGCTCGCGCCGAGGCGCTCGGGGTCGAGTGCAAGGTCGGGCTGGCGACGCGACCGGTGCGGGTCGTGATCCTCGCGATCGGCCTCGTGTTCGCACGCGGCGCGTCGCTCGGGCACTTCACGCTGCTGGCGCCCGCCGTCTACGTGCTCGCCGCGCTCAGCTTGGTGACGGTCGGTCAGCGCATCTGGCACGTACGCCGAGAGCTGAGCGAACCGGCCGGCGGAGCACTTTAGGGTCAACGATGGCGCCGGCCGGGCGCCGAGCCTCACTCGGACGCGGAGCACGAGAGCGCATCCTTGCCGCAGCGGCGGAGCTGTTCCCACGCCAGGGCTTCAACGCGACGGGCATCAATGAACTGCACAGGACCGCTCGGGTATCGAAGCGCACGCTGTATCAGCACTTCGGCTCCAAGGACGATCTGATCCTCGCCTACCTCGCCGAGTACGGGCGCAGGGGCCCCACCGCCGCGGTGCTCGGCCGTGAGGACCTGACTCCGCGGACGCGACTACTGGAGCTGTTCACCGCACTTGCCGATCCGGGAACCGTCGTTCCCGATCCGCTCGTCGCTGCTGCCGCCGAGTTCCCCGATTCCGAGCACCGGGTGCACGTGGCGGTCAGCGAACGCGCCCAGTTGTTCACCGACCGTCTCACCGATTTGGCCCGAGCTGCGGCCGCGCAGGAACCGGAACGGACCGCGCGACGGCTGGTGACGCTCTACGAGGGAGCCTGCTGCCGGCTGCTGGTGGAGGATGTCGCGATCGTCGTGGCCGACGTCTACCTGATGGCGACCGCGATCCTTCGCGAAGCGATCGACTGAGAGTCTGCAGCGCCGCCCCGTCGCGCGCGCGCTGCAGTCTGCTGCACCTCTGGCGAAACCGCTCGGTCTACTTCTGGTCAAGCGGCTAGGCTTAAAGCACAATTTAGGTACCGATCGGTGTAACCGAGCGCGCGAGCGTACGTACTATCGGTATCCGCCGCGCGATCGCCGCCGGCCAAACTTCCAGAAGGGACATCGATCAGTGACCAGCGAACCGGCCTCAACGAACGGCTCCTCCGTCAGCCCAGCGCGCTACCAGCACGAGAAGCTGCGCGTGGCGATCATCGGCGTCGGCAACTGCGCCAGCTCGTTTGTCCAGGGCGTCGAGTACTACAAGGACGCGAATCCCAACGAGCCCGTTCCGGGCCTCATGCACGTCGACCTCGGTGGTTACCACGTGCGGGACATCGAGTTCTCGGCCGCCTTCGACATCGACGTCGAGAAGGTCGGCAAGGACCTCAGCGAGGCCATCTTCTGCGGCCAGAACAACACGCTGAAGTTCGCCGAGAACGTCCCGAATGCGGGCGTCACGGTCAACCGTGGTATGACGCACGACGGCCTCGGCAAGTACCTGAAGGAGAAGATCACCAAGGCTCCCGGGCCCACCGCCGACATCGTCGGAATCCTCAAGGACTCAAGGACCGACGTCGTCGTCTCCTACCTGCCGGTCGGCTCTGAACAGGCGACCAAGTGGTACGTCGAGCAGATCCTCGAGGCCGGCTGCGGTTTCGTGAACTGCATCCCGGTGTTCATCGCCGGCGAGAAGTACTGGAACGACCGTTTCATCAAGGCGGGGCTGCCGATCGTCGGCGATGACATCAAGTCGCAGGTCGGCGCGACGATCGTGCACCGCATGCTCGCCCGCCTGTTCCACGACCGCGGCGTCAAGCTCCTGCGCACCAGCCAGCTCAACGTCGGCGGCAACATGGACTTCTACAACATGCTCGAGCGTGAGCGGCTGGAGTCCAAGAAGGTCTCAAAGACGCAGGCTGTGACCTCGATCATGGGTCACGTTCTGCCGAAGGACGACGTCTACATCGGCCCGTCGGACTACGTGCCGTGGCTGACCGACCGCAAGTGGGCTCACATCCGCCTCGAGGGTCAGGCCTTTGGCGACGTGCCGCTGCAGATGGAGACCAAGCTCGAGGTCTGGGACTCGCCGAACTCGGCCGGCATCGTCATCGACGCGGTCCGCTGCTGCAAGCTCGCGATGAACCACGGAATCGCGGGTCAGCTCGACGGCCCGAGCTCGTACCTGATGAAGTCGCCGATGAACCAGCGCCCCGACGACGAGGCACGCGAGGCGACGGAGGAGTTCATCGCCAAGTACTCCCGCGTCCAGGCTGCGGCAACCGACGCGGCGAAGGTTTCAGTCGCGTAGCTGATTGCCCGCATCGATGGTTTAAGGGGGCGCCCGCAAGGGCGCCCTTTTTTGTGTCCGCCGGCGGATCGACCACGTCAAAACCTCAGGTGGGGGTCCTGTTGACCGGCATTTGGGGCGCAGCTAGGCTCGCCGAAATAGTCATACCGACTCGTGGGGGCATGATGACCTGGCACCGGAGGGGACGTCGCCGCGCGGCAGCGACGGTGATCGTCGCGATCGCGGCGTGCGCATTTCCGACTATTGCATCGGCGGAGACTGTGCCGCTGCCGACTGGGGCAGCGACGGGCAGCGCGCAGGATTACGCGCTCGACTCGAGCGCCTGCCCAGCGGCTGGAGACTGCGTCGCCGTTGGCTGGTATGTGGATGGCTCGGGCAACCAGCAGGGGCTAGTCGAGACCGAAACCAACGGCAGCTGGACGGCGCAGGATCTGAACCTGTCGTCGCTGCCGAGCGTGGACAGCAACCCGGGTGCCGCACTCAACTCGGTCGCCTGCACGTCCGTGGGCAACTGCGTCGCCGTCGGCGGTTACGACGACTCGGGCGGCAACCAACAGGGACTGATCGCAACGGAGACCGGCGGAAGTTGGAGCGTCAGCGAGGTGAACACCTCGCCGCTGCCGAGCCTCTACAGCGACGCGACCGTGATGGTGCTGTCCGTCTCCTGTCCCAGCGCAGGTGACTGCAGTGCGGTCGGCAACTACTTCGACGCCTCGGATGCAGAGCAGGGATTGATTCTGTCCGAGAGCAATGGCACCTGGACCGCCGGCAAACTGAGCCTCTCCGGGCTCTCGACCGACAGCGACCCGTCTGTAGGCCTCTTCCAGGTCTCCTGCGCGTCGGCGGGAAACTGCGCGGCAGTCGGCGCTTACCGCGACGCCTCCGCCAACACACAGGGGCTGCTCGTAACCGAGAGCAGCGGTACGTGGACCGCCGGCGAGGCGAATCTCTCGCAGTTGCCGAGCGTCCACAGCAATCCGGGGGCAGAGCTCGAATCCGTCTCCTGCCCCAGTGCGGGCGCATGCACGGCGGTCGGCTACTACCTCGACGGCACCGACACCTTCCAGGGCCTGTTGTTGAACCAGTCGGATTCAGACTGGCAGCCGGCAACCGAGGCGACGCTACCGGCAGACGCGGCGGGTCAGACCGTCAACCAGAACGACCTCTTCGTCAACTCGGTCTCGTGCGCGTCGGCTGGAAACTGCACCGCGGTCGGCTCCTACGACGCGACCTCTGCCAACGACGTCGAGGGCCTCGAACTCACCGAGACCAACGGCAGTTGGGCGCCCGGCGTGGCGACGGACCTCCCGGGCGCCGCCAGCAGCAACCCCGAGGTATGGCTCGCTTCGGTTGCCTGCGTGTCCGCCGAGCACTGCGTGGCCGCCGGCACCTTTGAGGGCGGCGACGGCAACAATCAGGCGTTGATTGCTCAGCAGTCCGGGAGCACCTGGACCGCGGGGAGTGTCGAGCAGCAGACAATCTACGACCACTACGACGACAGCGGTGCAGCCGTCGCCTGCGCTGCCGGTGGCTATTGCGCCGACGCGGGCTACGCACTGAGCGATGTCAGCCCGAACAACGACAGCGGGTTCCTGTTCGATGCTCCGGCCGCTGTGACCAGCCTATCCGCCACCGTCGGCGGGACGCGCGCCCAGGTGGCTTGGACGACTCCCTCGGATACGGGCGGTCTGCCGATCACCGGCTACACGATCACCGCCAACGACCTGACCAACAGTGCCCGTGGCGGTCAGACGATCAGCGTCGGCACGTCGGGTGGGCCCACCTTCACGGGGCTGCATGGCGGCGACACCTACACGTTCACGGTCAGCGCGACCAGCCTGGTCGGCACCGGTATCCCTGCCACCACGGCAAAGGTCACCGTCCCGGCCTCGAAGGCAGCAGATCTCGGCGTCGCTCGCGAAGCTGCTCACGCCAAAGGGCACTGCCGGCCGTCTGAAGTCGTTGCGCAAGACGCACGCCTACACATTCACCTACAGGCCGCTGGAATCGGGCAAGGTGACGGTGCGCTGGTATGACATCACCGGACACGGGAAGCACGAGAAAAAGCGCCTGGCCGCTTCGGGCTCGGCACGCACAACCGGAACGCGGAGCGTGAAGGTCCACGTCAAGCTCAACTCGCTGGGACGGCGCCTGGTCAGCTCAAGCGACAGGTTGCGCCTGACCGCAAGCGTGACGTTCTCACGCCCCGGCACGACCGTTACCCGAACGCACACGTTCACACTGCACTGAGGGATCGCTTGGCGGGGGCATGCGTCCAGCGGGACGCATGCCCCTCCTACACCCACGGCGAACGGCCGTATGCTGGGTGGATGACCCGTTCGCCAGCCGCCTGGCTGCTGTCGATCATCGTCGTCGGTCTGGCCGCACTGGCCCCGACCGCGTCCGCCGCCCAGATCAATCCTGCGGTTGCGCTCACCGCGCTGTCGTGTGCGTCAACCGGCAACTGCACGGCAGTCGGTACCTATGACGACGGCCTTGCCGAGAGCCAGGCACTGCTGGTCACAGAGGCCAATGGCAAATGGCAGCGGGCGGTCGAGGCGCGACCACCGGCAGACGCGACACTCGGTCCGTTCACGGCGTCCAGCGGCGGTAGCTTGGCCGACGTCGCCTGCCCCGCCGCGGGTGACTGTGTGGCTGTGGGCACCTACACCGGCAGCGGCAACATCGACCATGGCGTGTTGTTCGCCGAGACTCAGGGCCGCTGGGCGCGCGGGGCTCAGGTGCAGCTGCCGGCCGACGCGACGCGTCCGACCAAGCCCAAGTCGGGCGTTGCCGACGATGCTCGGGCTGGCAGCGGTGTCGTGCAGCTCGGTCGGCAACTGTGTGGCGGTCGGCAACTACGAGACCAACGCCGAGGTCTGGGAGGGTTTGATCCTGACTGAGACGGACGGCCACTGGTCCGATCCAACCGAGGCGCCGTTGCCAGCGGGGGCGCCGATCGCGGGCCAGGACGCCGTGCTGCTGGCGGTCACCTGCCGGGCCACCGGCGCCTGCACTGCGGCCGGCAAATACGTGGATGCCGCCGGGCACCAGCAGGGACTGCTGATCAGCTCAAGCGGTGGCATGTGGACGGCGGTTCCGGCGCCGGCGCCGCCGAACGACGCGAGCGTCGATCCGAACATCTTCCCGTCCTCGCTCGCGTGCGCCGATGCCGATGACTGCGCGGCCGTCGGCACCTACATCAACCCGCGTCAGAACTCGCTCGGGCTCCTGTTCAGCGAGACTGGCGGCGCCTGGGCCGACGGCACGGGAGCGACGCTGCCTGCAAACGCCGCACCGCTGGGAACGGTGGGCGATCAGACGGTCGTGCTCGCATCCGTGGCGTGTCCACAGGCCGGCGACTGCGCGGCCGTCGGCTGGTACTTCGACAACGACGAGAACGGACAGGGGTTGCTCGTCGACGAGAACGGCGGCACATGGCAGCCGGGCGTCGAGGTCACGCTGCCCGCCAATGCCGTGCAGGGCCTCGAGAAGCAGTCGGCCGGGCTCGAGTCGATCGCCTGCCCCGCCGTCGGAAACTGTCTTGCCACCGGCGTTTACACCGACGGCAGCTACAACTCGCAGGGGCTGCTGCTCTCAGAGGTGGGCGGTGTCTGGCGCGCCGGACTCGAATCACCGCTGCCGGCCAACGCCGGCAGCATCCAGTACGCAACGGCCAACCAGTCCGGCTGCACCGGAGTCGGTGACTGCACCGTGATCGGCCAGTACGACGACCGAGGCGGTGGCGTGCTCGGTTACACGATCAGCGAGTCCAACGGCAGCTGGCTCAGGCCCCTCGAGATCGCCCTGCCTCCAGCGACGATCAGTGAGGTCAAACTCTCACTGAGCCTGCTGCTGGCACCCACGGGCAAGCAGGCGAGCCTCGCGCGCGTCCGCCGCGCTCGCGGCTTCGTGTTCGAGTACCCGGCCGTCGAGACCGGCACCGCCTACGCCGACTGGTTCGCGCGACGAAAGGGTCACCTCGTCCTGATCGCAACCGGCCGGCTGCACGCACGCACGGCTGGAGTGGATCAGTTGAAGCTGAAGCTCACGCACGTCGGCGTCACGCTGCTGGCCGGGGCGACGAGCGTGCGCATCGCGACCTACGTGCGTTTCATGCCGGCTGGTAAGCAGCGGGCACAAGAGGCCGTGGGCGTGTTCACGCTGCGCTGATCCAGCGGCGCAGCCGGCCCAGCCGTCGTAGTCTCAGCTCCCGTCCACCCACCCGCGCGTAGACTCCCGCGACGTGCCTGAAGAGCGCTTCGCGATCGCGCAGGTGAGCCCGTTTGCCTGGGAGACGAAGACCGAGGTTGGCGAGTACGTCTCACGGCTCTCGCAGGAGCTGCACCGGCGCGGGCACCGAGTGCTCGTTATCGCGCCATCGCGCTCGGCCGAGTTGGTCCGCGAGAGCCGCCGGGCACTGCGTGGAGACCTCGAGGCGCTGATGACACGGGCCGACGCCGCGCCGCTCGTGTTGGGCGTCGGCGAGGTGCTGCCGTTCTCGCCAACGCGGCGGCGGGCGGCATCGCTGCCGGTCGACGTCGCCCGCACGATCGAGGAGGCACTCGAGACACTGCCGCTGGACATCGTGCATGTGCACGAGCCGTTCGCGCCAAGTGCCTCGAGCGTCGCGCTCCGCACAGCGCGGGCGCTCAGCGTCGGCACCTTCCACAACCCGACCGAGCGCGTGCTCTCGACACAGTTCGGACGCCAGCTCTCACAGCTTCTGTTCAGCCGGCTCGACGCGCGCATCGCCTCCTACGAGGCCACCCGCACGTTGATGGACCGTTTCTTCCCTGCCGACTATCGCGTCGTGCTCCCTGCGGCCGAGCCGGTGACGCTGCAGGAGCCCTCATGGATTGGGCCCCGCCCAGCGGGCAGTAGCACGCTGCGACTCGTGTTCGTCGCCGAGGAAGAGCGTGCGGCGCTGCGCATCTTCCTGCGGGCGTTGCGGCTACTGCCGGTCGACGCCCGCTGGCGGGCCACGGTGTGGTCGTCGCGACCGCTGGCCGCGCCCGCGGCGCTCGGACGCAGGCTGGCTGAACGCGTGCAGTTCGTCGACGCCGAGTCGATGAGCATCGAGCAGGCACTGGGCGCGGCGGAGGTGCTCGTGCTCGGCTCCGATGGAGTGCTGCCGACTCCGGGGGTGCTGGTGCGCGCGCTCGCGAGCGGGATCGTGCCGGTAGCGAGCAGCATTCCCGTCTACGCGGAGCTGCTGTCAGACGGCCGCCGCGGGCTGCAGTACGCGCCCGGCGACGCACAGACGCTGGCCGCGAACCTCGCGCAGCTCGCAGACCACCCCGAGCGTCGCGCGAGCCTACGTGCCGAGGCAGCACCGCTGCGGGCACAGCTCAGCTTCGCGCGCGTGGCCGACGAGCTCGAGGAGATCTACCGCTCGCTCGTGGCGCGACGGCACGACCGGCGCCCGCACAATTCGGTGGCAGCGCGGATCGTGGCGGACCGTCCGCTGATCGACGTCGACCTACACATGCACACCGACCACTCCTACGACTGCGCGACCCCAGTCGAGGTACTGCTCGCGGAGGCGCGGGCGAAGGGGCTCGGCGCGATCGCGGTGACCGAGCACAACGAGATCTCAGGCGCCCTCGAGGCCGCCGCCAAGGCCAAGGGGATCAAGGTGATCGTCGGCGAGGAGGTCAAGACCGCCTCCCAGGGTGAGGTGATCGGTCTGTTCATCAAGGAGAAGATCCCGCGCGGGATGACGCTGCAGGAGACGATCGCCGAGATCAAGCGCCAGGGCGGGCTCGTGTACGTGCCGCATCCGTTCGACCGCATGCACTCCGTGCCCGACTACAAGCATCTGCTGGACGTGGTCGATGACATCGACCTGATCGAGGTGTTCAACCCCCGTGTTGCGATCGCCGAGTTCAACGAGGAGGCCGTGCGCTTCGCCGCCAAGTACCGGATGGTCGCCGGCGCGGGCTCGGATGCGCACGTGCCGCAGGGGCTCGGCTCGGTGCGGATCCGGATGCGCGACTTCGACGGTCCCGAGCAGTTCCTGGAGTCACTGCGCGGCGCCGACATCATCCGCAATCCGGCGAGCCTGTTCTACGTGCAGGCACTGAAGTTCCTGCAGACTAAGGCGATGCCGCCGGGCGCGCGCGAGGCTCAGCGAGAGCGGCGCGTGCGTCGCGCCGCCCGCAAGTCCTGATGCAACGGGCGCAAGTCCTGATGCACGCGCAAGGACAAGCGGCGGTTCCGTCCAATTCGGCTGGAGTGCCCGCTACAGACGACGAGATCCGCGAGAAATATCTCGAGCGGGCGATACGCGAGCTGAACCAGCTCTCGCGTGAGATTCAGGGCTGCGAGCACTGCCCTCGCGGCCAACTGATGCCGGTGCTCGGGTCGGGACACCCGCAGGCCGACATCTTCATGCTCAAGTACTCGGCGCGCCCCTCGGAGGTCGAGGAGGGGGTCGCTTTCTACGGCCGCACCGGCAACGCGCTGATGAAATCGCTCAAACGTCTGAACATCGACCCGCTAGCCGTCTACGGGACGCTTTGCGTGAAATGCCCGGTGCTCGACCCGGTGATGGCCGACCCGGCCTGCGTGGCGCGCGTCGCCGAGGAGCTCACGATCGTCGCGCCGAAGATGCTCGTCGTGATGGGGCGTGAAGCGCTTGGGGTGGCCAATGACCTGGACGTGCCGCTGCGTCGCGACGTGACGGAGGAGACCGGCGTGGTGCAGCGCTTCACGCCGTCCTGCGACGCCCTCTACGTGCCCAACATCGACGAGTCGCTGGACGAGGAGTCGGCCAAGCGCGCCTTCTGGTCGGCGTTCAGGATGCTCGGCCAATGGTGGTCTGACCTGCCGCCGTACTGAACGCGATCGCGCTAGGGCCGCCGCACCGCGCGGCGCGTTCTGACCGCTCAGAAGGTAAGGACGATCTTGCCGAGCTTGCCGCCGGCGGCGAAGCGGTCATATGCCTTGGCGGCCTCGACCATTGGGTAGGTGGCGGCGAGCGGGACGCGCAGCGTTCCTTTGGCAAACAGGGGCAGGACACTGCGCTCGACGGCGCGCGCCGTGAGCGCCTTATCCTCGAGCGCACGGCCGCGCAGGGTTGAGCCGTGGATGCACCCGCGTCTGGCCATCAACAGGCCCAGATTGAGCTCGATCGCAGCGCCCGCGCTGGTGCCGATCACGGAGATGCGGCCATGGGTCTGCAGCGCGCGCAGGTTGTCGGGCATGTTCGGAGCGCCGACCAGTTCGAGGATCACGTCGTAAGGGCCCTCATCGACGAACTCCCGTGGGTCGAGCACGGAGGCGCCCAACGAGGCCACGCTCTGGCGGTGCTCGGGGTTGCGCACGGTGGCGGTCACGCGCGCGCCCGCGGCGCGGCCGAGCTGCACGGCCGCAGTGCCGACCCCGCCGGCCGCGCCGTGCACGAGCAGCCGCTCTCCGGACTGCAACGCGCACTGGGTGAAGAGCGCGTCGTGCGCGGTCGTGAAGACCTCGGGCAGGCCGCCGGCGGCGGCCCAATCGACCTTGTCTGGGACCTCCATCAGCATGCGCTCGTTCAGCACCGCGAGCTCCGCCTGGCCGGCGCCGGCGATCAGGCCCATCACCCGCTCGCCAACCGGGAAGCGGGTCGCCCCGGGGCCGTTGGCGATGATCTCTCCGGCCAGCTCCATGCCCGGCATGTCCGCGGGTACTCCCGCGGGCGGCGGGTAGAGGCCGGCGCGCTGGAGAATGTCGGCGCCGTTCAGCCCGGCCGCATGTACCTTGACGAGCGCCTCGCCGGCGCCCGGTTCTGGGTCAGGCCGCTCCTCGATGACGATCCCACCGTCTTTGATGACGACTGCGCGCATGCTCTCTCCTGACCGCTACCCGGCTTGGTTAAGGGCTTATCCGGAGCGACGCTCGAGCTGCGCGACGCATTCGATGTGGGGCGTCTGCGGGAACATGTCCACCGGCCGCACTCGGGTCAGCTCGTAGCCCGCCTCGACCAGCTGCGCCGCGTTGGGCGCGAGCGTGGTGGGGTTGCAGGAGACATACACGATCCGCTTTGGCGCCGCCTCGATGATGCGGCGCACCACCTTCTGCGAGAGGCCGGCGCGCGGCGGGTCGACGACCAGCACGTCGGGGCGGCCGGCCCGCTCGACCAGGTCGTGCATTGCCAGACGCACGTCGCCGGCGAAGAAGTGGGCGTTGTCGATCTCGTTGCGGCGGGCATTGGCGATCGCGTCGGCGATCGCGTCCTCGCTGATCTCGAGGCCCCACAGCTCGGCGACGCGGGGAGCCATCAGCAGGCCGATCGTGCCAATGCCGCAATAGAGGTCGAACAGCCGCTCGTAACCCTTCGGCTCTGCGTACTCGATCGCCAGCGCGTAAAGGCGCTCAGCCATCTCGGTGTTGGTTTGGAAGAAGGCCTCACCCGAGATGCTGACCGAGAGCCCGCCGACCTGCTCCTCGAGCCGCTCGGTCCCCGCCAGCAGTGAGGTCTCCCCGCCGGTGGTGGTTTCAGCAACGCTGTCGAGCCGGGTCCAGAGCAGCCCGTCGGCGTTGGGCACGGCGGCCGCCAATCCCTCCTCGTCGAGCTTCCCACGGGACGTCACGAGCCGCACCTGGATCTCACCCGAGCGCCGGCCCTCCCGCACCACGAGGTTGCGCAGGAAGCCTTCGCCGCTGCGGCGATCGTAGGGCTCGAGGTTCTGTGAGCGGCACCAGGAGGCAACCGCCTCACGTGCCTGGTCACCCTTCTCGGAGGCGAGCATGCAGTCGGTCACCTCGACGATGTCCTCCCAACGACCGGGGGCGTGGAAGCCGCAGATCAGGCGGCCGGTGGCGTCCTTGCCGAACGAGTACTCAAGCTTGTTGCGGTAGCGCCACTCCTGGACCGCAGGGACGATCGGCTCGAGCACGTAGCCCTCGAGCTTGCCAATCCGCCGCAGCGCGTCATCCACCTGCTCCTGCTTGATCTCGAGCTGCTTCGCATAGGGGATCACCTGCCATGGGGCGCCCGGGTGCTGGGCGAGGGGCGCGATCCTGTCGGGGCTCGGCGTGACGACCTCGAGCACGCGCGCCTCGGCGTAGGCGCGCTTTGCCTTGCCGACCTCGACGAGCACCTTGTCGCCGGCGATGCCGCCCTGGACGAAGACGACGTAACCGTCGAGACGGGCGACTCCGGCGCCACCGTAGGCGAGCGTGTCGACGGTCAGCTCCAGATGATCGCCGCGGCGGGGGCGGGTGGTCGTCGCGGGGGCATCGGTCACGGGCCTCTAGCGTAGTCGCACCGGTCGTGGCCAGCGGGCCTCGACCGGGCAGTCAGCGGCAGAGGAGTTCCAGCAGTCCTTTCTGGGCATGGCGGCGGTTCTCCGCCTGGTCCCAGATCCGCTGGCGCTCCCCGTAGAGGAGCGACTCCGTGATCTCCTCACCCGGGTGGGCGGGCAGACAGTGGAGCGCGATCGCGCCTGGGGCGGCCGCGGCTAGCAGCTCGTCGTTCAGCTGGTAGGGGCGGAGGGCTTCTATGCGGGCTGTGGCCGTCTCGGGCGAGTCGTTCATGCTCACCCAGACGTCGGTGTAGACGGCGTTGGCGTCCTTCACGGCCTCATACGGGTCCCAGGTGAGATGGGCGCCGGCCACCGGTTCTAGCTGGTAGCCGTCGGGGGCGGCGATGCTTATTTCGACGCCGGCGAGCGCGCCGATGATCGCCAGCGATCGCGCGACGTTGTTGCCGTCGCCCACGTAGGCGAGCTTCAGGCCGTGCAGGTCGCCGAAGGTCTGCTTGAGCGTCAACATGTCGGCGAGCGCCTGGCAGGGGTGATGGAGGGCGGTCAGCATGTTGATCACCGGGACCGTGGCGTGTTGGGCGAGCTCCTCGACGAGCTCATCCGGGCCGGTGCGAATCCCGATCGCGGCGACGTTTCGCGAGAGGACGTAAGCCGTGTCCCTGATGGACTCGCCGCGCGCCAGCTGCGTGTCCTCAGTCCTGAGGACCATCGGGTGGCCGCCGAGCTCGACGATCCCCGTCTCGAAGCTGACGCGTGTTCTCGTCGAGTGGCGCTGGAAGATCAGCGCGACCGTGCGGCGCCTGAGCACATCGGAGCCGAGCGGGTTGCCCTTCATCCAGGCGGCTCTTTCGAGGAGTTCCGCGAGCTGGTCGGGGCTGAGCTCCTCGCCCGTCAGGAGGTCGGTTGGTCGCAAGTTGCGCAGTCTACGTGCCGGCAACCGCGCGGTTACGCGAGCTGGTCGGCTCGCGCGCGGACCAGCTCGACGATCTCGGGCGGGGCGGTGTGCGGCGAACCGGCTGTGAACGGTGGCTGCGGGTCGTACTCGATCCCGAGCTGGATCCCCTGCGCCCATGTGTCGTCCGCGATCTCGGCCGCGAGCGTCAGCGCCATGTCGATCCCGGCGGAGACCCCGGCAGCGGTTACGATCTTGCCCGAACGGACGACCCGCTGCGAAACCGGAATTGCACCGTACGGCTTCAGCAGCTCGGTCTGGAGCCAGTGTGTGGCCGCCTCTCGCCCGTCGAGCAGGCCGGCGGCGGCGAGCACGAGCGAGCCGGTGCAGACCGACGTCGTCCAGGTCGAGTGGTCGTGGACATGGCGGATCCAGTCGAGGAACGGCTCGTCGTGCATGAGCGCGCGTGTGCCGAGGCCGCCCGGGACAACGAGCACGTCGGGCTCGGGCAGATCGGCCAGCGACCGGTCAGCGACGAGGGCGAGCATCCCGTTCTCCGTGCGTTTCGGTCCCGGCACCGTCGCGACGAAGCTGACGCGAGCGTCCGGTAGCCGCGACAACACCTCATACGGCCCGACCGCGTCGAGTGCGGTGAGGTCGTCGAAAATCGGGATGGCGATGTCCATCGCCCGGAACAGCCTAGCGCCCGGCCCGCAACCCGAACCCGCGTAGCATCAGCAGCGCTTTCTCACCGAGCGTCCCGCGACCCGGCAGCACGCCCAGCTGAACGGCGGCGTCATACAGATCGAGGAAGGCACGAACGCGCAGCAGGCGGTCGCGTTCGAGTTCGCAGTAGAAGATCACCGGGACGACGATGAACCTGTTGGTCGCGGGCAGTCCGCCGAGTGCCTCGCGATGTGTAGCGAGCAGCTTGCACGGCGCGGCCGCGATCCGACCCTGGGAGAGCCGCGGGCCGAGCTGCTCGAGCCGCGCATCGGGGAATGCGTCCCACAATCGCTCGGCGTGCGTGCCGAGCGCCGCCGGCCCCTCCAGCGGCTCGCCGGTCAGCGGATCCTCGTAGTGGACGTGCGGGCTACAGATGTGCCTGAAGGCGTCGGCGTCCTTGCCGGACCAGGCGGCCTCCCAGGCGTCGAGCAGCTCGTCGACCGACCCCTCACGAGGCTCGAGATCAGGCGTGTTCACGCAGCGATCGTAGCTATTGATGAGCTCCTGAGGACCGCAGTCGAGCGGCTCTCGACAGACTCCCCGTCGCGATCGAGCGGCTCCTGACAGACTCCCCCGCCATGGTCGAGAATCCGCGCGAGCGGCTGAAGGAGGCGCGGCTCTACCTGATCTGCGAGGGGATGGAGGAGCAACGGCTCGAGGCCGCCCTGCGTGGCGGCGTCGACATCGTCGAGTTGATGGACAACGGCCAGGAGCCCGCTGAAATCCTCGCCGCGGCGGCGCGCCTGCAGCCCGTCTGCGAACGCCACGGCGTGCCGCTCATGCTGAACAACTGCCCCGACCTGGTCGCCGCTGCCGGAGCCGACGGCGTGCACATCGACAGTGCCGCGATCGACATCGCGCAGGCGCGCGCGACGATCGGCCCGGAGTTGCTGCTGGGCGGTTCCGCGCACACGCCCGAGGAGGTCGACGCGGCCCAGCGGCTCCCGCTCGACTACATCAGCATCGGCCCCGTGCACGCGACACCGACTCGCCCTGACCGACCCGCCGTCGGCTACGGGCTCGTCACCTATGCCTCGCGCAACTCGCGGCTGCCGTTCTTCGCAGTCGGCGGGATCGAGCCCCACAACACGGGCGCGGTCGCCGCTGCCGGAGCCGGGCGGATCGCGGTCGTCCGCGCGATCACCGAGGCAGACGATCCCGAGCGCTCAGCCGTGGTACTGCGCGCGGAGGTGACCACACCCGCCGACTTCCTCGAGCGCTACCGGGCGCGCACCGAGGCGCAGAACGCGGCGGCACGGGCGCGGCTGGAGCCACTGGGCCCGGGCGAGCGCCCCTGGCCGCTGCGGATCTCGGTCGCAATCACGGCGCTCGCCGCGCTGGTCAACCTGGTCGCCTTCGCCGCCGGCGTCAAGTTCAGCGGTGACAAGCTCTCGACCACAGAGGTAGTGACGTTCGTGGTGCTCATGGGCCTGCTGGCAGCCGGCATGTGGCGACGCTCGGGAGCGGCAGTTCTGCTTTTCATGGCGCTGCTGGCGGTCATCGTCGTGCTGTTCTCGCTGTTCCTGATCGAGGCCAGTAACGCGCTCGGGGTGATCGTGCCGCTGATCTTCATCGGCGGCGGCGGCTATCTCTTCTGGAAGCTCGTACGGGTGCTCGGACGTATACAGGCGCCCGCTTCCCGCTAGCCTGGATTACGTGCCCGAATCTGCGTATGACGTGATCGTGATTGGCTCGGGCCCTGGTGGTTATGTGACCGCGATCAGGGCCGCGCAGCTTGGTTTCAAGACGGCTGTTGTCGAGCGCGACAAGGTCGGTGGTCGCTGCCTGAATTACGCCTGCATCCCGGCCAAGGCGGTGTTGCGTGTCGCTGATGTGCTCGGCTGAGATCCGTGACGCGGGCGAGTTCGGGATCACCGTGAATGCCCCGAGTGTCGATTTCGACGCTGTTATGGCGCGCCGCGACAAGGTCGTTCAGACGTTGACGGGCGGGGTGTCGGGCCTGTTCAAGAAGAACCAGGTTGAGCTGATCGAGGGCGTCGGCTCGCTGGCCGGTGACGGCAGGGTCAAGGTCGGTGAGAACAGCTACGAGGCGAAGTTCATTGTGCTTGGGACCGGGTCGGTGCCGCGGGCGATCCCGGGCACCGAGTTTGGTGGGCGCGTGATCGGCACCGAGGAGGCGTGGGCGCTCAGGGAGCTGCCCGCCTCGATGGCGGTGATCGGTTCCGGTGCGTCCGGTTGCGAGATCGCGTCCGCGTACGCGCGACTGGGTGTCGAGGTGAAGCTGTTCGAGGCGTTGGAGCGGGTGCTCCCCACAGAGGATGCTGATATCTCGAAGCTCGCTGAGCGCGGTTTCAAGAAGCAGGGCATCGATGTGCACACCGGCACGCTCGTCACAGACGTCGTGACCGGTGACAGCTCGGTGACGTTCAAGCATGGCGAGCAGTCGGGTGAGGCCGACTTGTGGTGATCGCCGCCGGCCGCGGCCCCGACATCGATGGTCTCGGGCTCGACGCAGCGGGCGTGAAGCTTTCAGAGCACGGTTTGATCGAGGTCGACGGTGCGATGCGCACCAGCGCCCCGGGCGTGTATGCGATCGGTGACCTGGTGCCGGGCCCTGCGCTGGCACACAAGGCCTCTGATGAGGGTGTGATCGCGGTTGAGGACGCCGCGGGCCTGCAGACGCATCCGATCAGCTACATCGACATCCCCCGCGCGACGTTCTGCACCCCGAACGTCGCGAGCTTCGGGCTGACCGAGGAACAAGCCAAAGCACAGGGCTATGACGTCACGGTCGGCAAGGTCCAGTACGGCGCCGTCGGTGCCGGCACCGTCTACGGGGATCGTCAGGGGTTGGTGAAGATCGTCGGTGAGAAGCAGTTCGGTGAGATGCTCGGCGGTCACATCGTCGGGGCAAAGGCCACCGACCTGATCCAGGAGCTGGTCAACGCCAAGCTGCTCGAGGGCGGCTATCCCGAGGTCGCGAGGATCATCCACGGCCACCCCACCCTCTCCGAAGCACTGATGGAAGCCGCCCGCGCCGCCGACGGCTGGCTGATCCACGGTTGAACCGCGCAGAACCAAGGTTCAGCGGCGAGCATCCACGACTCCGTCGTGAGCAATCCACGGCTTGGCCGTTTCCGGTTATCGTGAGGTCCGATGAGTGACGCCGTCACGCCGATCTCCGAGCCGGGACTGAAGGGCGACGTCACGACGGTCGAGCTCGACCGGCTCGAGCGCGCGGTTGCGCGGCGCAGCGCCGAGGCCCGGGCCACAATCCCCACGGCGGAGTTCAGCAACGTCGTCGACGTTGGCAGGCTGCTCCAGCGCGATGCCGAGCTCGGCTGCGGCGTCACCGCGATCGTGGTCGCGGCCGCCGCGAGCGCGCTGCGCGTGGTGCCACGAGTGAACGGCTCATACCGAGACGGCCGCTACGAGCTCTACTCACGGGTCAACGTCGGCGTGACGATCGTCGGCGCGGGGATCTACGTGACGCCCACGATCTTCGACGCCGACGAGAAGTCGGCCGCCGAGATCGCAAGCGAACTCGCCGCGTACCAGCTGCGTGCGCGCGAGGATGAGCTGCGGCCGGCCGAGCTCACCGGAGCGACCTTCGGTGTTCTTGACTCGAGCGCTTATGACGTTGTTGCGGTCTCGCCGCTGGTGCTGCCGCCCCAGGCCGGGGCGCTGGCGTTCGGGCCGATCCGTGATGTGCCGGTCGTGCGCGGCGGCGAGGTCGTCCCCGGCCGCACAATGCAGCTGTCCCTGTCCGTTGATCACAGGATCGTGTACGGCGACCACGCCGCCTCGTTCCTGGAGGAAGTCAAGGCGTTTCTGGAGGAGGCACGCGTATGACAGACACCGAGCTGGACGTCGAGACACTCGCGCAGAGGATCGCGGGACGTGGGCGTGACGCCCTCGTGGAGCGACTGCGGGTCGCCTATTCCGACGCGGCCGCCGTCCACGCAGACATCATCTCGCTGGACGACGAGCGCATCGAGATGCTCGTGCAGAGCGCGGCGAATCGCGCCGACGGACTGCAGTGGCGCCGCGCGCTCGCCGGAGTCGCCGCCGAGGAGCTAGACGTGACCATCCCGGAGGCGCTCTCGCACCCGGCGGTCGCCCGTGCGCAGACGCTCGTCGGCGCGCCGTCCTATGAGCAGAGCCTGGCCGAGTTGATCGCAAGGCCGGTGCCGCCCGTATCCACCAACGGCGGCGAGCCTACGGGCGCGCCCGCTGGCGCGCCCACCCCTGCCATGGCGGCCCCGCCCGACGGCCAGCTCGAGCTCGGGGCCGAGCCGGCGTTCGAGGCGCAGCCAGCGTTCGGGGCCGAGCCTCCGCCCGGGGCCCAGCCCGCGCTTGGGGCCGAGCCTGCGCTTGGGGCCGAGCCTGCGCTCCAGGCCGAGCCGGCGCTCCAGGCCGAGCCTGTGCCCGAGGCCGAGCCGGCGCTCCAGGCCGAGCCGGCGCTCGAGCCCCACGCGCCCGAGCCGGCACCCGAGGCCGAGGGGCTGGTCGCAATACCCGAACCGGTACCCCAGGCGGAGGCCCTGGAGGCGGTCCAGGCGGACGACGAGGTCTTCGATCTGCTGCCCGAGCCCGACCCTGTCGAGCTCGAGACTCAGCTCTACGAGACCCAGCAGCCAGAGTACACCGATCAGGACTCCCCGCCGACGCTGGAACCCGAGCCGTTCGCGGAGGAGACGGGCGGGCTGGATGGAGCCTCGGTGGAGGAGCCGGTCGTGACGGAGGAACCACCCTCGGCAGAGGAGGAACCCGCCGCGGCGACTCCGGTACCTCCGGAGCTAGGTAAACCCGCCGCCGCGGCAGAGGCACCTCCGGAGCAAGGGAAACCCGCAGCCGCGGCGGAGGCACCTCCGTGGGAGAGCCTGCAGGTGACCGCTGTCCATCTCGGCGGCGTGGCCAACCTGCCCACCCACCGCGAGGGGCTCGGCCTGCGCCTGTCGAGCAACGGACTCGACATCCTGGAGAGCGACGGGGAAATCATCGGCAGGCTCATCTGGGAGGAGATCGACGCGCTGGACGTTCCGCATGTGCGGCGACGCCGCCGTCAGCAGACTGCGCAGGCGCGCCTGGTGGTGCGCACGGCGCATGGCGACGCGAGCTTCGAGATCCCCGGGTTCGCGACCGACGAGCTACGCGACCGAATCGAGCCGCTGATCGGCCGCTACGGGCGCCACTGACGAGCGCCCGAGGCGTTCGCACATGACATCGATCGCCACCGGGCTGCAGTCGACCACGACGAAACGACGCCCCAGCTTCTGACATACGGCGCCGAGCGTGCCCGAACCCGCGAACGGATCCAGGCACCAGCCTCCCGGACGCGAGGAGGCGGCGACGATCCGGCGCAGCACCCCCTCCGGCTTCTGCGTCGGATAGCCGGTCTTCTCGCGGCCGTTGGTTGGCACGATCGTGTGGAACCAGACGTCGGTCGGGCGCTTTCCCCGTGCTGCCTTCTCAGCGCTCACCAGACCCGGCGCCATGTACGGCTCGCGCTCGACGGCGTCGGCATCAAAGTGATGGGCGCCCGGTTCGCGCACGTAGACGAGGATCGTGTCGTGCTTGGCGGGCCAGCGCCGCCTCGGTTTGGCGCCGTAGTCATAGGCCCAGATCAGCTCGTTTAGGAACGCCTCGCGGCCGAAGATCTCGTCGAGCAGCAGCTTGCAGTAGTGCGCCTCGCGGTAATCGATGTGGAAGTACAGCGTGCCGTGGGACGCGAGCAGGTCTCGCGCACGGCGCAGGCGTGGCTCCAGGAATGCGAGGTAATCGGCGAATGCGTCGTCGTAGCTGAGGCTCTGCAGCAATCTGCTCGCATAGCGACGCCCGCCGAAGCCCGTGCGCGCGCCCGGTCCCTCGGCACGCTCCGTGCGGCTCACCGCGAGCGTCTCGCGCGTCTGCGCGCGGCCCGTGTTGAACGGCGGGTCCATGTAGATCAGGTCGAAGCGGGCTTCGGGTAGCGCTTCGAGCACGGCTAGGTTGTCGCCGGCGATGACGAGATCGTCCTCGAGCGTGAGGGGGGCATCTGCCGGCTGGACTCGCACTGACGGCTGACGATACGCGGCGGACTGGATGCCCCAGCAACCGCCGGCGCGAATTGCCTACGACCGCTGGGTGTTCACGGACGCGGGGTGCGTCCGCGTCGCGCTGCGCGCTTTGCGCTCGCGACGGGCAGAGAGCTGAACGAGCGTTTCCCGGAGGTGGCGACCACCGGCAGCGGGGCGCCGTGGAACGCGAGCGCGCCCTCCATCTCGAGGTCCTTCCATTCGTCCCAGACGCCGGTCACGCCGGTCGTGAAATCAAACTGCGGCGACCAGCCTGCACCGTGGGCGCGGCCGGGATCGACGATCACCGCGGGCATTTCACCGGGACGGGCAGGGCCGTGCGTGACGTCGAAATCCGCGCCGGTTACGCGGCGAACCTCGTCGATCACGCCGAGCACGGAAAGCGACTTGCCGGCGCCGATCACGATTGGGCCCGACCAGTTGGCGTTGGTCAGGGCGATCACCATGGCGCTGACGACATCGGCGACGTGCACATAGTCACGCACCTGGAGTCCGTCTCCGTAAACCTCGAAGCCGTTGCCGAGGCGGATGGCGCGCATCAGACGCGCGACGATGCTGTCCTTGGCCTGCATGCCAGGGCCGTATACGTTCGTCAGCCGCAGGGCGGTGCAGCGGATCCCGTAGACCGCCGTATAGGCCGACATCAGCATCTCGCCGGCGGCCTTGCTCGCGCCGTATGGAGTCAGCGGACGCAGGCTCGAGAGCTCCGTGATCGCCGGGTCGAGCATCGGCCCGGTGACGGCGTTGGTGGACGCGAACACCAGCGCCCTGACGCCGGCTGCACGGGCGCCCTCGAGCACGCGGTGCGTACCGGCGATGTTTGTCTTATAGGTCAGCTCGGGATGCTGAACCGAGCGCAGCACCGAGGTGACGGCGGCGAGGTGCACGACACCATCGAAGTCGCCTTCGAAAGCGGACTCGATCACCTCCGGATCGGCGATGTCGCCATGCACGATCTCGACGTCCGGATCGGGATGAGGCTGAAGATCAACGACGCGAACGTGCGCGCCCGCCGCCGCCAGCGTGGCTACGGCGTGACGGCCGATAAAGCCCGATCCGCCGGTCACCAGCACTCGCTGGCCGGCCAGGGCGCCCGCTGTGGCGGTCACGCGCCCGCCAGTGTGGCGGTCTTCGGAACAAGCATTCGCATTCGTGTGCTCCTAATACCTTGGAGTCGATTGGGTCCCCGGCGCTAGCGGCAGCTGGTCGCCCCACCTAGAGCACCGTGCCGAGGACATAACTTGAGACAACGCCTGACGCGCTTGCGCAGAATAGCCGATCACGTTGGCACTCGCATGCAATCGGACCGGCACCGGAGCGCTCAGCCGGCGCCCCGGTCGCCTGCTCGCACCGCGTCGGCGACGCTCGCCGCGGCGTTCGCGACGGTCAACGCCGGGTCGACCGCGGCCCTCTCGGCGGGCGGGGCGATCCGCGCCTCGTAGGCGGCACGCTCAAGCGCATCCGGCTGGGTGAGCAGCCGGCCACTGCCGAGTAGACCGCTGATAAACGCGACCAGCCGCCTGGGCGTGACCGGTTGCAGCGACACGAGCGGCCCGAGCACTGCGGGCACCCAGACCGTGCCGCGCCCCGACTGCAGAGCATCGGCGATCGCCGCTCCTACATCCGCCGGTGACGTTCTGTGTGTGCCGCGCAGCGCCTTCAGCCCGGAGGACATCTCGGTGTCGACGAAGCCCGGCAGCACGAGATGCAGCTCGACATTGGTGGCGGCCAGCTCGGCCCGAAGCGCCTCAGTCAGACCGACGACCGCATACTTGCTGGCGCAGTAGCTGGCCCCTCCCGGGACGGTGGTGCGCCCGAGCGCCGAGGCGAGGTTGACGATGTGGCCCGTATCGCGCGGGAGCAGGCGCTCGAGCGCGAGCTTGCAGCCGAGCGCGGTGCCGCCCAGGTTGACGTCAAGCACCCGCTCGGTCACCGCGTCGCGCTCGCGCGCGAACTCGCCGATCGGCTGGATCCCCGCGTTGTTGACGAGCACGTCAAGCGGACCGAGTCGGCGCTCGACCTCATCCAGGAAGGCGGCGAAGCTGTCCCTGCTGGTCACGTCCAGCTGCAAGCCGACGACACCGCTGCCGAGCTCGGCCGCGACCCGCTCGGCCAACGCCGCGTCGAGGTCGCCGATCGCCACCCGCGCGCCCCTTGCCGCAAGCGTTGCCGCAGTCGCGCGTCCGATCCCACGGGCACCCCCGGTGATCGCAACGACCTTGCCGGGAAGGGGTCTGGATTTCTTCGCCACTCGTTCAGCCTTTCAGTTCCGAGGTCGCGCCGGGACGCCGGTGACCGTCGCCCCGGCCGAGACATTTTTGGTCACGACCGCGCCGGCGCCGACGACGGACCCGGAACCGATCATCAGCGGATCGCCCGGATGGCCGTTGACGGTCACGGCCCCGGTCCCGAAGAACGCAAATGGCTCGATCGTGACGTTGCCGGAGATATGCACGCCCGGAGAGAGCGTCGAATAGGCCCCGACGACCGCATCGTGCCCCACCGTGCAGTCGAGGTTTATCTGGGCGTGCTGCTCCACGGAGATGTTCACGGTCAGGATCGAGCCTGCGCAGATCACAACACCCTCGGCGATCGTGACGTTGTGGCGGTCGTATTCGACGTTCGGGTGGATCACGGGCGCGGTCGCAACCAGACCGGCCTCGAGCGCCTTGGCGATCAGCCGCTCACGCAGCCTGGTTTGGCCGACGGTCGCCAGCACGCACGCGCCGGCGTGCCTGGAGGCAGCGACCTCGAGCGACAACACCGGCCAACCGTTTAGCTGATCCGCAGGGGCGTTGTCGTCGACGAACGCGACCACCTCGAAGCCGCGCTCCTGCCACACGGCGCGACCTGCCCATGACGCGACCTCACGTCCGAAGCCGCCGGCGCCGAAGATCAACAGCTCGCGTGGTTCCGACACGCGGCGATCCTACCCGTCCGCGTCGTTTCCGAGGTCCACACCGCCGCTCTCGTCCGGGTGGTAGAGCCCGTGCCCCCTGAAAACCATGCGAGCGGTCAGCACCAGGATCCTGAGGTCCAGCCGAAGGGTGCGATGCTCCACGTACCAGACATCGAACTCGATGCGCTCGGACCATGGCAGTGAGGTGCGACCGTTGACCTGCGCCCAACCGGTGATCCCCGGCCGCACCAGCAGACGCTCGCGCTGGCGGTCGGTGTACAGCTCGACCTGCCCCACCAGCGTCGGCCGCGGCCCCACGATCGACATCTCCCCGCGCACGACGTTCCACAGATTCGGCAGCTCGTCGAGCGAATAGCGGCGCAGGAACGCCCCGGTGCGGGTGATCCGGTCGTCCCCGGCGACTACCGCCAGCCCGGCGCCGATGTGCTCAGCGCCGGCCACCATCGTGCGTAGTTTGAAGATCTCGAACGGCTGCCCACCGCGCCCTGCGCGGGTCTGCGTGTAGAGCGCGCCGCCGCGCGACTCCAGACGGATCAGGATGGAGAACACCGCTACCACCGGCGCGGTCACGATCACCGCCGGCACCGCAATCAGCAGGTCAAGCGCCCGCCGGAGGCGGTCAGCAACGGTAGTGGCCAGCGGGCCACTACCGGCAGTGCTACTGGCCAGCGGGCCAGTAGCCGCAGGACGAGCGCGTCGTCTCATCGTGTCCCCTCGACAGTTTCCCAGACCGGGGAACGGTCGCCGCGCAGCCAGTCCCAGAGCCCGGCCGCAAGCGCCCAGTTGGTGACCACGTAGTACCGTGCGACCAGCAGCAGTCGCGCCGGCGCAACCGGGGCCAGCGCGGCGCCGAGCAGCAGCGCCAGCTGGAGCGCGACGGCGACGACGTAGATCCAGCCGTGGCCGAGCAGCGCGATGCTCGTCGCCAGCGCCAGTACGTGCAGGAATGGAACTGCGTAGCGCAGGACCCGGTGCGAGAAGATCATCAGCGCGTACAGGGGGCCGTAGCCGCGGGGCGACAGCAGGCCGCTGTGGAAGAGCGTCGGCCAGGTGCGTCGCGCCATCCGGCGTTTGCGCCTGAACTCGCCCTCGATCGACGGGGCCATCTTCTCGGTCGCGTGCGCATCGGTGACGTAGAGCGCGCGCCAGCCGTGCTTGACCATGTTGAATGGGAACGAGAGGTCGTGGCCGGCGAGCGGGTCGACGTTGAGATACGACTCGCGGCGGGTCGCGTAGATCGCGCCGTTACCCGCCGTGACCGAGCTGAGCGCCGACTCCATGCGGCGAATCCACATCTCATAGCGCCAGTAGAGCCCCTCCTGGTTGGTGTCACCGTCGTCGAGGAATGCGACGTCCCCGCACGCGTAGCCGACGCGCGCATCGCCGAAGGCAGCCACCAGCCGCGCCAACGCATCCGGCTGCCACTGCGAGTTGGCGTCGGAGAACGCGAGCAGCTCGCCCCGCGCGTGTGCCACGCCGGCGTCCTGGGCGCGGATCTTGCCACCGCGTGGCAGCTCGAGCACTGTGTCCGCTCCAGCCGCGCGCGCTTGCGCCGCCGTCGAATCGGTGGAGCCATCGCAGGCGATGATCACTTCGAGCAGCTCGGCGGGGTAGTCGAGCGCGCGCAGGTTCGCGATCCTGGCGGCGATCACCTGCTGCTCGTTGTAGGCGGCGACGATCGCCGTCACCTGCGGCAGCTCGCCGCTCCAGCCGGCAGCCGCCGGCTGTGCTCGGGGTCGTACGCGCGCCAGCAGCGCGAGCAGCAGCGGGTACCCCACCTGCGTATAGATGAGCAGCCCGGCGGCCAACCAGAAGACGATTGCAACGGCGGTCATTTGCCGGCGATTGTCTCGTACAGCGCGAGCGTCGCAGCGGCCGCCGCGTCCCACGAGTAGGTGGTCGTGGCCGCGTGTGCGGCCGCGGCAGCGAGGCGCTGACGGGCCTCGCGGTCGGCGATCAGCTCACGGAGCGCAGCGTGGAGTGCGGCGGCGTCGCCGGGGGCTACGAGCCGAGCGGCGGGGTGGGTGGGATCGGATCCCACCTCGGAGAGTCCGCCGACGTCGCTCAGCACGATCGCCTTACCGAACCCGAGCGCGGTCGCGAGCACGCCCGAGAAGCCAAAGCGGTCGCTGCGCTCGTATGGCAGCACGACGATATCGGCGCGCTCAAAGAGGCTCGTCTCCTCCTCCGGCGTGACGAAGCGTGGGACGATCATGACGCCGGGCGGTGCCGCGACGGTGAGCTGCTCGAGGTCCATCATCGGCCGCCCGACGACCCAGAGCTCGGCGTTCTCGATGCCGCGCCAGGCCTGCAGCAGCGTCTCGAGCCCCTTGTACGGGCGGATCAGGCCGTAGCTGAGGACCACCGGCGACCCGTCGTCCGAGAGTCCCGCGGGCAGCCGGGACGCGCCCCGGGAAGCGTTTTCGCCCCGCACGGGCGCAAACGCCTCCTTCGTGCCCAACACGCCGTGGCGGATTACGTGGATGCGATCGTCGTCCACTCCATGCTGCGCAATGACCGCCTGCTTCGCGTACTCGGAGTGGACGACGATCGCATCCACTCCTCTGAACGCGTCACGCCCGACCGGCGCTCGCCCCCGTTCGAGCGGGTCGTGGATCGTCAACACCGTCGGCCGGTCCGGCAGCAGCCGCAGGTCAAGGCGCGGAACTGTCAGCCATTGGAAGTGCACGACGTCCGCGCCGCGTCGAGCCGCGCGGCGGTAGCGCAGCATGTCGGGGAGATGCTCGGCGCCCTTGCTGAGTGCCCGGATCGGCGAGCCCGCGGGACCGACGGCGTGGCGGTAGAAGAACTCATCGCGTGCGTATCCGTCGGGCGCGGGCGCGTCGCCGTAGGCAAAGCGGCTGGTGACCAGGCGCACCGTCGCGCCGTGGTGCGCGAGGGCCGCGGCCAGCGCGTCGTCGTACGGCGGCGAGAACGCCGGCGGGTCGACGAGGTCGATGCGCATCAGCGACCTCCGGCGCCGTCCCCGGCGCGCGGCTTGACCTCGTTGGACATGCGCAGGCCGATCTGCTCCTCGATCGCGAGGTAGATCTGGACGAACAGGAACTGCAGGCGATCCGAGCGGGTGAGCTGCGTCGAGGACTCGGAGCTGCGGCCGTCTGCCCGGAAAGCGACACCGGGACCGATCCCGAAGCGCTTGAGCGCCAGCCGGAGGCCGCGGTTCAGGCCGGGGTCGGGCCTGAAGTCGGGGTAGCGCTCCGACAGCCAGCGGGCGCCGGCGGCGTAGCCGCGCCACTGCCGGCCGAGCTCGCGCAGCGTTGTGCGGTAGGCGTGCTGAACGACGGCGTGGTCGTTGAACTCGAGCGTCCAGCCGGCGTCCTGCAGGCGCCAGGTGAAGTCGGTGTCCTCGCCGGCCCAGATCCCCTCGGTGTAGCCGCCGACCTGCTCGAAGGCAGCGCGGCGCACCAGCAGGTTGGCGCTCGAGGCGCGCGGCCGCACCGGGTTGTTGACGTGCGAGCGCTGCCCGAGGAAGTTGCGCGCGGTCCCGTAGCGCGCCGCCAGCGTCCGCGTGTCGGCGATCCCAGCGATGTCGCCGGTGACCGCGCCCACGCGCTCGCCGATCGGCTCGGCGAAGAAGCTGTCAAGCAGGTCAGCGGGCGCGACCACGTCGGAGTCGAGGAACAGGATCCAGTCGTTGCCGGCAGCGACGGCGCCGACGTTGCGGGCATGTGAGGCCGAGGCCTCGTTCTCGGCCCGCGCGACGATCAGCTGAGCGGGGATCGTGCCCAGGATGCCGGCGCGCGCGGGCAGCGGCGCGACAGTGCCGCTGTTGTCGGCGACGATCAGCTCGTCCCCCGTACGGCGATCGAGGGCGAGCAGCATCCCGATCACGGCCAGGGCCTGATCGTGGGTGCCCGCGAACGGCACGACCACGCTGACGGGCGGCCGGCTCATGCCGTCCCCATCCGCGTCCGCAGCCGTCGCAGCAGTGCGAGCCCCTGCTCCAGTTCGGCGGGGTGAACGAACCCGGTCAGCCACAGCACCAGCGGCATCGCCAGAAACACGAGCGCGCGCGTGAGGAAGCCGCCGAAGCCGGACGTCGGCAGCAGCAGGTCGCCGGCGACGGCCAGCCCGCCCAA
This sequence comes from uncultured Conexibacteraceae bacterium, assembly GCA_963774025.1. Classification (GTDB taxonomy): domain Bacteria; phylum Actinomycetota; class Thermoleophilia; order Solirubrobacterales; family Solirubrobacteraceae; genus Palsa-465. The sequence goes on from CAVZDL010000004.1 coordinate 292,050, forward strand.
CACCAACACCAGCTGCGCCAGCCGCAGCCACTCGAACGTGACCGGGAAGGCGCGGCGGACGAGCAGGTGCATGACAGTGAGCATCGCCACGTATGCGCCGCACAGTGCCACACCGCCGCCCGCGATCCCGTAGCGGGGCACCAGCAGGAGCAGCAGCACGATGTTGACGGCGAGCCCTATCAGCGCTGCGGGGAAGTTGCGGCGCGTGACCTTCGCACGGCCAGCTATCACGAGCAGGACAACCCACAGCCCATACATCGCCCATCCGAGCGAGACCCAGGGGATCGCGCGATAGGACCCGTAGTAACCGGCGTGTGGGGCCAGCACGCGGATCACGTAACGGCCCTCGAGAGCGAGGCCCGCGACCACCCAGCCGGTGAGCAGCGCGTAATAGGTCGTGACCAGCGCATACAGGCGGGCCGCGTGCGCATCGTCGTGGATCGAGTAGGCCAACGGCGGCCACGCATACTGAAAGGCGGTGACGATGAACGCGATCGCACCCGCAACCTTGATTGCGATCGCGTAGCGTCCCGCTGCAGCGGCACCCTGGTGGTGGACGATGTACTGGCGGTCGAGCACGCTGAGCGCATACACCGACGCCTCCGCCGGCACGGTCGGCAGCCCGAAGCGGAACAGCGTGCGGAAGCTCTCGGCCGGCGAACCTCTGGGCAGCAGTCGCGCACGCAGATGCCACCAGAGCCCGAGCAGCACCAGCGTGCTGGTGCCGTAGTTGGCGATCAGCAGTCCGATGTAGCCCTTGTCGAGACCCACGACCAGAATGACCGAGGCGGCGACTGTGACGACGACATTGGTCGTGCCGACGATCGCGTACGTCTTGAGCCGCTCATCCACGCGCAGTACCGCTTGGGCGAGCTCGAGATTCGTGAACGACCAGATGCCGAGTACTGCGACGCGGAAGGCACCCGGGACATGCTCGCTCGTGACGAGCCGCGCCAGCGGGCCGGCAGGGATCACGAGGATCGCGCAGGCGACCGTGGTCGTCGCGATCAGGAACAGCACGGACCGGCGCACGAGCGCATCGCGGGCGGCCGGATCCTTGTCGGCGAAGTAGTAACGCAGGAACGACTCGATGATCCCGAAGCGGACCACGATGCTGACGAAAATCACGAACGTGGCCAGCGTCTCCACGATGCCGTAGCCGGTCGGCGCGATCCTGCCCGTGTAGACCGGCAGCAGAAGGACCGCGAGCATCTTCTGGACGATGCTCGCAATCTGGTAGGCGCCGAGGGAGTTCAGCAGCCGCTTGAGATATGCGGTCATCAGCGCCGCAGCCTATCCGCGCAGGCGCGTGGGCCGCCCGGCGTCGAGCACTAACGTCGCTTGGCGAGCAGCTGCCAGACGTCGTCCAGCAGCTCCTGCGAGTCGACGTGGTGTTTGAGACTCGCGCCGAAGTTCGGCAGGCCCACCTCGGCCACCGTGCCGGACCCGGAGCGGAAGGCGACGATCGCGGGTGAGCCGCTCGCGATCCCCGCAGCCGACACGGGCACGCCCGCCGGCGGCTCGATCGGCTGGTAGTGGCTGAAGCCGGTGAAGGCGACGGCGCCACCGAAGAGGTTGAGGTCGTCGGCGAGCTCGGTGATCAGGTCTCCCCGGGTCGCCGTGAGCGGACCGTGTTGGGCCCCGAAGATATCTGTCTTGCTGGTCACCGGCGCCGCAGCCCGCGGAGCCGCCGGGTAGCCGCTGATCTGGCTCGTGCCCCGCAGCGCGCCGCTGCCGAGCGTCAGCACGCGCCCGCCGGCCTTCACGAACCCGGTGACCACTGAACCGAGCGCTGTCGGAAGGAAGTCCTCGCCGTCTCCGAACAACACACCCCAGCGGTCGACCAGCGACGGTCCGGTGCCCTCGGCGAGCGCCACGTCGGTCGTGAGCTGGTAAGTGTCATGACGGCTATTCAGGTAATTGAGCAGCTCCGCGTCGTCACCCAGGCTCGCAGGAGGCCCCTCCACCAACGGGCGGCTGAGCGTCACGCCGGTGCCGCCCTGCAGTGTGTCGGGCAGGCCGTCGCCGCTGTCGTCAACCGGCGTGTTCCCGATCCAGCTGAGCATCGGCAGTACAACCAGCACGCGTGCCATCGACGCCGCACGCCCGGCCTGCGAGGCAACGAGCGGCACCGCCGCGCTGTGGGCGCCGGAGCGTACGACGAGTGTGTAGAGGCCGGCCAGGCGGCGCGGCATACGCACGTAGATGTGGGTGGTGCCGGCGGCGCCGGCACCGTGCGCGAGTACCTTCTCGGTGCCGGAGCGCCGCAGCTTCCAGGTGTAGGAGGCGTCCGGGGAGTCGACCGCGACGCGCGTCCGCGAGCCCGAGACCGTCGGCGTCAACGGTGGCGTCACCGACAGGTAGCGGACCGAGACGCCGGCGTGCGGCGTCGTACCCGCGGCCGGGGGCAGCACAATCGGCCAGCTCGCCTGGTCACAGGCAGGATTCTGCGTCGTGATTCCGGCCAGGTAGGTGCCCGCCGGAGCCGGCCGTCCATCGATCTTGCCGTTCCAGATGGCCGAATGCGCCGTACGCTTGGGCTTAAGTTGCCTCACCAGCTCGGGCTTGCCGGCGACATCGGTGCGGTAGATGTCGATCCAGACCCGCCGCGGCGTGAACCCGCGCCCGGCGCCGGAGGTGAAGTCGATCCTGACGCTGCCATGCGGCGGTGAGAGGACAGGGGGAGCAGCGCTCTTCCCGCCACTGCCGTTGCTGCCGGTCAACGTGACGCTCACGACCCGCGGATGCGGCGCGTGCGTCAGCACCTGCACCGGTGCCCAACTCGTTTGGATCGTGCGCCCCTGGTTCAGCAGCGCGATCCTGAAGAGGTACGGGCCGTCCGGCGCGATTCGCCCGTTGTCCAGGCGCCCGTTCCAGGTGAAGGTGAAGAATTGGTTGGTCTTGAGCGGCGTTCCCGACGACACTGTCGCGACCGGCGATCCCCCCGCATGGGCGACGCTTACGATGAACGCACCCACCAGATTGGTGTGGCTGACCTGGACGGTCAGCTGTGTCTCGCGGTAATCGAGCGTCTTGCCCTTGCTCGAGACACAACTGCTGATGCGGCCGTGAACCGGATCGAACGCCAGCGGCTTCGGCTTGGGTCGCCCGTAGATCAGCGGCGTTGCTGCCTTCAGGTGCGCTATCAGGAAGAAGGCCCCGACGGTTGCGGCCGCGAGCAACCCGAACGCAAACGCCGGCAAACGCCTCATATCGCCACCACCGCCGTGTTGGGCACGTCGTATTCATGAAAGGCGTCGAGGCCTCGCGGGTCCGCGCGGCACAGCACGGTGCGAATCGAGCCGCGGTGGCAGACGACCAGCGCCGGCAGCGGCGCTTCAGCGCGTATCTCCACGAGCGCCGCCCAGACTCGGTCGGCGTGCTCCTGCAGCGACTCACCGCCGGGGAAGCGGAAGCCGGCGCCGGCGCGCATCCACGCGGCGTAGCCCTCGGGATCCTCGCGCGCGATGTCCACGAACAGCCGGCCTTCCCAATCACCACGGTTGCCCTCGCGCAGGCGCGGGTCGGCCCGCGCCTGGAGACCGATCCGCGCTCCGACGATGCTCGCCGTCACCGCGGCACGAGCGAGATCAGACGTCCACAGCGAGCCGACGTCGTAGTTCTCGGCCACGCGCTCGGCCAGCAGATGCGCCTGTTCGACGCCGACATCGTTCAGCGGCGTGTCCCGGAAGCCCTGCGCGCGCAGCGGCTCTAGGTTGTCGTCGGTCTCGCCATGGCGCGCGAGCAGCAGGCCGGCGCCATCAATGGGCGCCTCGTCGATCGCGGCGAGCGCCTCGTCCATCGCGTGCACCTCTACCGGAATGCGGCCCGTGGCTCAGCCGGCTGAGCCGCTCGACGCGAGGTATGCGCGATCCGAGCCCACCGACACGATCACGTCGGCGTTACAGGATTTCAGCGGCGCCCCGGCGGCGCTGATCGAGCAGCTCTGGATCGATAACCGCGTGGCCGGGAGCACGCGCGAGGGCTTGAGTTTCAGCACCGTCGCGATGTGCTGTGCGGCGACCTTGTTGACCTTGGCTGAGGCACCGGTCCGGTAGTAGACCAACGTGTTCGTCTCGGTTTGCGAGGAGGCGTTGGTGGTATTGCCCTTCTTGTAGCCATCGCCCGCCAGTTTGGCGCCAACGTCTCCAGCCAGGCCTGAGACCGCCGTGCCGTTGAGCACCGCGACCCTGAACTTCGAAGGCTTGAAAGGCGCCGGGGCATGGTGCTTGCCGGACACGTCGGCACCGGTCTGGTTGCCCGAGCTGTGGTTGACATTGCCCGTGGTCGACCCGCCGGTGTTGGTGATCACGATCAGCCCGACGATGATCACAACAACTGCCACGCCGCCGATCAGCAACGGCAGCACCCGGCCTGAGAGGCTGCGGTGGCGGGGACCGTCGAGCGTGGGCAGGCTTACTGGGGCGGGACGCGGACTGCCCGCGGCCCGTCGCGCGGACGCGCCCGGAGTTGCTGCCTGACCGCCGATCTGGACGGGCGGGGGCGCGGCGGCACCACCGCCAGATCGCGGGCTGGCGCTCGGGGTGCGGGCGGATGCGGCAGCGACAGCCGGGATCGGCCGCGCCGCGGTTGTCGATGGCGCCGTCTGCTCACGGGGCCCATGCCCGTTCCCGGGTGCCGGAGCGGGTGCGGGCGCCTGGCCACTCCCGGGTGCCGGAGCGGTGGGGTGCCTGACCACTCCCGGGTGCCGGAGCGGGTCCCTGGCCACTTCCGGGTACCGTGGCGCCCGGTACCGTGGCGCCGGCTGCCGTGGCGGGTGCCGGGGCGACGGGTGCCTGGCCGCTCCCAGGCGCCTGGCCGTTGGCGGCCGCCGCGACGGTCGCTGCGGACACGACGATGGTGTCCTCTCGCACGCCGGCAGGGGCGGTCTGCGGGCTTGGAATCAGCCTGGTGGCCGATGCGAGCGCCGGCGCCGCCGTGCCGACTGGCGCCGCAGGCACCAGGCCGGCGGAAGTCGGCACGGCCGTAGCGACTAAGACGGTGGCAGGACCCACGCCGCCTGGAGCGGCGCCCGCGGCGGCGGTCGCCGGTCTCGGGACCCGCCGCACAGAGCTGCCGACGGTTCCCGGCGGGCGAGCCGGTGTCGGCATCCCTGGCGGCGGTGCAACCGGCGCCGGGGCGCGGCCGCGCTGAGCCGAAGCCTGGGCGTGCAGCATCTGCGCGATCCGCGCCTCGAGACCGCCGATCCTGGAATGCGCCTCGTCCAGCCGGTCGCGGAGCGTCGCCGTCTCACGCGCGTGCGCGAAGTACAGGAGGATCAGGATCGCGACGGCGATGATCGACGCAAAGCCGACGTCATTTCCGACGGAGTCGATGAACTTATGGATCGATAGGGCGAACGGGACGGAGACCATCTGAAGCGCTGGAGTCTACGACGCCGTCCGGGCACCGAAGCTCGTGCCGGCGCTGGCGCGCTGTGCATCGAGTTTCGAAACGTGGCCAGCGAGCGTTGCGGCGTCACCCTCGAGCACGAGCAGATTGATGTGATCGAAGGTCTCCTTGACCCAGACCGGGTCGACCGGATGGCGCTCGGCGCGGATGATCTTCTGCGCCGGCGTGGGCTGCGCGCGCTCGTAGGGGTTGAGGAGCACCTCTTGGAACTTCTCGCCGGCGCGCGAGCCGACGATTTCGATCGCAATATCGCGGCCGGGCTCGAGGCCTGACAGGCGGATCATCGTCTCGGCGAGCTCGACGATCTTGATCGGCTCGCCCATCTCGAGCACGAACACCTCGCCGCTGCGCTCGGTCAGCGAGCCTGCGCGGATCACGAGTTGGACGGCCTCCGGGATCGTCATGAAGTAGCGGGTCATGCGCTCGTCGGTCACCGTCACCGGTCCGCCGGCAGCGATCTGACGACGGAAGATCGGCACGACCGAGCCGGACGAGCCGAGCACGTTGCCGAAGCGCACGGTCGCGTAGCGCGTGTTCGGGTACCTGGCGGCCTGCCCCTCCACCGCCCACTCGGCCAGCGCCTTGGAGGCGCCCATCACGGTCGCGGGGCTGACCGCCTTGTCAGTCGAGATCAGCACGAAGGTCTCGACCCCGAACTCGCCGGCGGTGCGGGCCATGAGCAACGTCGCCAGCGAGTTGTTGCGCACCGCCTCGACGGGGTTCATCTCCATCATTTCGACGTGCTTGTAGGCGGCGGCGTGGAAGATGACGGCGGGGCGGTGCTCGGACAGCACCTCACGCATGCGCTCGTCCTCCTTGCAGTCGGCCAGCACCGACACGGTCACGTTCACGTGCCGCTCCTCGGTGAGCTCGCGCGCGATCTCGAAGAGGTTGTCCTCGGCGTGGTCGACCAGCACCAGCTTGCGGGGCCCGACCCGCGCTGATCTGGCGGCACAGCTCAGAGCCGATCGAGCCGCCGGCGCCCGTGACCATCACGACCCTACCGCTCAGATAGGCGCCGACCCGTTCGAGCTCCATACGCACAGGCTCGCGGCCGAGGATGTCCTCGACGCTGCACCTCGCGCAGCTGGCGGGTGACGCGCAACTGCCCACTCCCGTCCTGCAGCAGCTCGAAAACGGTGGGTGTCGTGCGCACGGGGATCGCGCGCTGGCGGCAGGCGGTCACGACGGCTGCCCTGACGGTGCCCGGCGCCGAGGGGATTGCGATCACGACCTCGTCGGGCTCGATCTCGTCGAGCACGCGGGCGAGATCGCCCGCGGCGGTGGTGCCGAGCACTCGCAGGCCGTACTCGTCCTTCAAAGGTCGCTTCCGCGGGTCGTCGTCGATGAAGCCGACCGGCCGCATGCGCAGCTCGGGGTTGCGCATCAGCTCGCGCACGACCAGGCGTCCGCCTTCACCGGCGCCGATGACGAGCACGTCACGCGTGCCCTTGGGCGCGCGGATGTTGCGGATCCGGCCCTCGGACACCAGATGCGTGAGGAAGCGTACGCCCGCGAGCAGCGCCGACATCAACAGCAGGAAGAGCACCGCAACGCTGGCCGGCAGCGGAACGTTCTGCGGGTGGCTGCCCACCGTGGTGTATGGGTGCACCAGCGCGATTACGCCCACGACGAGCAGTGTCGAGACGAACGTGCCCTTGCCCACCTGTTCAAAGTCGCGCTGGCCGACGTAGGTCCAAAGCCGCTCGTATACGCCGAAACCTGCGAGCACCGCCAGCGTCAGCGGCACGACCCACCAGATCGTGTGGACGAACAGGTGCACGTACCTCGCATCCCTGTGCTTGGTGGGAAGCCCGTCGAAACGCAGCCAGAAGGCGAGCAGGTAGGCGAAGGCGACCAGGAACCCGTCGACGACGAACTGCAGCAGCGAGTGTCGGTGGACGGGCAAGGCCGCGGACCAGATCCGTCGGCGCATCGGCGCCGATTCTAATAGGGAAGAGCCTTAAAACCGCTTAAGCGCGTCTCGCGCCGCCTGCTGGTGACGTCAGCAGGTCGACGAGCAGACGGGGGTTGCGCCGGATTCGTTGTAGTCCGGGTTGAGCGTCGATGCGCTTGGTCAGCACGACCTCGTCGGCGCTTTCCAGCTTGCGCAGGCGCCCGTCGGCGATCAGGCGCTCGTCGACGGCGCCGAGCCGCCCCTCGAAGACGGTGAAGACGGGCGTCCCGAGCGCCACCGCCTCACGGTTCATCGTGCCTCCGGCGGACACGACCAGGTCCGCGTAGGCGATCAGCGACTGCGCGTCGATCGCGTGCTCGGGCACGAGGAACCCGCCTGCCCGGTTGAGCTCCTCGCGCTGGTCCTCGGTGCGCGGGAGCACGACGGTCTGGGTTCCGTGCAGGCGCTGCAGGACCTGGCCGAAGAGGTCGTTCTCGAAGCGGTGATACAGAGACACCGACGGCGGTGTGCGCACGACCGCGATCGGCTCGGTGGGGTTCAGCCCGAGCTCGCTCAGCACCCTCGGGTCCGGCTCGAAGTCGTAGAGGTAGTACTCCTCCTTGAGCCCCGGGTATCGCCGCAGCTTGTCGACCGCGCGTACCGCGCGAAGCGCTCGACCGGGATCACATCGGGCACGACGACGGCCTGCGCGAGCCGGCAGTTGACGTTGTGCTGAACGGTCGCCCACTCGTAATCGAACATCGTCGAGCAGGGAATGCGCAGCAGTCGCGCCGCGACGGTGACGTCGTTCGAGCCGTGCCCGATGGCGAGATCGAAGCCGCGGCGGCGGGCGAACCTCACCAGCTGCCACGAGCGGTCCGCGAGCCCGCGGGCCTTGTCGGCGAGCGATGCGCCGCGGTGGCGCCCGACCGCGTAGTACCCGATCCCTAGGCGATCGCAGAGTTCCAGCGTCTGCGCGAAGTCCCGCGCGGTGACCTCGACCTCATGGCCCTGCTGCCGCAGGCGCCGGATGATCGGCGCGAGCACGAGCACATGCGGCGAGTTGGTGAGATCGACCCAGACCTTCACGATGCTGCCCTCATTCGGCCGTCACGCCGCAGCGAGCGCCGCTACGACCTCGTCGGCCTGCGCCCGCGTGAATACTGGGCTGATCGGCAGCGCCAGGTTCGTGCGCGCGAGCTCGTCGGTAACGGGCAGTTCCAAGGCCCGGCCGTTGCGGCCGACGTACGGCGCCATCGCGGGCTGGCGATGCAGCGGCAGGCGGTAGTAAGCGCGGGCCTGTACACCGGCGTCGTTGAGCAGCTTCAGCTTCGCGTCGGCGTCAGGGTGGGTCGCCACGTACAGATGCAAGGCGGGGTTGGCGCCCGGCGGGGCGCCACCAAGTTCAAGGTGGTCGCCGAGCCCCGCGTCGAGGTAGGCCTGGGCACCGGCGCGGCGGCCGTCGCACCAGGCGTCGAGGTGCGGCAGCAGGACGCGCAGGATCGCAGCCTGGATCTCGTCGAGGCGCGAGTTGTAGCCCACGTACTGGAAGGACTGCTTGTCGCGCGAGCCATGGAAGCGCAGCGCGCGGGCGCGCTCGGCCAGATCGTCGTCGTCGGTCGTGATCGCACCGCCGTCGCCGAAGGCTCCGAGGTTCTTGGAGGGGTAGAAGGAGAACGTTGCTATGTCGCCGAGCGCGCCAGCACGACGGCCCTCCAGGCTGGCGCCGAGGGCCTGGGCGGCGTCCTCGATCACCGGAAGCCCGAAGGCGTCGCGGATCGGCTCGATCTCGGCCGGTATGCCGAACAGGTCGACAGCGACGATCGCCTTGGTCCTGCGGCGTCAGCGCCGGGCGAATCGTGTCGGCCGTGACGTTGCGGGTGTCGCGGTCGACGTCGCAGAAGACGGGTGTGGCGCCCATCGCCGCGATCGCCTCGGCGGTCGCATAGAAGGTGAAGGAGGGCACGACCACCTCGTCACCAGGTTCGACACCGAGCGCGCGGGCGGCGATCGTGATCGCGTCGGTGCCGTTGCCGACGCCGATCGCGTGTCCGACGCCCACGTAGGCACCGAGTTCCTGCTCGAAAGCCTTGACCTCCGGGCCGAGGATGAAGCGACCGCCGTCGATCACGGCGCTGACGCGCTCGAGGATCATCTCGCGCAGCGGCGCGAGTGGCGTTTCGGTGTCGAACAGGGGTACCGGCATGAGAACGACCTTAGACGCACGGACGGTCCAGGCTGACAACGGTACATTCAGCGCGTGCATATCGACGCTTCCGTCACGGCCTCGCTCGTGACATTCGCCACGCACGTCGTCAACGACCTCGGGTTGGCCGGCGTAGCGCTCCTGATCGTCATGTCCCAGCTGGTGATCGTTCCCGGCACCGAGTTGACGATGCTGTTCGCCGGATTCAGCGTCGACACCCACCATCTGACGTTGCTCGGGATCATTGTGTTCGGAGTGCTCGGCGACGTGATCGGCGCCAGCATCGCCTATGCGATCGGCTTCTTCGGCCTGCACGAGGTCCTGGCCCGCCGCGGTAGTCCGCTGCACATCGACGAGAAGAAGATCGAGCGCGCCAACGGCTGGTTCGACCGCTTCGGTTCACCGGCCGTCGCGGTCTCGCGCTGCATCCCGGTGTTCCGCTCAGCCCCGCCCTACGCCGCCGGCGTCGTGAAGATGCCGTACTGGCGCTTCGTCTCGATGGCGACGCTCGGCTCGATCGTCTGGATCACCGGCTGGTCACTCGTCGGCAAGGCGGTCGGCCACAACTGGCAGCAGTGGAAGAACCACCTTGACATCGTCGATTACGTGGTCGTCGCCCTGATCGTGCTCGCGCTTGCATGGTGGCTTCTGCGGGTCATGCGCGGGCGGCGTGCCACGCGGGCATAGACCTGATGCCGCGGTTCGCGGCGGCCTGATAGGCGGCGGCGTGATGGCGGCAGCGTGATGGCGGCGCGTCGCGCGCGGCTCGGGCGCGCCCTGGCGATCGGAGTGCTGCACGGGCCCACCGAGCTGCTGCCGATCTCCTCGTCCGGGCACGTCGAGCTGGTGCCGTGGCTGCTCGGCTGGGAGGGCGTCTCCACCGATCCCGAGGTGCGCAAGGCCTTCGAGGTGGCGCTTCACGCCGGGACGGCGGCCGCGCTGGTCGTGATGCTGCGCGACGAGGTGGTCGACGGCAGCACGCACGGCCGATCCCAACTCGGCGGCCGTCGTGGCAATGTCGCTGCTGCCGCCGGTGCTCGTCGGATTCGCACTCGAGCGCCCGATCGAGCGCTTCCTGGGGAAGCCGGGAACGATCGCCACCGGCCTGATCGCCGGCGCGCTGGCGATGGTATGGGCCGATCGCTCCGCACAGGAGCGCAGCTTCGATGCGGCGACACCGCTCGACGGGTTCTGGCTCGGGATCGGCCAGGCGTGCGCGCTGTTCCCGGGGGTCTCGCGCAACGGCGCGACGCTGACGGCCGCGCGCCTGCGGCAGTTCACGCGCGTCGACGCCGAGCGGCTGTCACGCCATGTCGCGCTACCGGTCATCGGCGGCGCCACCTTCCTGAAGTGTCTGCGCCTGTGGCAGCGCGGACTGCCGGCCGGATCCGGCGGGACGTTCGTGGTCGGCGTCGTGTCCTCGTTCGCATCGACAGTGGCGTCGACGCCACTGATCGAGCTGGTCGAGCGCGACCGCCCGCTGTGGCCGTTCGCTGCTTACAGAGTCGCGCTCGGAAGCGCGACACTGTGGCGGCTGGCTAGATCCTGAGACCGCCCCGCGAATCCGGCCCGCCGAGGGCGAGTCCGAGCGCAGCGCGCCGGAGCCTCCAAGATGCGTTTTGCAACAATAACGTCGGCGTTATTGTTGCAAACCTCCTAGCCGAGGCCCCTGCTGCGGCTGGATGAACAGTGCACGGGGCCCCGTCGATCATGGACCCCGCGATCATCGACCCCGCGATCGGTGGGCCGCGATCGGTGGGCCCGCGATCCGCGCAGCTCCCGCGATCAGCAACAATGGCCAGGTGACCGACGCATACGCCGCAGCAGGAGTCGACACCCATCAGGCCGACGCCGGCGTGGCGGCAATCGTCAGCGTGCTCAAGACGATCGAGACTGGGCGCGAGTCGCTGAGCGTGCCGCTGCCGGGCCATTACGCCAGCGTGATGCGGCTGCCGGGCGCGCTCGCGCCGAACGTCGGGATCGCCCTCGCGACGGACAGCGTCGGCTCGAAGGTGATCGTCGCCGAGCAGACCGGCCGCTTCGACACGATTGGAATCGACTGCGTGGCGATGAACGTCAACGACCTGATCTGTGTCGGCGCGCAGCCGCTGGCGCTGCTGGATTACATCGCGGTGGAGCAGGCCGAGCCCGTCGCTGCTGGAGGCGATCGGCCGCGGGCTGGCGATCGGCGCCGCGCAGGCCGGTGTCGAGATTCCCGGCGGTGAGGTCTGCCAGGTGCCGGAGGTGCTGCGCGGTCACCCGTCGCCGTACGGCTTCGACCTGGTCGGGTCGGCGTTCGGCGTGGTCGGGCTCGACGCGATCATCGACGGCAGCACTGCGCGTCCAGGCGACGCGATGATCGGCCTGCCGGCGTCGGGGATCCACTCAAACGGCATGACGCTCGCGCGGCGGGCGCTGCTCGACAACGGCCGGCTCACGCTCGACACGCGACCCGATCTGCTCGGCGGCCAGTCGGTCGCCGATGTGCTGCTCGAGCCGACGGTGATCTACGTGCGCGCGATCCTGGCGTTGATCTCGAGCGTCATCGATGTGCGCGGGCTCGCGCACATCACCGGCGGCGGGCTCATGAACCTGCGTCGGATCGGCACGGGCGTGGGGTACTCGATCGCAGAACCGCTGCCATCACCTCCGGTGTTCGAGCTGATCGCCTCTCTCGGTGAGATCTCGGCGGCCGAGATGTGGGAGGTCTTCAACATGGGCTGCGGGTTCGTGGCGATGGTGCCCGCCGAGCAGGCCTCGGCGGCCGTCGACCTGCTCTCGAGCTTCCATCCGGGAACGGCTGTGATCGGTCAGCTCACCGATGAAGCAGACGTGGTCGAACTGCTCCCAGAGGGCATCCGCGCGGCGGCCGGCAGCGACACCCTGACCGGCTCCTGACAGCCCGGCTGCTCGAACACACCTGACTTGTTTCACAATAGGACGAGTAGATGAGCAGCTTGCTCGGCACGACGCTCGGTGGTCGCTACACGTTGGAGTCACGGATCGGCTCCGGCGGGATGTCGACGGTCTACCGCGCCCATGACGAGACGCTCGAGCGGTTTGTGGCGATCAAGGTGATGAACCGCGAGGTCGCCACCGACTCTGACCAGCTCGAGCGCTTCCGCCGGGAGGCGCGCGCCGTCGCCCGGCTCTCGCACCCGAACATCGTCCACGTGATCGACGCCGGCGAGGACGACGGTCGCCCATTCATCGTCTTCGAGTACATCGAGGGCGAGACCCTGAAGAACCGGATTCGCCGGCTCGGGCGACTCGAGATTCCAGAGGCCGTGGCCTACTGCATCGAGATCGCGCGGGCGCTCGGCGCCGCGCATGCCAACCACATCGTGCACCGCGACGTGAAGCCGCAGAACGTCCTGCTCGACCACGAGGGCACGGCCAAGGTGACGGACTTCGGGATCGCACGGACGCTCGAGGAGGATGGCCTGACCGACGACGGCCGCGTGCTGGGCACAACCGACTACGTCTCACCCGAGCAGGCGCTGGGACAGCCGGTGACCGGGCAGTCCGACCTCTACTCGCTGGGTATCGCGCTCTACGAGATGCTCACCGGCCAGCTGCCGTTCAGCGCCGAGACGCAGGTCGCGGTCGCGATGAAGCACGTGCGCGAGGAGATCCCGGACGTCCGCAAGCTGCGGCCCGACGTCTCAGCGACGCTCGCGTCGGTGGTCGAGGGCGCAACCGCCAAGGACCTGTCGGAGCGCTACGCCGACGACGCGGAGCTGATCGCCGACCTCGAGAGCGTGCTTGCGCTGGAGACGACGCGTGCCGGGAGTGCCGACGGTGAGGTCACAACGGTGCTGAAGACGCTGCCGCCTCAGACCCGCAGGCGTGTACCGCTCAGCGTCCGCCGGCGCCGGGGTGCCTACGCGGTCGGTCTGATCGCCGTCGCCGTCGTGGCCGGGGTGGTCGTCGTACTCGCGCTGCGCACGCACAACAACGGGCCCGCGGGCAAACACGGCTCGACTCCAGGGTCTCCGGTGCCGGTCGCACTGAGCGCCGCCTTTGCCTACAACCCCGACAGCACATCCGGGGGCACCTACCAGAACAACGGCGACGCCGGGTACGCGATCGACGGCAGGTCCGCAACGGCCTGGGAGACAGAGCACTACTACGGGGGTCAGCTCAACAAGAAGGGCGTCGGCATTTTCGTGCGCCCTCAAAGCGCCTCGGCAGCCGTGAAGATGGTCGTCGAGACCGCGACCCCGGGCTGGAACGCGACGATCTACGCGACCACTTCCCAGCCCGACCCGAACAGCTTCCGAGCCAGCAACTGGGTGCCGGTCGGCGGGACCGACGATGTCACCAGGACCCAGCGGTTCAGGCTCCACGCAGACAGCACGCACTACCGCTTCTACCTGCTCTGGATCACATCGCTGCCGGCGGGCGGCAATATCGCATCGATCAACGAAATCAGGCTGTACCGCTGAGGTTTTGCCGGCCCCGCTGGGCCGGCCATGAGCCTGGCGGTAACTGGCTCCGTCTAGCTGTACTCGTAGAACCCGCGACCGGACTTGCGCCCGAGCCGGCCTGAGGCGACCATCCGCTTCAGCAGCGGCGGTGGGGCGTATTCGTCGCGCTTGAACTCGTCGTACAGCGAGACGCCGATCGCGTAGAGCACGTCCAGCCCGATGAAGTCGCTCAGCGTCAGCGGCCCCATCGGGTGACCGCAGCCGAGCTGCATGCCCGCGTCGATGTCCTCGCGCGTGGCGAAACCGTCCTCGAACATGCGCACGGCCGCCATCAGGTACGGGACGAGCAGCATGTTGACGATGAAGCCCGAACGGTCCTTGGTCTCGATCGGGGTCTTGCCGAGCGCGATCGCGAAGGCCCGTACAGCGTCCACCGTTTCACGGTCGGTGTCGAGCGCGATCACGATCTCCACCAGACGCATCACCGGCACCGGCGAGAAGAAGTGCAGTCCGACCACACGCTCGGGCCGCGTCACCACGTGGGCGAGCTGCGTGATCGGGATCGAGGAGGTGTTGGAGGCGATGATCGCGCGCTCGGAGACGGCCTGCGCCGATCGCGGCGATCACCTCGAGCTTGAGCCGCTCGTCCTCCGGCACCGCCTCGACCACGAGGTCGGCGTCGGCTACGCGCGCAACGTCAGTCGTCAGCGCGATGCGGTCACGGATCGCGGCGGCGTCATTCTCGTCGAGCTTGCCGCCTCTGACGCCGCGTTGCAGCGAGCCCTCGATGCGCTCGTGCGCCCGCTCGACGCCGGCGTCATCAATATCTCGCAGGATCACCTCCAGACCCGCCGACGCGACCGCCTCGGCGATCCCGGAGCCCATCAGCCCGCCGCCGACGACGGCAACCGTGCGGATCTCGCTGGCGGTGGCGGTCATACGCCCGTCAGCGTACCGGGGCGGGCGATCCGAGAGGACCGCCCGCCCCGGCGGAGCTAAAGAGCCGACAGCGGCTCAGTTCATGAGCCGTGAAGGACTCAGTGCGGGTCCTTGACAGTGAACGACAGCGAGCTGGCGTTGCCGGTCGTGTCGGTGGCGGCGACGTCGATCGCCTGCGACTTGATCCTGCGCTTCTTCGCCTGGCTCTCGATGCCCCTACTGACGGTGATTCCGCCCGCCTTGATCCGGAACGAGACCGTCTTCTTGCCGGTCGCGAACGTGATCACGAGCCTTCCGCTCTTGATCGCCTCGGAGTACGTGTCGCGCGCAATCACGATGTCGCTCTTCAGCTTGCTCTTGTTCCAGCTGACGTTCTTGGGCAGCTTGATCGTGAACGACTTCAGGTACCCGGCCGGCCCGGAGCCTGCGGCAAGCTTGAACTTGAGCGCGACCTTGTCGGTCGCCAGACCGGTGAGCGACCCACCTGAGACCTTCGGCAGGCCCGGAACAGTCGTGCTCTCCGAGAGCAACGCCTCATTGATCCCGGTCACCGGGACACCGGGATTGACGGCGAGCGGTTTGGCGCCGGCCAGCGTCGGCTTGCCGAGGTAGTACTCGGTGGCGTAGTACTGACCGTTGTAGGCGCGGCCACCGTCGAACTCGACATACCAGGTGCCGGCAGGCACGCGCGTGAGCGTGTAGGTGCCGTCGGCGTTGGTGAACGCAAGCGCTGCGGCATGGCCCTGGGCGTCGATCAGCTCGACCTCGAGGCCACCGAGCGGGGCGCCGCCCTGTGCCGCCGTCACCGTACCGCTGACGCTGGAACCAGCAGCGAGCGCTACGTTGACATTTGCCGTCTGCAGGCCGGAGACGACATTGATCGCCGCCGCCGTTGCGAGCGTCGCCGCATCGTTGTAATACTGCGGCGCCAGCACGAGCGATGCCGGTACGAACTCGAGCTTGTAGGTGCCGGGGATCAGGCCCTGCACCGTGTAGACCCCGTCGGACCAGGTGACGGTTGCCGGCACGGTCGCGCCGGCCCCGTCGAACACGTCCACGGTCACGTTCGAGTTCTCAAGGCCTCCTGGATCGGTGACGGTTCCGGTGATGCTGCCGACAGCCGGGACGCTGAAGCTTGCGGTCAGCGCCGTCGCGCCTGGCTTGAACACGGTTGCGTCGGCGGGGTCGGGGTTGACCGTGCCGTTCGCGGCCACATAGGCCCGCGTGTGCCAGACCGGCGTCGTGGCGGAGCTGAACCCGTAGCGGAGCGTGTATTCCGAGCCGGGTACGAGACCGCCGATCGTGTAACTGCGCGTCGAACCGGTTGTTGTGATCGTGCCCAGTGGCGAACCGGATGCATACCAGTTCCAGAACGCACTCTGGCCGGGGTCGGTCGCGCCCACCTGGACGGCGGTCATGGTCGTGGTGGTATCCCCGATGTTGGCGTCGGAGATCGTGCCGGTGATCTCGCCGCCGGAGGCGAGCGTGGTGCTCCCGATGTCACCGCTGCCGGCGACGGCCACGGAGGACGCACTCTGGAAGGATGTGGCGCCGCCGAGGTAGGCCGGGGCGACATTGTCGGTGCCGGTCGGGTCGACGAAATACACCTTGTAGTTGCCGGCGGTGACGCCGGTGAAGCTGAACGTGCCGGAGGTCGACGGCGCACCGGCGACGACCTGCGTCTCGGCCACCGGGTTGCCACCCGGGTCGAGCAACACGGCGTAGACGTCGCCGGCGTTGTCGGTCGCCGGGACGGTGACAGCGCCGGACACGGTCAGTGTTCCCGCAGCCGAGGCTGCAGCGGGTAGCGCCGCCGTCACGGCTGCGGCGGCGAGCGCCGTCGCGAACAACCCAAGCCCTGCGCGTTTCACGCGCCGGGGGAACCCTGGTCGCGAATCGGTTTCTGGCATCTGAAAAGCTCCTTGTCTCGATGCCGGTCCTGACTGCTTAACCCGGACCGTCGGAGCAGAGTTGCGGTGTCGTCAGCTGTGCCCTGCCTGAGCGTGGCACCGTGGCGGACGCTCGAGGCGCTCAGAACGTGTATGCGCGCTCGCGCTCGTGGCGCTCGAGCGCGAGCGCCACGAGCCGGCCGAGCAGCTCCCCGTAGGGGATGCCGGAGGCGGCGAACAGCGCGCCATAGACGCTCGTCTCGGTGAAGCCCGGCATCGTGTTGAGCTCGTTGAGCAGCACAATCTCCCCGTCGACGAAGAAGTCCGCCCGCGCAAGCCCTTTGCACCGGGCGCGCGTGAACGCCGCCACCGCCAGCGTCCGCACGCGCCCGAGCGCGCTTTCTGACAGCCGCGCGGGCACGATCAGCTCCATGCCGCCGGAGGTGTACTTGGCCTGATAGTCGTACCACCCGGATTCACCGGCGGCGAGCAGGATCTCTCCGGGGAGAGAGGCGATCGGCGTGTCGTTACCCAGCACCGAGCACTCGACCTCGATCCCCGACGCTGCGGCCTCCACGATCACCAGCGGATCGTGCACGAAGGCCGCAGCAAGCGCCGTCGCCAGCTCGGCCTGCTCGAGCACGCGCCCGATCCCGACCGAGGAGCCGAGCCGGGCCGGCTTGACGAAGACGGGCAGGCCCAGCGCTGAGAGGCTGCGGATGACACCGTCCGGGTCGCTCTCCCAGTCGCTCGCCGTGATCCCGCGGTAGTCCACCTGCGGTATCCCAGCCTGCGCCATCAGCTCCTTGAAGACGACCTTGTCCAGGCAGATCGCACTCGCCAGCACGCCCGCGCCCACGTACGGCACGCCGAGCAGCTCGAGCAGGCCCTGAACGGTGCCGTCCTCGCCGAACGGGCCGTGCAGGACAGGGAAGACGACGTCCACGCCGGGAAGGCCACACCCGGGCGTGACGGTGAGCTCGGCCCCACCTGAGCGCCACACCCCGTCGCGGCCAACCTCGATCTCCGTGACGTCGTGTCCCGCGGCGCGCAGGGCGGCCGCGACCGACGCCGCCGAGGCGAGTGAGACCTCGTGCTCCGACGACTGGCCGCCGCCGAGCACCGCGATCCGATGCGAGTCGCTCAAGTCGTGGTCGACGGCGTGCTGGTCGTGGTCGGCGTGCTCGATGTCGTGCGCGTGTTCGTGGTACCAGCGCCGCCCGTGCCCGTTCCGCCATTACCGCCCGGACCACCCGTGCCGCCGGAGTTGTTGGCGGCCGCCTGCCCGACCATGATGTCCACGACCGCACCCTTCTTGACCTTGCTGTTGGAGGTCGGGAACTGGCTGACGACGAGGCCGATCAGGTTGGGATTGCGTACCGTCGTCGGCGCCTGGGCGCTATTGAGCCCCGCCGCGGTGAGCGTGGTCACGGCTTGAGAGGGCGTGTCGCCGACGACGCGCGGAACCTTGACGGTACTGGGGGCCTGGGCGACGGTCAGCGTCACAACGCCGTTCTGCCCAACGGCCTTGCCGGCCGTCGGCGCCTGCGTGAGCACCGTGCCCGGGGTGGCGGTCGTCGTCGTCTGCTGCACCTGGTGCACGTTGAACTGGGTGAGCGCGTTCTCGGCGTCGGCGACGTTGTCGCCGACGACATCGGGCACGGCCAGGCCGGAGCTCATGTACAGAATCACCTTGGTGCCGCGGGACGCAGTCGCCCCGCCGACGGGATACGTACGCGTGGCTTCGCCCGCGGGCACAGTCGTCGACGTCTCGGTCATGATCTGCGAGACCTTCAAGCCCGCCTGACGAATCTGCGCCTCCGCCTGCGCCTGAGTCAACTGGGCGACCGAGGGCACAGTGGTGGTGGCGGGACCGGTGGACACGGTCAGCGTCACGATCGAGCCACTCTTCACTCGCGCGTCCCCCAGCGGATTCTGGGCGATCACGATGCCATCTGCGGACTTGGAAGGCTCGGAGTTCGTGATGACCACGAATCCGTCTCCCTGCAACTGCCTCTGGGCTTGCTGGAGCATCAGGTTGACGACGGCAGGCAGGAGCACCTTCTTCGGCCGCGTCAGCAGATATGCCGCGACGCCGCCGCCGATCAGCAACAGAACCACAACCAGCCCGACGATCCAGGGCCAGATCGGCGACTTGCGGTCGCGCTGGTCGTCGTCGTGATGGCGGTCGAGCTGGTCACCGTCGAACGCCAGACCGACCGCGCCGCCGTTGCCCTCGGCCGCCTCGGCGGGCATCAGGCTCGTGTGCGGCGTCGCGCCGACCGGAACCAGCCCGGTGCCGGCCGCCAGAGCGCGCATGCTGGCGGTGACCTCGCCGGCCGGAGCCGCCAGCGCCTCGCGCACCTGCTCGAGCGCCATGATGAACTGGTCGGCGTCCGCGGGCCGGTCGGCCGGGTCCTTGTTGAGCGACCACAGCACGACCTGCTCGAGCGCCGAGGGGATCTCCGGGTTGAACTGGCTCGGTGGGATCGGCGCCTCCGAGACGTGCTTCAGCGCGATCGAGACCGGGGACTCGCCGTCGAACGGGACCCGCCCGGTCAGCATCTCGTAGAGCACGATCGCCGACCGAGTAGAGGTCGACGGGGCGCTGACCGCGTGGCCCTGCGCCTGCTCGGGCGACAGGTACTGCGCGGTGCCCATGATCGAGCCGGTCTCGGTCATGTCGGATGCGCCCGCGCGGGCGATCCCGAAGTCCGTGACCTTGACGTGGTCGCTCGCGTCGACGATCACGTTGTGCGGCTTGAGGTCGCGGTGGATGACGCCGCGTCGGTGCGCGAACCGCGCCGCCTTCAGCATCTGGATCGTGAGGTCGATCGCGCGGCTCGTCTCGAGCGGCGCCTCCTCGCGGATCAGCCGCTTCAGCGTGCGACCGTCGAGGTACTCCATCGCGATGTAGTAGGTGTCGTCGAAGGTGCCGCGATCGAAGACACTGACGACGTTGGGGTGCTGCAGCGACGCGGCCGCCTGCGCCTCACGCCGGAAGCGCTCGACAAAGCCGGGGTCCTCGGCGAAGCGCCGGTGCAGCAGCTTGAGCGCGACCTCACGGTCGAGTTGCTCGTCCTGGGCCAGATAGACGTCCGCCATGCCGCCGGCACCGAGGCGGTGCAGTACCCGGTAGCGCCCGTCGATGATCGTCCCGGCGTCGAATTCACTCATTGTTTTTCCCCAAGGAGAGTCTGTATCACCTTTGCCGCGATCGGCGCGGCGTACGTGCCACCGTAGCCGTTCGGAATGTCCGTCAGCTCGACGGCGACCGCGATTTCGGCTTGCTCTCGGGGAAGCCGACGAACCAGGCGTCGTCGAGCGGCTGGCCGTCGGGGCGTTGCGTTCCGAGCCTGCGAGCAACGCCGGTCGACGCGGTGCCGGTCTTGCCGCCGATGCTCAGCCCCTCCAGGTTCGCAGCACTGACCGGTGCCCTCCTCCACGACGTCACGCATCATCTGCTTGCAGCTCGACCGCGCCATCTTCGGCGTCATCACCTGGTCGTACTCCTGCGGCGGGATCGTCGTCCACGATCTGACCGTCGGTGTTGACGACCTTGCTGGTGAGCCGCGGCTCCATCAGCTTGCCGTCGTTGGCGATCGCCGAGACGACCATCGCCATCTGCAGTGGAGTCACCTCGAGCTTCGCCTGGCCGATCGCGGTCCGGCCCAGGTCGAAGTTGGAGGTTGGTGCAGGGGGCGGTGCAGCGAACCTGCCGTGCCTGTGAGTCGACTCACCGCTCGCACGCATCTGACCGACCGGATAGTCGAGCGGCGGCACCGAATAGAAGCCGAAGCGCTTCATGTACTCCTGCATCAGGCTGCCGCCGAGCGTGACGCCCGAGCGGCGCGTAGACCGTGTTGATCGAGTCCGTCAGGGCCTGTCGTCAGGGTGACCTGGCCGTAGCTCGTCGTTGCTGTCGTTCTCGAGCGAGTGTCCCGAGACCGTGACCGGCGAGTTGCCGTTGAAGATCGAGTCCGGTGTGTACCTGCCGCTGTTTAGGGCCGCGGTGGTGGTGACGAGCTTGAACGTGGAGCCCGGCGGATAGCCGCCCTGCGTCGGCGTTGAAGTACTGGCTGCAGCCGGGGGTCTTCTCGCACGTGCTGGATTCGGGTCGTTGTTGTTGTAGCTCGGAGTCGAGTACATGACCTTCACCGCACCGGTCTGCGGCACGATCGCGACGACCGAGCCCGAGGTGGCGCCGTAGTGCGACTGGGCGTAGAGCACCAGCTGGCGCGCCAGCGCTCTGTGCCTTCGGGTCGAGCGTCGTGTGGACGTCGTCACCGACCTTGGGGCCGCCGTTGAACGAACCGAAGACGCTTGTCAGCCCGCTGTGCGGCCGTCCAGAGTTCGGACGTTGCGCGACAATTCGAGTCCAGCAGTTCGGTGCTGCGGGAAGTAGTAGCCGATCGACCTGCGCGAACAGGGACCCCTGCGGGTAGACGCGCTTCCACGTGCCGCCGCCGGCGCTTCACCGACCTGGCCAGCACGGCGCCGTTGCCGGCGAGGATGCGTCCCGCGCTTGACTTTCACGGTCGCGAAGAACTCGAGCTGTTGAGCGGGTTGTTGTGCAGCGCGGTCGCGCTGAACACGGTCCAGCGCGAGGTCCAGACGATCAGGACGCGTGAACAGAAGGATCACGACCACGAACAGGCGGATGATCGAGCGGTTCATGCCTTCCCGGCGGTCATGATACACCGGGCGGCGCGCGCGGTCGGAGATCAGCAGCAGCAGCGCGACCAGCACGAAGTTGGCGAGGATCGAGGAGCCGCCGTAGGAGACGAACGGCAGCGGCACGCCGGTCAGCGGGATCACGCGCGTGACGCCGCCGACGATCACGAACACCTGCAGCGCGAGGACCGACGAGAGTCCGACGGCGAGCAGCTTCGAGAACGAGTCGCGCGCGAGGATCGCGGTCTTGAACCCGCGGGCCGCGAAGCATCATGTAGGTGAGCAGCAGTCCCGCGGCGCCGAACAGGCCGAGGTCGCCGGTGATGACCGCATAGATCATGTCGGTGTCGGGAACGGGAATGTACTGCGCTCGTCGTGCCAGGGATCGTCAGCAGCGTCTGGCCGAAGCCCTGGCCGAACAGGCCGCCCGCGGCCATCGAGAAGGTGCCGTTGGCGAGCTGTAGGCTGCCACCAGGCGCGCCGTAGACGTGTCGTTGTTATAGGTGTGCAGCCAGTCCTGAACACGCGCGTCGATGTGCGGCGATGTGCGTCGCCAGGTACCAGGCGCCGCCGGCGAACAGCAGCACCCCCACGAGCACGAATGAGATACGGTCGGTGGCGACGTAGAGGATCGCGAGCAGCGCCCCGTAGAACATCAGCGACGATCCGACGTCGCGCGTCACGACCAGAGCGAGCATCGCCGCTCCCCATAGCACGAGCAACGGACCGAGATGCTTGAGGGGCGGGAGCGCGTAGCCGAGGATCCTGCGGCCCGACGCCAGCGCCTGACGGTGGTCGCGCAGGTATGAGGCGAGGAAGATCACCAACCCGAGCTTGCCGAACTCGGTCGGCTGGAATGTGATCCCCGGCAGGCGAACGGCGAGGTACGCGCCGTTCACCTGCTCGCCGAAGTGCGGGATCCGCGGCAGCACCAGCAGCACGAGCGAGGCGATCATGATCAGGTAGCGGTAGTTCTCGAGCTTGCGGTAATCCCGGAACCAGAGCACGGTCGCGGCGAACAGCCCGAGCCCGAGCACGAACCACTGCGCCTGCTGGCGGGCGAGCGTCGCGCCGTCGATCCGGTAGACCATCACGATCCCGAAGCAGGCGAGTACCGCGACCAGCGGGAAGATGAAGGGGTCGGCGTACGGCAGCGTGATGCGGATGAAGATGTGCGCTGCGACGCACAGCCCCAGGAACACGCCGCCGTAGACGAGCGAAACGGTCGAGAGCTGGTTCGAGCGCTGGATGTAGATCGCCGCGAACCCAGCCGACACCAGCAGCGCCGCCGGGATCAGGCCGAACAGCTCCCAGTTTCGGCCCTCATTTGCTGATCTTGCCGAGCTCGAGATCGTTGACGAGCTGGTCGCGCTGGTCTGGTCGCGCATCGCGTGGTTCAGGATCTTCCCGCGTCGGTCCGCGGGGATCGTCGCGGCCGGCACCCCCGACACGTAGAAGGTCTCGTACATCGGAATCCCGAGCGGCAGCACGTAGGGGAAGCCGCGGTACACGACGACCGTGCCCTGACCGTTGGTGCCGAGGAAGTACAGCTGGCGGCTGGCGAGGTAGCCGCCGCCGCCGATCAGGCAGAGCACGACCGCGAGCGCGGTCAGCGCCCGCCACGGTCTTGCCGAGCCGACCGAAGTGGCGCTCTTTCCCAGCCGGCTGCACGAAGCCGGCGGGCATATGCGGCTTGAGCCCTGCAGACGGGCAAGCCGGGCTTGGTTCGCAGGCGCAGGCGTGGGGGCGGGCGCTCCGGCGGCGGCGCCGGCCAGCGGGCCGGCGCCGTATGAGATCACGGTCGGCTGGTCGAGGTGGGCTGCTGCGTCAACCGCGACCGCGACGCGGAACAGGACGACCGTGATGTTGTCGCGCCCACCGGCGTCGTTGGCCGCGTCGATCAGGAGGTCGGCGGCAGCGCTCAGATCGGGCGCATCCGCGAGCATCTCCTCGATCTGCTGCTCGGGCAGCATGTCGGTGAGCCCGTCGCTGCACAGCAGCACGACGTCGCCGGGGCGTACCGGATAGGTCCAGGTGTCGATCTCGACGATCGGCTCGATCCCGAGCGCGCGCGTGATCACAGAGCGCTGCGGGTGGTCGAGCGCCTGCTCCTCGGTCAGCTTGCCGCCGCGCAGCAGCTCCTCGACGAGCGAATGGTCCTCGGTCAGGCGCGTCAATTCGCCGTCGCGCAGCAGATAGGCGCGGCTGTCGCCGACGTGAGCGAGTACGACGGCATCGGCATCCAGGTAGGCGGCGGTGACGGTCGTCCCCATGCCGGCGTTCTCGATCTCGTTCTGCGAGCGCGAGTGGATCTCTTTGTTGGCGCGCTGCACGACCATTGACAGCCGCTCCTCGGCCGTGGCCGCCGCGGGCAATCCTTGAGCGAAGGCGTCGACCACGATCTGCGAGGCGACCTCCCCGGACTGGGCGCCGCCCATGCCGTCGGCGAGCACGAACACCGGCGGCTGCGCGTAGGCGGAGTCCTCGTTGCCGCTGCGCTGGCGGCCGACATCGGTGCGAACGATCGTTTCTGCGGCTGTGAGCATCTTGCGGCCGTTACTGGAAGTAGGAGAATTCGGAGTCGCCGATCCGGATGCGGTCGCCGTCGTGGAGCGGTTGTGGCCCGCCCAGCGCCTCGTCGTTCAGGTAGGTGCCGTTGGTGGAACCGAGATCTTCGATCACAAGCGTCCGTCCCTGCCGCGTGATCTTGGCGTGACGGGAGGACGCGAACGGGTCGCCGAGCTTGATCTCGACGTCCCCGCGGCCGAGTATCGCGCCGTCGAGCAGGTCGTACGCCACCCCTGACTCGTGTCCGTCGGCGCGCTCCACCACGAGTCGCGGCTCGAAGTCCCCCTCCAGCGCGGCGAGCGGATCAGCCGTCTGATGGATGCTGGTCCCCTCGCCGGCAGTGACACCACCGCGACGTCCGCCGACGCCCCGGCGCAGGTCGAACAGGCTGCTCGCCGCGACCCATAGCAGGAACAGGTACAGAACGATCAGGAAGCCGAACTTGAGTCCGACTGAAACTGGCTGAAGCATGGCTTGGTCGGGTCGGGGTTACTCGAGCTCGAACGTGATCAGGGATGCGCCGAGTTCGATCTCGTCGCCTGGGCGAACGACCTCGGGCGCCTGGATCGAGCGCCCGTTCAGACGCGTGCCGTTCGTCGAGCCGAGGTCCGAGAGCACCCAGCCACCGCCGCGCGGGCGCAGCTCGGCATGCTGGCGCGAGACGTTGGCGTCGTCGACGACGATGTCACAGTCGCGACTGCGACCGAGCGTCGCGCCACGCGAACCGACAACCAGGCGACGGCCGCCGTAGATCAGCAGCGCGCGCTGCGACCGGACGGCGGCGGCTTCCTCAAGCGGCTCGGACAGGCGCTGGGCGGCGCTGAACACCATCGTGCGGCTGACGGGCGGCCCGGGCGGCTCCTCGGGGCCCCCGGCGGACAACTCCTCCTCCTCAGGATGGACGACAAACGTTTCGATCCCGAACTCGCCGAGGCCGAGGCTTTCATCGGTCTGAAACTCGATCACCGGCCGTGAGAGCAGGGCGAAGCGTTCGCGCCGAGCGTGCTCGAGCAGATAGCCGGCGAGCTCGTCGGCGAGGGCGTCCTCGTACGTCTCAAAGCGCTCGCGGTCGCGCCGTGACAGGTAGACGCGGTACTCGTTGGGCACATACGTGCGCGACAGCGTTCCGTACTGATGCTCCTCCATCTCCCGCGCAAGCTTGCGCGCGATTTCGACCGGGCGCACCTCGGAGCGAAAGACACGACTGAAGGTGCCCTCCACGACTCCGGCGATCTTGCTTTCGAGGCTCTTCAGAACGGTCATCTCGGCTGGCCTTCCACCCATTCATGCTACGCAACATGCCGGTGCATACCCGCTGACCGGCGCGTTTCTTCGAGGATCGTTAGGAGCGGCTGCCAGGCCACGATCAGGGTTCCGACCAGGGCGCCCGGCACGTCTCCGCGCAGTGGCGTGGCGCCGACAGCCTCGACACCCATCACCACGGCTGCCGACCAGATTACGCACAGCAGCACATCGACCATCGGGAAGCGGCGCGTACGCAGCAGAGGCTGAATGGCCGCGGCAGCAGCCCAGACCGCTGCCCCGGCCAGTCCGCGCCCGCCGCGCGGCGGGATCTGCGCCGGTAGCCAGTAGAGATCGTGGTGTGCGAGCTTGGAGACGCCGATCAGCAACAGGAAGCCGGCGGCGCCGAACAATGCGCGTCGCCACCAGCTGCCGCCGACCTGCGCGACGACGGCCGGAAAGGCGCCGGCGAGCGATACGGCTCCCAGCGCGACGGCCGTCGACAGAGAGCCGAGCAGCGGCAGCAGCAGCGCCACCACCGTCGCCACCAGGGCCGCGACG
This sequence comes from uncultured Conexibacteraceae bacterium, assembly GCA_963774025.1. Lineage (GTDB taxonomy): Bacteria > Actinomycetota > Thermoleophilia > Solirubrobacterales > Solirubrobacteraceae > Palsa-465. The sequence goes on from CAVZDL010000004.1 coordinate 317,868, forward strand.
GCGGGCGGCACGGGCGCGTGGTGCCAGAGCTGCGTGCAGATCCAGACTGTGCCGAGGCCAGCGCCTGCGGCGTTGGCCGCACGCGGGAGCCAGGACGCGGTCGTGAGCGCGTCAGGGTCGCCTCGAGCGCCCCACCGGCCGGCGATTGTGCCCCGGCGAGCGGCTCCGGTCATGCGCAGACGCGGGGTCGCGTCGGCCTTGTGGTCTTGCCACTCCCGCCCGGCATCGCCCTGCACCCAGGTGTCGTCTTCTTCGTGGCCACGCCAGCCCGGAGCGACGACGCCGCGCGCGTCGTCGGCGCGATCGAACGACTCGAGCAGGGTGAGGCGCAGGTCCTCGACCGTGCCGCGCTCGCTCGGGCGCGGCCGCAGAGCCTGGTCGATGCCGGCGGCGAGCGGCCGGCTCAGGTCGCGGCGCTGACGTCGTAGCGGCGGCACGAACGTGTGCCCCCGCCGCATGCTGCCGCTGCGCTCCCGCGGGTTGACGCCGGTGAGCGCCTCATAGAGGACCAGCGCCAGCGAGTAGAGGTCGGCCGCTGGGCCGACCTCGCGGCCGTCGGCCTGCTCGGGCGCCATGTAGGCGAGCGTGCCGACGACGTCGCCGGTTCGCGTCAGGGTGGCGCCGCCGATCACGTGGGCCACGCCGAAGTCGGTCAGCTTGGCGCGGTCCCAGATTTGAATCCCGCCCGCCCGCCCCCGACCACCCGAGCGATTGGGCACGAGCACGTTCGACGGTTTGACGTCGCGGTGGATGACGCCCTGGCCGTGGGCGTGAATCAACGCGTCACAGAGCGCGACGCCGACCTCGATGATGTCGCGGTCGGACAGTTTGCCCTGGTTGAGCAAGGTGTCGAGCGTGCGGCCGCGAACGAGCTCTGAGACGAGGTAGGCGCCCTCGTCGTCGACGGCGGCCTCATAGAGGGTGACGATCGCCGGATGCTGGAGCCGCGCGGCGGCGCGCGCCTCCCGCTCGAAGCGGGCGTGCACGACCCGCTCACGCGGGAGCAGCTTGACGGCGACGTCGCGGTCAAGGCGTGCGTCCCGGGCCGACCAGACGGTGCCGAACGCCCCGCTTCCGAGGCGCTTGGTCAGGCGGTAGCGGCCCATCACCACGGTCGCCGGCTCCTGGGCCATGTGCACGGTAGGAACCTGGCTCGCGCTCACGTGTTAAAGGTGTTCGCACTGGTTGCGCTGGTCCCTGCGCAATGGGCTGGTCGATTTCCGCATCTGCACGCGCGCTTGCGAAGTTGCCGCGGCGGTCGAGTTGTCGCTATTACTCAAAATGTAAGAAAGAGCCCGCAAGAAGCGAGAAACCAACTTGTCGTTCTTCGACGAGGCCGATGAGCCGCAGCCAACTCCACGCAAGGAGCCACGACGACCGAGGGGTGCGGCACGCCCGCCTCGCGGACCGTCTGGGCGCACTCCGGGGGGTTCGGGACGGCCGCCGGGCGGCCGTCAACATCAGCAGGAGGTCCAGACACGGCGCCTGATCGCCGCCGCCGTGATCGTCGTGATCGTGATCGTCATGGCGCTGCTGATCCACGGCTGCGAGGTGAGCCAGACCAACACCTCGCTCAAGAACTACAACGAGGATGTCAACTCGCTGATCACCGCCTCCGATAACAACGGCGCGGCGATGTTCACGGACCTCGAGAGCGGGGATCTCACTTCGAACACCTCTGGCCTCGAGACCGAGCTGAACATCATCGCCAATAACGCGCGTGAGCAATTGCAGCGGGCACAGTCCTACAGCCCGCCGAGCGCGATGTCGGGCGCCCAGTCGGCGCTTGTGCAGGTGATGCAACTGCGGGAGCAGGGGATCTCGCAGATCGCCAAGCACATCCAGGCGTCGGCCAACAAGAAAACCAGCACGGACGGCGTCTACGACATCTCCGTCGGGACCTCGCTGCTGTTCGGCTCGGACGTGTTCTACAAGACCTTCGTCGCCCCGGACATCGCCAGGGCGCTGAACGCCGCGGGCATCCCGATCGGCGGGACGACCGGCGCGCAGATCAACGCCGGCCAGATCGTCACCGACCTCGGATGGCTGCAATCGAACTTCATCGAGGAGAAGATCGGGGCGCAGCTTTCGACGACCGCCGCCAACGCCAACAACACCGGCCCCGGATTGCACGGGCACCAGCTGAACTATGTGAGCGTCGGCACCACGCAGCTCAGCACGACCGGAACCAACACGATCCCGGCGAGCCCGGCGCCGACGTTCACGCTGAACGTGACCAACGGCGGCGACTACAACGAATACGACGTCGGATGTAGGGTCTCGGTCGAGGGTCTGAGCGACACAGGGACGTCGACGATCCGCGAGACGTTCAAGGGTCAGACCACGAACTGCAGCGTGACACTGCCTTCACCGCCGACTCCCGGCACCTACAAGGTCACCGCCCGGGTGTTGAAGGTGCCGGACGAGAAGAATCTCGCCAACAACGTCCTCACGTACACGATCGATTTCAACTGACGCACAGCACGAGCCGCGCTCTCGCAGGCGGTCGCGGCTTATGCTTGCGTCTGTGGACAACCTCAACACGACGGCCGGCATCGTCGCGATCGCAGCGGGGGCCGTCGCTCTGGTGGCCGTGGGATTCTCGGTCGTGCTGACAGTCGCGATGCGCAAGCTGCGGGCGGCGCAGCGGGCGGTGCTCGGCGACGGTTCGCAGGACCTGGTCGCGCACGCGGCGCACATGCAAACCTCCTTCGACGCGCTGGCTCAATACGTGGAGGACTTCGGTACCCGGCTCGACGCACGCATGGATCGCGCCGAAGGGCGGCTCGACGGGGCCGTCGCGCACCGCGCGCTGGTCCGCTATGACGCCTACGGGGAGATGTCGGGGCGCCAATCGACCTCGATCGCGCTACTCGATGCCAGCCGCTCCGGAATCGTGCTCTCCTCGATCCACCACCGCGACACCGCGCGACTCTACGCCAAGCAGATCCGTAACGGGCAGCCGGAAATCGAGCTCTCACCCGAGGAGAACGAAGCGATCCGGCTCGCTTTGCGGAGCCCGGGCGCCGGCGAGTCCGAGACCCCGCCCGACGCGACCGCGAGCTGACGCCGCCATGCGTGTCGCCTACCTGGGTCCCGAGGGGACCTTCTCCCAGGCCGCCGCCCTGAGCGCGCCGGCTGCTGACACGCTGGACCTGGTCGCACACGAAACGATCCACGACACCGTGCTGTCGGTGCGCGACGGCGGGGCCGAGCGGGCGGTCGTCCCGATCGAGAACTCACTCGAGGGCTCGGTGAACGTGACGCTCGACGCACTCGTCTTCGAGGCCGAGCAGGTGCGGATCGTAGGCGAGACCGTGCTCGGCGTCGAGCAGTGCCTGATCGCCCAGGAGCAGCTGCCATTGGAACAGATCGAGGTCGTGATCTCACATCCACAGGCGACCGCTCAATGTCGCGAGTACATCCGCGCACACATGCCGGCCGCGCGGGTCATGACCTCAAGCTCGACGGCCGAGGCGGTGCGACTCGTGACCGAACGGATCCGGCACCGTTGGGCAGCGATCGGCACGCGCCTGGCGGCGCAGCTGTACGACTGCGTCGTGCTGGACGCCGGAATCGAGGATGTGCCCGGTAACCAGACGCGCTTCGTCTGGCTGGCGTGCGGCGACACCGATGCCGGGGTTCCCGGCGTGAGCGTCGACGACACCCATCCCTGGAAGACAGCGATCGTGTTCTGGGGCGAGGGCACCGAGACCCCTGGCTGGCTCGTCAGCTGCCTGTCCGAACTCGCCTTCCGCGGCGTCAACCTGACTCGCATCGAGTCCCGTCCTCTACGCGCCGGGCTCGGCCGCTACATGTTCTTCGCCGACCTTGACGGGCGCGAAAGCGACCCTCAGGTGGCCGACGCGCTCGCCGGACTGCGCGGCCGCGTCAACGTGTTGCGGACGCTCGGCTCGTTCCCTTCGGCTTAGTCAGGACCGCGTCAGACCCCCAGCGCTCGAGGAACTGGCGGCATTGGTTTGCCTCCATCGGGCGTGCGAATAGGAAGCCCTGCCCGATGTCGCAGTTCTCGGCCCGTAGGCGCGAGAGCTGCTCCTGATCCTCAATGCCCTCAGCGATGGTCTCGATCTCGAGCGAGCGCCCGAGCTGCACGAATGTTCGGATCAGGGCATCGCGCTGCACGGTGCTCTGCAACTGCGAGACGAACGAGCGATCGATCTTGAGCTCGTCGACGGGGAAGCGCTGAAGATAGGCCAGCGACGAGTAGCCGGTGCCGAAGTCGTCTATCGAAAGCCGCACACCGAGCTGCTTGATCGCGCCCAGGCGTTCGGCGGTGCGCTCGGCGTCGCGCATCAGCGCAGTCTCCGTGATCTCGATCGTCAGTGACGCCGGCTCGATGCCGCTCTCGGTGAGCGCGTCGGCAACGTCCTGCACGAAGCGATCGGCCTCGAGCTGGACGGCCGAGACGTTGACCGCGACGCCTATGTCGAGCCGCTCACGGCTCCAGGCGACGCAGCAGTTGCAGGCCTCCCTGAGCACCCATCGCCCGACCTCGGAGATCAGTCCCGATGCCTCGAGCAGCGGCACGAACTTGTCGGGCGGGACGTTCTCGGCCCCTGGCCGGCGCCACCGCAGCAGCGCCTCCATGCGGATCGGGGTCAGACCGTCGAGGTCGAATATCGGCTGGTAGACGAGGTAGAACTGCTCGTTGGCCACCGCCTCGCGCAGGTCCATCTCGAGCTCCATGCGGGCATGGATCGCGTCCTGCATGCCCGACTCATAGACCAGATAACGGTTCTTGCCGTTCAGCTTCGCGCGATACATGGCGATGTCCGCGTCGCGCAGCAGGTCCGCCGCCGACTGGCGATCGCCGCCCGCGATACCGATGCTGGCGGTGATCGTCACGCGGCCGCTCGCGGTGCCCTCGATGAAGAATGGCTGCTTGAGCGCATCAAGGATGCGCTCGGCCACAAGCTCCGGCCCGGCTGCCAGCGCGATGCCGTCGACGAGGATCACAAACTCGTCGCCGCCCAGACGCCCGAGCGTGTCAGCCTCGCGGATGGCGGTCTCCAGCCGCTCGGCCACGGCCCGCAGCAGCTCGTCGCCGGCGCGGTGCCCGAGTCCGTCGTTGATGTCCTTGAAGCCGTCGAGATCGACGAACAGGACCGCGCACTGCTCCTGCTCGCGACGCGAGCGAGCGAGCAACTGCTCGGCCCGGTCGAGAATCAGGGTGCGGTTCGGCAGCCCGGTCAGCTGATCGTGCGTGGACGTGAAGACAAGCTCCTGCTGGCGGCGGGCGAGCTCACCGTCAATCAGGCTGCGCTCGCTCTCGAACGCCTCGCACAGCCGCACGAGGGTTACATCGAGCGAACGCTGCAGCATCCGGTGTGCATCACGGCGAGCGTCAGCAGTGGCGCCAAGCTCCTTGGTGATCTCATCCAGGACCTCCCGCGTGGCGTCGCGCCAACGCAGCGCGCGCTTGGTGATCTCGTTGAGCGGCGCCTCGCGCTGAATCGCGAGCTGTCCGAAGATCGCTGCAGCCTCACGGCCGACCTCGCGAGCGACATCCTCACCCTCTCCAGCCATCCAGAGGGCGACGGCCTCGGTCGAGACGGCTGTCAGGCGTGCGACGCTCGCGTGCGCGGACGGGTCGAGTTGCATCGCGGCCGCCTGGTTGAGCAGATCGGCACGGCGAACCACCTCGTCACGGCGCTCGTGCAGGCGCGTCCCCAAGCGCATGACCTCCGGTGCCGGCCTCGCGTCCGAGCCGGGCAGTTGGCTGCCGTGCTTCAACTTCCCGTGAGCCTGGTTGTCATCCATTGGATGGCAACCCCCTTCCGTGCGTGTGGCAAACGATTCCTCGAGGCCTTCATCGGCTCAAGTTGGCGATCCCTTGATACGCGCAAACCAAATTCCGAAGGCCTCACCGAGCCGCGGCCACTGAGCATCGCCATTACTCCGGATTACGCTGCATCTTCACGTGTTCTTGACGTGACTTGTCCGCATGATCAGTAGACTCTGCGGGGCGATGGGCTCATCGATACCAGCGCCAACCCGGTCCGCGTCGCTCTCCGAGCACCACCGACGCGGGCCTGATGGTGGTCGGGTGCTAGTTCTGAATGCGACCTACGAGCCGATAAACGTCTGCACGGTGAGGCGCGCCGTCGTGCTTCTGCTGAAGGAGAAGGCGGAGGTGATCGAACCGACCGAGCGCGAGTTGCACTCGGCCACGGCCACGATGACACGGCCCGCGGTGATCCGGTTGGTCTCCTACGTGAAGGTGCCGCGCGATACGCACCGTCGCAAGATCACGCGGCGAGCGGTGTTCGCCCGCGACGGCTGGACCTGCCAGTACTGCGGCTCACGCGCCCAGTTGACGGTCGACCACGTGATCCCCCGCTCCAAGGGTGGCGGCTCGACCTGGGAGAACATCGTCGCGGCCTGCGCGCCCTGCAACCGCCGCAAGGGTGACGCGCTCCCGCGTCAGGCGGGCATGACGCTCGCGCGAGCGCCGCGCACACCGAATCCGGACATCTTCATTCAGGTAGCCAGCCCGACGATCCCGTCGACCTGGAGGCAGTACCTGGCGACCGGCGCGACCGGCGTGTTGGCAGCCTGAGCGGCGACCGCAATCGGCGTGTTTCGCCGCGTCGCGTTGTAAGGTGTGAATCACCAGAGAAAGGAGGTGGTCCACCTGTCTGACAGTACTTGCGGGACCCTGGAGGTGTCCGGCCACTAGGTCGGATGGCTGACCGCCCTAGGCGGAGTCCCACCGTGACACCACCGTTCTGGTGCCGGACCTAGTCCCTCCGGTGAAGCGTTGGGCCAGAGCGGCGATGCCAGCCAAGAAGTTGCGAAGGGCGCCGGTAGTCGACCGGCGCCCTTCGTGTTTCTCGAGTGTTGGGTTGGGAGGGTCTTGGGTCCTTCTTCAGAGCCGAACCGTTGATGACAACGGATCTGGGGTACGGGCGTTGCAGCGTTTTTCGCTAGCGGACATTTGGGCAACGGTTCGGCTCCGAAGAAGGGCCCCCAACGACGACACCCAGGACCGGCCCAACCAGCGTTGTAGGCTGAGCGCCATGTGTCGAAACATCCGCATCCTCTACAACGTCGATCCGCCCGTTACCACTGATGAGATCGATGCCGCCGCGCTGCAGTACGTCCGCAAGATCAGCGGCTTCGCCAAGCCCTCCAAGGCCAACGAGGAGGCGTTTGAGCGCGCGGTCCACGACATCGCTCACATCTCGGCGCACCTGTTGGCGGATCTGGAGACCTCAGCGCCACCCCGCGACCGCGAGGTGATGGCCGCGCGTGCACGCGAGGCGGCGGCGAAGCGCTACGCAGCCTGAGAGCTAACCGGCGTCGTCGGGCTCGGGGTCGTCAGACACGTCGGCCCCAGGCTCGTCTGTCTCGAAATCGTCGGCCTCGAGGTCATCGAGCTCGACGGCGATCACGGCGTCAGACACGTCGTCGTCGATCGGCTCCACCCCCACGCCCTCAGAGACGTCGTCGTCGACCAGCCCCACCCCCACGCCGTTCTCGCCTGCGACGATGTCCTCGTCGATCGGTACTTCGGCCTCGGACTCGGCGACGAGCGCCACAGCACTCACCTGATCGTCGTCACGGATGTTCATCACCTTCACGCCCTGTGAGGCGCGGCCGTAGCGGCTGATGCCACGCACGGACGTGCGCTGGACCATGCCGTTCTGGGAGATGAAGACGAGCTCCTGGTGCTCGCGCACGACCAAGGCGCCGGCCAGCGCACCCTTGCGATCGGTCAAGGCGATCGTTCTGACGCCCATGGTGTCGCGGTGCTTCACCGGATAGTCGGAGAGCGCGGTGCGCTTGCCGTAGCCGTTCTCGGTGACGACGAGCAGTTCCTGATCGTCGCGTGCCACGTCCATCGCCAGCAGGGCATTGCCCTTCTGCATCACCTTCATGCCCCGCACGCCGGAGGTATCGCGGCCCATCCCGCGCACCTCGTCCTCGTGGAAGCGCGCCGCCTGGCCGGAGCGGGAGACCATGATGATGTCATCGGTGCCGCTGGTCTTGCGCACGGCGATCAGTTCGTCGTCGTCGCGGATGTTGATCGCGATGATGCCGTCGGCCTTGATGGGCGTGTTGTAGGCGAGGAACTCGGTCTTCTTCACGATCCCGTTGCGCGTCGCGAACACCAGATATTTGCCCTCGGTGAAGTCGCGCGTGTTGAGCACCGACTGGACCTTCTCGCCCTCGCGCAGCGGCAGCAGGTTCACCAGAGCGCGCCCGCGCGCGGTGCGCGACTGCTCGGGCAGGTCATAGACCTTGAGCCGGTAGATCTTGCCGCGGTTGGTGAAGAACAGCAGGAAGTCGTGCGTCGAGGTCACGAACAGGTGCTCGATGTAATCGTCGTCCTTGGTGTCCATCCCGGTCACGCCGACCCCGCCACGGTGCTGCTGCCGGTAGGTGGAGAGCGGCAGCGACTTGATGTAGCCGGAGTGCGTGATCGAGATCACCATCTGCTGGTCGGCGATCAGGTCCTCGATGTCGATCTCGCCCTCGGCGAAGGTGATCTCGGTGCGGCGCTCGTCGCCGTAGCGCCCGGAGATCTCTGAGAGCTCCTCCTTGATCAGGCCATAGACCTTGCTCTCGTCGCCGAGGATCTCACGCAGTTCCTGGATGCGCTCCATCAGGTCGGCGTGCTCCTGCTTGATCTTGTCGGCCTCGAGCGCTGTCAGACGGCTGAGGGTCAGCTGCAGGATCGCCTGCGCCTGGACAACCGTCAGGTCGAAGCGCTCGACGAGGCCGATGCGAGCGGCCTCGGGGTCTCGAGACGCGCGGATCAGGGCGATGACCTCATCGAGGTTGTCCATCGCGATCAGGTAGCCCTCGAGAATGTGCGCGCGCTCCTCCGAGCGTCGCAGCTCGTACTTGGTACGGCGAACGATGACCTCGCGCTGGTGATCGACGTAGTGGCCGATGACCTCGCGCAGCGACAGCGTGCGCGGGACGTTGTCGACCAGCGCGACCATGTTCACGCCGAACGTGGTCTGCAGTGGCGTGTGCTTGTAGAGCTTGTTGAGCACGACCTTTGGAATCGCGTCGCGCTTGAGCTCGATCACGATCCGCATACCGCGACGGTCGGATTCGTCGCGCAGATCGCTGATCTCTGAGATCTTCTTCTCGGCGACGAGGTCCTTGATCTTCACCATCAGGCCGCCGTCGCCGCCCTTGCGCACCTGGTAGGGCAGCTCGGTGACGATGATCGCCTCCTTGCCCTGGCCGATCGGCTCGATGTGCGCCTTGCCCTGCACGCGGACGCGCCCGCGTCCGGTGGCGTACGCGTCGCGGATGCCGTCGTGGCCGAGGATCGTGCCGGCGGTTGGGAAGTCCGGGCCCTTGATGTACTTCAGCAGGCCGTCGACGTCGATCGTCGGATCGTCGATGTAGGCGATCGTCGCGGCGACGACCTCTCGCAGGTTGTGCGGCGGGATGTTGGTCGCCATGCCGACGGCGATGCCGGAGCTGCCGTTGACGAGCAGGTTGGGGAAGCGAGCCGGCAGCACCACCGGCTCCTGCGCGTTTCCGTCGTAGGTCGGGACGAAGTCGACCGTGTCCTGGTCGATGTCGCGCAGCATCTCGGCGGCGAGAGCATCGAGGCGAGCCTCGGTGTAGCGCATCGCCGCCGCCGGCCAGCCGTCGATGTTGCCGAAGTTCCCGTGCCCGTCGACAAGCGTGTAACGCATCGAGAACTGCTGGGCGAGCCGGACCAGCGTGTCGTAGATCGACTGGTCGCCGTGCGGATGAAACTCACCCATCACGCGCCCGACGATCTGCGCACACTTCACGTGCTTCGCGGTCGGCCGCAGGCCCATCTCGTTCATCACGTGCAGGACGCGGCGGTGAACCGGCTTCAGGCCGTCACGAACATCCGGCAGCGCGCGCCCGACGATGACCGACATCGCGTAGTCGAGATACGCGGAGCGCATCTCCTCCTCGAGGCCGCGCGGCTCGATGTTGCCGCCGCCCAACGTGTCAATCGTCGCCATTAGAAGTCCTTCCTGTTCAGCACTGCGCTACACGTCAAGGTTGGTCACGAGCCGCGCGTTCTCCTCGATGAACTGCCTCCGCGGCTCGACCTGGTCGCCCATCAGCATCGAGAACACACGGTCGGCGGCGCTCGCGTCCTCCATCGTGACCTGCACCAGCGTGCGCGACGCCGGGTCCATCGTCGTCTCGCGCAGCTCCTCGGCGTCCATCTCGCCGAGGCCCTTGAAGCGGTAGTAGGTCACGCCACGCTGGGCCACGTCGAGCACGCCCGCGCGCAACTCGTCGAATGAGCCCGCGTCTAGCGTCCGCTCGCCGAGCTTTACGGTGAACGGCGGGTTTCCGACGAGCGCGGCGAGTTCGTCGTGCACGGCGGCGAGGCGGCGATACTCGTTCGCGTCCAGCGCGGCCCGGCGCACCCGATGGGTGGTGGCGAGTCCGGTCTTGGCCTCGACCGTGAGCACGACTATCTCGAAGGGATCCTGGGAGACCAGCTTCGTCGAGTAGGCATGCCCATTCTGGTGGTCATCGGCAAGGTGCTTTAGCAGGCCATCGACATCGCTGACGCCGGCCTCCAGAAGGCGAGCCTGCTGGAGGAAGATCACGACCCCCTGCCCATGCGCGGTGCGCAGCGCGGATGCCCAGCCCTGGTACTGCTTGAGCAGCCGGCTGAAGCGGGTCCAGCGAGTGTCGGTCAGCTTCAAGGGGTTGCCGTCTCGATCGGTGATCTCGATCTTCTCGAACTTGTCCCCGAGCAGGATGTTCTCGAGCTCCGTTTCGCGCTCGATGTAGCGATGCTTCTGGCCCCGAGTGAGCCTGTAGAGCGGCGGCTTGGCGATGTAGACGTACCCTGCCTCGATCAGCGGCTGCATCTCACGGAATAGCAGCGTCAGCGCCAGCGTGCGGATGTGCGCGCCGTCCACGTCGGCATCCGTGAGCAGCACGATCTTGTGGTAGCGCGCCTTCTCGAGGTCGAACTCGTCCCGCACGCCGGTCCCGATCGCTGTAATCAGCGCCTGGATCTCGACGTTGCCGAGCACCTTGTCGATGCGGCTCTTCTCGACGTTGAGGATCTTTCCCCGCAGCGGCAGGATCGCCTGCGTGTTGCGGTCGCGCGCGTCGACCGCGGAGCCGCCCGCGGAGTCGCCCTCGACCACGAACAACTCCGCCAGCGACGGGTCCTTGACCGAACAGTCGGACAGCTTGCCCGGCAGCGTCGAGTTCTCGAGCGCGGATTTGCGGCGCGTCAGGTCGCGAGCCTTCCGTGCCGCCGCGCGCGCTTGCGCGGCGGACACGGCCTTACGGAGCACGCGCCGCGCGTCCTGCGGGTTCTCCTCGAGCCACTCCGCCAGCCTTGCGTTGACGATCGTCTGGACGAGACCGGCCATGCCGGGGTTGCCGAGCTTCGTCTTGGTCTGACCCTCGAACTGCGGCTCGGCCAGCTTCGCGGAGATCACCGCCGTGAGGCCTTCGCGAACGTCCTCACCGCTGAGATTGTCGTCCTTCTCCTTGAGCTCGCCGTGGTCGCGCGCGTACTTGTTGAGCACGCCGGTCAGCGCCGTACGGAAGCCTGTCAGGTGCGAGCCGCCCTCGTGCGTGTTGATGTTGTTGGCGAACGAGAAGACCGACTCCTGGTAGGAGGCGTTCCACTGCATCGCGACCTCGACCGAGCCCTCCTCGAAGTCGCCCGAGAAGTCGATCACCTTGCTGTGGATCGGATCCTTGTTCTCGTTGAGGTAGGCGACGAAGTCGACGATGCCGCCCTCGTAGTGGAAGTCCGCACGGTGGCCGTCGGCGCGCTCGTCGACCATCGAGATGCGCAGGTCACGGGTCAGGAACGCGGTCTCCCGCAGGCGCTCCTCGAGCGTCTTGAAATCGAACTCGAGCGTCTCGAAGATGTCTGCGTCGGGTAGGAAGGTGATCGTCGTGCCGTGCTCATCGGTGGCCGCGCCGCGGATCATGGGGCCGATCGGCACGCCGCGCGCGTAACTCTGAGTCCACACGTAACCGTCGCGTCTGACCTCGGCGTCGAGTCGCTCCGACAGCGCGTTGACGACGGATACGCCGACACCGTGCAGGCCGCCCGACACCTTGTAGCCGCCGCCCTCGCCGAACTTGCCGCCGGCGTGCAGGACCGTCAGCACGCACCTCCAGCGCCGACTTGCCCTCCTTCTCCATCGTCGCGACCGGGATGCCGGCGCCGCGGTCGACGACCGTGACGGAGTTGTCGGGATGGATCGTCACCGCGACGCTTTCGTTCCGGCCTGCGAGCGCCTCGTCAACAGAGTTGTCAACAACCTCGTAGACGAGGTGATGCAGACCGCGCGGTCCGGTTGAGCCGATGTACATCCCAGGTCGCTTGCGGACCGCCTCGAGGCCCTCGAGCACCTGAATGTTTTCGGCGTCGTAGCTCTGTTCAGTATCTGGGCGCTTCGCGCCGTCTTCGTCCGTCAACGATCCTCCTATGGACGCCCCGACGCCCCGGTAACGCGCAGGCTTTTTGCGCGCCGGGGCGTCGAAACTTGGTGTACAGAACAATAGCACATAACCACCCCGAACCAGGCTTGCCAGGCTCTACTTTTTGCCTGCAAAAGCCGCAAAAACCGCAGGTTCATTTCGAGCTTCCCGTGACGCATCGCAGACGCGTGATCGGATCGCCTCCGAGGCGCTCGTTCAGTCGCTCGAGAACGCGCCCGGATTCAAGCCCCAAGGTGTCGCTGACGACAGCCTCGGAACACTTCTACGGTGAGCACTCCCCGCCTTGAGGCTGACCAGGCGTGTGCGCTCCACGATGTAGGGCCCGTGCTCGCCGATCACGTCCTCCCAGACGCGCCCGATCTCGTCCCAGGCGGTCTGCGCGCGGCCGAGCGGCGAGGGCGGCTGCCAGGTCCTGCGCGCACCTTCGAGGGCGCCGGCGATGGGGCGCGGCGAACGGCGGTGCCGGCTCATCGCGCGACCGCATCCGCGGTCAGCTCGACGGCGATCCTGCCGTCGTCGACAGCGATCCGCGCGACACCCGGCGCGAACACTCCGGGGACGTGGTCGAGGTCGGTCGTCGTGATCAGCGCCTGGCCCCCGTCCTCCGCCAGGAGCTCGACCAGCGCTGTGCGACGGTCACGGTCGAGCTCGCTCATCACATCGTCGAGCAGTATCAGCGGCACACCCGGCCGCTGCCGGCCGATCGCTCGGCGCTCGGCCAACAGCAGGGCGAGCAGGCCGAGTCTCTGCTGCCCCTGCGAGCCATAGGTGCGCAGGGCGCGGCCCTCCCGCGTGATCGCGAGGTCGTCGCGGTGCGGGCCGTGCTCGGTGAATCCGCGCTCGAGGTCGCCCTCGACGCGGTCGCGCAGCTCGGCGGCGAACTCGACCGGCGTCGAGGCCCGGGAGCGCGGCCGGTATGCGAGCGCCGGTTCGCCGTCGAGCCCGAGGCGCTCACAGACCGCGGAGAACGTCTCGCTGGTGAGCTGCACCGCCTCGCGGCGGTCAGCCATCAGGTCAAGGCCCGCCTCCGCCAAGCGTGCGTCCCAGGCATCAAGGGATGCGCCTGAGCCGCGGCCGGCCCGTAGCCGGCCGATCAACGCGTTGCGCTGCGCCAACGCCTGCGCATATGCGCGGCGGCTGGCTGCCCTGGCCGGCCAGAGAGCGGTCACGAACTGGTCGAGGTGAGCGCGTCGCAGCGCCGGCACGCCCTTGATCAGCTCCAGCCGATCCGGCAGGAACACGCTGACAAGCGGTCGCTGAGGTACGTCCAGCAGCCGCTCGACCTGCGCGCCGTCGGCGGTCATGCGTTTCGGCTCGCCGGGTGAGAAGCCGACGGTCAGCTCGTGAACGCCGAGCTCATCCTCCGCCGTGACCACGACGCGTGCCGTGCCGGTCCCGAAACGCACCAGCTCACGGTCGTTCGCGCGTCCGGCAGGATCGCCCCGTGCAGCCGAAGTAGCACCGCCTCGAGCAGGTTCGTCTTGCCGGCGCCGTTGCTCACCGACGATGGGACGAGCCGCCGCCCAGGTCGGCCGAGGCGTACGAGCGGTAGTCGCGGAGCGTGAGAGGCGGACGGCATCAGCCTGCGCAGACGGAGCCGGATCGGCATGATCAGGTAGGTGTAGTCGTCCGTACCGCCCGCGAGCACCGCGGCCGCAGCGGGCTGATGAGCTTGAAACGCAGCGACGGCGGAGTCGATCGACTCGAGTCCGTCGCGGAGGAACTCGGCGTTGAAGCCGATCTCCATCGGCTCGGCACCGTGGTAGGGCGCCGGAAGCGACTCCTGCGCCTGCCCGACGTCCTGGGTCTGAGCGCTCACCGTCAACTCACCCTCTGCGAAGCGCAGCCGCAGGGGCGAGTTGCGCTGCGCGAGCAGGCTCCGCGCCGGACGACGTCGAGGAGCTCCTCTCGCGGGGAGCACGAGCTCGTGCTCGAACTGCTCGGGCAGCAGCTGGCGGTAGTTCGGGAATTGGCCGTCGATCCGGCTCGTTCAGCAAGGCCCCCCCACGCCGAAGACCACGTGGTTCTCGTGCACTCTGACGTCAGGCTCTCGCCTCGCGTCGGCCGCCAGGCGCGCCATCCTGGAGCGCGCGGGCGGGAGATCGCCTCGAGCCGGAGCTCTGGCTCCGAGCGGCGTCTCCTTCACCGCCAGGCGATAGGAGTCGGTCGCGGCCATACGATCCGCCCGGCCTCGAACCGCACCAGGATGCCGGTGAGCACCGGCCGGCTCTCGTCCCGGGAGGCGGACCGCGACCGTGATCGTCTCGACGAAGGCCGGGCGGCTCGAGATGGCAACGGCAGCGTCGACGTCGGGCAACTTCGGGAAGTCCTCGGCGCGGTAGGTGTGGATACGATAGCGCGCGCCGCCGGCGCTGATCGTCAACATCCTCCTCGGCGGGACGTAGTGCAGCGAAACCGCTGTCCGAGGCAGCGCTCGCACGATCTCGAGCAGCAGGCGGCCGGGGAGGACGACGTCCCTCGCGCCACGTCGGCCGGGATCGGGACGCGGAGGGAGATCTCCATGTCGGTGGCGCGAACTCGCAGGGGCGCCGGCGGCCGCCAGAGAACGAGGAGAGGCGCTTGGAGGGCGCGCGGGGACGACGCCACGCGCGAGACGGCCTGGAGGCGCGTGGAGGGAATCGCGGTTGCTGAGTTCATCGATGAACTTGAAGGACTCTAGAAGTAGTACGTAGGGGCTGGGGAGAGGTGGATAAGCCCCGCGGACCCTGTAAAGGCGCCATTGGTGCTGGGGACGCGGACGGGGGACAGATGACGGGGACCCACAGCCCTGACGGCTCAACGCGCCTGCTTGATGCGAGCTGTGAGGTCCTGGACGAGGTTGTACACAGACCTGTCCGCGACCATCAGCGTCGCGATCTTCGAGGTCGCGTGCATCACGGTCGTGTGATCGCTGCCTCCGAAGGCCTTGCCGATTCGCGGTAGCGAGGAGTCGGTGAGCTCCGGGCCAGGTACATCGCAACCTGGCGTGGATAGACGATGTTCTGGGAGCGGCGCTCACCCGTGAGCTCGTCGAGGCTCACACGGAAGTGCTCGCAGATCAGCTGCTGGATCTGCTCGATCGTGATACGCACCGTCGGCTCGCCCTGGGGGAAGACGTCGCGGAGGACCTTCTGGGCCAGGGCGACGTCCATGCGCCGGTCGGTCAACGAGGCGAAGGCGACGACGCGCGTGAGCGCGCCTTCCAGCTCCCGGATGTTCGTGGTGACGCGGCTCGCGATGTAGGTCAGGACCTCGGGATCGACGACGTCGATCGCGTCGTACTTGACCTTGTGGCGGAGGATGGCGATGCGGGTCTCGAGGTCGGGCGGCTGGATGTCGGTGATCAACCCCCACTCGAACCTCGACGCTGAGCCGGTCCTCGAGGCTCTGCATGTCGCCGGGTCGGCGGTCGGAGCTCAGCACGATCTGGCGCCCGGCCTCGTGCAGGGAGTTGAAGGTGTGGAAGAACTCCTCCTGGATCCTGCTCCTTGTGCTCGAAGAACTGGACGTCGTCGATCAGGAGCACGTCGTAGGCTCGGTAGCGCTGCTTGAAGCCCTCGATGCGTTTGTCGCGCAGCGAGTTGATGAAGTCGTTCATGAAGGTCTCGGAGGTCACGTAGCGGACGGTGAGCTCGGAGGGGTGCAGCGCCGTGTAGTTGGCGATCGCGTGCAGCAGGTGGGTCTTGCCGAGGCCAGTCGATCCGTAGATGAAGAGCGGGTTGTAGGCCTGCCAGGCGCCTCCGCGATCGCGAGCGCGGCCGCGTGGGCGAAGCGGTTCGAGGAGCCGATGACGAACGAGTCGAACGTGTGGCGGGGGTTGAAGTCCTCAGCGAGGCCGCCGCTGCCGCGCCCGTGCTGGCGTAGGGCGCTGTGGGCGGCCGCGGCGGGATCGCCGGAGAAGGCGACGCTCACGCCGGCGCCCAAGACGGCCTGGGCGCACTTTTCGAGGACACGGCCGTAGCGATCGCTGATCCAGGTCTCGGTCCCTGGCTTGCCCTGCAGCACGAGCACGGAGCCGTCCCAGCCCTTGACCGTGAGCGACCCGAGCCAGATGTCGTAGGCGGAGTCGCCACGGCGCTGCGCAATCTGATTGTGATGTCCTGCCAGGCAGGGGTTAGCTCGAGGTGCGCAGGCAACTCCAGGCGGCTCCAAACGGCTGAGTCGAAACGTATTAGTGAAGGTCCGGCCGGGTGGGGCCGCTGGCGAATATACAGGCGCTGTTCGGGCCTGCGTCGTACCCGGACGGGGCGGTTGACGCAAAGCGCGGAAAAAAGCTCACGCGGCGCGAATACCGTATCGGCCGGACGTCGCGGGCCCCGCCTCCGGGCGTTTCGTGAACGCCTGCGTATACTCCGGTCCCTACTCCGGCACAGCCGGGAGGATTTGTCATGAAGCGGACCTACCAACCAAAGAAGCGCAAGCGCGCCCGTACGCACGGATTCCGTGCCCGCATGCAGACGCGCGCCGGCCGAGACGTGCTCAAACGCCGCCGCGAAGGGCCGCAAGCGCCTGACGGTGTAGGTGTCCGTGGCGGGCGCACGTTCGCCTCGCCGTGGGCGGCTTTCCAGAAGCGCTGATTTCGATCGCGTCATGCGAAACGGCCGGTCGCACGCCGGTCGCGATCTTGTTCTGTATGTGCTCCCGCGCGGCGGCGACGAGCCACCCCGTCTGGGCCTGTCGGTGTCCCGCAAGGTCGGAGGCGCCGTCGAGCGCAACCGCGTCAAGCGGCTTCTGCGTGAGGCCTTCGCACGAGAGGCGGAGCGGCTGCCGGCCGGCGCCGACGCGGTCGTGATCGCGCGGCCCG
>CAVZDL010000005.1:0-169528 GCA_963774025.1 uncultured Conexibacteraceae bacterium
CGGATGTGACGCTGATCCCCGACGCCGCGGACACGCGCGAGGCGCACCGCGAAGCGATCGGCCAGGCGCTCTCGAACGACGTCTTGATCAGCACCGGCGGCGTGTCGGTCGGAGCACACGACCTCGTACGGGAAACCGAGCGCGAGCTCGGCGTGCGCGAGCTGTTCTGGCGGGTCGCGCTGCGGCCAGGAAAGCCGCTGAGCTTCGGGATCCGCGAGCCCTCGCCCGGCGGCGAGGGAGGTCGCTGGCCAGCGGGCCAGCGACCGCAGACACGCTTGTTTTCGGTTCCCGGCGACCCGGTATCGGTGCTCGGTGCTTCGAGCTGTTCGTGCGCCCCGCGATCGCAGCCTTACAGGGCGCGTCGCGTCCTCGTCCCGCGTTCACGTTGGCACGCTGGCGGCCGGCGTCGAGCGTAATCCCGTGCGAGCACGGCTGATCCACGTGCGCCACAGATCCGACGGACGCATCGAGCCGCTCCGTGGACAGCGCTCGACCGGCTCGCGACCACCGCCCAGGCGGAAGGCCTCGCGCGGATTCCGGGGGCGCCGGGACGCTCGCGGCCGGCGAAGAGGTCGCCTACCTGCCGCTCGGCGGCGCCAGCTCAGCGGCACCGCTGCGCAACAGTTCGACCGCCGCTCGCTCCCCGGCTGCCAGCTGTTCCCCCACCGTGCTGTCGGGCATCAGATCGGCGGCCATCGCGACGATCTCGTCATAGGACACCTGCCCCGCGGTCAGCCGCCCGATGGCGCGCTCGCGCAGAACTTCCCAGGTGGGCGGTGCCGCCGTCCGCGCTGCCCCGGCGTGCTCGTGGGCCGTGGCGAGGATCTCCGCGGTGACATCGCTGCCAGTCCGTTCGACGTTCTGCCAGCCGCGTCCCAGCCCCAGCTCGTCCAGGCGCAACTCGGGCCCGTTGTAGATCGCGATGCGCGTCTTGCGCGGGGTGAAGTCGTGCCCTTCGAGCGTGAAGTCCTTATCAGCCATCAGCGGCCCGAGGAAGCGGGTCCAAAGCTCCCGTTCGCCGAGGTTGAACTCGCGAACGACGCTGATGCCCATGCGCATCTCGACGTGGAACACGTCGGGGAGCCTAATGCGTCCGGAGCCTCTTGGACGCACGCAGTTACGAGCGCGTCACACGGGAGAGGCGTCTGCAGTCGCGCTCGGACAGGCCGTCTGCGGTCGCGTCAGCAGGCGCGTCTGCGGTCGCGTCGAGACAGGCGCGGCTTCGGTGGCCTCGGCCGCCTCAGCCAGCAGATCGTCGGCGACTCCGCGCAGATCAGCGTTGAGATGGCCGCAGAGCACGTCGCGCAGGATCGCCCGCAGATTCTCGGCCAGCTCTTCGACCAGCGCGTCGACGCCGGTCGAACCGGGCGCGAGGCCGGTGATCACGGCCCGCTCAAGTGAGATCGCATGCGCGGTGCGCTCGGCGAGTTCGGCACGATCGTCGGGCGCGGCGCAGATCACGGACAGCCGCTGCGCAAGCCGTCCGCTCGCCGGACCCTCGGGCTCGAGCAGCGCCCGCAGCGCCAGCAGGTAATCGGTCAGCGCCTCGAAGGGCGCGATACGCTCGCACCCCATCTCGAACCGCGCCAGCGCCCACGCCACCTCGCCGGCACCGGAGTTGTCAGGCCCGCGGCCGCCGCCGGGCGGGTGGGCTGCGATCCGTCTGCCGATCAGGTTGCAGAACGCTCGCATCTCGTCCTCGCTGGCGCGCGGGACGAGCGTCAGTAGCCGCGGGCGGCCGCTTGAACCAAGTGGGATCGGCGACCATGCGCCGTCGTCGATCCGCGAGTAACCGATCGGACCGATCGCGTATCCGCCCCGCTCGAACAGGCGCAGCGCGGTGAGCACGCGCCGGAAGCGCATGCGGGCGAACGACACCGAGGGGTGCTCGAGACGATCGTGGGCCACCCGCAGGACCAGCAGCAGTGGCGCCTGCTCCACCGTGACTAACTCGTCGGGTGCGCCGGCCAGGGCCGACGGGCGCACGATCGAAAGCCCCTCGCCCAGTGCGAGCTCGGTCGTCTCGGGATCGAGGTCGATACCGAGCAGCGGCGCGATCACCTCGGTCACGCAGCGCCCCTGGTAGATCGCGCGCTCGAGTTCCTCGTAGGCCCCCTCGAACCGCACGGGATCGAATTCGAACTCGCTCCGTTCGGCGAATACGCGCGCGAGGAAGCCGCGTAGGACTCTGTCGGCCAGCTCGCGCGGCTCCTCGGGCAGCTTGGTCCGGCCGCGGGCAGGTGCGTCGCCACGGGCAGGTGCCTCGCCGCGGGCAGGTGCCTCGCCGCGGGCAGGTGCCTCGCCGCGGGCCCGCAGGTAGAGCTCGAGGCCGCCGACACCCTCGAGCGCGCGCGCCGCCGGTGCGTAGGTCGGCAGCGCCACCAACAGGCCGAGGCGCGCGCGGATGAAGTCGCCAGTCAGCGGGCGGTAGCAGTAGAGCGGGATCCGCCCGGAGCGCCGCGAGTCGGTCTGTACGACCTCGAATGGGATCTCCTCGCCGTCGGAGGCCGCGAGGTTGAGCCGCATACCGGCTTCGGTCGTGAATGCTTCAAGCAGGCCGTGCAGCGTCAGATTTCTCACGCCGAGCGGTTTCGGCAGAACGCTGTCAGATCCTCCGAATGAGATGCCGCTTGCGCGGCGCGGGCCTGGTCCAGACGCGGCGGACGGAGTAGCTCAGGCCGCGGTGGCCTGGCTCAGGCCGCGGTGGCCTGGCTCAGACGGCGGTGGTCTGGCTCAGACCGCAGCAGCGGCAAGCGCGACGTCGACCGCGGCGTCGCAGCCTTCGCTCAGCCACTGAAGGCCGTACGCGCGCATGTCGTCGATCAACGGGACGAGTGCGCGGCCCTTCTCGGTGAGCGCATATTCGACCCGCGGCGGCACCTCGGGGAACATGCTGCGGACGATGATGCCTTCCTCCTCGAGCGCGCGCAGCCGCAGCGACAGCGTGCGCGGGCTGATGCCCTCGAGTGCCCGCTCCAGCTCGCAGAAGCGCGACTGCCCGTCAGCCAGCTCCTTGATCAGCAGCAGCGTCCACTTGCCACAGACAACCTCGGCGGTACGGCAGACGGGACACGTGTCTGGCGAGGACATTCTGAAAAGTCAGTCTAGCGTGACACTTCACTGGATGAAGCGGCATCGTGCACGGCTTTTGCCGCGGGCGACCAACCGAATGCCGGCGCGATCTGACTCGCGATCGTCGCGAGCATCGTCGCGCAGTACTCGACCCCAAGCTGGTTGGGGACCGTGAGCAGCACTGTGTCGGCCATCTGTACGGCCGGATCCTTGGCGAGCTCCTCCGCGATCACGTCCGGCTCACCTGCGTAGCTGCGCCCGAAGCGCGCGATCGTCCCCTCGAGCCTGCCGAGCTGGTCACTGCCGTCGCCATTGCGCCCGCCGAAGTACATGCGGTCCTCGTCGGTGACGATCGGCAGCACGCTGCGGCTGACCGAGACGCGCGGCTCGCGCTCCCAGCCGGCGGCGATCCAGGCGTCGCGGAAGGTATCGATCTGCTCGGCCTGGAGCTCGCCGAAGGGCACGCCGGTGTCCTCTGAGAGCAACGTCGAGCCCTGCAGATTCATGCCCTGAGCGGCCGCCCACCGCGCCGTCTCGCGTGTACCCGAGCCCCACCAGATGCGGTCGGCCAGACCAGACGACTGCGGCTGGATCGGGAGCATGAAGCTGCCGCCCGTGTGCCCCGGATCGGACTCGGTGACGCCGCGTCCGGCGATCGCCTCGCGGAAATAGGCGGTTTTGGCGCGCGCGACGTCGACGTCGGTCTCGCCCTCGGGCGGCACGTAACCGAAGGCGTGAGCACCGTTCAGCGCCGGCTCGGGTGAGCCCCGACTAAGGCCGAGCTGCAGCCGCCCGCCGGCAATCAGGTCGGTCGCAGCCGCCTCCTCCGCCATGTAGAGCGGGTTCTCGTAGCGCATGTCGATCACGGCGGTCCCGATCTCGATCCGCTCGGTGCGCGCCCCGATCGCCGCCAGCAACGGGAACGGGGACGCCAATTGCCGCGCAAAGTGGTGCACCCGCACGAATGCGCCGTCGATCCCTATCCGCTCGGCGGCCTGGGCCAGCTCGATCGTCTGATTGAGCGCATCGGCCGCGGTTCGCGTCCGCGAGCCCGGAGCGTCCTGCCAGTGGCCGAAGCTCAGAAACCCGATCCGCTTGTCCATCAGGTCGATGCTAGAACGCCCGACGCCGGCGCCTCAACACCGTCCGGCGAGCTTCCCGACACCGCCTGACCCTGCGCCCCCCCGCCAGACCACACCCCCGCCAGACCGTACGCCCCCCGCGCGACCCTACGCCCCCCGCCAGACCCCGCAGTGCAACTAACCGGTGCGGATTGGGGAAAAAGCGGTCTGCCAGACCGCTCTTTCCCCAACGCTCGGATGCGACGTGAGGCTTGGGGGTTGGAGGGGGTTGGAGCGCGCCCTGTGATGAGTCGGGACATCTGTCACCGATGAGTCGCGACATCTGTCATTTGTGTGAGCTCGGCCAGCGGCCTGGCTCTCGTTGTGTGTTGCGCCAGTAGACGTTGTCGGGCTGGATGTCGTTGGTTGCGATGATCTCGCCGGTTTCGAGCTCGATGACGGTGATGTGGTGGTCGTCGGCGAGCGCGAGGACGCGTTTGTGTTTGTGGACGGCGCCGATTCCGAGGTGGTGCATGCGACCGGCGCGGCGGAAGCTCATCTTGCCGTTGACGTCGACGCGGTCGTAGCGCAGCCGGTAGTGCCCTTGGGGTCGTGGGCCGGCAGGAAGGGCCTTGGGTGTGGCTCGGTAGGCGTGCCCTGGGGTGTGGCGCTGGAGTGCTCGGTGGGGCCGGTGCTCGTTGTAATGCTCACGGAAGGTGTCGAGCTGGTATTGCAGCTCGCGGATGCTCTTGGCTGCTGGCCGGGCGCGGAGCCAGCGTTGCAGGGTCTGGTGGAACCGTTCGATCTTGCCTTGGGTTTGTGGGTGTCCCGGGGAGCCGTTCTTCTGGTGCACGCCGAGCATCGGCAGCAGGTATTCGAACGCGTTGCGACCACCGCCGAACCGGGCTGTGTAGACCCGCCCGTTATCGGTGAGCGTCGATGCTGGGATGCCGTGAACGTCGACCACGTCTAGGAATGTGGACACCACCACGTCGCCTGTCACGGGCGCGTGTGCGGTTGCCCAGAGCAGGAACCTCGAGTGGTCATCAAGCCAGCTGATGATCTCCACATCGCCGCCGTCAGCAAGCCGGCAGTGCATGAAGTCCGACTGCCACATCTCGTTCGGTTGCGCCGCCTGAAACCGGATGTAGGAGGAGCGTGGGCGTTTGCGCGGCTCTGGGGTAACGAGCCCCGCGTGGTGCAGGATCCGCCGGATCGTGGAGGTCGAGAGCACCCGCAGCCCATCCTGCTCGAGGTGCCAGCGGATCGTCTCAGGTCCGCCATCAAGACCATCAGCAACGAGTCGCACCCGCAGCTCGATCACCCGCAAACGAACCTCCGGCGGGGTCTGCACGGGATTCGTCTTCGGGGCTCTGGAGCGCGGCTCGAGCGCCGGCAAGCCTCCCTCCCGGTAGGCAGCCAAGAGCCGAAACAGCTGCCGACGGGAGAACCCGTATTCGGCTGCTGACTGGCCAACGGTCAACTCCTTCGAAACGACTCTGAGAACAGCAACGCGTGCACGGGACATGCCCGCGAGCCTCGCCCGCCGGTCGCCGCTGCGCCACAGCCCTCCGGGCTGGGCTCCGCAACGACCGGCGGAAACCTAACCCCAACCCCAGGTGTGACATATGTCGCGACTCATGAGCGACACATCACCCATGACATATGTCGTGACCCCAGACAGGTCGGAGGGCGCCCGCAATCGCCCTCCGCGCCGGATTCGGTCCCAACAAGCGCTCTAAACACGTCGGGGGTGGCTGAGCCACCCCCGACGAAGCAAAACTCAACTCGAGATCAGGCGACGTCGCGCAGCTTCTGGGCTTCCGCCAGAGACTGCAGCTTCTTCAGTGACTGGTTCTCGATCTGGCGGATGCGCTCGCGCGTGACGTTGAAGGTGCGACCGACCTCGTCGAGCGTGCGCGGATGCTCGCCGCCGAGCCCGTAGCGCAACTCGAGCACGCGACGCTCGCGGTAGCTGAGGTTCTCCAGAGCCTCGCGCAGCGCCTCCTTGGTGAGGATCTCGGCGGCGCGCTCGTACGGCGACTCGGCGCGCTCGTCGGCGATGAATTGACCGAACTCGGACTCCTCCTCGTCACCGACCGGCTTCTCAAGCGAGACCGGCGCCTGGGCGGAGCGCTTGATCGACTCGACCTCCTCAGGCTCGATGCCCGTGACCTCGGCGATCTCCTCGGCGGTCGGCTCGCGACCAAGCTCAGTCACGAGCTTGCGCTCGGCACGACCGATCTTGTTGAGCTTCTCGACGACGTGGACCGGGATACGGATCGTGCGGGCCTTGTCGGCCAGCGCGCGAGCGATCGCCTGTCGAATCCACCAGGTGGCATACGTCGAGAACTTGAAGCCCTTGCGGTAGTCGAACTTCTCGGCGGCGCGAACCAGACCGAGCGTGCCCTCCTGGATCAGATCGAGGAAGGGAAGCCCCTGGTTGCGGTAGTTCTTCGCGATTGAAACGACAAGTCGCAGGTTCGACTCCACCATCTTCTGCTTGGCGTCGAGATCGCCACGCTCGATGCGCTTGGCGAGATCGACCTCCTCCTGGGCGGTCAACAGGCGCACCTTGCCGATGTCCTTGAGGAATAGCTGCAACGAGTCCGTCGTGATATCCGGCTTGAGGTCCAGAGCCGTCTTGGCCTTGCGGCGTCCGCGCTTGTCGGGCGCACGCTCGACCTCGGCCTCGGCCATCGCCGGGTCAACCTCTTCCACCAACTCGATCTCGGCGCGCTCGAGGAAGCCGTGCAGCTCCTCGACGTCCGTCTCGTCGAGGTCCAACTCAGCGATAGCGCCGTTGACCTCGGCAAATGTGAGCACGCCGACCTGCTGGCCCCGGTGCACAAGAGCCTTGACCTCTTCCAGTTCCTGCAGTTCCGCTACTGACATCTGGTTCCGTTTCCGTCGTGTTCCCAGCGCACCGGTCGGCCCGGAACGCTTGAAAGGCCGCGGGGCCCGCGGAGCCCGCACGCCACCCACTCAAACATGCCTTGAGTCTATCTCGCCCGTAACTGCGCTTGTAACTACTACGCACTAACGGACAGAACGTTTCAGATCCTTAGCGAGATCGAGACTTCTAAACACCAAATTGGGCACTTGTTGGGAAAATTGCACCGGAGCGGCTGAGCGTGACGCGTCCGTTCAGCGGCGACTCCGGCCACACTTGCCATGATTCGGCGATGAGCGACGAAGAAGAGCCGTCCGTCCTCGGCGCACTCCCCCACTCGCGACCACACCGTCGCAGCGCCAAGCGGGAGATGCGTCCGGTCGGTGCGAACACCGCCGCCATGAAATCTGCCGGCAGCGTGCCCGCCGCCAGCAAGACCGCCGGCACGAAGACCCCCGCCAACAAGACCGCTGCCACGAAATCCGCCGGCAATGTTTCCGCCGCGTCGAAGCCGGCCGCGGCGGCCGTGCCCCCGTCCACACCCCGCCCCCCGCTCGGGGACAGCGAGGAATCCAGCCCGGGCGGTGCGGGCGAGACCGACTGCATGGGCGCCGCCGAGTTGCTGACCACGGTTGTGCAGGCGACCGCCGAACTGGCGGAAATCGGTCTGACGGCCGGCGCCCGTGCGCTCCGGATTGCGGTGTCGCGACTCCCGCGGCCGTAATACCCATATACTGCTGCCCGTCATAGCCGAACGACCGTCCGTCCGCGGGCGGTCGACGGGGGAACCAATGCGACGCCTTGCCGGGCGTCGCGGGGGCGAATCCGATCAACGCGATCGGTAGCGCAATGCGCGAGCCCGTCAGCTCACCTCGTAGGCACCAACTGCCGCCGTTGAATTTCAGATCACCCCATGGGCCCCGGAGCCACTTCACGTCATACGCGTAGCCTGCTCGCGCTCGCGCTCGCCCCGCTTGCTTGCGTGCTTGGAGTGCTGGCCGCACTCGCTGCGATGCTCCCTACGATCGCGCTCGCGCGCAGCCCGCGGACCGGCAACGGCGGCGGCGGCATCGGCGTGACGGGTGGTGCCGGCGCTCCTGTCAGCCCGAGCGCCAGCTCGACCGGCACCGGCGCGACACAGACTGACGTCGTGAAGCTGAGCGGCGTCGTCAACACCAGCGGTGACGGCATCACGCTCACCCTCGCCGCCTCGGGCATGGCACACCGTCCGCTCACGCTCAGCGGCTCCGCACCGTCCAGCGACGTCGGCGGCTCGGTGGAGATCGAGGCGAGGCCAAAGCACGCCAGGTGGACCCAGGTCGCGGCCGGCGTGATCGGATCGGGTGGTGCTTTCTCGGCGGCGTGGGCTCCCGCCAGCAGCGCACAGGTCGCGATCCGCGCGGTCCTCGCGCCAGGGCTCAGCGACCCGCTCGTGCGAACGCAGGACGCTGGTGGCAACGGCCTGCCGGGCTCCGGGTCGACGGCCACAACGCCGGCCGTGTTCAGCACGTCGGCAGTGACGATTCCGATCTTCAGGAGCGCCATCGCCACGATCTTTGGCCCTGGGCTCTGGGGTCATCGGACCGCCTGCGGGCAGCGGCTGCAGAAGACAACGCTGGGCGTCGCCAGCCGCACACTCAAGTGCGGCACGAAGGTCGCCGTGGACTTCAGGGGCCGCGAGCTCACAGTGCCGGTGATCGACCGCGGGCCCTACAGCGGCAAGGCCACCTGGGATCTGACGCTTGCGACCGCGGACGCGCTCGGTGTGAAGGAGACGTCGACCGTCGGAACACTGGCACCGGCACCGGCGTCGCTCCTCGCTCGGCAGGCCTAAGCCGCACCCGTCTCACTTCTCGCTTCGCACGCCTGAAGTCGCGCTCGGATCGGCCAATCGGCGCCCCGCAGTGGCGCCGCACCTCGGGCACAATCCGCCCATGACAGCTACCTCGGCGACGATCGCGGCGTTCCTCGCGTGGCTGCTGTTCCGCGACCGCCGCCGGAGGCGAATGCCCGGCCGGACCTGGATTGTCTCGCCGCGCAGATCCACCCAAGTCGCACCCGATGGCGCCGTGCGGTCCGTCCAATCCGCGCGGCTGGAGCTGCCGCGAGCTGAGCTCGACCGCCTTTGGACGCCCGCGCAGCTCGAGAACCTGGGTCGCACGTACTGGCTGTTCCTGACGCGCGTGACGCTCGGCGTGATCCGTGTCGTCTACAGCGAAGACCAGCGCGCCGTTGTGCTGCTCGCCAGGCCGCTGACGCTGCTGCGCTTCGAATCGCCGCAGTACACGCTGGAGCCCGATCACGGGCGCATCAGCTGGGCGATCCGGGATGGCTTACTGGTGTCGCGCACCGGCCGCGGTTCTGGATTCCTGTCGGTGACGGTCCGGCGCGACCCGACCGGCGCGCGCGACCTGGCCACGCTCGGAATCGAGGTGGAGGTCGCGAACTTTTATCCGGCCATCGCCTCGCGCCTCGGAAAGGCCGTATACGAGGCCACGCAGGCGTTCGTGCACGTGCTGGTCACGCACGCGTTCCTGCGCTCGCTGGCGACGCTCGAGCTCGACGAGTCGCCTGTGCGCCGCTTTCCGCATCGGCGCTGATGGCACAGACTCCGCTCGGACCCCGAAGTTGCCCAGAGGCCGCAGCGCTCAGAGGTCGAAGCGCTCCGCGTTGAGCGCGCGGAGCTTGGCGCGGTCGTGAGTGGCAGCGATCCGCCTCACTGTCCCCGATCGCGTGCGCATCACCAGCGACTCGGTGGTCGCGCGGCCGCCCTTCGTGTAGCGGACACCCTGCAGCACGTCGCCGTCGGTCACGCCGGTCGCGGAGAAGAACACGTGCTCTCCCTTGATCAGATCGCCGGTCTTGAGAACCCGGTCGATCTCGTAGCCGGCGTCGAGCGCGCGCTGGCGTTCCTCATCGTCGCGCGGCGATAGCCGTCCGAGTATCTCGCCGCCGAGGCACTTGATCGCCGCCGCCGAGATCACGCCCTCGGGGGTGCCGCCGATCCCCCACAGCAGGTCGACGGGCGAGTTGTCCGAGACGGCGAGCAGGGAGGCCGAGACGTCGCCATCGATGATCAGCCGCACGCGCGCGCCGGCATCTCGCACCGCCGCCATCTGCTCGTGGTGCCGGGGCCTGTCGAGCATCACAACCATGACGTCACGGATGTCGATACCACGGCGCTGCGCGACAAGCTTGAGTGTCTCGGGCAGCGGCCGCTCGAGGTCGAGCAGATCGGCGATGTCGGGGCCGCCCGCCAACTTCTCCATATAGACGCAAGGGCCAGGGTCGAACATCGCGCCGCGCTCGGCCAGCGCGATCACCGTCAGCGCGCTGGGCATGCCAAGCGCGGTCAGGCGCGTACCCTCCAGCGGGTCGACGGCGATGTCCACCAGCGGCGGGGTGCCGTCGCCGATGTGCTCGCCGTTGTACAGCATCGGAGCCTCGTCCTTCTCGCCCTCGCCGATCACCACCACGCCGTCCATCGAGACGCTGTCGAGCACGTGCCGCATGGCGTCCACGGCGGCCTGGTCGGCCGCCTCCTTGTCCCCGCGCCCGACGAGGCGCGCCGACGCGAGCGCAGCCGCCTCGGTCACACGCACCAGTTCGAGCGCCAGGTTGCGGTCGGGCGTCGTCCTCTCAGAAGATTCCATGCCCGCAGGCTACCGTTCGCGCCTGTGGAGACAGCTTCGTACAGGCGGCTGCTGCCCGATCCGGGTGAGACCGACGCGACCACGTTTGTGCAGTCGCTCGAGTTGCGCAACGACGACACAGCGCGCGAGCGGCCGTACACGATCGCCAACTTCGTCGCCAGCGTCGATGGCCGCGCCACGATCGACGGGCTGTCCCGCAAGCTGTCAGACCCCGGCGACCGCGACCTGTTCCGCTCGTTGCGCGAGCGTGCCGACGCAGTGCTGGTCGGACCCGGGACGCTGGCCGCCGAGAACTACGGGCGCATGCTCCCGGAGGCGGAGCGGAGAGAGCGCCGGATTGCCGCCGGGCGCAGTGCCGAGCCGCTCGTCGTGACGATCTCACGCAGAAACGTGATTCCGCTAGGCATCCCGCTTTTCCGGGAGCCCGAGGCGCACGTCGTTGCTTTCTCTCCAATGCCGCCGACGATGTCGGCGGCCACCCGGCTCGCCGCGCGCCTCGACCATCGACCGCTGCAGTTCGGTCACGGGTCGCGGTTGGGTCCGGTGGTTGAGACCCTATGGCGCGACGACGGCGTTCGAATCCTGCTCTGTGAGGGCGGCCCGACGCTGTTCGGCGCACTGGTGCGCGAGCGGCTGGTCGACGAGCTGTTCCTGACGCTGGCACCCAGGCTTGTAGGCGGGGCGTCAGGTCCCGGGCTTGTATCCGGTCCCGCCCACCCTCCCGCGGATGCACCCGTTCACGTCGAACTGGCGGGCGTGCTCGAGCGCGACAGCACGCTGTTCCTACGCTACCGCTTCGTCGAGGCGCCCTAGAGGCCGAGCCGGCGGGCTCGGCCTAGAGGCCGAGGCCGCCGACGCCGCGCTCGTCCCAGCCGAGATGGTGTGCGAGCTCATGGCGAACCGTGCGCGTGACCTGCTCGCGCAACAGGTCCGGGTCGTGCCCGAAGTCGCGCATCAGCGTGTCGCGGAAGATCACGATCCGGTCGTGGAAGTAGTTCTGGACGATCGTGTCGCCCTGATAGAGGCCGTACGCGCCGCGCCGGCCGCGGCCCGTGCGCACCGCGCCGCCGCCGTCGGCAACCACGATCGCCACGTGCTCCAGCGCCCGATGGAATTCGAGCGGGAGATCGTCGACCGCGGCGCGTACCAGCGCCTTGAAGTCCTCCTCGCTGTCCAGCTCGAGGGCGTCGTACTCGTCGGTGTCCCCGTACTCGCCGACCTCGTCGACGGTCCAGGGGTCCTCGGCGGCGAGCTGCTCGGCCCGCCGCACGATCAGTTCGAAGTCATCCTCCGAGGCGGGTG
The DNA here is from genome assembly GCA_963774025.1 of uncultured Conexibacteraceae bacterium. Taxonomy (GTDB): domain Bacteria; phylum Actinomycetota; class Thermoleophilia; order Solirubrobacterales; family Solirubrobacteraceae; genus Palsa-465. The sequence continues at coordinate 11,982 of CAVZDL010000005.1, forward strand.
ACCACTTTGCGAAGTGCACCAGCGACAACACGATCACGCTCGTCAGAATCCCGCCGCCGAGCACGATGATGGCGAGGAATTGAACTGTCTTGACGATGCCGTTGGCGCTGTAGCCGACGATCAGCGTCAGGATCCCGAGGCCTGACATCAGTGCAACGAGCGCTGAGGCAAGGATCCCGCGGGTGCTCGTCGGAGCGCGCATGCCGGCTACCTCAGCGTCCTCGCGATCACGAGACGCTGGATCTCGTTGGTGCCCTCATATATCTGCGTGATCTTGGCGTCGCGCATCATGCGTTCGACCGGGTAATCCGTGACGAACCCATACCCCCCAAGAATCTGCACGGCCTCGACCGTCACCTCCATGGCGGTGTCCGAGCAGAATAGCTTCGCCATCGCGGAGTATTTGCCGAAATCGGGGTCGCCGCGGTCCACCTTGCAGCACGCCTGATAGAGCAGCTCGCGCCCGGCGGCGCAATTCGTCTCCATGTCTGCGAGCTTGAACTGGATCGCCTGGAAGCTGTTGATCGGCTGTCCGAACTGTTTACGCTCGCGGGCATATTCGGCGGCGTAGTCGGTCGCGCCCTGAGCGATCCCCAGCGCCTGCGCGGCGACGCCGAGCCGCGAGCGGTCGAGCGTGCTCATCGCGACCTTGAAGCCCGCGCCGACCTCGCCGATCACGTTTGCCGCCGGCACACGCACGTCCTCGAATGTCGGGGTGCCGGTCGGCGAGGCGCGGATCCCGAGCTTGTGCTCGAGCTTGCCGACGCTGAAGCCGGGACGATCAGCCTCGACCACGAACGCAGTGACCCCGCGCGAATGCCCTGCTTCACGGTCGGTCACCGCGAACACGCAGTAGAAGTCGGCGATGCCAGTGTTGGTGATCCAGGTCTTTGAGCCGTTGATCACCCACTCGTCGCCGTCCTGGTGGGCGTTGGTCAGCATTCCGCCGGGATCCGACCCAGCCTCGGCCTCTGAGAGCGCGAACGCAGGCGACCACTCGCCCGTCGCACAGCGCGGCAAGAATCGGTCCTTCAGTTCCTCCGAGCCGTGCAGCTTGATCGGCAGCGTGCCGAGGTCCTGGATCATGAGGATCAGCGCCGTCGAGGCGTCGGCCTTGGCGATCTCCTCGACCGCCATATTCAGCATCAGCGTGCCGGTGCCGGTGCCGCCGTGCTCCTCCTCGAACGGCAGCCCGAGGATGTCCTGTTCGGCGAGCAGCCGGCGTAGGTCATGCGGGTACTCCGCCTTCTGGTCGATCTCGGCCGCGCGCGGCGCGATTCGGTCCTGCGCGATCTGACGGATCGTGTCGCGGAAGTCCAGATGCTCCTGGGGAATCGTGTAGATATCTGCGAGCGCCGACACTGGCTCAATCGTAGCCCTACGGATCAGTCGCGCGTGTCAATCAGACCCGGGCCCAGACAGCCAGACCCGGACTCAGACAGCCGCCGCCGGGCGGATGCTTCCCGCCCGGCGGTCTCCAGCGATGCATGCGTCGGCGTGCAGAAACGCGTGTCCGGAGCCGCTACCAGCCGGACGTGTCCGGAGCCGCTACCAGCCGGACGGGTGACGCGGGAGGAACTTGCCGTACCCGGGCTCCCCGATCCGCGTCGTCGACCAGCGGTCGTTGCCGTTCGTCGCGGTCTGCGCCGCGGTGTCAAACCACAGACCGGCGATCTCCATATACGCGTGCGTGGGACCGTTGGTGTAGATCGTGATCCAGTCGCCCTTGCCTGCGAGGCCGTACTTGAGGAACTGCTCGGAGTCCAGGGGCGTGGCGAGCAGATCGCCGGCGTGCAGGACGTAGCTGACCGAACCGGAGCAGTCGTAGCCGCGAGAGTTGAACGACTTGTGGCCGCCACCGTAGATGTACGGGTCGAACGCGATCTTGTTGGCCGCATCGAGCATCGTCACGATCGCCAGGGGCGTGCCGGGGGCCGGCACAGCCACGCCGTCGACGAGGGTCGCGTTCAACTCCACGGAGCTGGAGGCCTCCGGCCCGAGGCCGACGCCGCCGGTGGTGCCGGTGTCGCCTGCGGGCAGCGGTAGGTTCGACTGTTTCGGCGCGACTACGCTCTTGCCGGTGGCGAGTTCCTTGGCGGCGACCGCCGTCTCGGTGATGTGAAGCTTTGCGCTGAGCAGACGCTTCAGCGTGCCGATCGACGACGGCCCGGCCACCCCGTCAACGGACAGGCCGTACCGGCGTTGGAACGCCTTCAGGCGCTGCTCGGTCTGGACCGTGAAGTGGCCTGTCGCTGGGGTGCTGAAGCCGAGCGCGGTCAGATCATGCTGCAGTGCGAGGACGTCACTCCCGCTCATTCCGACCGAGAGCAAGCGCTTGCCGAAGGCTGCCTTTGAGTACTTGGTCGACCCAGCCCCTGTCTTCGTCGGGGTAGTCGAGGGCGTGGTCGGCGTGGTCGACGTGGGCCCGAGTCCGGCCGCGGCCGCCGTCGTCGCCGTAAGTAAGAAGAACAGGATGAAGGTTGCTGCGGCTCGGCACCAACCGGTCACAGCTCTGGAGTACGACAAACCAGCCCTTTCTCTTTCTTGCGCCTACGGGGTTAGCTGTCGGGCTCGCGCTGAAAGAGTTTGCGCTACGCCACATCTCGTGGCGATTCGCCCCAAGAGCCGCCTTGACGGCTCATACAACTGGTTCCCCCGCTCCGCCTCGACTGTGCGAGGACGGACTCGGCTGGGTGTGCTGGCGGCAGCATAACAGTGCGTCAACATAGAACGCCAGAACTTTGTAAATGACGGTGGTTGTAGCCTTTATGCCAGTGACCGAGGACTACACCCCGCAGCAGGTGGCCGCTCTGGTCGCCGCCGGCGGCGTCCAGTTGGTCGATGTGCGTGCCGCACACGAGCATGAGGCCGGCCACATCACCGGAAGCCGGTGGATCGAGCTGACCGAGCTGCCTATGCAGGCGGCCACGATCGACAGGAACGTCCCTGTGATCTTCTACTGCTACAGCGGCGCCCGCTCGGCGATGGCCGCAGAGGCGCTGCTGCAGGCGGGCTTCGACGCCCACAACATGACCGGCGGAATGCTCGAATGGCAGGCGGCCGGCCTACAGCTGGAGCCGGCCGACGGCCACCTGGCGTTGCCCTGAGTCGGTCGCCCCGCCTACAGCTTGATGACGTTGATGGCTTTGGGCCCCTTGGGCCCCGCCTCTTCCTCGTAGGACACCTTGGAGCCCTCAGCGAGTGAGCGGTAGCCGTCAGCGGCGATCGAGGTGTGGTGGACGAAGAGGTCGCGACTGCCCTCGTCGGGCGTGATGAAGCCGAAGCCCTTCTCGTCGCTGAACCACTTGACTGTTCCAGTTGGCATTGTGGAGATCCCCTCCGTAGCTCTCAGTGCGTCTACCGCGAGGACGTCTCCCGACCACCGGTGCCTGCACCTACTCTGTCACCCTAAGGGCAACCTTACGCGCGCGCACGCTAGCACGGTATATGCGCCGATACGAGGCCAATACCCCCTGATTTACGGCCTGGTCACAAGACCTTTTCTCCATGATCCGGTTGTATGCAGGATGCCGCCGGCGCGTATGCACAGCAGGCCAGCGAGAATTGAACCGTGCATTGGCTCGTCGATGGCATGAACGTGATCGGAACTCGCCCGGACAGATGGTGGAAGGATCGCGACGCCGCGATGCTCAGGCTTGTCGACCAGCTCGAACGCTGGGCGGCCGCCGACGGGGAGGACGTCACCGTGGTGTTCGAGCGTCAGCCCTCGCCCCCGATCCGCTCGACCGTGATCGAAGTCGCCCACGCACCGAAGCCCAAGGCCAATGCCGCCGACGATGAGATCGTGCGGCGCCTGAAGGCCGACCCGGACGCGCACGCGGTGCGTGTGGTCACATCCGACCGCGCCCTCAGCGAGCGCGTCCACGCGCTCGGCGCGACAGTCGAGGGTGCCGACTCGTTCCGGACCCGGATCGAGTCCGCCTAACCGCCCACTTCGCTTGCTTGCGACAATTAGCCAGATGCCTGACCAGCAGAACCAAAGTCCGGAGCCCTCGCGGGGCCGGCCGTCGCGTGGCAGGCCCAAGCGCCCAAGTCTGGCGCGGCCTTCCGCCACCCCGACGCGCCCAGGCCGCAGCGCGAGCCGCCAGGCCGGAAGCCGGAACGGCAGCCCAAGCCGCCCGAGCGGCCGGGGACCGTCGCCGCCCTGGCGCGCGACGCCGCCAGCCGGCCCGAACAACCAGGCCAACAGCAGTGTGCGTGGCCCGCGCGGCTCCGGTGGTCCGCGCAATCAGTGGGTCATGTTGGCCGTGGTCGTGGCCGTGCTACTTGCGATCAATCTCTGGGTCTCATCCGCCGCGCTCAGCCCGAACCGTGTGCAGATCTCCTACAGCCCGACGTTCATCACTCAGCTGAACAGAGGCAACGTCAGCTCGATCTCGAGCACATCGCTCGCGGTTCAGGGGACCTTCAAGAAGGCCTACCGCTACCAGGGCAACACGCCCACCATCTACTTCTCGACGCAGATCCCGCAGTTCGCGTACCTCCGCACGTTCGACGCGTTGCTGAACAAAGAGCACGTCAGGATCACCGCCCAGAACCCCAACGCCGGCCCGTCGATCATCGAGAGCATCCTGTTCGGTTTCGGGCCGACATTGCTGCTGGTGCTGCTGTTCGTCTTCATCATCCGGCGCGCAGCCGGCGGCGGCGGCGCCGGCGGGCTGATGTCATTCGGACGCTCGCGCGCGCGACGCGTTGAGGCGGCAGATCAGTCGGTCACGTTCGCCGACGTCGCCGGTATCGACGAGGCCAAGGAGGAGCTGACGGAGATCGTCGACTTCCTGCAGGAGCCCGACAGGTACCTCGCGCTCGGTGCCCAGATCCCCCGCGGCGTGCTGCTGACGGGTCCGCCCGGCACAGGCAAGACGCTGCTCGCGCGGGCGGTCGCGGGCGAGGCCGGCGTGCCGTTCTTCCAGATGTCGGCGTCGGAGTTCGTCGAGATGATCGTCGGCGTCGGCGCCTCGCGCGTCCGCGACCTGTTTGCGCAGGCGAAGGAGGCGGCGCCGGCGATCATCTTCGTCGACGAACTCGATGCAATCGGGCGCTCGCGCGCCTCGGGAGGCCCCAACATCGGCGGCGGCCACGACGAGCGCGAGCAGACTCTCAACCAGATCCTGACCGAGATGGACGGCTTCAGCGCGCGCACAGGCGTGATCGTGCTTGGCGCGACCAACCGTCCGGAGATCCTCGACCCGGCGCTGCTCCGCCCCGGGCGTTTCGACCGGCGCGTGGTCGTGCAGCCGCCGGATCGCAACGGCCGCGAGGCGATCCTCAAGGTCCACACGCGCTCCGTTCCGCTGGCACCGGAGATCGACCTCGGCCAGATCGCGTCGACGACACCCGGCATGGTCGGCGCCGATCTCGCCAACCTGGTCAACGAGGCCGCGCTGCTCGCGGCCAAACGCAGCCACCCCAGCGTGAATCAGCAGGACTTCACCGACGCGCTCGAGCGGATCGTCCTCGGTGCCGCGCGGAGCGTGATGATCAGCGATGAGGACCGCCGCCGCACCGCCTACCACGAGGCCGGGCACGCGATGGTCGGGATGCTCACCCCGGGCGCGGACCCGGTGCGGAAGGTGTCGATCATCCCGCGCGGCCAGGCCCTGGGCGTGACGTTCTCGGCGCCGGACGCGGACCGGTTCAACTTCGATGAGCGGCATCTGATCGCCCAGATCAAGGTCGCGCTCGGCGGGCGCTCGGCCGAGGAGATCGTCTTCGGCGACCTGACCACCGGTGCCGAGTCCGACATCCAGCACCTGACGCGCATCGCCCGCTTCATGGTCGGGCGCTGGGGTATGAGCAGCGCGGTCGGCCCGATTGCGGTGCTGCCACAGGAGGGCCAGAGCATGCTGCTGCCCGGCGTCTCCGAGACCTCCGAGAAGACTCAGCAGCTGGTCGACCAGGAGGTTCACCGGATCGTGGACACTGCGCACCGCGAGGTGCAGGCGCTGCTGCGTGACCACCGCTCACAGCTCGACGACCTCGTGACCGAGCTGCTCGAGCACGAAACGCTGGATGAGGCCGATGCCTACGCAGCGGTCGGCCTGGCGAGCACATCCGCGGCCGGCCAGGCGCAGGCGGCCGCGCTCGCCCAATTGACACCCGCGCCGGAGCCGGTCACGGATCAGCACTCGCCGTTCACCGACCACCCGGCGTAGCCGCGTTACGACACTCAGTCGCCGAGGTGGGTCATCCGCGCCAGCGCCTCATGACACTCGACGACCCGCTGCTTGACCAGATCCGAATCAGGTCGATCGTGAACCAGGTCCCAGGTGCGGTCGGCGATCTCACGCGCGGTGTCCGGCGTCGCCAGCTCCCAGAGCCGGTCGACGAGTTTCAGCTCGAACTGCTCGATCTGAGCCGCAGGCTCGCCGGGCGGCATCTTCGGCAGCGGTTCGCGGGTCGTCTCACGCCACATACCGGTGGCGACCAGCAGGCGGTTGCGGAGTTGGATCTGGTCCATCGGAGGCATGATCCTAGAGCCGTCCCACGCTCGATGCAGCGCCGGCCGGCCGCACCTGCCCGCCGGTATACGTCATAACCTGGCCGCGGTGCTGTTCGTCACCTGGAATGTGAACTCGCTGCGGGCGCGGCTGCCACGCGTACTCGAGTTGCTCGAGCAACATCAGCCGGACGTCGTCGCGCTCCAGGAGACCAAATGCTCCCCTGCGAACTTTCCCGTCGCGGAGCTCGAGCTCGCCGGTTACGACGCGGTCCACTATTCCGGCGGGCAGTGGGCTGGGGTCGCTCTCCTTTTCCGGCGCCCGCTGGCGCCGGACATGCCGCTGTTGGGCCTACCCGACGACACGATTCCGAGCGAGGCGCGCTGGTGCGAGGCCACCGTGGCCGGCACCAGGTTCGTGAGCACCTACGTCCCCAACGGGCGCGCTCTCGACAGCCCCGAGTACCCGCGCAAGCTCGCGTTCCTGGAGGCCGCGGCCAAGCGGGCCGCGGCCATCCGCATGGCCGCTGAAGGCACGTCGCTGGTGATCGCCGGCGACATGAACGTCGCGCCTGCCGACGCCGACGTCTACGACCCGGCCGACTACGTCGGCGCGACCCACGCCAGTGAGCCGGAGCGCGCCGCGCTCGCGGCCATCGAGGAAAGCGGCGATCTGGTGGACGCCTACCGCTATGTGCATCCGGATGAGCAGCAGTTCACCTGGTGGGACTACCGCGCCGGCAACTTCCACAAGAATCTAGGGATGCGAATCGACCTCGCGCTGGTCAGCAGCGGGCTCGCCGAGGGACTGATGGCGTGCGGGATCGACCGCGATTTCCGCAAGGGCTTCAAGCCCTCCGATCACGCACCGCTGCTCGTCTGGATGGGGCTCGGGTAGGCTCGAGGACGTGCCGGAGCCGTCGGAGCTGACCACGCCGGACTCGGATAACTTCCGGACCGTCCTCGGGCGGCTGCCGACCGGCGTCGTCGTGGTAACCGGCGGCGACCCGGAGCGACCGAGCGGCCTGGTGGTCGGGTCGTTCATGTCGGTGTCGCTGATACCGCCGCTGGTGGCGGTGTCCCCGGCGAAAGCGTCGACGAGCTGGCCCGCGATCAAAGCCGGCGGCCAGTTCTGTGCGAACGTCCTGGCCGACGGTCAGGAGTCGCTCGCGCGCCAGTTCGCGGCCTCAGGCGGGGACAAGTTCGCGGGCGTCAGCTGGACACCGGCGCCGGCGACGGGAGCGCCGCTGCTCGACGGCATCGCCGCATGGATCGACTGCCGCATATACGAGTCTTACGAGGCCGGTGACCACTGGCTGGTGCTCGGCGAGGTGCTCGAGTTGAGTATCAACCGCGAAGGGGGCGCGCTCGTGTTCCACAGCGGCGCCTTCAGACCACTGGCCTGATCGCCGCCGGCGGCTCTTCGGAAAGCCGACCGCGCTTCTTCGGAAACTTTCACACGTTCAACCGATTATCTAAGGCGATGACACACATTCTGGTGGTAGACGACGAGCCCGCCGTGCGGCGGGCACTCGAGCGCGCGCTGCGACTCGACAAGTACGAGGTCGAGCTGGCGATCGACGGTGAGGAGGCGCTCGACCGGCTCGCCGAGCAGCCCGCCGACGCCGTGATCCTCGATGTGATGATGCCCGGCGTGGACGGCCTCGAGGTGTGCCGGCGCATGCGCGCCGCGGGCGACAAGACGCCGGTCCTGATGCTGACCGCGCGCGACGCGATCGACGATCGTGTCCTGGGGCTCGACGTCGGCGCCGACGACTACCTCGTCAAACCGTTCGCTCTGCGCGAGCTGCAGGCGCGGCTGCGCGCGCTGCTGCGCCGGGTGGGCGATGACGGCGAAGGCACGGAGACGCTGCGATTCGCCGACCTGGTCCTCGATCCGGTCGCCCACGAGGTCTACCGCGGTGAGCGTCTCGTCGAGCTGTCAAAGACGGAGTTCCTGCTGCTCGAGCTCTTCCTCAAGCACCCGCGCCAGGTGCTGACGCGCTCGACGATCTTCGAGAACGTCTGGGGCTACGACTTCGGCCCGACCTCGAACGCCCTGGGCGTCTACATCGGTTACCTGCGACGCAAGACTGAAGGTGCCGGCGAGTCGCGGCTTCTGCACACGGTGCGGGGCATCGGCTACGTCTTGCGAGACTAGGCCGCTGGGCCATGCCCCTGCAGAAGAGAATCAGCCTTGTGGCGGCGGCGACCGTCGCGGTAGCCGTGGCATTTGCCGTGCTGATCTCTTACTTCGCGGTCCGCGATCAGCTCGTCGGCCAGATCAGTAACGAGCTGCGGAATCAGGCGGCCGTCATCGAGAGCAACTTCGAGCACGGGCGGCCCATCCCCGGACTCGGAGCCGGCGCCGGCGGATCGGCGCCGTATGCCCGGTTCGTGCCGGAAACCGGGTCCGTCCCGCCCGGCCAATTCCCGCTGCCAGATACCGGCAAGGCTCGGGCCGTCGCGGTAGGTACCGAGGGCCCGTTCATGAGTGACGTGGTCGTCGGCGGGGCGCGACTGCAGATGTACACGTTCCAGGTCGTGTTTCACTCGGGGGCCTACGCAGGCCAAACAGCGGGCGCGATTCAGCTTGCACGGCCTCTGGCTGCGACCGACAACGTCCTGCGCACCCTGCGCTGGGTGCTGGCGCTCGTCTTCCTGTTTGTCGTCGGGGGTGCGGCGCTGCTCGCCCGCATGGCAACCCGCCGCGTGCTGGCGCCACTCGCGCAGGTCACCGCGACGGCGCAGCTGATCGGCGAGACCGACGATCTCAGCCAGCGCATCGACGTCTACCAGGACGACGAGGTCGGGCAGCTCGCGAGCCGTTTCAACGCGATGCTCGCGCGGCTGGAGAGTTCGCGTGCGCAGCTCGACGCCTCCGTCGCCTCTCAGCGCCAACTCGTCGCGGACGCCTCTCACGAGCTGCGCACGCCCGTGACGAGCCTGCGCACGAACATCGAGGTGCTGCTGTCGGGCGCCAAACTCGAAGATGACGATCGCGACCGGTTGCTGACCGACGTCGTAGAGCAGAGCGAGGAGCTGAGCGCACTCGTCTCCGACCTGATCGAGGTGGCGCGCGGTGACACGCCGCAGGAGACCGTCGAGGACACACGCCTTGACCGCCTCGTCGAGGAGGCGCTCGACCGTGCCCGGCGCAACGCGCCACAGGTCGACTTCCTCGAGTACGTCACGCCCGTGTCGGTACAGGGCAATCCCGAGCGCCTGATCCGGGCGATCAACAACCTCCTGGACAATGCGGCGCGCCACGCGGGCAACGGCGGCCCGGTCGAGGTCACGGTCGACGCGACCGGTGTGACCGTCCGCGATCACGGCGCGGGCATCGTCGAGGAGGACCTGCCTCACGTATTCGACCGCTTCTACCGCGGCGCCAACTCGCGCTCGCGCCAGGGCAGCGGTCTCGGGCTCGCGATCGTCCGCCAGGTTGCTGAACAGCACGGCGGTAGCGTCACCGCCGCCAACCACGAGGGCGGAGGTGCGGTGTTCACACTGCGGCTCCCGACCTCAGCGGTGGGTGACGCCTCAGCGGTGGGCGACACCTCAGCGGTGGGTGACGCCTCAGCGGTGGGCGACGCCTCAGCGGTGGCCGATGACGCGAGCGTGACGCGCGACGCGGAAGTGTCGGCGTAGCAGCCAGTAGCAGAGCGCGAACACCGGAATCGCCGGGGCCAGCAGCAGGATGCGCTGGCTTGGCGTGCCCACGACCAGCGCGTAGAAGGCCTCGACAATGACCGCCGGCATCAGCGCGAGCAGTGCGGTATGGGAGCGGAATCCGGACAGGTGCTCACGTGCGGTCACCTCGGTCACGCCGAGCGCCATCACGATGATCCCGACCTCGAGCGCGGGGCCGCCGTCGTCGATCATGCCGATCACCAGGGCCACCAGTCCGGCGAAGATCGCGAACTCCGACACCGGAACCCCGCCGAAGATGCCCGGCGGGCGTTCGCCGACGGTTCCGAGCGTGCGATTCGCCTGGGCGTGCTCGGTGCTGGCCCGGCGCGCACGCGCGGAGCGTTCAGCCCGGCGCGTGGCCGGTACCGCCCTCGGCGTCCCGCCGCGCACCTTGCGTGTCTGACGTCTGGACCGCGGATGAGCCATCGCTGCCGGTGCATCTTATGGCCTCGCCTCGGTCAGGGCCTCGCGCCGGAGTCGATCGGCGGCACGCTGAACGGTCCTATTCCCAGCGGTGCCGCCCCGCGCGCAGCGCCCGCATCTCGGACACTCCGTAGGGCTCGTGCGTCGGCGTGTTAGGAGCACCGCCGACGGCGTGCGGGAGCAGTCTCACCGGCTGCGGCGACGCGACAGTTCCGCCGCCACCGTCGGGCTCGACGCGCACCACGCGCGCGTCACGCCGCGAGCAGACACACTCGGCCAGCCGCGTGCCGTGGTAGACGACGGCAGCGCCGTCGTCGGTCGCAAACCCAGCCGGCAATGCCCCAGTGGCGACCGCTTCCTCGTAGACCGGCAGCCGCTCGGATTCGCCGTCGAGGTGCACGGACAGAGATCCCGGCAGCAACCCGATTCCCGGTACGACCTCAGGCCATCCGCCACTCATCGAGACGCCGCCCTCGAACCAGCACATCGCGCCGGCACTCAGACCGGCGAGCACGATCCCGCGCTCCCAGGCCCTCCGCATGGCGTCGTCGATCCCGTGCTCCCGCCAGATGGCGAGCATATTCCGCATCGAGCCCCCACCTATGTAGAGCGCGTCCTGCGAGAGGATGCGGTCGATCGGGTCGACCCGGTCGCGCCCCAGGTGGAACAGGGACAGAGTCGATGGCTCGCAGGGCCAGCCGCCAAAACGCTCATAAAAGCGGGTGACCTGCTCGCGGGGGTCGCCGCTGGCGGTGGGCAGGAAGCAGATCCGCGGCACCTCCTTCCCGCTCAGCTCGAGCACGAAGCGGTCGAGCGCGTCACTGTGATCGCTTTCCGGCATGGTGAAGCCGCCCCCACCCATGGCGAGGATCCGCCGCGGGTCGGCCGGCGGGTTGGCCGGCCGATCGGCCCGCGGGTCGACCAGCGGGTTGGCCGGCCGATCGGCCCGCGGGTCGGGCGGCGGGTCGGGCAGCGGAGAATGCGGCGGAAAGGAGGCGGTCACGTCAGGCGGCCAGCGCGGTCGCATCGGAAGACTCCCCAACTGCTGAAGCCCCGAGGAAGCGGACCGCCAATTCCTGTTCCTCCACGACTCCGTCCAGCCCGCGCGACACGAACGCTGCCGACGCTTTGGGCTGCGACGCTACGACCTGGGCCAGCTCGGTGCCGACGAAGTGCAGCGCGGCCGAGTCGCCCGCTCCGTACCCCGGCGTGACCCCGTCGCCGATCGCATCCAGAAACGCTTGGCGACGTCCCTCCTCCTCGCGGTAGTGGACAGCGCAGCTCCAGGGCAAGAGTCCGAGCGCCGTGATCTCCCGCTCGGGCCCCTCGTGGAAGCCGCTGAGTGCGTGCGTGAACCAGCACAACGCGCCGGCGGAACCACCGCAGAGGATCACGCCGGCCTCCCAGGCCTCGCGCAGCACCTCATCGAGGCCGTGCGCCCCCCACGTCCCGAGCAGGGAGACGAGACTGCCGCCACCGACGTAGATCAGATCCTGTGAGAGCAGGTGCGCCCGCGGATCCCCGACACCGGTCTCGCGCCTGAACAGCGAGATATGCGAGGCCTCGCATCGGTCGGAGCCGAATGCCCGGTAGAACCGCACGACGTAGTGGTCGGCGTCGCCGCTGGCGGTCGGCAGGAAGCAGACCCTTGGACGTTCGGCGCCGGTCAGGTCGAGGACGAAGTCGTCCAGCAGCGTATTGCCCCATTCCGTCGAAAAGCCACCGCCGCCGAACGCGACGATCTGACGAGGCTTAGGCTCCATGACGGCGCTCCATGATGCGGGACGGTAGGGCCGCCGCGAGCGGTGGTCTTTGGCCCTACGGCCAAAAAGTCGCTGCTGCGAGCGTGAATTTCGTCGGGCGTGCCGAAGCCTGCCCCACGGACCGCGTCGTCACGCTGTCCGTCAGGCGTCGACCTCAGAGGATTCGTCCAGCTCGCGATACAGCCCGGTCACGACGAACACCGTCTGCTCGGCGATATCGACCGTGTTGTCGCCGATTCGCTCGAGGCAGCGTGCCACCAGCACCATGAACATCGCCCATTCGCGCACCTCGGGGTCATCGCCGGCGTCGACCGCACGCTGGAAGATGTCGCGATTAAGGCGGTTGACCTCGACGTCCTGGCGGACGAGGTCGCGCGCTAACGACACATGCCGTGTCTGGAAGGCGTCGCGCGCCTGCAGGATCTCCTGACGCACCGAGACGCCCATGCGCTCGATCATCTCCAGGATCTGCGGATCCTTGGGCGCCTCGTATCCGGAGAGCGGGACCAGCTTGGCCATGTTGGCGCACTGATCCCCCATCCGTTCGATGCAGCGGATGGTGTGCAGCAGCGCTGCCGCCAGCCGCAGGTCGTCAAGGAACAGCGCCTGACGTCCGAGCAGCGACAGCACCCCCTGGTGCACCTCGATGTAGCGCCCGTCGATGCGACGATCGTCGGCGGCCACCATCGCGGCCAGCTCGACGTCCTGGTAGTTGATCGCCTCGATCGCGCGGTCAAGCTGCGAGACGACGAGGTCCAGGCCGCCCAGGACCTGATCCTCGAGCCGCTTCAGCTCGTCGCGAAACCAGGTGCGGTGCTCTGTCCCGGTGCGGCCCGCTGGTGCTCTGTCGGCGTCCGTCATCGCCCTCGTGCGATCCCTTCGTCTGGAGTGGAGCAGCCATCATGCCACCGGCCGTTTGACCTCGGCCGCCAGTCGGTACCCGAATCCGAAGTGCGTGTGGATGAAGCACCACCCCGGTAGAGCCCTGTCGAGCTTGACGCGCAGCTTCCGTACGTACACGTCCACGGAGCGGTCGCCGGGCCGCATGGCCCGTCCCCACACGAGCTCGAACAGCTCCTCACGCGAGACGATCCGATCTTCCCGTCGCGCCAGCTCGGTCAGTAGCCGCAGTTCGCGGATCGACAGCGTCAGCGCGTGCCCGTCGGCGCGCGCGAGGTGTTCGTCCGGCGCGATCTCCAACGGCCCCACGGTCAGCAGTTCGGGCCGCTCCGATGTCACGGACATGCCCTGATGCTGCGGGGCCACGGCCGCTTCCGCGTTACCGAAGCGTGAATCACATGTGAACAGACTGTGATCTTGGCGCGCAGCTGCGTTCAACCGTCAGGCACGCGCCGACGTCGGACGGGCCGTGTACCGGCGTCAGGCGACGAGTGCGGGCGTGCGGTCGCTCTCGCGACCGTCTTCACTCACACCAGGGCTCACCAGCTGCTGCTCGCCTCCATCCATCTCGGGGGCGAAGCGGTAGCCGACGCCGAAGTGCGTGTGGATGTAGCTCCAGTCCGGCGACGCCATCCGCAGCTTCTGGCGGAGCTTGCGCACGAACACGTCGACCGAGCGGTCGCCGTGCGCCATCGCGTAGCCCCAGACGCGCTCGTAGATCTCCTCGCGACGCAGGACGCGGTCGGACTGCGTGAGCAGCTGCAGGATCTCGAACTCGCGCGCTGTCAGCTCGAGGCTCGCGTCGCCCGAGTAAGCCTGGTAGAGATCCGGGCGAATCGTGATCTGACCGACGCTGATCGCGTCCTCCATCTGCGGCATCTCGTTGCGGCGGTGGCGCCGGATCGCTGCTTCGATCACGCAGATCAATTCCTCCGCATGGCACGGCTTGGTGATCCAGGCGTCGGCGCCGAGACGCAGGCCACGTACTCGTTGCGCAACCGAGGACGGACCCGTGCAGACGATCACCGCGAGTCCGGGCAGACGCGCGCACACGCGCTCGAGGTACTCCCAGCTGCCCGGGCCCAGCACCGAGAGGTCAACCACCAGCGCGTTGAGCCGCATCCCGACAAGCGCGTCGACCGTGACAGCGCTCGAGAGAGCGCGCAGATCCCAACCGAGCGAATCCAGCCGGTTGGCCAGCACCTGCATGAAGCCAGGGTCACGGTCGACGACGGCGAGGCGAAGCCGGCTGTGTGCGCGCTGGCTGGCCGGACTGCCGGCGGTAGCGGTCAGCGCGTCGCTCGCTTCAGGCGACATGGCGCCAGCATAGAGGGCTGAGACCGCGGGCGCGCACGTCAGATGTCCTCGGTTACAGGATCTTTACATGCAAACTGCACAAATCCGGTCGGCTCGGGGTTAGCCCGCGAGACCATTGCTCGGACTCAGGGGACCGGTCTTCTGACGAACCTCTTACGAGCACTCGCTATTGTGCCCGCCCATGGCGTCCCGTAAGGAGCAAAAAGAGCAGGCACGCGCAGCCCGGCTCGCGCAGGAACAGGATGCGGCGGCGAAGGCGCAGCGCACTCGCCGCTTCCAGATGTTCGGTGGCGCGATCGCGATCGCTGTGATCGTGATCGTGGTCGCGATCGTGGTCTCCACCAGCGGTGGAGGCAACGGGATCAAGCCCGAAAGTGCTACCGCCAAGGCGGCGGTAAAGCACGTCAACACCTTGCTGGCGGGAATCCCCGAGTCGAACAACACGCTCGGAAATCCGAAAGCCAAGGTGACCATCACCGAGTACGGAGACCTCGAGTGCTCCGTCTGCGACGTGCTCGCCACACCCACCAGCTTCACCAACCCGGAGCACGAGGCAGGCTCAGGTTGGGAGGACGATCTCATCAAGACGTACGTCAAGACGGGCAAGGCGAAACTCGTCTACAAGTCGCTCGAGACGGCCTCAGGGGGCAACCCCGACCAGAACGCGTTTGAGCAGCAGCAGGTCGCCGCCTACGCCGCCGGCCTTCAGGGCAAGGCGTGGTACTACATCGAGCTGATGTACAACCAGCAGGGGCAGGAGGACACCAACTACGTCACGGAGAGCTACCTCCAAGGAATCGCCAAGCAGATCCCCGGCCTGAACTTCAAGAAGTGGATGACCGACCGCAAGCTCGCAAGCCTCAAGCAGCAGGTCAGCACCGAGAACCAGCAGGGCAACGCCGTCGACGGCGGCCAGGGCTCAACCCCGACGGTCGTGATCAGTGGTCCTCGCGGCTCGTACAACCCGATCGTCGGTCTGCCCCAGGGCGGGTACAGCACGTACGTAACCGCCATCAACTCGGTGAGCTAGCCGATATCTGGCTGACGATCCCTGGCCGCATGAGCCTGCCGATCAAGTTTGCAGATAGAAGCGGCCTTACCAGAGCGACCTTCCTGATCGCCGTGGTCGGCACGCTCGAGGCCGCTTACCTGACCTACCTCCACTACCACGGCCTCGGCGCGCTCGCGTGCATCGGCGGGAGCCACGGCCAATCGACCTGCGAACAGGTCCAGTCGTCGGTCTACTCGCGGGTGGCCGGGATCCCGGTCGCGATGTTGGGTCTGATCGGCTACCTGTCGATTCTCGGGTCGCTGTGGGTCAAGGGCGAGCTTGGGCGGGCGGCCGGGTTCTGCGTCGCGTTGATCGGATTTGGCTTCAGCATGTACCTGACCTACCGCGAGCTCTTCACGCTCAAGGAGATCTGCGAGTGGTGCGTGGGCAGCGCGGTCCTGATGACGATCCTCGTGGTGCTGACCGCGACCCGGTTCCTGCGCGGCGAAGCGGCCACGACCTAGCGGGTTTGTTTTCGGCCGGCCCGCTGGCCGGCCCAGACAGGTTCACACGTTCTTCACCGCCGCTTCCCGGACTCGTCACGACTCCCGGGCGCGCGCGAGCCATGCTCGCTCCATGCACCTTCAAGCAAGCGGCGAGAGTGCGCTCGCCCCCATCAACGTGATCTACGTCGGCCCGCTCGACGCGCGACATCACGTGCACGCGTTGGCCGAGGCGTTCATGGCCGCCCGTGATCACGACCACCGTCTACACCTGCTGGTCTCAGGCGACGGCGACGAGCGCGCATGCCTCGAGCGTCGGCTCGGCCGGGCCGCCACGTTCCTCGACGCGCTTGGTGACGCGCAGCTCGATCAGCTGACCGCCCACGCCGATCTGCTCGTGTGTCCCACAACCGCGCCCGACACCGCGCAGACGATCATGGCCGCCCAGCGGGGCGGCCTACCGGTGTTGGCAGTTGATGGTGGCGACGCCGCGACGCTGATCGAGAACGGCCGCAGTGGCTTCCTTGTTCCGGACGACGCGGCCGCGCTGGCCGACGCGATCCGCTGGCTCTGCCGGCGCGCGACACTGCGCGAGCGGCTCGCCACGGGCGGCCGTCTGGCGGCCGGAACCCGCCAGGCGTCCGGGCGAGGGCGGATCATGACCGCATGAGCTGGAGGACGACGCGGGCGACCGCTCTCGCGGGCCGAGCGCCACGCCATGTCGCCGTCGTCGACCTTGGGTCGAACTCCTGGCGACTCGTCGTCTACAGCTACGACGCCGATCCGCCGACGCAGTGGTGGAAACGCACCGACGAGCTCTACGAGTCGGTCCGGATCGGTGAGGGCATGGCCGCGACCGGCATGCTGAGCGATGCCGCGATGGCACGCGGCCTCGAGACGCTCGGAATCTTCGCGCGGTTCTGCCGCGCCAGCGGCCTGGGGACCGAGGACGTCCACGTCTTTGCGACCAGCGCGATCCGCGACGCGAGTAACCGCGACGCGTTCCTGTGCCAGGTTCGGGACGCCAGCGGCTATGACGTGGAGGTTCTCTCCACAGAAGCCGAGGCGCATTACGGCTATGTGGCCGCCCTCAACAGCACCACGCTCACGGAAGGGGTCGTGACGGACATCGGCGGCGGCAGCATGCAGCTGATCCATGTCGAGGAGCGGCGCGAGGCCGCCTCTGCTTCGTTCCCGGTCGGCGCCGTGCGCATGACCGAGTCGTTCCTCGCCGACGGCGATCCCGAGCGCCCGGCACGCCGCAAGGATCTGCAGCGCCTGCGTGACCACGTCGCGAGGCAGATCGCCGCGGCCGGCTGGCTGACGGGCCACGGCGGCCGCCTGGTGGGCACCGGCGGCGCGGTACGGAACCTGGCCGCAGCCGCGCAGCGCGCCGAGTTCGGAGCGGCCGGCGGCATCGACATCGGCGTGCAGGGCTTCATGCTGAGCGCAGGCGCGCTCGACGAGCTCGTGACGGCGCTCGCGGAGCTGCCGGTCGACGCGCGGCGCAATGTGCCGGGCATCAAGCCGGGGCGCGGCGACATCATCCTGGCGGCCGCCGTGACGCTGCAGACGGTCGTTGAGATCGGCGGCTTCGCCGGACTCGAGGCCACCGAGGCCGGTCTGCGCGACGGCATCTTCCTGGCGCGGACGATCCTCGGCGAGGAGCATCCGCTGTTTCCGAACGTGCGTGAGGCCGCGGTACGCAACCTCGCGGTCCAGTACGAGTCCGATCTCCCCCACACCGAGCACGTCGCGCGGCTGGCGCTGCAGATGCACGACTCGCTCGCCCAGGCGGGAATGATCACGCCGCAGCCGGGTGAGCACGAGCTGCTGTGGGCGGCGTCGATGCTGCACGACGTCGGCATGACGATCTCCTATGGCGACCATCACAAGCATTCCCGCTACCTGATCGTCAGCGCCGAGCTGCCCGGCTTCGATCCGCGTGAGCGAGCGCTGATCGCGCAGATGACGCGCTACCACCGCAAGGGCGTGCCGAAGCTCGGCGAGTGGGCGAAGCTCGGCCGCCCCGGCGACGAGGAGATGCTCGAGCGCTGCGCGATGATCCTGCGGCTGGCCGAGCACCTCGAGCGCGGCCGCGACCAGTCGGTCAACGAGGCTCGGCTGCAGACCAATGGCGACGGCGTCGCGCTGCACCTCTTGGCGGAGGGCGACCTCACGCTGCCCCGCTGGAGCGTCGAGCGCTACGGCGACGATGAGGCCTTTGAGCGGACCTTCCACCGGCCGCTCGTGATCGGCTGAAAGCGGCGTACTCTTGTTGGATGCTGTGGCTGTTGCGCCATGCGGAGGCAGCGGACGGACGGCCCGACGAGGCACGCCCACTGACCGCGCGCGGAATGCGGGATGCGCGAGCAACGGGCGTGGCACTGGCACGACTCGGTGTGCGCCTCGACGTGTGCCTGTCGAGCCCGAAACGCCGGGCGCTGGAAACCGCCGAGCTGGTCTGTGGGCCGCTCGGTGTAGAGGTCGTCCACGAGCCGGCGCTCGCGGGCTTCAGCTATGAGCCCGAGCGGCTCGCTCACGGCGCCGGCGACGTCCTGCTCGTCGGCCACAACCCCGCGATCTCCAGCGTTCTGCGTGACCTCACGGGCGCGCGTGTGCATCTGCGCAAGGCCGGCATCGCCGGTGTCGACGGCGGCGAGTTGGTGGTGTTGATGACACCGGGCGAGATCAGCGTGATCGCGGAGTCGGCCGAGGCTGCGGCATGAGCGAGTCGGTGCTCGACGTCGAGGTGCGCGGAGACGGTGTGGTGCCGGACCTCGGCGACCGCACGCTCTACATCAACCGCGAGCTCTCCTGGCTCGACTTCAACGAGCGCGTGCTCGAGCTCGCCGAGGACGCCAGCCAGCCGCTGATGGAGCGCCTCAAGTTCCTCGCGATCTACACCACCAACCTCGACGAGTTCTTCATGGTGCGCGTCGCCGGTGTACACGGCCAGATCGAGGCGCGCGTCGACAAGCGCGCCGCCGACGGGCTCTCGCCCACGCGGCTGATGGACCAGCTCGCAACCAAGGTGCGCGCGCTCGACGCGCGGCAGGCCCGCGAGTTCACGGACGTGATCAGGCCGGCGCTCGCCGAGCAGGAGATCCGCATCGTCTCCTGCGAGGAATCGGGTGCGAGCGCAGAGCAACTCGAGCAGCATTTCCGCGAGCACATCTTCCCGGTGCTGACGCCACTGGCGATCGGCCCCGGGCGGCCCTTCCCGTACATCTCGAACCTGTCGTTGAGCCTGCTCGTGCACCTCCACGACCCGGTTGTCGACACCGAGCTGTACGCGCGCGTCAAGGTGCCGAAGGAGGTGCTGCCGCGGTTCGTCGAGATCTCCAGCGAGACGTTCGTGCCGCTCGAGGACATCATCGCCCGCCATCTCGACACACTCTTCCCCGGCATGGAGGTCGTCTCCCACACCCTCTTCCGGGTCACGCGTGACGCGGACTTCGACGTCTCAGACGAGGCCGACGACCTGCTCGCGGCCGTCGAGGACGAGCTCCGGCGCCGGCGCTTCGGGGAGGTGATCAGGCTCGAGGTCGCGGCCGACATCGAGCCCGGGATGCGCGAACGTCTGATCGACTGGCTCGAGTTGGCCGACAATCAGGTCTACGACCAAGCTGGCATGCTCGACCTCTCGGACCTTTGGCAGATCGTCGGCATCGAGGGTCACTCCGACCTGCGCCAGAGTCAGTGGACGCCGCTCACCCATCCGGCACTGCGCCCGCGGCCCGAGGACACGGGCGACGAACCGGACATCTTCGCCCAGATGCGCGAGGGAGAGTTCCTCGTCCACTACCCGTACCAGTCGTTCACGACCAGCGTCGAGCGGCTCGTGCTGCAGGCGGCCGTGGACCCGAACGTGCTGGCGATCAAGATCACGGTGTACCGCACCTCGGATGATTCGGCGCTGGTGCCGGCCCTGATCACCGCTGCTGAGAACGGCAAGCAGGCGGTCTGCATGGTGGAGCTGACAGCCCGCTTCGACGAGCGCCAGAACATCCGGCGGTCGCGCGAGCTCGAGGAGGCCGGCGCCCACGTCGTGCACGGCATTCCCGGCCTGAAGACACACGCCAAGACGATCCTCATCGTCCGCCGCGAACACAACGAGGTCCGTCACTACGTGATGATCGGAACCGGCAACTTCCACGCCAAGAACGCCAGGCTGTATGAGGACTTCGGCCTGTTCACGACCAACCGCGAGATCGGACAGGAGGTGGCCAACCTGTTCAACGCGCTGACCGGATACGCGCACCCGCGTCGTGAGCGCAAGGTGCTGGTCGCGCCAGACGCGATGCGCGAGCCGCTGCTCGAGCTGATCGAGCGCACGGCCGTTGCGCGGGCTGAGGGCAAGCATGCACGCATCCGTCTGAAGATGAACTCGCTCGTGGACCAGGGCTGTATCGAGGCGCTCTACCGCGCATCCCAGGCGGGGGTGCCGATCGACCTCAACGTGCGCGGAATCTGCTGCCTGACCCCCGGCGTTCCCGGGGTCAGCGAGACGATCAACGTGGTCTCGCTGGTCGGGCGATTCCTCGAGCACTCGCGCATCTTCGCGTTCGAATACGGGGACGAGCGGGCGATGTACATCGGCTCCGCTGACCTGATGCCGCGCAACCTCGACAGCCGCGTCGAGCTGATGGTCCCGATCGAGAAGCCGGAGCTTCAGGCCGAGCTCGACGACACGCTGGACCGCTGCTTCGCCGACGACACGAACGCGTGGACGCTCAGCGCCGACGGCACCTGGCATCGACGCACCGGCCGCACGCGCTCAGCTCACCGCGAGCTGCGCGACCGCACACTGGCCAGCGCAGCCGCCGCACAGACTCTGGGCTAGCAGCAAGACACTTGGCTCGGCAGGCCGAGCGGTGGTCGAGCCCCGGCGTACTCGGGGCCCGACCAACCAATCGGCGCTCAGCCGGCGGTCGGGGCCGTGGCCGGGCGATTGCCCAGCGTGACCTTGACCGACTCGATCTTGCGGTCGGGCTCGCGCACCGTCAGCGTGATCGTGTCGCCGGGCTTGTACGTGCTGATTGCCGAGATGAAGCCGTCGCTGTTGGCGATCGTGCGGCCGTTGATCTTGGTGATCGTGTCACCCGGCTGGAGGCCCGCCTTGGCGGCAGGCGAGCCGGGTACCACGGGCCCGGTCGCGCAGGTGCCGTTGCGTTGCACGATCTCGGCGCCTCCGCCGGTCGAGTCGTTCAGGCAGACGCCCACGTAGGGATGCTCGACCGTCTTGCCACTGATGATCGTGTTCGCGACCTGCACGTCGGTGTTCGACGGGGTCGCAAAGCCGACGCCGGCGCTGTCACCGGAATTGGTCTGGATCTGGTCGTTGAGGCCGAGCACATCACCGTTGGCGTCCAGCAGCGGGCCGCCCGAGTTGCCAGGGTTGATGGCCGCATCGGTCTGGATCGCGCCGGGGATCGTGTAGTTGTTGGGCGCCGTGATGCTGCGCCCGACGGCACTCACGATGCCGGCCGTGGTCGTGCCGGGCAGACCGAACGGGCTGCCGATCGCTACGACCGGATCTCCGACCTGTGCCCCGTTGGAGTTCGCGAACGGGATCGGGTGCAACTCGGACGCGTTCACGTTGACCTTGATCACGGCCATGTCGGTCGACGCGTCCGTGCCCAGGACCGTGGCTGGCTTCGAGACGCCGTCCTGGAAGTGAACCCGCACCGTCGATGCGCCTGCGACGACGTGCTCGTCGGTGACGATGTCGCCCTGCTTGTCGAAGACGACACCCGCGCCCTCGCTCTCGGTCGTCTGTGAGGGCTGGCTGAAGAAGCCGTTGCTGCTGCCCTGCTGCACCGAGGTGGTGGTGATGTCGACAACACCCGGGCTGTCCTTCTTGTAGATCTGGTTGACGGTGAGCCCACCGGTGGTCTTGCTGGTCGAGGCCGGGACCGCCGCAGAGGTCGGGGAGACGATCGTGTCGGTCACCGTCTTGGTCGTGCCGCCGCTCGCAATCAGCAGCGCGACGATCGCTCCCGCGACCGCACCGGCGATCACCGGCATGCTTTTCATGAGGCGGGTCATGACTCTCAAGCTCTCCTGTCGAAACTGTTGATTGGGTTCCTACCCATGCATCCCATCGTGTCGTGGCTATCGCAGAGGTTCATAAGAACCGGCGGCCTCAAAACCCAGAAAACCCGGATCATCTCGCCACTAGCGGCGGTCTGCGCCCACCGTGGCCGGCCAAGTGGCGCGGTGGGCGCGCGCCGGTCAGCGCGCGCCCCCGCATGGGCAGGCACGGCGGTGCGTCAGGCGCTGCTGCGTCAGGCGCTGCTGCGTCAGGCGCTGCTGCGTCAGGCGCTGGCCGCCGAGGAGCTGGTCGATGTGGTGGACTGCCCCGGGGCATGAATACCCGATTGCAGGATGCTCACGCACTTCCGGCTGGCCGCCTGGAACTTGGCGTTCTTCTCGACGCTGAGCGGGAACCTGCCCGATGCGTTGGGTTCAGGCATCGCCGCGTAGCCGTTCTTGCGCACGCAGGTCACGAACGCCTTCAGCGCCGTCGCCGCGAAGTGGAACCGGCCGGTCCGCTGGCCGGCCGCGCCGGCGCCGGGGAACCGGCCACGACCGAAGAAGCCGGCGCCTGAGCCGAGCTTCGAGCCGCAGGCCCTGAGTGCCTTGGCGAACTTCGAGTTGCCGCCGGCGAATCCGCGGCCCGCTGCGCCCCCGCCGAAGAAACCGCCGCCGGGGAAGCGGCGGTGCGACGTGGTGCCGGTCGGCGGCGCCGCGTTTGTGCCGGTACCGCTTCCGAAGCCGCCCGGCCCAAAGCCGCCGGTCCGGCCCTTCGGCAGCGTCACGCCATGCTGCTTGAGACACGCGGTGAACGCGGCCCGGCTGGCGCCGGTGGTCGTCGTGGCGCTTGCGTTCGTGCTCGTGGTTTTCTTACTCGTGTTGTTGCTCGAGCCGCACGCGGCGACGCCGAGCGCAGCCGTCACTGCCACGAGCATCGCGACCGCGCCGCGGGGAGCTCCGTTTCTCAACTTCATGTGTCAGTCGGTCCTTTCGTGATCCAAGTCATGTCGCGGGCGACGGGCCTCTCAGCCGCCGCCGAAGAGCGATTTGATTGCCGACGCAGCGCTGGTGCCCGAGCCGGTGCCCGTGGACGCGGTTGAACTCGTGCTTGTGCTGCGGGTGCCGGAGTCCGTGATGGAGGTCGCGGCGACCGTGCCCTTCGAACCCTGGGCGCCCGCGATTACTACCTCGTCGCCCGGGAACAGCTTGTGCCTGGAGACGGTTGCGCTCTTGGTGATCGTGGTCGCGCCCGAGAGCTTCACCTTCACAGTGTTGCCCGAGGTCGTGGTCACGTAGATCGTGTTGCCGTTGACGCTCGAGATCGATCCGATCGTGGCACCGGCGCCGCCCGCCGCCCCGGGGAACCCGCCGGCGCCACCAAAGCGTGAAGCGAAGCTCGACGCGCCGGTCCTGCCGGCTGCGCCGGTCTTGCCGGTTGCGCCACCGGTCGAGGAGAACGCCCGCGCGAACGCCGACGCCCCGCTGGTGCTGCTGGTGGTGGTCTTCGACTTCTCGACCCGCACGCCGACGTAGAAGCCGACCCCGCCGATAATCAGCGCGATCAGTGCCGCCGTCCACGGTGTCAGGAACTTGACGCGCCGGCGCGCGGGGAGCTCGTCCTCGAACTCGTCCTCGAAGTCGCCATCGAGATCGCCGTCGGGAACCACAGATTCGGTCATGTGAACTCTTTCGTCATTCGAAGCGGAGAGCGTCGATCGGTCGCATCGCGGCCGCACGCCAGGCTGGGTAGGTGCCGAAGAACAGGCCGATCAGCACGGAGGCGCCGAACGCCAGGCCGATCGAGTAGGGCGCGACAACCGGCTGGACGCCCGCGATCTTGAATTGGCTCCCGATCAATCCGGCGGCGACGCCCGCGGCACCGCCGAACACCGACAGGAGCACGGCTTCGACCAGGAATTGTCTGAGGATGTCGCTGCGACGCGCGCCGACGGCCTTGCGGATCCCGATCTCGCGTGTCCGTTCGGTGACCGACACGAGCATGATGTTCATGACGCCGATGCCGGCGACGAGCAGCGAGATCGCTGCGACCTCGGCCAGCAGCGTCGTGAACACCTTGCTGCTTGAGTTCGAGGCCTGCAGGATCGAGCTCTGGTTGATGACCTCGAAGTTGCTCTGACCGCCGGAACTCGAGCTGGGCGGGTCGACCTGGTTGAGGATGTCGGTCACCTCGGTCTGCGCCGCGTTCAGCGCATCGCGCGACTTGGCCTGCACGAGGATCTGATCGATGCTTCCGTAGCCAGTCAGCACGTCCTGTACCGCCGTCAGCGGCGCGGCCGCGATGTCGTCGAGGTCCGTCGAGCCATTCGACCCCTTGGAGGCCGTGACGCCGATCACCTGAAAGTCCGTGCCGCTGATCTGCACGGTGTCGCCGACCGGGTCAGCGCCCCCGAACAGCTCGGTCACAACGGTCGGCCCGACCACGAGCACGTGACTGTGGTCCTTGTCTTCGGCCTTGGTGAACCATCGGCCCTCGGCGATCGTGTAGTCACGCGCCTGCTCGTAGCTCGGGGTCGTGCCCACAAACGTGGATGGCTCGTACGTCGACGAGCCATACGTGAGTGTTGCGCTGGTGCTGACCACCGGCGCGACGCTCTTTACATCGGGCGCCTCGAAGCGGTTGTTGAGCGCGTCTGCGTCGGCCAGCGTAAGCCCCGAACCCGAACCACCGCCGAACAGACCGCCGACCGTGGGCGCGGCCGTGACCGTCAGCGTGTTCGAGCCGAGCGCGTCGATCTGCGATTCCACCGCGGACGAGGAACCGGTGCCCACCGCGATCAGCACGATCACGGAGCCGACGCCGATCATCAGTCCGAGGATCGTCAGCCCGGAGCGCAGCTTGTTTGCACCCAGCCCGGTCAGCGCGACCGTCAGCGCTTCGCTCATGCCACTACCCCGCGGCTCTCAAGCTCGTCGGTGCGCTGGTCGGCCACGATCCGGCCGTCACGCAGCCTGATCACGCGCCGGGCATGCGCGGCGACGTCTGCCTCGTGCGTGATCAGCACGATCGTCCGCCCCTGCCGATTGAGGTCCTCGAAGACATCAAGCACCTCGGCCGTCGAATGCGTATCGAGGTTGCCGGTCGGCTCGTCGGCCAGGATCAGCGCCGGGTTCATCACCAGCGCGCGCGCGACGGCGGCGCGCTGCTGCTGACCGCCGGACAGCTCGGAAGGCAGATGGTCGGCCCGGTCTGTCAGGCCCACCCAGTCCAGCGCACGCATCGCTCGCTCATTGCGCTCAGCCCTTGACAGGCCGGCGTACTGCAGCGGCAGCGCGACATTGGCGAGCGTACGGGTACGGGGGACCAGGTTGAACGACTGGAAGACGAAACCGATGTAGCGGTTGCGCAGATCCGACAGGTCATCCTCGTCGACGCCGCGGATATCGACACCGTTCAGCCGGTAGTTGCCGTGGGTGGGGGTGTCGAGACAACCGAGGATGTGCATCAGCGTGCTCTTGCCGCTGCCGGACGGACCCATGATCGCGACGTACTCGCCGTGTTCGATCTCGACACTGATCCCGCGCAGCGCGTGCACCGAGATGTCCCCGAGGTTGTAGGTCTTGCGGACATCTCGGACCTGTATCACCGGCCCGCGTGACCTGCCGGCGATCACGGCGCTCCCCCGCCTCCGAAGAACGCTCTCAGGCCACCGCCCCCGCCGCCGAAGCCTCTGCCACCAAAGCCGCTTGTCCCACCGAGCGTCGACGAGCTGCTGCTCGACGAAGAGGTGCTCGTGCCGAGCGCCGGCAGCGTGATCGTGATCTGCACCAGCTGGCCGGCCTTCAGGCCGCTGACTATCTCCGAGCGCGAGCTGCCACGGAGGCCGACGACGACCGTCTGCGGCGTCGCCTTGCCGTCCTTGATCAGCTCGACAGTGCCGTTCGTGCCACTGCCGGTGATCGCCTGGTTGGGGACGGTGACGCCCTGCGCCTGCTGCGTGACGATCGTGGCGGTTGCGCTCATGCCCGGCAACACCTTCGAGTTGGTCTGGTCGATCGTGAGCGTGGCGTCGTAGGTCACGACGCCGCTCGAGTCGGTCCCGAGCGGTGAGATGGCGGTCACGTGGCCGCCAAGCTCGACACCGCTCAGCGCCGTGATCGAGACGGTCGCGACCTGGCCGACCTTCACGCTCGAGATGTCCGACTCGCTTAGCGAGACGGTCATCGTCATCGTCTTGCTGTCGATGATCTCGGCGAAGCCGGAGCTGGAGTCCGACGCGCCGGAGGAGCCGGATGAGCCGGAGCTTGACGAGCTTGCCGCGCTGGCAGCCGCCGAGCTCGAGCCTGAGCCCGATGAGCCGCCCGATGACACGGTCTGACCGATCGTGTCGCTCGACAGCGAGGCGATCGTGCCACTCACCGGCGCGTATAGCTTCGTGTTGTCGACCGCCGTCTGGTCGCTCTTGACGGTCTCCTGGGCGGCCTCGACCTGTTCGGTCGCCTGGGCGATCTGGACGGCTGAGGTCGTCTTGGTCTGCGTGGCCGTGGTCGCCGTGTTGGTGCCGTTCGCGCTGTTTCGTCCGGTCGAGGTACCACTCCTCTTCGAGGTAGAGGCCTTGGAGGTGCTGGTCGTCGTCCGCCTCGGAGTGGTCGTGGTCCGCTTGGGCGTGGTCGTGGTCCGCCTCGGAGTGGTCGCCGTCCGCTTGGGCGTGGTCGTCGTCCGCTTGGGCGTGGTCGTCGTCCGCTCCGGAGTGGTGCTGGTGGACGTGGGAGTCGTCGTCGTCGGAGTCGTCGTGGTTGTGGTGGCGGAGCTCGTGGGCGTGGTCGTCGTCGAGGTGTCGGTCGTGCTGTCGTTTGGCTTGCTGACCGACGCGAGCGATGCCGTCACGGCGTCATCCTTCGGCTTCGCAACCGACGCGACCGATGCCGTGGTCGCTGACGCTGCCGACGCGCTGGCCGATGCCGCGGACGCATCACCGGAGGACGAGCCGCCAGATGACGAGCTGCTCGAGGAGACGCCGTCCTCGTCCGCCGTGAGCTGATCCTCAGCAGCGGTCAGGCTTGTTTGCGCCTCCTCGAGCGTCAGCTCGGCCGTCGAAGGATCCAGCGATGCGATCAGCTGCCCCTGCTTGACGTGTTGACCGACCGTGACGTTCACGCTCTGCAACGTGCCGCCGGTCTCGAAGTTGACTGCCTGATCGACCCCGGGCTCGACATTGCCGCTCCCCGACACGGTGGTCTGGACGACGCCGTTCGCCGCCGCCACGGTCTCCTTTGAGGTTCGCGCCGAGCTTGTCGGGGTGCCGAGCTCCGTGATGCCGATGACGATGACCGCGGCCGCCACCACCGCGAGCAGAATGACGTACCACGGCCGCACAGACCGCCGACTCCGATTCAGATTCATACCGACGAATCTACGGACAGATTCGTAAAGAAAACAGCGAGTAATGTAAGAGTTGCGTCTGAGCACTCGGGCGGCGGCAGCAACGCTAACTCCCTGGAAATGCGCAGTTTTGGCCAAGACGCCATGGCGCGTCGTGTCAGCTCTTCGTAAGAGCTGCGGCGCTAGTGGCGGGTGGCGTGCAGTCGGCGTCTGCGGTCGATGCCCAAACCGGCCTCCTCACGCGCCGACGGGACGCGTACACGCACCTCCAGGCCGCCTTCGGCTGGAGCGGCGAGTTCGACCGTGCCACCGTGCACCTCGGCGACCGAGCGCACGATCGAAAGGCCAAGCCCGAATCCACCCGAAGCGCGACTCAGGCGCCGGAACGGCTCGGTAAGCGCCTGCACCTGCTCGGGGTCGATCACAGCGCCGCCATTGCGAACCAGCACCTCCGCCATACCGCCTGAGGTCGAGGTGGCAACGCTCAGCGCACCGCCGGGCTGGTTGTGACGGATGCCGTTCTCCACCAGGTTCGCCAGCATCCGCTCGAGCAGGGACGCGTCGCCGCGCGCTACGGCCGGCTGCAGATCGGTCGCGATCGCGATCTCGGCCGCCTCGGCGCGACGGTGCAGGTCGGTGATGCAGCCCGCCGCCAGCTCCGCCAGGTCGACTGGCTCCTCACGGCCGAGAACGCCCTCGCTGCGCGCGAGGAACAGCAGCGCGGCGATCAGCGACTCGCTGCGGTCGATCGTCTCGCGCACGGCCTCACCCATTGCGCGCAGATCCCGCACGTTGGCGTCAGGGTCGGCGAGGGCCACGTCGACTTCGGTGCGCATGATCGCCAGCGGCGTGCGTAGTTCGTGTGAGGCGTTGGCAACGAAGTGGCGCTGGCTTGCGAACGCCGCGTCGAGCCGCGCCAGCATGCCGTCGAACGTGTCGGCAAGCTCCTTGAGCTCGTCCTCAGGCCCCTGCAAAGCGATCCGCTCACCGAGATTCTGACCGGAGACGCGCCGTGCGGTCGCGGCGATCGCCCGCAGCGGAGCGAGCGCACGGCCTGCCATCCACCAGCCCAGGGCGACGGACGCGCCCGTCATTACGACCAATGCGCCGATGTACTCGAGCAGCAGCTTGTCCAGCGCGGCGGACGTGGCCTGGTGGTAACCGGCCAGGAAGGCCCGCCGCGAGCCGTTGGCTGCCAGCGGCCTGCCGAACAGCGAGTGGTAGACAGCCGCCCCGAGTCCGTGGATCTCGTCGCGGAAGCTGTGATGGCGGTCCAGGTTGTGGCGGACGAGCAGGTAGCCCAGCGTCAATAGCGCGGCCGCGCTCACGAGAAAGACGCCGCCGTAGATCAACGTCAGGCGCAGCCGAATCGTGCGGGTGCGCAGCCTCATGGGAAGCTCAAGCCATCCGGTAACCCACGCCGATCACCGTCTCGACGACCGGCGGGTCGCCGAGTTTGCGGCGCAGCGTCATGATCGTCATGCGCACGACATTAGTGAACGGATCCGTGTGCTCGTCCCAAACACGTTCGAGCAGTTCCTCCGACGAGACGGTGGCGCCGTCGGCAGCCATCAGCGCCTCGAGCACCGCGAGTTCCTTGCGAGCCAGATCGATCGGCTTGCCCGCGCGCGTGACGCTGCGCCGCGCCGGATCGAGCGCCAGGTCGGCGTGCTCGAGCACCGGCGGCCGGCTGGGTGTGGTGCGGCGGTTGAGCGCGCGAATGCGCGCGACGAGCTCCGCGAAGCGAAACGGCTTGGCGAGGTAGTCATCGGCGCCCATCGATAGCCCGTCGACCAGGTCCTCGAGCTCGCCGGCGGCGGTCAGCATGATGATCGCCGTCTCAGGACGCTCGGCGCGGACGACCCGGCATACCTCGTCGCCGTGGACCTCGGGAAGATCGCGGTCCAGTACGAGTACGTCATAGCGAACGACGCGCGACTTTACGAGCGCGTCCGAGCCGTCTCCGGCAAGGTCGACAGCCATGCCCTCACGCCGGAGGCCGCGAGCGATCGCGTCCGCCAACCGGCGCTCATCTTCGACCACCAATACGCGCATTTGTGAAGCGAGCATGACGTGCGCGGAGTAAGAACAACATAATCTCGGCGTATGTCCGCCGAGATACACCTTTCGGGGCCGTCCCGACAGACGGCCGCCGTGCCCGGCGCGGCGTTCGACCTCACTCCGACCGATGAACAGCGGATGCTGGTCGATGCGGTTCACGATTTCGCACTGAACCGGGTCCGGCCGGCAGCCCTCGCCGCCGACACCGCGTGCCAGACGCCACCCGAGTTGCTGGCGACCGCCGCCGAGCTCGGTCTGACGACGACAGGCGTGCCCGAGCCGCTCGGCGGCGTGCTGGAGCATCGAGCGACTGTGACCGCAGCGCTGATCGCCGAGGCGCTCGCCGAGGGGGACATGGGCGTCGCACTCGCGTGCCTGGCACCCGCCGGTGTCGCCACCGTGCTGGGGCTATGGGGGGACGCCGACCAGCAGGCTGCCCACATACCCGCGTTCGTGGACGATGCGCCGCCCGCAGCCGCGATCGCGATCGCGGAGCCGCGAGTCCTGTTCGACCCATTCACGCTGCATACACGCGCGACCCGGACAACCGGGGGAGACTTCCTGCTCGACGGCGCCAAGGCGCTCGTCCCGCGCGCCGCTGGGGCCGACCTGCTCGTCGTCGCGGCCGAGCTCGACGGAGCGCCGGCGCTGTTCCTCGTGGAGCGCGGCGTCGCCGGTGTGAGCGCCGAGCCCGAGCCGGCGATGGGGGTCCGCGCCGCCGCCACCGGCAGGGTCAGCTTCGAGAATGTGACGCTGCCGGCGAGCGCTCTGCTGGGTGACTCTGACCCTCAGGTTTACCGTGAGCTCGTGGCGCTCGGCCGCATCGGCTGGTGCGCGCTCGCGGTCGGCACATGCCAGGCGGTGCTCGACTACGTGAGCGCGTACGTGAACGAGCGCGTCGCGTTCGGCGAACCGATCGCGACCCGCCAGTCGGTCGCGTTCATGGTCGCCAACATCGCGATCGAGCTCGATGGGCTGCGACTCGTCACCCAGCGGGCCGCCGCGCTCGCCGAGACGGGGCGTGACTTCGTGCGTGAGGCCGCGCTCGCACGCGTGCTGGCCGCGCGTCACGCGATGCAGATCGGCTCCGACGGTGTGCAACTGCTGGGCGGCCACGGCTACACGAAGGAGCACCCGGTCGAGCGCTGGTATCGCGACCTGCGGGCCTCCGGGATGATCGAGGGCGCGCTCGCGCTGTGACCGGAAGATGATCAACCTCGAAATCCCCGAGAAACTCGAGACACTCGCGGGCCAGGCGCACATGGCTGCGTTACACGTGCTGCGGCCGATCTCGCGCAAATACGACCGCGCCGAGCACACCTACCCGGTCGAGCTCGACACGCTCGCCGAGCTGATCGCGCAGGCGAACGCTGCGCAGGCTGGGTACGACACCAGCGAACCTGCGGAGACGTCGGCAGCGAAGCGTGCTGCCGACGGCAATGTCAACGGCCGGAGTCTGGCGAGTCTCGTCGGTGTGATCGAGATGTGCTGGGGTGACACCGGCCTGATGCTGACGATGCCGCGCCAGGGGCTCGGTCAGGCGGCGATCCGGGCGGTCGCGACACCCGAGCAACTGGAGCGGTTCGGCGGCAAATGGGCGGCGATGGCGATCACCGAGCCCGGCGCCGGGTCCGACTCGGCCGCGATCCGCACGACGGCGGTGCTCGACGGCGACGATTACGTGCTCAACGGCGAGAAGATCTTCGTTACCTCGGGTGACCGCGCCGACCTGATCGTCGTCTGGGCGACGCTCGACCGCTCGGTCGGACGTGGCGCGATCAAGTCCTTTGTGGTCGAGCGCGACAACCCCGGACTGAAGCTCGACCGGCTCGAGCACAAGCTCGGGATCCGTGCGTCGGACACGGCCAACTTCGTGCTCGACAACTGCCGCGTGCCGAAGGAGAACCTGCTCGGCTCGCCGGAGATCGCGACCGCGCGCGAGGGCTTCGCCGGCGTCATGCAGACCTTCGACAACACGCGACCGATGATCGCGGGCATGGCCGTCGGCGTCGCGCGAGCCGCGCTCGAGCGCACGCGCGAGCTGCTTGCAGAGGCCGGCGTCGAGATCTCCTACGACCGCCCGGTCGCGGCGCAGAGCGCCGCCGTGGCCGAGTTCCTCCGGCTTGAGGCGGACTGGGAGGCGGGCCGACTGCTCGCTTTGAAGGCAGCTTGGATGGCCGACAACCGCATGCCGAACACCGTCGCCGCATCGATCGCGAAGGCGAAGGCCGCCCGGGTCGCAACCGATGTCACGCTGAGCTGCGTCGCGCTGTGCGGGACGCTCGGCTACGGCGAGGACGAGCTGCTTGAGAAATGGGCGCGCGACGCGAAGATCCTCGACATCTTCGAGGGCACGCAACAGATCCAGCAGCTGGTGATCGCGCGACAGCTGCTCGGCAAGACCTCATCCGAGCTGAAGTAGCTTTTTCAGGTCGTCGAGCGAGCCCATCGGGTCGGCTTCGAAGCGCGCGTCGGTGACGCGCAGCGGTCTGATGCCATGCGTGAGCAGGTATGCGTCCTTGCGTCGGTCGCGCTCGATGTCGTGGACGACCAGGTGGTATGGGCGGCCGTCGAGCTCAAGCGCGACGTGGTGGTCGGGCCAGTATTGGTCAAGCTCCCAGATGCCGAGATAGACGTTGCGGAGCGGCTCCGGGATCTCGGGGTGTTTGGCGAGCAGACGGTCGAATGCGCGCTCGAGATCGGACTTGCGGTCGGGCCGCGGCACGTAGGCCGCATATGCGGCCCTGAGCTTGCCGATGCCGGGACGCTTGTCGTGACGGTCGATGGCTGTCCGCAGATTGGCGTGGTCGAACGCCCGTTTGCGGACAGCTTCGTCGATCAATCGCCCGAGCTCGTCTTGCGTCTCTGTCGCGGCGAGCTCGACAAGTAGGCGCGGGACGGTGCTGACTCGGAGCCCATTCAGCTCGGTGACCTCGCCCCTGACCGGAGTCTCGCTTGTGCGGTGAATCCTTATGCCTTGGCGCGGGCGGACCGCAGCGCCAGCGACCGTAACGTCGATCCGCCTGAGGTTGAGATTGCGCAGGCGCTGCAGCGCAGCCGCTGTGCGGTGGCTGAGGAAGGCGCCATCGCCGGCGGCCAAGAGGGCGGCCGCGAGGCGGCCGTCGCGCGTGAGCTTGAGGTGGCCGACGGCGTAGACGCCCCGGTACAAGCGATGCAGATGCCCGTGCTCAGTCAGCCACTCGACTTGGCGGGCCGTAAACCCAAGGTCGCGCAACTGCCGGACCGATACCACCCCGTGCTGCTTTGCCGCCACGCGAGCCAGCTCCGGACCACTGTGTCGACGTTTTCCACCTGTGAGGGGGAAAACGTCGACAGCACTCCGGTCTGGCATGCGCAAAAGGTAGGCACGCAAGCCAGCGAATCCAAGGAATGTGCCGAACTTGTTACACGTCGGCGTCTGCGAGGCCGGCCGCGGAGGGCTCGACGACCACGAACTCGATCCCGGCGCGCACGAGCCGGTCGATCAGCGGCTGCCCGAGCGCGAGCGCCGGCGTCCACTGCCCTCCGCCCCGCTCAGGCAGATCCTCGTCGAATGCAAGCGCCAGCGCGGACTCCGCGAGCATCTTGGCGGTCTCGCCGTAGCCCGGATCGCCGCCGCGCACCTCTGTGATCAGACGCTCGGTCGCGCCGGTCGCGCCGGTCGCGCCGGACGCTCCGGGCGTGCCGGACGCTCCGGACGTGCCGGAGGTGCTGGTCGTGCCGGACGCGCCGGACGCGCCGTAATCCGCGACGAACCGTACTTTGAAGAACGACTTCGCCCGACGCTCCGCATCAGGCCCAGACCCCGGCGCCTTCAGCTTCAACAGCACACGACGAGTCGGAGAGAACTGGGCCAGTGTCGCGACCGTGCCGATGCCGGCTACGAGCCCGAACGTCGCGCCCAACCGCCTGGTCACGAGGTAGTGCGAGTACGTGAAGTCCGGTCCGTACGCCGGGTCCAGCCGGGCGCTGCGCAGCACGTGCTGCGGGTCGATCGTCGGCGCCGGCACCACCCACCCACCGGCGAGCGGCTCGCTGTGCGGCCGGCCTGCGATCCCGTGCACACTGCGCCCATCGGCGACGCGCCCGTCCTCGGCGTGACGCTCGACCGACCGGCGCTGGCGTGCGACCCGCCCGGCCTCCTTCAGACGGGCCATGATGTGGACCGCCGAATGGAAGGTGCCGCCGGAGATCGACCCGCTCGCCATGCCGAACCCACGCAGTGTGATCGGAACGTCGTCGGGGAGCTGGGAGACCGTGAACAGCGCCCCGAGGTCCCAGGGGATCGAGTCGAAACCACACGAGTGCACGATCCGCGCACCGCTCTCCTTCGCTGCCGCGTGGTAGCGGAGGTACATCCGGTCGGCGAACTCGGGCTCCCCGGTCAAGTCGACGTAATCGGTGCCGGCGGCCGCGCATGCGGCAACGAGCGGCTCACCGTAGAGGTGGTAGGGACCGACCGTCGAGATCACCACGCGTGCGGCCTGCGCCAGCGCCGTGATCGAGGCCGCGTCCTCGACGTCGGCAACGAGCACGCCGAGTTCGGGACGCCCCAGCCGCGCCTTCAGCGCCTCGAGCTTGGCGGCGTTGCGCCCTGCGATCGCGATCCGCGCCTGCGCGGGCGCGTGTTGCGCCAGGTAGTCGGCTGTCAGCTCGCCGGCAAAACCGGTCGCGCCGAACAGGACGATGTCGTACTCGCGGGTCATCGTGCGGCGACTTTACCCGCGCGCGCTCGCCCGGGGGCGGGTGGGCGCCGGCCCGGGGCGGGTGGGCCCGCTGGCCCCCCGCCCCGCCCTGCCGGGTTGGCTAGATTCCCCGCTTCGATGCTGATCCGCCACGCCGACCCGATCAAGGATGCCGCCGCTTGCCTGGCGATCTACGGCCCGTTCGCCGACGACTCGGCTGCCAGCTTCGAGGACCACGCGCCGACGGTGTCCGAGTTCGAGCGCCGCATCGAACGCACAAGCCGCACACACGCGTTCCTGGTTGCCGAGAACGGCGGTGAGATCGCGGGCTTCGCGTACGCGGGCGCCCATCGCGAGCGGCCGGCGTACCGCTGGACCGCGGAGGCGAGCGTCTACCTGAGCGAGCGGTATCGCGGCCGAGGCCTCGGTCGCGCGCTGTACGAGCCTCTGTTCGCGCTGCTAGAGGAACAGGGATACCGGACCGTCCTGGCGGGTATCGCCATCCCTAACCCCGCGAGCGTCGCACTGCACGCGTCGCTGGGGTTCGAAGAGGTCGGCGTCTATAGGCGCGTCGGCTGGAAGGCGGGCGACTGGCGTGATGTCATGTGGATGGCGCGGCAATTTGGGCCCGACACCCACGAGGCACAGGCGCCGCCCTCACCGGGCGCGCCAGTCAGGCTCGCCCAGCCGATCGAGTACTGAACGTGACCACCACCGGCGCAACCGCGATAACCGACCCAGCCGAGGTCGCGCCGCAGACACGGATGCCACCGGGGCCGCCGCTCCCGCGCTTGGTCCAGACCGCGTTGCTGACGCTCGTGGGGCTGCCGTTTCTCGAATGGCTGCACCACCGCTACGGCGACGCCGCGACGCTCCACACCCTCTACCAGCCGAACCCGACCGTCGCCGTGTTCGATCCAGGCCTGACCAGGCAGATCTTCCAGGGTCGGCACGATCAGCTGCACGCCGGCGAGGCAAACTCGCTGCTCGGGCCGCTACTCGGCCAGCGCTCGGTGCTGGTGCTCGACGGCAATGAGCACCTCCGCCACCGGCGCCTGATGCTGCCGCCGTTCCACGGCAAGGTTCTGCAGCGCTACGAGCAGGCGATCCTCGAGGCGACCGATGCCGAGATCGACTCCTGGCCGCTCGGCCAGCCCTTCGCGGTTATGCCGAGCATGCAGAGCCTGACGTTGCGCGTGATCGCGTCGGTCGTCTTCGGCTTCGCGCCAGATGAGTCGGCCGAGCTGATGGCGGCGCTGCGCGCCTACATCGACCCGATCGGGCAGCCGCGGTCGCTGCGGGCGCTGCTGGACGCGGGGCTCCAGCGCGCGGGCGTCAGCCGCGGCCGACGCGCGCAGGCATTCGTGGCGCGCAGGCAAGCGGTCGACGATCTTGTCTACGCCGAGATCGCCCGCCGCCGGGCGCTGCCGGAGGACGAATTGAGCCGGCGCGAGGACGTCTTCTCCACGCTGCTGGTGGCCTGTGATGAGGCGGGCGGCCGACTCAGTGACGTCGAGGTGCGTGACGAGCTGCTGACGCTGCTGGTGGCCGGTCACGAGACGACCGCCACGGGCACGTCCTGGGCGCTCGATCTGATGCTCCACACACCCACGGTCCACGACCGCGCCAAAGAGGGCGACGACGCCTACCTCGATGCGTTGTTCAAGGAGGCGCTGCGGATGCGGCCCGTGATCGGGCTCGTCGGCCGTGTCGTGCGCGGCGGCCCGTTCGCGCTTGGAGATTGGTTGATCCCCGAGGGCATCGAAATCAATCCGTGGATTCGCGTCATCCACCGACGCGCCGATCTCTACCCGGATCCCACCACGTTCCGCCCTGAGCGCTTTCTGACCGGGGACGGGCCCGATACATATACCTGGATCCCGTTTGGTGGCGGCACAAGGCGCTGCATCGGCGCCGCCTTTGCAGCGATCGAGGCGCGGCTGATTCTGCGCCGGATCCTCGAGCGCACCGACCTTCGCGCGGCCTCACCGGAGCTCGAGGAGGTCCAGATCCGGATCATCACTCTCACCCCGCACAACGGCACACAGGTGGTCGTCGAGCGCAAGATGTGAGGGGCGTCGCGTTGCACGAGGCAGAGCAGACGATCGCAGCGATTGCCGCCAACGCGGAGCAGGCTGCTTACTGGGCGTGGAGCGGCGCGCGCCGTTGCTCGAGGTTCGCCGCCGCGCGCGCGACCCGGACGGTCGCCCGCTCGAGTTCTCGATCGGCAGCTACCGCGGTGACTATTTCGCGGTAACGATTCACAACCGCGCGGCGCTGCCGCGCGCCGGCGTCGGGCTCGCGCTCATGTCCTGACCGCGAAGCAGGTCATCGAGCACCGCCGGAGCCTGCCCGAATGACAGCGCCATCCCGATCCCGGCGACGTTCTGCACCACGCGCACGCCCGGCAGCGGCGCCGTGACGTGGAAGTTCCCGGCATCGGGCGAGCGCAGTGCCGGGTAGGTGCCCTGCCAGCGCTGACGAACCTCCGGCTCGACGCCGAGCAATGCCCGCGCTTCGTCGAGCAACAGGCGGTAGAGCCGCTCCTCGGCGAACGGGGCCGGCGTGTCGGCGTAGGTGTGAGTGTCGCCGACGATCAGGTCGCCGTCCGGCAACTGCGTGACGAGCAGGTGGATCCCGCGGTCGATCAGATCGCCCTTCTCGAGCTCGAGTCGGGTGCGTAGCTGGGCGGCGCTCGGTTGCGCGGCGAACACGGGATAACGGATCAGGCTGAGGCCGGTCGCGAGGGCCGGTTGGTAGCGACGCCCGGTGGGCGCCTTCAGCCTCAGCATGTGCAGCTGGCAGAGCGTCAGCGGCGCGAGGTCGCGGCGCAGCACCGGCGGGAGCGACCGGTAGTCTGGGCCTGGACACACGACGATCGCCGGCGCGCGCACCTCCAAGCGACCGGCATGGACCAACCCCACCTCGACCTCATGAACGTGGGTCCCCCATTCGATTCGCGCGCCGTCATCCCGGGCAAGCAGGTTGGCCAAACCCGCCACCGCCGCGCGCGGGTCGACGCGCAGGTCCTGAGTCGCGTGGAAGCCACCGACGACATCATCGGTGGGAATCGGCGCCAGCGCGCCGACCTCCTCAGCGCTGAGCATCCGCGCATGCCGGGCGGGATCCTGAGCCACCGGCTCGAGCACCGCAAGCTCGTCGCCGTCGCGGGCGACGATCAGTGTGCCGGCCGCCATGAAAATCCTCGCCCGCGCACCGAACTCGAGCCATCGCTCACGCGCGATCTCGGCGCAGCCCAGCGTGTTTGCATCGACACTCGAGAAGAAGAGATGCCCAAAGTTACGGACGCTCGCCCCGGCCGCGCGATCGTCGCGGTCGAGCACCACGACATTCAGCCCGCGACGGCGTGCCTCGAGTGCGTGCGCGAGGCCCACGATGCCGGCCCCGACAACGCACACATCCGTCTCGATGGTTCGAGTCGCGGCGTGCACTTTTGTAAATACAAGTCTATCCACTGGAAAGGTGGGAGCTGGGTTCCACGAGCTTCAAATCGCCCTCACAGCTGGACCGCAAGCGAGCCTCATCCACTTGTACAGTCAGGTTTCAAATGGGTGGTCGGTTCGATGCCAACCAGCGCGGATATTCACCGCCGGACAGAAAGATCCTGGCGATCTGCGCGGATGGTTGGGATCCTGCATACGTCGACGACGCGCTCGAGCGGCACCTGATACCGCGGCTGGCCGAGGCGCTCGCGAGCGGAGGCAGTTACGCGCTCGCCCGCGCGCAGGTCCCGACGTTCACGAATCCGAACAACGTCACGATCGTGACTGGGGTGAGCGCCGCGCACAACGGGATCGCCGGCAACCACTACCGCACCGCCGACGGCGCCGAGGTCCAGGTCACCGACCCGAGCTTCCTGCGGGCGACAACGATCCATGCTGCTGCCCGCGAAGCCGGAATCGGCGTGCTCTGCGTGACGGCCAAGGATAAGCTGCGCGCACTGCTCGCGACCGGTGATGTCCCGACCTTCAGCGCCGAGAAGGCGCACGAGCAGACGCTGCCCGATGGCACGCCCATCACCGAGGCCGTCGGCGCGCCGAATCCCGACATCTACGACTGGCGGCTCTCCCCCTACACCGTCGACATGGCTGTGGCCTTGGCTCCGCAGTTCGACGCGAAGCTCGTGTACGCATCGCTGACCGACTTCGTCCAGCACTCCGCCGCCCCGGGGGAGTCGATGGCCGACGACTTCTACCGCGCGATGGACGTTGCCATCGGCCGCGCGCTCGACGCCGGGTTCGTGGTCGGACTGGTGGCCGATCACGGGATGCGTGCCAAGTCGGCGGCGGACGGCAGCCCAAACGTGCGTTTACTCGATGACGCGCTCGCCGCCGCCGGCATCCGCGGCGCCCACACCCTCTGCCCGATCACGGACCCCTACGTCGTGCACCATGCGGCGCTTGGATCGCTGGCCTGGGTC
Source organism: uncultured Conexibacteraceae bacterium (assembly GCA_963774025.1). GTDB lineage: Bacteria > Actinomycetota > Thermoleophilia > Solirubrobacterales > Solirubrobacteraceae > Palsa-465. Next base: position 50,599 of record CAVZDL010000005.1, read on the forward strand.
CACCTCGACGAGCTCGACGAGCTCGATCGCGCCCGCGGCGCGATCGCGGCGTTGCCAGGGATCGAGGGCGTGCTCGATCGCAGCGCGGCCGCCGACGCATTCGAGTTGCCTATCGACCGGATCGGCGACCTGATCGTGCTCGCCGACGGCGAGACGGTGATCGGCAAGTCGGCTGCGGCGCATAACCTCAGTGCTCTCCATGGGACGCTGCGCTCGCACGGTGGGCTGCACGAGCGGACGGTGCCGATGATCGTCAGCCACCCGCTGCGTGACGGAGCACTGCGCGGACGCGACCTTCGCAACCGTGACCTCCACGACCTGCTGCTGAACGAGCTCGCGTGAGCACTGTGGCAACTATCCCTGTGCGTTCGCCCTACACCGGCGAGCTGGTCGGTGAGGCACCGCTCACAGACGCGGAGCAGATCCGTGAGATGCTCGCCGCCGGGGCAGCCTACGACGGCGGGCTGAGTCGGCACGAGCGCTCCCAGGTGCTGTTCGCGGTGGCCGAGGAGCTGGGCGCCCGCGCGGACGAGCTCGCGATGTTGATCACATCCGAATCGGGCCTCGCCCTCAGGGACACGCGGCATGAGATGGCTCGCGCTGCAGACGTCTTCCGCTTCGCTGCGATCGAGGCGCTGGGCGACGACGGCGAGGCGTTCGCAGGCGATATTTCGGCCCATGGCCGTGACCGCCGCGCGCACACGCTGCGCGTGCCTGTCCGCCTGGTTGGCGCAATCACGCCCTTCAACCATCCGATCAACCAGGTCGCCCACAAGCTCGCGCCGGCGATCGCGGCGGGCGCCCCGATCGTGCTCAAGCCGTCGGAGAAGGTGCCGCTCAGCGCGCTGGCGCTGTTCGAGATCGTGCACCGCGCTGGTCTGCCACCCGCGGCTGCCCAGGTGGTGTGCGGTGAGCCGGCCGGCGTGCTCGAGCAGTTCCTCGCCGAGCCGGCTGTGGAGCTGATCTCGTTCACCGGTGGCGTGGGTGTCGGTAAGTCGATCGCCGCCCGCCTCGGCTACCGGCGCGCCGTGCTCGAGCTCGGCGGCAACGACCCGCTGATCGTACTGGCGGACGCCGACCTCCAAGAGGCCGCAGCGCTCGCAGTCTCGGGCGCGTTCAGTAACTCGGGGCAGCGCTGCACCGCGGTCAAGCGGATCATCGTCGTGGAGGCAGTTGCCGATGAGCTTGTGGATCGCGTCGCGGCCGGAGCCGCGGCGCTCAAGGTCGGTGACCCGTTCGAGGACGACACCGACGTTGGGACCGTGATCGACGAGCGCGCCGCGATCGCCATCGAGGAGCGTGTCCAGGACGCGATCGCCTCCGGTGCGCAGCTGCTCTACGGCGGGCAGCGCGATGGCGCGCAGCTGACACCATCGGTGCTCGACCATGTGAGTCCCGAGAGCCGTCTGGTCGCGACCGAGACGTTCGGGCCGGTCGCGCCGATCATCCGTGTCGCGGACCTCGACGCGGCGATAGCCGTCGCCAACGCCACCCCGTACGCGCTCTCTAGCGGCGTCTGCACGTTCGATTGGCGTGCGATCAGCCGCTGCATCAAGGAGCTGCGCGCCGGCACCGTGAACATCCGTGAGGTTCCCGGTTGGCGCACCGAGCTGACGCCGTTCGGCGGGATCGGCGACAGCGGCCTCGGCGTCAAGGAAGGCGTGCGAGAGGCGATCAAGGCGATGACCTTCACGAAGCTCTACACGCTGCCATGGGGATGACCGAGGACACCGTCGAGGAGATCGTCGCCTGCCGTTCTATGGTCAGCCCCGATCGGCTCCAAACGCACTAATCGAGCGCTGCAAGATCTCACCCATGAGACCGGTCTGCCGACTTTCTGCCGTGTGATCCGCTTCCATGCCCGGTCATGAAAACTGAGCTTCGGGGTTTCCTGGAGCGGTCACTCGCTTGCGCCTCACGGGGGCCGGCTCGTCTTCTCACCGTTCTCGCCGCCACCATTGCCTGTCTGGGCCTCTGCTCTGCAGCCACTGCGCGCAAGGACGGGCTCCAGCTGTGCACGGGATACGCAGGGTGTTCGACCGGCGGCTTCGGCACCCATGACTACGAGTACGCAGCCGCCGATTCGTGGTGGTCCATGTACCCGGGCGACAACTGCACGAACTACGCCGCCTACGTTGAATCGCAGGTCTACGGCGTGTCGACACCGGACTATCTGCTGGGGGACGGAGGCCAGTGGGGTGAGCGGGCGGCGCTCGAGGGCGTGCCGGTCGACGATACGCCGAGCGTCGGTGCTGTCGCCGTCTGGGATGCGGCCGCTCCGGCCATGGGCGGCTACGGACATGTCGCCGTCGTCGAGGCGGTCGCCGCCGACGGCAGCTCCATCGAGGTCTCGCAGAGCGGCATGGGCGCCGCCGACGACGGCTACAACTGGGAGCGGATCTCCAAGGACTCGCCCTCCTGGGAACCGTGGCCCAGCAGCTTCATCCACTTCTCCGGGCCGGCCGTCCCCGACACGCTGCCGCAGGCCGGCCAGCGGATCGCCGGCGCGCAGATAGTGGTTCCCGGCGCCGGGTAGTCAGATCGCCGCCGGCTGGCAGTGCACCGCTTAACGAATCGCTCGGGGCTGCCGATAAAGGCCGTGTGGCGAGTCAACCCGCACCGGTATCCACTTGCTCAGAGCTATGACGTACCGAATCTGGGCCTGGATGACCTCCAGGGATGGCCTGGGCATTGAGAGCCTGCGCATCCTGGTGCCGCTCGCGATCCTCTTGATCCTCGCCGTGTGGTTGGTCGGGACCGTCGAGAGTGACCTGCACACGGTCGCACGCTCGTTGTAGCCGTCTGCTGCCGGCCCGGCCTGTGAAGTTCGCCAGACTGCGTTAGCGCTTATGCCGTCGTCTGCTGCGACCAATCACAGGACGGCTGGCGGACCGGGATTGATCCGAGCCGGGGCTGTTGGCGTGTTAGGGTCGCCTGGCTTGCTTTCAGTCGCGTTCGCGGCACTTCTCACAACCGGGGGAGGGAATCGATGCAAGAACGCTCTACTTCGCGCTGGACGCGGGTGCTGTGGCATACCGGATTCGTTGCGGTCTCCGCCGCGCTGGCGCTGGCACTCGCGCTACCGACGACCGCTGCGGCAAAGCTGAAGTTGCCTAGCAAGCGCACCAGCCCCACGGGGAACTACTTCACACTCGAGGCCTACGTTGCACCAACCTCGTCCAGGCGGGTCGCCAACTTTGAGATGAAGGTCTGCACCAGCAAACACACGCCGGCAGATACAGCAATCGACCCAGCGCTCTTCACATTGCACCTCGGGCACGGCGGCAATGTCGCCGAATCAGTCGCTGCCGCGAAATCTCCGGCCATGGTGCTTAAGCCACTGAAGCCGCTGCAATGCACCGAGGGATGGCTCGGCTTCAAGGTTCCGAAGGGCAAGGCTGTCTCAACACTCGAGTACGACTACAACGGCAGGATCTCCTGGGCGGTCGGCTAAGGACGCCACCCGGAAGCACGGTTCCGGCGCGATCGACTTTTCTCGACTGCGTCTGTCGCGCTACGGGTTGACGATCTCGGCTGCTGCGGTGAGCGGGTCGATGTTTGCTGCGTCCGCGATGCCGGCACGGTACTCGTCGGTGTTGGTGAATGGTGGGGTCAGATTCCGCTCGTAGCGAACTCGCTCGGCGGCGACCATTCTGAAGCCGATCTCGTGCTCGAGCCGCTCGGCAAGAGTCCACAGGCGGCCGGCCGTGGTTGCGTCCTCATGTCGCGCCGCGACGCAGGCGAGACCCGCGAGGCAGTACGCCCCCAACCGTACGTCTCCCTCTTGCAGGCCGAGTGCGAGCGCCTCACGGTAGTAGCGCTCGGCGACCGACATATCGCCCGCGTCGAGATAGAGGTCGCCGAGGCTGTGCATCGCGGCCGCACCACTGCGTCCGTTTGCACGCCGAATCTCCATGGAACGAGCGAACATCTCGGCGGACCGCTCGAAATCGCCGAGGTCCCGGAGAGCCTCAGCGATGTGGTGCAGCGTGTTGGCGATCCCCAGCGTGTCGCCGAGGCGCTCGTAGATCGGAAGCGCCTGCTCCGCCCATGCGAGGGCGCTGTCCGGCGCGCCAGCGATGAACTCGGCGACGCCGAGGCCAAGTAGCACGAGGGTCTCGCCGCGCTCATCGCCGACATCCCGGTAAAGGCTGAGCGCCTCTATCAGTGCCGACCGCGCCTGCTCGACGCGCTCAAGAAACACCCGCGCGTAGCCGAGCCCGGCGAGGGCCTTGGCACGGTCCCCCCCCGACAGTGCGGTCGGATCGGCCAGCGCCCGTTCATACCACCGCTCTAATTCACGGATGCGTCCGGCCCCTAGCCAGGGCCTGAAGACGGCATCGGCGAGTGGGAGTGCGGCGGCGATGTCGTGGTCGAGCGCCCAGGCGAGCGCGAGTCCGACGTTGGCGGCGTCTTGGCGTAGCCGAATCGGGTCATCGGTGCCCTCCCGGGGGCCGTCACCATCAGCGACACCGAGCGCGAAGTACCAGCGTGCGTGGCGGGCGCAAATCTCGTCCCGCTCCTCGCTTGAGTCGAACCGCTCGAGTGCGTATTCGCGCGTAGTGTGCAACACGAAGAGCCGGCCGTCGTCGGCGTGGCGCACGAGGCTCTTGTCGATCAATGACCGCATGGCGTCGAGATCGGCGTCGCAGATCTGTTCGGCTGCCTCGAGCTCGAAGCTGCCGCCAAACACCGCCAGCCGCGTGAACAGCCGCTGCTCGGGCCGGGTGAGCAGGTCATAGCTCCACGCGATCGTCGCCCGCATAGTGCTGTGGCGCTCAGGGAGGTCGCGGCGCCCGCCGGCAAGGAGCGGGAGCCGCTGCTCCAGTCGAGTGAGGAGCTGCTGCTCGGAGAGGAGCTTGACCCGCGTCGCCGCGAGCTCCAGCGCGAGCGGAAGCCGATCGAGTCGCTCGCAGATCGCATCGATCTCAGCACCCGGCTCGTAGCCCGGCTCCACCTGCCGCGCCCGCGAGGTGAACAGCTCGACGGCAGCGTGGGGCGACAGCGGCGCTACCGGGTACTCCTGCTCGGCGGCCACCCCGAGCCGCTCCCGGCTCGTCACGATCACCCCGCAATCGGGCGCGCCGGAGAGCAACTCAGCGACCGCACGAGCTGCCTCGATCACATGCTCGAAGTTGTCAAGCACGAGCAACAGGGCTCGCCCGCGCAGATACATCGGCAGATCCGCGATGTCGCCGAGCGCCGACGCGATCGCCGCTGGTACCAGCCGCGCCTCGCTGACCATGGCGAGCGGAACCCACCACACGCCGTCCGGATAGCGGTTGGCGAGACCCGCGGCGAACGCCATCCCGAGCCTGGTCTTTCCCGTCCCACCGGTGCCGGTCAGAGTGATCAGCCGGCGCGAATCAGCGAGCGTCGTCAGCTCGGCAAGTTCGCGCTCGCGGCCGATGAGGGGTGTCGCCTGCACGGGCAGATGGACACGGCCCGGCGCTCGCCCGTCCGTCCTAGCGCCGGCGGGCGGGGCCGGCTGGCCTGGGTCGGTTTGGAGCAGCGCCCCGTCCTGAGCAAGGATCGCTTCGTGCAGTTGCCGAAGCTCGACGGAAGGCTCAATCCCCAGTTCGTCGACCAGCGCCGACCGTGCGGCACGGTATGCGGCCAGTGCTTCCGCCTGCCGTCCGGTCCGGTACAGAGCCAGCATCAGCTGGCCCCGCAGACGCTCCCGGTACGGGTAGTCGCGCACGAGACGCTCGAGCTCGCCCAGCACCTGCGCCTCCCCACCCAGCAGCATTTCGACCGCGATCCGCTCCTCCAGCAGGGCGGCGCGCAGCTCGCCGAGCCGCGCGATCTCCGCCTGCGCGAACACGTCGTATTGAAAGTCTGCCAAGACGTCGCCGCGCCACAGCTCGACTGCGCCGCTCAGCGCGGCGAGTGCCTGATCTGGTCGTCCCGCCGCCAGCAGCGATCGGCCTTCGCCGATCAGCCACTCGCAGCGCTGCACATCCAGCTCGTCGGGCGCGATCCTCAACAGATAGCCCCCAGCAGCCGTGACCAGCCGCTCCCCGACCGGGTCCAGGTGGCCGGCGGCAAGCGCCCGGCGTAGCCGCGATACGTGCACGTGCAGCCCCTTCGCGGCGCTCGCCGGCGGTGCACCCGCCCACAGGTCCTCAACCAGGCGATCGCTCGACACAACCTCGTTCGCCCGCAGCAGCAGGATCGCAAGCACGGTGCGTGGCATCCGCCCACCGAGGGCGAGCTCACACCCATCATCACCGATCACCTGTAGCGGTCCCAGGATGCCGAAACGCATACGCCCTGGTGACCGTACCGATCGCCGCCGCTCGCCGCCCACCGCACGCCGCCGAGACCACCCGCCCGCGGTTGCGTTACCTCGGCGGGGCGTTTACCGGACTGCAAGCCCGCTGCAACCCGAGCAGATCACAGTGCCGACCACACCCCGAAACGAGGTCCAGTCATGCATTCCCGACTCACCGTTATCGTCGCCCAACAGCACATCGCCGACCTCCGCCGCGCGGCCGACAACCATCGCCGCGCGCAGGCCGCGACTACTGCCGAGTCGCCAACCAACACCGCCTCGTCCAGCGCACGAGGAGCGTCCGCGAGACGCTCCGCCGCGCCGCCAAGCTCGCCGTGTGAGAGAAGCCTCAATAGATGTTCCGCGGCGAGGCAGTAGCCGGATGAATCGCCGCGTCTCACGCCTCGTCGCGGGTTGGCGCACCGGGCTGTCTCGCCCGGTTCTCATCCTTCAAGCGGGGAACGCCCTCAACTACTTCGGTTACGGGCTCATTCTTCCCTTTGAGATCATCTATCTGCACCAGATCCGTGGCTTCTCAACGTCGACAGCCGGACTCGTTCTGGCGGCGACCATGGGGATGGCCGCAATCGCCACCCCGCCGACGGGAGCGCTGCTCGACCGGTACTCAGCCAAAGCGATCGTGGTCGCAGGAAGCTTGGCGAGCACGTTTGGCTATGCCGGCTTCGCCTTCGTAGACCGTCCCTGGCAGGCGTTTGCCTGCTCGATTGTCAGCGGAGCCGGGCTCGGCGCGGCAGGGACCGCCACCCGAGTATTGATCATCACGTTGGTCAAGCCCGAGCAACGAGCGGCCTCCGTCGCTCTTGGCCGCGTCGCAGGCAACTTCGGTCTCGGTTCCGGCGCGACCGTAGCCGGCTTCATCGTCGCATCCGCACAGCGGCTCGGCTCGTTCCAAGCGCTCTATTTCTTCGACGCTGTCACGTTCGCCGGGTTCGCGCTGGTCGTGCTCGCTGCCGTGCCGATCCCGCGAGCCGTGACAGTCACAGCGACTGACGCCAACGGAAGCGGCTTTCGCGCGGTCGCTCGAGATCGGCTCTTCCTCATTGTGATCGCAGCCAACATCGTGCTCGTCGTCGTCGGCCACACGTTCTTCTCCAACATCCTGCCACCGTTCGCAAAGGCCCACACACCGCTTGGACCCGGCGCGATCGGGATCCTGGTTCTCGTCAATACGTCCTTTGTCGTCATCGCGCAGATCCCGGCCGTGCGCGTAGTGGCACGGATGCGACGCACACACGCTTTCGCGGCGGCAAGCGTGCTTTTTGCGGTCAGCCTGCTCGCGGTGTTGCCAGCGACGCTGATCCACTCGGAGCTCGCTGCGACGAGTCTCCTCGCCGGCGTTGCGATCGTCTTCGCAATCGGCGAATGCGTACACATTGTCGCTCTCGGGCCGCTGGTCGCGGACATGGCTCCAGCCCATCTGCTTGGCCGCTATATGTCTCTCTACGGTCTGACCTTCACGATCTCCCTGGCCCTCGGCCCAGCGATTGGTGGTCTTCTCCTGCAGACCTCGCCAGACGCCATCTGGTGGGGAGGCGCGCTTGCCGCGGTACTGGCCGGCGCCGTCCTGCTCGGACTCGGCGGCCGCATTCCCGACCCGCGCCACGAAGCTCCATCACGTCTTGCGTCAGAGGTCGCGTGAGATCTGCCGAGAGAGATCAAGGGGTTGCCGCACATCGGATCATTGCGGCGGGCTGCTGTCGCCGTCGTGAGAGAAGATCTCGGGCGCTGGCCCGGGAGTGGGCTCGCCGAACGAGGCGTACACGTCTCGCGCGGTCGCGGATTCATCCGGCACGCCAGCACCATGCGCGATTGCAACTGGCTCGACTGGATAGCGCGCGCTTCCCTTCTCTTTTCGTGCTCCGACGCCGAGCACGAGCGCTGGCTGACTTCTCGCCACGATCGTGTGGGCCGTACGAGGCGGGCAGTGCACGAAATCCCACGCTTCGAGCGCCCGCTCATCGCCCTCGATGAGCAGCGTGCAGTTTCCCATAAGAACGAGGAAGTCCTCCTGCCCGGCCTCGTGGTGGTACAGCGACATCGACTGTCCGGGTTGTAACCAGTACAGGCTCACGCCAAGATCATCAAAGTGCGCGTCTCCCTCGCCGCCGAAGCGGCAGACCGACCGCATCCGGTTGTGCAGCCACCGCGCGTCGCGCACGTTGACGACAAACCATCCGCCTGTCACTGGCGTGCCATCCTGGAACAATGCCTCGGTCATCTAAGCCTCCTATCGTGACGCGGCGGACTCTGGTAGCCGGCGCCTACTAGGCCCGTCCTAGGTGCCGGTGGCGGTGTAGTGCTTGGTCACACCTTGGTACTGGCCGAGGTTCGCGTGCGTCGTGACCTTCCCGGTCACCTTGGTACTGGTGACAAACCGGCCGGTCACGGTCTCGGTTCCCAGCTTCTTGTTGTCGACCGTCACGATGTTGCCGCTCGCCTTAAACGTCCCCGCCTTGGAGACTCTGACGGACTTACTGGTGAATGACCTGACCCCGCCGAAGCCCCCGCACTGCGCCTTGCAGTGGAGCGCCAGCCCTGCCGAGAAGTCGGTGAGTCTCCTGGCATTCACGGCCTTGAAGTAAACCGAGACGCTGGTACTGGGCGTGTAGTACGTGTATCCCGCTATCGGCTGCGCCGCGAGCGCAGCCCCGACGACCGCTAGCAGCAGCGTACCCGCAGCCAGAATCGCGACCAACCTGAACCGCATGACTCCCCCTTAGGTGGTATCGACGAGTGCGCGCAGTCTATCCGAGGGCGCTCGTACCTCGTCCGTCTCGATACGAACATCTGTTCCGTCCGGACCGAGCGGCAACATCGCCCGCCCGTGACTTCGGACGGAAGCAAATACGGCAGCGGCAACCGCCGCCTCGAGCGAGCCTTGCGCGACGGCGACCTTGAGAGAGCGATCAGCGCGTCCAAGGAGTTGCCCCGCATGTCTTTGTCGAACGCAGCCAAGCTCCTGTTCCTCATGGCGCAGGCACATGACCGGCGGTACGGGAGAGCCGCCGCCCGCTGGCTCACCCGCTACATCAGTGAAACCCGGGACTTGACACCGGGATTGATCAGCGATGCCGCCGAGGCGCTCGCGGACTTAGAGACTGGCGACTTCGATGCGGCGGAGCGGCTGCTGGCCGCGGTGAAGAGCAGGGGTTAGGCTCGCTCGCCCACTCGTCCACTCAACCGCCAGATCACGACCGGGCACACGAGCATGAGGACGAGGATTGCGGCGACGCAGAGCCAGACGCCCGCTGCCTCCCAGTCGGTAGCCTGCGGCCATGATCCTCTACAACAACGCGGTCTCAGGCAACTGCTACAAAGTCCGGCTGCTGGCATCGCACCTCGGCATCCCGCTCGAACTGCGCGAGCTGGACGTGGCCGATCGGACCGACCGCCCCAGCGTCATCGGTCACCTCAGTCCAGTTCTGCGAGTACCCGTGCTGGTGCTGGACGACGGCCGCCCGATGTTCGAGTCGAACGCGATCATCGACTACCTCGCAGAGGGCACGCCGTACCTCCCGGAAGACTCGTATGAGCGCCAGCAGGCACTGGCGTGGCAGTACTTCGAGCAGTACGAGATCGAGCCCAACATCGCCGTGGCCCGCTTCTGGAACCTGTTCGATGTCGGTGCAAGCCCCGAGCAGCACGCTGGCAAGCAGGCCGCTGGTCGTAAGGGACTCGAGGCCTTGGAACGCGGTCTCACAGGAAAGGATTTCCTCGTCGGCGATCGCTACGGCGTTGCCGACATCAGCCTCTACGCCTACACGCACGTCGCACACGAGGGCGGCTTCGACCTCGAGCCCTACCCGTGGATCCGGGCCTGGACCGAGCACGTCGCGGCTCAGCCGGGGCACATCCGGATCACCGACTGAGCGAAACCCGTCTACTTCGGGCGCCGCTTCGGCGGCAGCGGCGAGAACTTTTGAACCGCGTGTGACGCGAAGACCTTCGGCTCGACCTTCGCGACCAGCGCCTCGAGCTCGCCGCGCTGACGCTCGGAGAGGTGGCTCGGGCGGCCCCTGGCGTCTCTGACCAGAATCACGAGCCTGCGGCGCTCGGGCGGGGTGAGCCGCTCGAAGTGATCCTTGGCCAACATCGCTACCTCGGCGAGGATCACTAGCCGCGCCAGCGGCAGGCGCCTGAGCATCGGCAGCCGCTCGGCCGCACGCGCGACGGCGATGTTCATGAACGGCGACGGCATCTCTCTCGATTCTACGTCCGGGGCCGAGGCCCTTTCGCAGGCCGGCTCGCTACCGTCTCCGCCGATGGCCACTCCTCCGATCCACCCGGCGCTACCCGAGGTGATCGAGCAGCTTGCGCCGCTCGAACGGCGCCCGGGCTCGTCCGGTGAGGCGCAGGCCGCCGCCTGGATCGCGCAGCGTCTGCGTGACGCCGGTTGTGACGCTGCGGTCGAGGACGCCGAGTTCCACGACGGCTACGCCAAGCCGATCGGGGCGCTGGCTGCGGTCACCACCTTGGCAGGCGTGCTGAGCCTCCGCGAGCGGACACGCCTGGCCGGCGGCCTCGCCGCCCTGCTCGCGGGGGCGGCGATCGCCGACGATGTCGCCAACACGCGCCGCGTGTTCCGCCGGCTGACGAAGCCGCTGCCGACACAGAACGTCGTCGCGATCACCGGCGATCACGACGCTGAGCGCACACTCGTCGTGATGGCCCACCACGACGCCGCAGCCACCGGCGTGATCTTCGATGACCGCTTCCAGGCCTGGCTCGCGCACCAGTTCCCCGGTCTGGTGGAGCGGCTCGACACTTCGTTCCCGCTGTGGTGGCTGGTGCTCGCGGGGCCCGCGACGGTTGCGGTCGGTGCCGCCAGGCGGCGGCGATCACTGATCGCGCTCGGCACCGCGATCGCCGCCGTCACGACCGCGACGATGGCCGACATTGCCACGAGCGCGACCGTACCCGGTGCCAATGACAACCTCACAGCCGTGGCGGTGCTGGTCGCGCTCGCCGAGCGGCTGCGCGACGAGCCGATCCGCGGCCTGCGCGTGATGCTCGTCTCATGCGGTGCCGAGGAGGTGATCCAGGGCGGTATCAACTCTTTCGCCGAGCGTCACTTCCCGACATTGCCCCGGGACCGGACCTGGTTCTTGAACCTCGACACCGTCGGCTCACCGATCCTCGCGATGTGCGAGGGAGAGGGGCCGGTGATCATGGAGGATTACTTCGACCGTCGCTTCCGCGACCTGATCGCACGCGTCGCCGACCAGTCGGGCGCGCCGTTGCGGCGTGGCATGCGGGCGCGCAACTCGACGGATGCCGTGATCCCCAGCCACGCCCGTTACCCGACAGCAACGCTGGTGTCGATCGACCGCCACAAGGCGCTTTCGAACTACCACCTCCCCTCCGATACGCCCGACAACGTCGACTACCGGACGGTCGCGCAGGCGCTGCACGTCACCGAGGCAGTCGCGCGTGAGTTGGCCACAAACCCCTGGATCTGAGAAGCTCGCCGGTGCGATCGAGTCCTCGCCTGCGAATCGACAAAGGAACGCTGAGACGTGACGCTCGTAACCGAACTTGAGCTCCCGGTCATCAACACCATGGACGAGGACCTCCGCGGTCCGCTCTATCAGGAGACGATGGCCGCGGTCGCGGGCCACGAGGGTTGGCTCGCCGCCTGCCCATTCGGCTTCGTCACACTCGACCGCGAGTCGGGCGAGTTCTTCCTGCGCTCCAGGGAGGTCATGTTCCCGTCGATGACGCTGGCTGCGCTCTTCAACGTCACCACAGGGCCGCTGTATGAGGAGATCTCAAAGAACCTGATCACGCGCCACGGTGACGACCACCGGCGGCTGCGCGGTCTCGTCAACCCGGCCCTCGCGCCGCGCCGGGTCGATACATACCGTCCCGCGATACGCAGCATCCTCGACACGCTGATGGCCTCGCTGCCAGCCTCGGGCGAGGTTGAGTTCATCGGCGATTTCGCCAAGCCCTACACCTCTCGCGTAATCGCGCATGTACTCGGTGCCCCCAGTGAGGACGCGCCCAAGCTGCACTACTGGTCGAACCTGATCCAGCGCCAATTCGATCCCGCGAGCCTGATGAACCCGACGGTGCTCGCTGAGATCGAGCAGGGCGTCGTCGACTGCTACGTCTACATCGACGCACTGATCGAGACCCGCCGCGCCGAACCCGGCGAAAACCTCATAACCGACCTGATCGGAGCCGAGGCGGCCGGTGACAAGCTCAACCACGACGAGCTGCGAAACCTGATCTTCAGCATCCTGCTGGGCGGCGTCGACACCAGCCAGAGCCAACTCGCGCATGCGATCCGGATGCTCACCCAGCACCCCGATCAATGGGCGTTGCTGCGCGAGCGCCCGCAGGAACTGGCGCCGAATGTGACCGATGAGGCGCTGCGTTACGAGCCGATCACGCCGTTCACCGCGCGCGTGACCACGAGTGAGATTCAGTACCGCGACGTGGTCTTCCCGGAGAACACGGTGATCCTCGTCTCCTCCTGGCATGCGAACCGCGACGGGGTTGAGAACCCGGACGCGTTCGACATCACCGCCCAGCGTGACGGCGCTCGCGTGCTCACGTTCGGAGCGGGAATCCATTACTGCGTCGGCGCGAACCTCGCCCGCGCCGAGATCCAGGAGGGACTGATCCGCCTGGCAGAGAACATCACGACGATCAGGCCCGACGGGAAGCCGGAGTTCGGCACCCCGTCGGGGATCTACGGGTTAGACCGTCTGCCGCTCGTCTTCGAGCGCTAGCGACGGAACTCGCTGCCCGCCGGGCACCGTCCATAGCGCGTCACTACCGAGCACCTGGCGCTCGGCGCGCCCGTCCGCGACCAGCGCCAGCATCGCGCGCTCAGCAGCAGGCCGATCAACCGCGTCGTTGCCGTGCGTCAAAAGCAGTGCGACCTCCTGCGTTGTGAGCCCGAACGGGAAGTAGTCGAGCAGCTCCGCGGGATCCTCGGGCGGCGCCTTGCGCTCGAGCGTCGGGTCGAGGTTTGCGACCAGCACGTCGTAGGCCTCGACGGTCTGCATGCCACCGGCCTCGAGACGCAGGCCGTCGGCGTTGCGCGTGAACACGACCGACGGAGCCGTATATCGGACCTGACCGTCGCTGTTGCCGGCCTTGCCCTGAAACTCGGTCGGCGAGCCGGCGGCCGTGCGGGTCTCGGCCTTGTCCTGCTCGTATTCGGCGGCCACCTCCGGCGTGTCGATCAGCTCGACGATGCGGTCGGCGTCGACGCCCTCGATCACGCTCAGTACCTCACGCAGCTGATCGTCCTCATCGAACAGCAGCGACGTGGTGAAGTTTGCGATCTGCAGCGCCCGGAATACCGCCCACTCGCTGCCCGGCCATTCGCGACGCGCGGCGATCACAGCCCGGCAGGCGCGGGAGGAGGCGGCCAACCGCGGCTTCACCTTGAACGCGAACGGCATCCCCCATTGGTCGCGGAACCGGATCCCGCCCTGCGCTTGGCGAAGCGGTGTATAGCCGTGCGATTCGTAGCGTGAGGTGTCCTCACTGAGACCGACGAGCACGAGCCGCCAGTCGATCTGGTTGCCGTAGCGCCACTCGATCACCCGCAGCGCGGGATTCTCGGAGTAGCCGAAGGGGCAGGCGGGGTCACTGTAGAGCGTGGCTGAGATGGGAGAGGTCATTGGCAATAGGTTAGGGAATGCGCTTTCCCGGCTTCCGGGGCCGCTCTCTTCAAGCCCTCTTATGCAAATGCCGACACTGTTGAGTGATGCGAGCAGCGGCACGTTGGTGCTACAGGCACCGTCTGCTCGTCGTTGCTCTGTGGGTGGTCGCGATCGTCGGCGCGAACCTCGCTGTGCGCGGCGTTGGCAGCAACTACCAGGACAACTTCAGCCTCCCGCAGACTCAGAGCTTCCAGGCGATGAGCCTGCTGCAGCGCGCCGCGCCGAAGGTCTCGGGCGACGTCGACCGGCTGGTCGTCGCCACCGATCATGGCCGCGTCACCGACGCCACTGTCAAGGCGCGCATGGAGCACCTGCTCGCGAGGGTCGCGCGCCTGCCGCACGTGACCGAGATCGGGTCCCCGTACGCGCCATCTGGGTCCGCGCAGATCTCGCACTCCGGCCAGGTTGCATTCGCGACGATCACCTTCAATGTCCCCGCCTCCACAATCTCTGGACGCGAGGAGGGCGGCTACGACACGATGATCCAGGGCGCCTCCGGCGGAGGCGTGACGTTCGCGGCTGACGGCCAGGTGGCCGAGGACGGCAACCCCTCGAGTCCGTCCACCGCCCTTCCGCTGGGATTCGCCGCCGCCGGGCTCGTGCTGCTGCTCGTCTTCGGGACGCTGCCGGCGATGTTGCTGACGCTGCTCGCCGCCGGCTTCGCGCTCGGCACCGGCATCGCGCTGGTCGGCCTGCTGTCGAACGTGATCGGGATGGCCTCGTTCTCGAGTGAGCTCGCGATGCTGATCGGGCTCGGGGTCGGAGTCGACTACGCGCTGTTCATCGTCACCCGCTACCGACAGGGCATGCTGCGCGGGCTCGAGCGCGAGGAGGCGGTCGTTGAGGCGCTCGACACCTCGGGCCGCGCCGTGATGTTCGCCGGTGCCATCGTCTGCGTGGCGATGCTCGGCATGGTGCTGCTCGGCGTCTCGTTCCTCTACGGCGTCGCGGTAGCAGCGGCGATTATCGTTGCCTTCACCGTGCTCGGCGCGTTGACGCTGACCCCGGCCCTACTGTCGCTGTTCGGCGGTCGTGTGCTGCGCCGCGGCGACCGCCGGGCGATCGCCGCAAGCGCGCTCTCCACAACTGACGAGTCGCCGCTGTGGCGACGCTGGACCGACTGGCTGGCGCGCCGGCCTGCGCTGTTCGCGGTACTCGCCACGTGCGTGATGCTGGTCTGCGCGGTCCCGTTCTTCTCGATGCGGCTCGGCTCCGCCGACGCGAGCTCTGACCCGGCGTCGACCACCACCCACCAGGCCTACGCGCTGCTCGCGAAGGGTTTCGGAGCGGGTTACAACGGACCGCTGCAGCTCGTCGCTACCGTCGCCTCGGCGCGTGATCGTGCCACCTTCACGGCCGTCACCCGCGCCGTCGCCCACACCGCGGACGTCCGCAGCGTCGCCGGGCCGACGTTCATGCCCGGCCATGACGGGCGTCCGGGCGCCGCGCTGGCCCAGGTCTACCCAGACGGCTCGCCGCAGGCCGCCTCGACCACCACGCTGCTGAACACGCTGCGCGGCGACGTGATCCCGCTCACGACGGCGCACAGCCGCATCAACGTGCTCGTCGGCGGCCAGACCGCGACCTTCGCAGACTTCGCGAGCGTGTTGACGGCCAAGCTGCCGCTGTTCGTGGGGATCGTCGTGCTCGTCTCCTCGCTGCTACTGATGGTGGTGTTCCGCTCGCTGGTCGTCCCGCTCGCCGCCGCGCTGATGAACCTCATGTCGACGGCCGCCTCGCTCGGAGTCGTCACGGCGGTCTTCCAGTTCGGCTGGTTCGGCAAGCTGATCGGGATCACGCCCGGACCGATCGAAGCGTTCGTGCCGGTCCTGATGTTCCCGATCCTGTTCGGGCTGTCGATGGACTACGAGGTCTTCCTCGTGAGCCGCATGTATGAGGAGTGGCACCGCCGCGAGGACAACCGTGAGGCGGTCACCCACGGGCTCGCCGCCACCGGCAAGACGATCACGGCCGCCGCCGCGATCATGGTGCTCGTGTTCGCGGCGTTCGTGCTCGGCGGCCAGCGGATCATCGAGATGTTCGGGATCGGCCTGGCGAGCGCCGTGCTGCTCGACGCGGTGATCGTGCGCTCCGTGGTCGTCCCCGCGCTCATGCTGCTGATCGGGAAGGCCAACTGGCACATGCCCGTGTGGCTGGAGCGACGGCTGCCGCACCTGCGGGTCGAGGGGCGCGCCGTTCGCAGGCCGCTCCCCGGGCTCGATTAACCCCCCGCGCGGTCCTCCGCCACGTCCCGGCTCACCAAATTGGCGTAAAGACCACCTCGCTCGAGGAGTTCCTCGTGCGTACCGCGCTCCACGATCGATCCCTCGTCCAGTACCACGATCTGGTCCGCGTCGCGCACGGTCGACAGACGGTGAGCGATCGTGATCGTCGTACGCCCCTCGGAGAGCCGCTCGAGCTCGGTCTGTACCGCCGCCTCGGTCTGCGTGTCAAGCGACGAGGTGGCTTCGTCGAAGATCAGCACTGGCGGGTTGCGCAGCACCGTACGCGCGATCGCCATGCGCTGCTTCTCCCCGCCCGAGAAGCGATACCCGCGCTCCCCCACGATCGTGTCGTAGCCATCGGGCAACGAGGCGATCAGGTCATGGATCTGCGCAGTTCGCGCGGCGTCTTCGATCTCCGCGTCGCTCGCATCGGGCCGCGCGAAGCGCAGGTTCTCGCGCACGCTCTCGTGAAGCAGGTAGGTCTCCTGTGACACCACCCCCACGGTCGCCGCCAGCGAGTCGAGGCTCGCCTGACGGATGTCGACGCCGTCGATCGTGATCTGCCCCCGCTGCGGCTCGTACAGCCGCGCGACGAGGTAGCCGAGCGTCGTCTTGCCAGCGCCCGTCTCCCCCACGATCGCCGTCCGCGTCCCCGCCGGCACCACCAGGTCGATGTCATGGACCGTCCAGCTGTCGTCGGTGGCCCGCTGGCCACCGACGTCGCCATAGCGGAACGACACCCCGTCGAAGCGCACCTCCCCCACCACGTTCGCCGGATTGAGCACCACCGGGTGCTCGGCCTCGACGATGTCGATCGGCAGGTCGATGTACTCGAAGATCCGATCGAACAGCGCCAGTGACGCCTCGACGTCTGTGCCGGCGCCGAGCAGCGACTGGATCGGGAACAGCAGCCGCGTCTGCAGCGTCGTGAACGCCACCACTGTCCCGATCTTGATCGAGGTTCCCCCGACGAACGACTGCCCCGCGAACCAGTAGATGATCGCCGGCGTGACCGAGAACACGAATTGGATGGAGGCCATCGTCCAGCGACCCGCCATCCGCGAACGCACCTCCAGATCGGCGATGTTCTTGGACTCGCCCGTGAAACGGTCGGCGAGGTCGTCGCCGCGCCCCATCGTCTTGCCGAGCATGATCCCCGACACCGACAGCGACTCTGCCACCAGTGCGCTCATGTCGGCCAGCCGGCGCTGCTGCTCGGTCGTGATGCGGCGGCGGATCTTCCCGACCTTGCGCGTCAGCCAGACCGACGGCGGCACGAAGATCAGCGAGATCACCGCCAGACGCCAGTTCAAGATGCACATGGCGACGACGGCGCCGATCACCGTTGTGACGTTCGAGGCGATCGTCGTCGCGGTGCTGGTGATGACGTTGTCCAGCCCGCCGATGTCGTTGGAGATCCGCGACTGCACCTCACCGGTGCGCGTGCGCGTGAAGAATGCGAGCGACATCTGCTGCAGGCGGTGGTAGACCGCGGCCCGCAGGTCGTGCATCACCTGCTGGCCGACGGCGTTCGAGATGTAGGTCTGCCAGACGCTCGTCGCCTGCGAAACGATCGCGACCCCAACCATCCCGAGCACCGTCTCGGTCAGGATCGTCCCGTTGTGCCCTAAGAGGCCGTTGTCCAGCGCCGACTTGACCAGGAACGGGTTCAGCATGCTGATCCCCGAGGAGAAGACGATCAGCACCAGCACCACGCCAAGTCGCTTGCGATACGGCTTGAACAGGCCCATGATCCGGCGTCCGTCGCGCTCGCGGGACGGGTCCATCAGCCCAGGCGGCTCTTTCTTGGAGTTGCGGAACTGGCGCATGGCGCCGCTGCCGCCAGCGCCGTGCATCGCTCCCATACCTCCGCCACCTATGCTCATACGCTTCATGATGACGCGTCGGGGCCGCCGCCTGACCGTCTGGAACGATTAACACTTTGTTGCAGGATCAGGGGATCAGGCAAAAACTGTCGAAGAACAAGCCATGAACGAACCGTTCGACAGCCCAGCCCAGGCCGAGCCGCTCTCGCCTCAGCCCGGCCCCCTGATCGGGATGCGCAACTCAGCGCCGGCGCCGCTGCTCGGCGGCAGCCCGTTCCCGCCGATCGCCGAGTACGGGTTTCTGTCCGACTGCGAGACCACGGCGCTGGTGGCACCCGGGGGTGCGGTCGAGTGGCTGTGCCTGCCGCGGATCGACTCGCCGAGTGTTTTCGGGGCGCTGCTCGATCGTGACGCCGGCGCGTTCCGGTTCGGCCCTTCGGGTATCAGCGTGCCGGCGGCGCGCAGGTACCTGCCGGGCACGATGGTGCTCGAGACCAGCTGGGGCACCGGTGCCGGCTGGATCATCGTGCGCGACGCTCTGCTGATCGGCGGCTGGCACCACGAGGACGATCGTTCGGGCACGCACCGCCGCGCCCCCACCGATTACGACGCTGACCACGTGCTGCTGCGCACAATCCGTTGCGTCAACGGCCAGGTTGAGATCGTCATGGACTGCGAGCCGGTGTTCGACTACGGGAGCAAGCAGGTCCATTGGGAGTACACGGGCTCCGGCTACAGCGAGGGCGTCGCCACCGCCCCCGGTTCGGACATCCGCTTGGGGCTCCGCACCGACCTGCGGATCGGCTTCGAGGGCCCGCGCGCGACCGCTCGCCACCGTATGAAGGAGGGCGAGCAGGTTTACGCGGCGCTGTACTGGTCAGAGCATGCCCCGCCCCAGGACTTCGCGGAGGCGTACGCGCGCCAGGTGTGGACCGCGCACCACTGGCAGCATTGGGTCGACCGCGGCACATTTCCGGATCATCCCTGGCGCACGCACCTGCAGCGCAGCGCGCTGACGCTCAAGGGGCTCACGTACGCGCCCACCGGAGCGCTGATCGCGGCCGCCACGACCTCGCTGCCCGAGACGCCGCAGGGCGAGCGCAACTGGGACTACCGCTTCAGCTGGATCCGCGACTCGACCTTCATGCTCTGGGCGCTCTACACGCTGGGCTTCGACTGGGAGGCCAACGACTTCTTCTACTTCATCGCCGATGTCGCCGGCGGCCACGACGATCTACAGGTCATGTACGGGCCGGGCGGCGAACTGAGCCTCGAGGAGCAGACGCTTGAGCACCTCGGCGGGTACGAGGGCGCCCGGCCGGTGCGGATCGGCAATGACGCCTACCGCCAGAACCAGCACGACGTCTGGGGCGCGCTGCTGGACTCCGTGTACCTGCACACCCGCTCGCGCGACTCGCTGGACGAGCGCGTGTGGCCGATCCTCAGCCGCCAAGTGGAGATGGCGATCAAGAACTGGCGCGAGCCCGACCGCGGCATCTGGGAGGTGCGCGGCGAGCCCAAACACTTCACCTCATCGAAGATGTTCTGCTGGGTCGCGTGCGATCGCGGCGCGCGACTGGCCGAGATTCGCGAAGACTGGGAGCTCGCCAAGCGCTGGCAGGCCGCCGCCGACGAGATCCATGCGGACATCTGCGAGCACGGCGTCGACGAGCGCGGGGTGTTCGTCCAGCATTACGAGACGGACTCTCTGGACGGAGCGCTGCTGCTACTCCCGCTGCTGCGATTCCTGCCGCCCGACGATCCGCGCGTGCGCTCCACCGTGATGGCGATCGCCGACGAGCTGACGGAGAACGGGCTGGTGCTTCGCTACCGGACGGAGGAGACCGACGACGGCCTCAACGGCCGTGAGGGCACCTTCCTGATCTGCTCGTTCTGGCTGGTGTCGGCGCTGGCCGAGATCGGCGAGCTCACGCGTGCACGCGAACTGTGCGAGCGCCTCCTCGGCTACGCCTCTCCGCTTGGGCTCTACGCCGAGGAGATCGACCCTCGCACCGGTCGTCATCTCGGCAACTTCCCGCAGGCGTTCACGCACCTGGCGCTGATCAACGCGGTGATGCACGTGATTCACGCCGACGAGGCCCAGAGCTTCCCGCAAGGGGCCCCGATCAGCAACGGCTGGCGCTGAAAGCTCGAAGTTCAGCCACGGCTTGGGCTGAACTTGCTGTCGCGGCGCCAGGCGGGCGTAGGCCTACCGCCGCCGGCGTGACGGTGATTAGCCCGACGCTGAGCTGCGCGGTTCGCAACGGCGCCTCTGTGCGAAGCCTCGGCCTGCAGCTGGTGATGCCTGTGCTCGCTGCGAATCGCGTGGACGAGGAGGGCAACCATCGCGACCATGACGATGGCGGCGAGAACGATGTTCAGGGCAATGAGCATGGACGCTCCTTTACGGTGGTTTGCTGAGGGGAGAGACGCGCTTTCTGCGCGTACCCTCACGCTTCCCGGCCACCCTAAGAGCGATCCAAGAAACACCTGAGAAGGCTCTAAGACGTCGGTTCGCAGGCGTGATGTGCCTGCTGCGCCGCCTCTTCGCGAGGCCGGCACGTCAGTCGAGGTTGACCGGCGTAGGCCCGAGGCGTCAGCGCAGGTTGACTAACGCACGATCGCGTCGACGGCGACAGCCGCGAACAGCAACGCCAGATACAGCAAGGAGAAGTGGAACAGGTGCGCGGCGTGCGCGCGATTCGGCTCGCGCCACAGCCGCCAGGCGAAGCCGCAGAACAGGGCACCCAGCAGCACTGCGCCAACCAGGTACGACGCGCCGAACACGCCCGTGATGCCCGGCACCAGCGTGAGCGCCGCCAGCCCGAGCGAGTACACCAGGATCTGAAGCGCGGTGTGAGGGTCGCCCTTGACGACGGGCAGCATCGGGATATCAGCGTCCTCGTATTGCCGGCGCAGAAGCATCGCCAGCGACCAGAAGTGTGGCGGGGTCCAGACCACGACGATCGCAAACAGGTACCACGCGCCGACCCCCAGGCTGCCGTGCGCTGCAGCCCATCCGGACAGTGCCGGGAAGGCTCCGGCGGCACCACCGATCACGATGTTGGCCGAGGTGCGGCGCTTGAGTCCGAGCGTGTAGACAACGACGTAGAAGGTGCCGCCGGCGGTGGCCAGCGCCGCCGCCAGCAGGTTGTCGAGCGTCCACATCAGCGCGAACGAGAGCAGGCACAGCGCGACCGCGAAGATCACGGCGTCGCGCGGCCGGATGCGGCCGGCGGCCACCGGCCGGTTGGCCGTGCGCGCACCCATCATGCGGTCGATGTCGCGGTCGAGCACATGGTTGAAGGCGCTCGCGCCACCGCACGCGAAGCAGCCGCCGACGGTCAGCGCCAGCAGGCCGGTGACGCTCGGATCGCCAGCCGCCGCGGCAGTCATCGCGCACACCGCGGTGAGCACCAGCAGCGACATCACCCGCGGCTTCGTGAGCGTCAGGTAGTCGCGCCAGACGGCGGGAATCGCCGCGCCTGAGCTATCGGCGAAAAGCTCGAGCTGCGCGTCGGCTACAAGCTCTCGCTGCGCCGGTGTATCGGAGACGACGGTCGCCATCGCTTATGCCTTGACGATCCGCTCTGCGTCGACGCCGCTGATCGCGACGGTCACCAGCACGCTTAGTGGCGGGTGGCCGCGCTGCGGCTCGCCCGCGACTCCGGCGCCGGTGGTCATTGCACCCCGGGCTCGGGGATATCAGGCGGGGTCTGCGCGGGCGGGGCCGGCGCCGGCGCAACCGGCGCCGGCGGAGTCTGCGCCGCTGGCGGAGCCTGGGCAGGCGGGGCCGTCGCCGATTGGGCCGACATCTGCCCTGGCGTGCCCGACGGGGCCGCCACCGGCGGCTGACCGACGGGCTCGCGGAAACGCCGCGCCGAGCGTGTGAGCCAGATGGCCAGGCTGATGAACACCCCGGTCGGCAACAGCAGTGACGCCAGCGCACCTACCATGAAGGCACCTACCACGAAGCCGGATGCGAACGTAAATGTCATTGCGGTCCTCTTGTTCTGGTACGGAGCAAGGTTGTCAGGTCGCCGTGTTGAAGCAGGGTTGTCATGTCGCCACTGATGCGCCCCGGCCGGTTGGGAGCTTGTCGGGCTCGGCCCAGCGCGAGAACGCGTAGAGGGCGGTCACCGTGTACGAGATCGAGCCGAAGACCCACATCATGCCGCCGGCCACCTGCTGGTCTTCGATCGCTGAGAGCCCACCCGGACGGTGGAGCAGCAACGCGTAATGCAGATACAACGGTGTCGGGTAGAGCACCAGCGCAATCGCGAGCATCCAGGCGACGACCATCGCGCCGATCACATAGGCCGTACGCGCCAGCCACGTCAGGCGGGCGCGGATCGGTCCCGGATCGACGATGTGTGCCCAGAACAGCAGCCCGGTGAAGAAGAACAGTGTGTGCTCGCCGTCGTGGATCCACTGGTGCTCCAACGTCGCGTTGTAGAACTTCGGGATGTGCCAGAGCACCAGGTTGACGTTGAAGATCGTCCACGCCGGGATCGGGCGCGCGAGCCAGCGCAATGGCTTGGTTGCGTTGCCTTGGGCGAGCCTGCGACCCAATGGAATACGGATCCGGCGCGGAACCGCGCGCCACATCCGCGGCCACGGGCGCCCCATCAGGATCAGCGGCGGCGCCACGGTCAGCAGCAGGATGTGCTGGCCCATGTGCACCCAGAACAGTTGCTCGGAGTAATAGTCGATCGGCGAGCAGAGCGCAATCGGGATTGTCAGCAGTCCGGCCGCGAATGACAGTTCGCGAAGCAACCCGTCCTTCCTGGCCGCGCCGCTCACGCCGGCACGTCTGAACGGCTCTCCGCCGGCGCCGCTGCGGATCCCGCCCACCCAGTAGAGGATTGCCGCGAGAGCGACGTAGATCAGCGATGGATCGAGCACCCAATGAGTCGTCAGCGCACCCATCGGCCTCGTACCGGCTCACACCAAGTAAAGAATGACAAAGGTGAGCACGCCGATAGCGACGTAGTAGGCCCAGAAGAATGAGCTGGCCTCCACCCCCGCGCGCATCACCGCCTCCTCGTTGTCGCTGACCTCACGCTTGCTCGCGCGCCAGAGGGTGGCGACCTGTGTCTCGATCCAGTAGATCGCGCAGATCGCCCCGAGCGTGTACGTGATCGTCCAGCCGATGAACACGCTGGCGTAGCCGCCGCTGGCCGGCCCGAACCCGAGCGTCGTGTACTCGACGAACTGCAGCGTCACCGCGGCGATGGCCAGCACGATCGCAACGGTCCCGGTTGAGATCGTGTCGCCCGGGCGCATATGGCCGACTCGCCAGAGGATGCCGCTGAGCAGGAGAAGGCCCACGACCGCCAAGCCGAGTCCACCGGACGGGGACACGTTCTTGCCGATGATCCAGCCGTGGTTGACGTCGAGCGAGCGCAGATACACGTATGCGAACGCGAACGCGGCGAAGAAGAACGTCGTCGCGCCACACCAGAGACGTGCCCCCGCCGCCAGTGGACGGGTTTGGAACTCGATCGGCTCCGGCGGAAGTGTGACTCCTTCCGGGAGTCCTCCCTCGACGCTGCTCATGCGGCACCTCCGACCGGCGCCATGGCACCTGGCGGGTGGTGGTCCACCGGCTCTCCGTACGGGTACGGCTCAGGCCCGATATCAGGCCACTCGATGAAGTCGTACGACGGCAGCGGCGTCGGCAGCTGGAACTCGGGCGACTTCGACTGCCACGGGTTGTCCTCCTCCGGCACGCGCTTGATGACCAGTGAGCGGATCACGTTCCACAGGAAGATGAGCATCGACACACCGATCACGAACGCGGAGATCGAGACCCAGTCGTTCAGGCTTTGGAGGTTGCTCGGGTACGTGACCACACGCCGCGGCATCCCCAGCATGCCGAGCGCGAACAATGGCCCGAAGGTCGAGTTGAACGACACGAACAGCAGCCAGAAGTGCCACTTGCCGAGCCGCTCGGAGAACTTGTAGCCCGTCATCTTCGGACCCCAGTAATAGATCGCGGCGAAGAAGGTGAACACCAATCCGCCCATGATCGTGTAGTGGAAGTGGGCCATCGAGAAGAACGAGCCGTGCGTGCCGACGTCGCTCGGGACGTCGGACAGGAACACGCCGGAGATCCCCCCCCACAGGAAGTTGAAGACCCAGCCCATACAGAAAAGCATCGGTACGGTCAGGCGTATTCGCCCGCGCCATAGGGTGCCGAGCACGCACAGGAACGTGAACCCGGTGGGCAGCGAGATCGCCTCCGTGGAGAGCATGAAGAACGGCCGCAGGTCTGCGTCGATGCCGCTGACGAACAGGTGGTGTTGCCAGACGAAGAAACTGAGCAGCGCGACACCCATCATGCCTGCGACAGCGGTCCGGTAGCCCCAAAGCGGCTTGCGGGTGAAGACGGGCAGCAACTCGAGCACGATGCCGAAGCCCGGGATCGCGACCACGTACACCTCCGGATGTCCGAACACCCAGAAGAGGTTCTGGTAGAGCTGCGCGCTGCCGCCGTTGCCCGGAATGAAGAATGCCGTCTGGGCCGTGCGATCCATCGCACCCATCAGCAGGCACGCGATCAGCATCGGCGAGGCGAGCACCATCAGCACGCACGTCGCCACGACCGACCAGCAGAAGATCGGCAGCCGCGACCAGGTCAGTCCCGGAGCGCGCATGGTGACGATCGTGACCATCAGGTTCAGTCCGAGCAGGCACATCGAGAGACCAACAAGCGCGAAAAACCCGATGTACGCGTCGAAGCCGGCGGTCCCCTGGTCAGAGAGCGGCTCGTAGCCGGTCCAACCGGTCTGGAAGCCGCCGAAGAAGATCGTCGTAATCAGGATCACCCCGGCCGCCATCAGCAGCCAGAAAGTGAGCGCCTCGATCCGGGGGAACGCCATGCGCCGCGCACCGATCATCAGCGGCACTACCCAGTTTGCGAACGGGCCAAGGATGCTCGAGGTCATCATCCCCATCATCATCGAGCCGTGCAGGCCGACCAACGTGAGGTACTGGTTGGGCCCGAACACGTGCGTCGTGGGCGACAGCAGCTCGGTGCGGATCAGCATCGCGTTGAGGCCGGCGATCGCGAAGAAGACACCGATTCCGACGAGGTACTGCAGCGAAACGATCTTGTGGTCGGTCGACAACCGTAGGTATTTCCAGATCCCGGGCTCGTCCCCGTGCAAGTGGTCGCCGACCCAAGCGCCTGTGACCTCATCGTGATCTGGCAGCGACGACGGATGCCCGAGCAGGCGACGGACCGGGTAGTTGGCGAAGCCGAGTCCGATCAGAAAGCCGATCACCCCGAACAGGTAGCCGAGGAAGACGGCGATGTCGTTCTCGCCTGCCTCGGCCGGGAAATACGCCGTGCTGGGTGTGTGTGTGAGCGCGTTGCCGACGATGTCGCCGATCCACCAGCCCGCCACCCCGAGGATGATGGCCGTCAGTAGGTTGAAGCCAACCAGGCGCTGCAGCAGCGGCTTTCTTGGCTGAACAGGACTAGCGATCGCCGTCATCCGCCTCTCCTCGTCGGTTGTGGGAAGTAGACGCGGTTGTAGGGGGGCAGGCTCTTCGAAACGGGCTTGAACTGCTTCTCCTCCCGCGTAGCCCAGGCGACGAAGTCAGCCTTGGATACCACGTGACCGGGGCCGAACATGTAGCCATGGAACACCCCGCAGAGTTCGGCGCAACGCACGTTGAAGAACAGCGGCCCCTTCGTCTGCACGTACGCAATGTTGTCCTCGCCCGGGTTGGCGTCAGCCTTGACGCCAAGCTGGTAGGCCCAGAAGGAGTGGATCACGTCGAGCGAGGTCACGTGGAACTCGATCACGGAGTTGGCGGGAATCTCGATGTTGTTGGTCTCGAAGCCGCCGTAGCCGGGATAGCGGTACGTGAATTCCCACTGCTGCGCGATCACCTGAACCTGGATCGCGTGGTTGGCTCCCGAGGGCGCCGAGATCGGGTTCGGCCCCTGTCCGCCGCCGGCGCCATCCTTGAGCAGTTCGATCGAACCAAAGGCCGCGAGGAAGAGCACGAGGCTCGTCGTGACCACCAGCCACCAGAGCTGGATGGTCGAATTGCCGCGAACTGCCGGTCCCTCGAGCATCGGATCGGAACCAGGGCGCTCACGGAACACCACGAGGCTGTATCCCACACCGAGCAGGACGGCCAGCGCAACCGGGACCGAAAGCGCGAACAGCACCGTGTTGTCGACGACCTGGCCGCTCGATTGCACGGTGCCGTTGCCCGGTGGCATGCCGGGTGCCAGCACCCAGATCACAATCGCGGTCAGGACGATGCTGGAGCCGAGCCAGAGGAGAGCCAGCCGGCGGAAATGGGGCGTGTTGTCTTGCATATTGTCCTGCGGCCTCAGACGACCTTGAGGAAGCCGTCCATATAGCCCACGGTCTGCATCGGGCCACCGAAGCCGTCGATATAGCCGGCGGCACACGGCACGAAGCACTGCCAGCGGTAGACGCCCTTGCGGCCGGTGCGGAACGTGAAGGTGATCGTCTCGTGGTCCTGACTCAGCGTGCACGGCGCGTTGCCACATGGGTTCTTGGCGGTACCGGGGACGCCCTCGAGCGGCACCGACACCCCCAGAGCGGGGATCGCGAACAGGTGTGACGCGTTGTTGGGATTGATCGCCCGCGTCGCCTTGCCGTTCAGCGTGAACTGACCGCCAACCGTCCCGGTCGACTGGGAAAGGAAGGGGTTCCGCAGGCCTGAGTCGCCGTCGTACTGGTAGAGCGTCACGTGGACCAAGCTGTTGGCCGGCACGACCCACGTCGTCTTGTGCTGCCAGTCCTGGTCCTTCGCGTTGACCACGTAATACGAGACCCAGAGGGGATGCGGGTCGTTGGCCTCGGCCGCCGGGACGGTGGCGAGGTAGAGCTGAGTACCACTGGCGCTGGTGCTCGCGACCGCCGTGCCCGGTTGCGCCGTCAGGTAAAGCCCTATGTACAGCCCGATCAGGACGCAGATCAGCGTCGCGATGGCGAACGTCGCTACGACACGCTGATTCACGTTGCTAAGAACCTTCTAAGCAATTTCCCTCCGTCCGTTAGGTGCTTCTTATACAGTGGCTCTCAGCGGAAGGTCGGCCTTATGACAGAGTTGTCATGTGGTCGTCACCTGGGGGTCATGTCTTATCCACCGCCGGCGGTTTTCCGGCCCATCTGGTCCTCGGTGAACTCATGCGCATACTGGTTGTGGAGGAAGAACCGCGGACCCGCTCCTTCCTGGTGCGGGCGTTCGTGGCGGAAGGCTTTACGGTCGATCATCTCGGTGACCCCGAGCTGGCATTGGACTACGCCCGCGCGCACCGTCTCGACCTCGTGATCGTCGACCTCGGGCTCTCGCACGCCGAGCGTTTGGGGCTGCTGTCGGCCTTCCACGCGGAGCTCCCGGAGCTGCCCGTGATGGTGCTTTCGGAGTCGGCCGATCTCCCCTCCAAGCTCGAGAGCTTCGGGTTGGGCGTGGTCGACTACCTGGTCAAGCCCTTCGCACTTGACGAGCTGCTGGCGCGGGCACGCGTGCATCTGCACCGCGCGGCCGGGACCGCCATGATCCTGAAGGCGGGCGCGCTGACGCTGAACGAGCATACGCGTGAGGCCAGTATCGGCGACCATGTGGTGGGGCTCGCCGATCGCGAGTTCCGACTGCTCCGCGACCTGCTCATGCACCCCGGCGAAGTGGTCAGCCGCGAGCGGCTGCTTGCGTCGGTGTGGGGATATGACTTCGACCCGCAGTCGAACGTCGTCGATGTCTGCGTGCGTCGACTGCGCCGTCGACTCGGGCCTGACGCGCCGATCGAGACGGTCCGCAACGCCGGCTACCGGATCGTCGTCGGCCGCCAGGAGCGCGAGGCGCTTGAGCGCCAAGTCCTCGAGCGCGAGACGCTCGAGGCCGAGGCTGTTGAGCGGGCCGCCGGCGGCGAAACCACCAGCCCCTGAGCTCAGCGCCTGCTGTTAGTGCGAACCGAGCGCGGCGTCCTCGATGTCCTGCTCGAGCGTGCCCTCGGACGTGTATTGACCGATGTGGACGCTGACGACCCTGCCGTCGGTCCCGATGAAGACGGTCGTCGGCGTGCCCGCCAACCCCCCCCGCAGCAGCTTGTTGATGCTGGTGTCGGTGGTCGCGTAGCTGGGGTAGCTGACTGGGTGCGTGCGCAGGAACGCGCGCGCGTCACCGGCCTGGTCGTCGGTATCGGCGCCGAGGAACGCGACGCGCTTTCCGTACTGCGCCGAAGCTCGCGAGAACAGCCCGAACTCCTTCTGGCACGGGGTGCACCAGGAGCCCCAGATGTTGACCACGACCGAGTAGCCACGCAGCTTCGCGATGCGCGCGTCGAGCGCGGACTGGCCGCCCGGTAGCAGCTGTGAGGACTGCGCGTGTAGAGCCGCCAGCGGCGCCGGCGAGCCCCGCAATACGAGCTTCGCCGCGGCCGCGCTCTCGGTCCCGCTCGGTCCCGGCCTGAGCGCGGCCTTGACCTCCTGAACGAGCCCGTCGAGACTCGGCCAGCCCGACGTGTACATCTCCTGGTACCAGACGATCTGCCCGTGCCGGTTGGTCAGGACGAACCACGGTTCCCCCTGTACCTCATAACCGTCGGCGACCTGGCCGCTCGCGTCGTCTGCCACGGGATAACTCAGCGGAGACGGCAAGCTCTTCACGAACTCCGCCAACGCATCCGCCGAGGGCTCGACGCTGCCCTCATCGATCGCCGTCAGCGCCGGCAGTCCGTCTCTGCGAGCCTGCGCCGCATAGGCGTTGAGCGCATCGAGGTGCGCCGCGATCGGCGTCGTCTGCGCGTCCCAGGTGGCGAAGAACAGGTACAGGCGGGCGGCCCCCGGGCCGATCGGAGTGCTGCCACCGCCGAGCTTCGGCAGCGTCACCTTGCGGGTCGGCGGAACCCCCCGGATCTCCGCGTACGACTCGTCGCTTGAGACCCGCGGATGGCCCGGCAGCAGCCACGACGCGTCGTGCGCCAGCAGCTGGCCCATCTGGCCGATCGCCGCATACGACGGATAGGTGGTGAAGAGGTAGCGCATCCGCCCCTGCGGGTCGATCACGTAGGTCGCGGCGATGTGCTCGATGTCGTTTGAGCCGGCCGTTTCCAACGCCTTCTCGTTGACGTGGTACGCGGTCCAGACGTGCTCCAGCTGCGACAAGGGCCCGCTCGTCGTCAGGAAGTGCCAGCGCCCCATGAGGCCATGCTGTTCGGTGTATTCGAGGACGTCGTCGACCTGGGTCGAATGCCAGTTGGCGTTGACGCCGAGCAGTTGCACCTTGTTCCCCGCCCGGCCGAGCGCGGCCTTCGCGTCGAGCATGGCCTGCGTCGTCAACGGGCATATCGTCTGGCACTCGGCGTCCACGAACGACAGGATCACGACCTTGCCGCGGTACTGCGACAGGCTCACCTGCCGGCCGCTCTCGTCGGTCAGCGTGAACGCCGGCGCCGGCTTCGGAGGCAGCTCCGTGCCCGGATCGAGATTCGGGTTGGTCGCCAACGTGCTGCCCACAGCGGACGTCGGCGACGAGCCCGTCTGGTTGATCACGAGCGCCAGCGCCACCACCGCCAGCAGCGCCACCGGGACGAGCATCACCGGTCTCGGCTTTACTCGCAGCCGCAGGCCGTTCAAGCGGCCACTGCGCACGGCGATGTACGCGGTCAGCAACACGATCAGCGCGATCGCCACGATCACCCCGACCGAGCTTGAGTGGTGGGCGGGTGCGGCGGCCTTGTGTGGGAATGTGACAGTCGCCGGGCCGGTGGCCGGCGCGGTCGTCACTGCAGGAGCGGACCCCGAGCCGTGTGCCAGCGTCGCGGCGCTCACACCCGCGGCCGACTCGATGCGATCGACCGCAGAGACCGTGGCGGCCACGAGTGCGCCCGCCGTGTCGGCGCTCGGCCTCCGGCCCGCCAGTGCGGTCTGCAGCTTGGCGGCGCCCGCCTCGTTTGCGCGCCAGTCGACGCCGTAGCCGTCCGGCATAACGATCAGCAGGCGGCCGCTGTAGGCAAGCGACAGCTCGGTCCCGAGGTACTTCGCGTACGTCTGCGGCTGCTGCCAGAGCGGTGTGACGGTGCCGAGGTCGTCGCGGTGGGCGATGATCGCGACGCGCACGGGCGCGCCCGCTTTCGTGGTCGCGTTGAGCAGATCCCCGAGCTTCAGCTGCTGCGCGGTGCTCAGGTTCGCGTCCCAGTATGCGAACAGGTTCTGGTCGAGCAGCACGTCACTGCCCGGGTCGCCGTCGGCCAGCGCCGCCGCCGGCAGCATCATCACCGCCGCCAGAGCCAGCAAAACAATGAGGACGCGTCTCCTCAAGGGCCCCAGTCTAGGCACGACGTTCAGAAGACGGGGGCTTCGCGGTAGCTGCCCCACACCGTCTGAAGCGCGATCACGATCTCCCCCTCGGTCACGCCCACCCTCGCAGCGTCGACCAGCAGCGGCATCAGGTTGGCATCGGTGGCGGCCGCAGCGGTGATGCGCTGCAGGGAGGCCGCGACAGCAGCGGCGTCGCGGCCCGCCTTGAAAGCTCGGATCTGCTCGATCTGCTTGCCCTCGAGCTCCTTGTCGATCCGCAGGATCTCGATGTTGTCGTGCTCGTTGCCCTCGGTGAAGGCGTTGACGCCGACGACGATGCGACGGCCCTCGTCGATCTCGCGCTGCAGGTCGAAGGCGGCGTCGGCGATCTCGCGCTGAGGGAAGCCGCGCTTGACCGCCTCGACCATGCCGCCGAGCTCGTCGATCCGGCGGAAGTACTCGTAGCAGTGGTGCTCGAGGCGGTCAGTCAGGGCCTCGACGAAGTACGCTCCCCCGAGCGGGTCGATCGTGTTCGTCACGCCGGTCTCATAGGCGATGATCTGCTGTGTGCGCAGGGCGATCCGCGCGGCCGCCTCGGTCGGCAGCGCGAGCGCCTCGTCGTAGGAGTTCGTGTGCAGCGACTGGGTGCCGCCGAGCACGCCGGCGAGCGCCTCGATCGCGGTGCGGACAATGTTGTTGAGCGCCTGCTGGGCGGTCAGCGAGACGCCCGCGGTCTGCGTGTGGAAGCGCATCCGCAGCGACTCGGGCTTGCGCGCGCCGAAGGTCTCGCGCAGCTCGCGCGCCCAGATGCGGCGGGCGGCGCGGTACTTCGCGATCTCCTCGAAGAAGTCGATCTGCGCGTTGAAGAAGAACGACAGCCGTGGCGCAAAGTCATCAACATCGAGCCCGCGGGCGACCGCATGCTCGACATAGGTGAGCCCGTCCTTGAGCGTGAATGCGAGCTCCTGAGCGGCCGTCGAGCCGGCCTCGCGGATGTGGTAGCCGCTGATCGAGATCGGATGCCAGCGCGGCATCTCCTGCGCGCACCACTGGACCATGTCGGTGACCAGCCGCATCGCCGGGTCGACCGGGAAGCACCACTCCTTCTGGGCGATGTACTCCTTGAGGATGTCTGTCTGAATCGTGCCGCCGAGGCGGTCGGGCGTGATGCCCTGGCGCTCGGCCGCGACCACGTAGAAGGCGAGCATGATCGCCGCGGGCGCGTTGATCGTCATCGACACGGTCACCTGGTCGAGCGGGATTCCCGCGAACAGGCGCTCCATGTCCGCCACGGTGTCGATCGCAACGCCCTCACGGCCGACCTCGCCGAGCGACAGCGCATGGTCGGAGTCGTGCCCCATCAGCGACGGCATGTCGAAGGCCGTCGAGAGGCCCGTCTGGCCGTGGTCGAGCAGGTAGCGGAAGCGCTCATTCGTCTGCTCGGCGGTGCCGAATCCCGCGAACTGGCGCATCGTCCACAGACGCCCGCGGTACATCGACGGGTAGACGCCGCGCGTGAACGGGTACTGGCCGGGGAGCCCGATCGGGTCGTCGTCGCCGGCTCCGATCCCGTCGGGCAGGTCTGCGGCTGTGTACAGCGGGCGGATCTGCTCGCCCGACAGCGTCGTGAAGGCGGTGTCAGCGCGCTCGGGTGTCAGCCCGTAGGCGTCGCGCCACTGCTCCAGGGAGACCGGTACCGGAGGCATGGCTCAAGCGTACGTCTGTTGCGCGCGGCTTGCATGGTCCTAAGGTTGAGCGCGGGACCGCCCGCGGCAGGGAGTGGTGTCAGAAATGCACCTGTGGGGTGCTTTTCTGACGTCAACCCGCACCGGAAGCGCTCGCCCCGTCCGCAAGCGCCCGGCACTCGACAAACGAAAGGCAACATGAGCACCAACGCCCCCGCCCCGATCGACCCCAGCCACGCCGCGCTGCTGGTGATGGACTACCAGAACGGCATCGTCGGCATGGTCGAGAACAGCGACGAGCTGCTGGCGATCGCCCGCAACCTGACCAAGATGTTCCGCGAGCACGGCAGCACTGTCGGCTACGTGCGCGTCGGCTTTGCCGACGGTGACCTCGACGACATCCCGGCGACCAGCGGCATGGCGGCCAACATCCCGCCGGACCGCCGCGAGATGATGCACGCCGACGCGCCCGCGACGCAGATCCATGACGAGATCGCGCCCCAGGAGGGCGACATCGTCGTGCGCAAGCAGCGCGTCGGTGCGTTCAGCACCACCGATCTGGACGACCAGCTCAAGGCCCGCGGGATCGACACGCTCGTGCTCGCCGGTATCAGCACCAGCGGCTGCGTGCTCTCGACGGTGCTCGACGCGTTCGATCGCGACTATCGGGTGATCGTGCTCTCAGACGCGTGCGCCGACCCCGACGCGGAGATGCACAGCTTCCTGCTCGAGCGCGTGTTCCCCAAGCGCGGAGAGGTGATCGAGGTGCGTGAGCTGCATCCGCTCCTGCACTAGGCGAGCAGGCCCAACCGCTGCGCCCGCTGCACGGCCTCGGTGCGGTTGCGGACCTCGAGCTTGCGATACAGGGAGCTCGTGTGCTCCTTGATCGTGTGCGGGCTCAGGTGCAGCGCGGCGGCGATCTCCGGGTTGGTCGAGCCCGCCGCCATCAGATGCAGCACCTCGCGCTCGCGCTCTGAAAGGCCGAGCACGCCCGAGCGGTCCTGGCGCTCGAACACGCTCCCGCCGAGCCCGACGAGCCGCACGGCACCGGCGATCTTGGCGGCCGGCCAGTCCTTGTAGGCGAAGCCCGAGGCACCGGCGGCGCGCGCGGCGCTGGCGGAGATCTCACCGGCGCCGGAGAACAGCAGCACGCGCGTGCCGGGCTCGGCCTCGCGTAGGCGCTCGCACACCTGGGCGCCCGACTCCTCGCCGATGAAAAGGTCGACGACGGCCACGTGCGGGCGGTAACGGCGGGCCAGTTCGACGGCGTCGTCGCCGTTGGAAGCTGCGAGGCAGCGTTCGACCCACGACTGCTGGGTCAGCATCAGCCTGAAGCCCCAGTGGACGACGTCATGGTCATCGACGACCAGCACGCGCAGCCGCTGCGGGCTGCGGGTCGCGACCGGGCCCGTGGCCTCAGGCATCGTGTGGCACCACCAGGCGCACCTGCCAGCCGTCCTCGCCGCGCGGGCCGAACTCGACGATGCCGCCGCGTCTGCAGCGCCTCGAACGCCGCCAGCCGCAGCCCCATCCCGGGCTGTTGCACGCGGCCCGGGGCGACACCGTCGTTGACGACCTCGAGCACGAATGTCCCGTCGGCAAGCGCGGTCCGCACCGATGACCTGGCTCGGGTCGAGCGTGCTTGCGGACGTTGCGGATCGCCTCGGCAAGGATGCTCTGGGCCAGCGGCTCGAGCTCCTCGGGAACGTTCGCTGACGGCGCCGGCCTCGAAGCTGATGTTGAGGTCGGGGCTCGTGTCCACCAGGCGCTTGAGCTCGGCCGCGAACGTCGTCCGTGTCGCGCGCGACTTGCGTCCGAGCGGCCGCTGGATCGCCTCGCGCAGCTCACCGAGCGCCGCCTGGATCTCACTCGCGGCCCGCGCCCGCACCTCGTGTGGCAGGTCGCCGGCGCCGTCGAGCACCATCGAGATCCCGAACAGCCGCTGGATCACGCCCTCGTGCACCTCCCGTGCGAGGTCGATCCGCTGCCGCAACTGGCGTCCGGTCTCCACCTGTGTCGCGACGTTGCGCGCGACCGAGGCGAGCGCGGCCGCCTTGCCCAGCGTCCACAGCAGGTGGCGCTCTGAAGGCTCGAGCGGCGGCGCGTCGAGGCTGCGGTCGGCGATGATCACGCCGACGGCGACTCCAGCCGCGACCATCGGGCCGCAGACCAGGCGCATCGGCCCGGGGACGAGGTACCTGTACTCACTCGGCACGCCCTCGCGGATGTCGCCGGTCGCCTCGACGACCTTGTCCTCGCGCAGTGCCTGCGCGGCTATCGCCAGCGTGTCGACCGAGACGTTGGCCCCGGCGAAGCCCTCGATGTCGATCTCGTGGGCGCCGGCGGCCCGCACCTGGCGGCTTGCCGGGTCGTAGCGGAAGATGATCGCGCGGCGCAGGTGCGCGAGCCGGCAGACGGCGCTGCAGAGGCGGTCGTAGAAGTCGTCGCCGATCGCGGCCTCCTGCTCGGACTGCGACAGCACCTCGGCGAACAGCTCGAGCGCATCGACCGGGACGGCGTCGCTGCTGGCAGACACGCTATTGCGCGAGTGCGTCGGCGCGCCCGATCGGGCGCTTGCCCCAGCGGCTGCGGGTCGCGAAGTCGAGCAGGTGGTGCATGTACTCGCGCAGCGGCGTGCAGTGGATGCCAGCCTGCGCGAGCCGCGCACGCGTGCGGGCGTTGTCGAACACGGTCGCAATGGCGAAGTACGGGAAGTAGATGCGGCTGGCCTCGATCGCGGCGTCCGAGAGCGTGCCGGCACCGGCGACGAACTCGGCGGGTGGCACGGCCTGCGGCTCCGGTTTGCGGAAGTAACGCGAGGCAAGCGAGACGATCTCGGCAAAGGTCGAGGCGTCCTCGCTCGCGGTCAGGTGGAAGGTCTTGTGCGAGGAGTCCAGCGGGCACTCCGCGAGCTCGTAGATCGCGTCGGCAACGTAGTCGATCGAGACGATGTCGAGCGGCGATTCGGGCATCGCCGGCACCGCCCGGAAGAGCCCCGTGGAGAGCGCCCGCAGCGGCCAGTACATGACGTTGAAGGCCGCCGTCCAGCCGCTCGCGCGGTCGCCGACCACGATGCTCGGGCGCAGCACTATCCAGGGGAGGTGATCGGCCTCGGCGCGGATCATCGTCTCGGACTCGAACTTCGACTGCTCGTAGGTGTTGCGGAAGTCCTGGCCGACGTCGAGGTCGTCCTCGGTGAAGCGCCCGGTGTGGGTGCCGGCGACGTACGCGGTCGAGACCTGGGCGTAGCGCTCAAGGCCGCCGCGCTGCTGGGTGAGCGTCGCGAACTCGAGCATCCGTCGCGTGCCGCCGACGTTGGTCGTGCGGGCGCTGTCGAGCGTCTGATCGAAGGACACGTTGGCCGCGCAGTGGATGATCGTCGTCGTCTCTGCCGCGAGCCGCTCGCGCGTGGCGGTGTCGAGGCCGAGGTCAGGCGCGGTGAGCTCGCCGGCGACAGCCTCGATCCGATGCTCGAAGAGCTCGGCGCCGTTGGCGACGAGTCCGTCCAGCACCCCGTTGAGTCGCTCGCGAGCTGCATCGTCGGACTCGGCCCGCACGAGGCAGGTCACGCTGCGCGTGCCGCGTTCGAGGTAGCGGACGAGCACCTCCATCCCGACGAATCCAGTTGCGCCGGTCAGGAATACGCGACCGGCAGGCGCACTCATCGAGTGCGCTCCAGCGTTCGGAACGCCCAGGCGACGCGGGCGCGGGTCTCCTCCGGCTCGATCAGCTCATCGATGTGACCGGAGGCGGCCGCGACCTGCGGCCGCAGATGCGTTTCGGCGTAGCGCTCGGCCAACTCCTCGCGTGCAGCCTCTGGATCTTCGGAGGCCGCGAGCTCACGGCGGTGGATGATGCCCACCGCCGGCTTCGCGCCCATCACTCCGATCTCTGCCTGTGGCCAAGCGAACACGTAGTCAGCTCCAAGGTCCTTGGAGTTCATCGTTATAAAGGCCCCGCCGAAGGATTTCCGCAGAATCACAGTCAGCCTCGGCACGGTCGCCTTCGCAAATGCGTGTACGAATGTCGCGCCCAGGCGGATCACGCCGGCCGCCTCCTGGCGCGTGCCGGGCATGAATCCGGGCGTGTCCACGAGCACGAGCATCGGCAACCCGAAGGAGTTGCACTGGTTCACGAACCGCGCGCCCTTCTCGGAGCTCGCAGCGTCCAGCACGCCGCCGAGGTAGCGCGGCTGGTTTGCGATCACGCCGACCGGGCGGCCCTCGATGCGAATGAAGGCGGTCACGAGGTTGCGCGCCCAGCCGGGCGCAACCTCGAGCAACTCGCCGCCGTCGGCGACGCCGGA
The DNA here is from genome assembly GCA_963774025.1 of uncultured Conexibacteraceae bacterium. Classification (GTDB taxonomy): domain Bacteria; phylum Actinomycetota; class Thermoleophilia; order Solirubrobacterales; family Solirubrobacteraceae; genus Palsa-465. The sequence goes on from CAVZDL010000005.1 coordinate 86,911, forward strand.
GATCACGGATCGCACGTCATACACCTGTCGCGCCTCGCTCGGGACGTGCACTGAGGGGTCGGCGGCGCCAGGCGGACGCGGCGCCGCGATCGGCAGTGGCAGGTCACAGTGGCTCGGCAGGTAGCCGAGCAGGTCGCGGGCGAGCAGCGCCGCGTCGTGATCGGTGCGAGCGACGAAGTGGGCGACGCCGTTGCGCTCATGCACGCGGTGGCCGCCGAGCTCGGCGGCGGTGACCTCCTCGCCGAGCGCCTCCTTGACGACGCCGGGGCCGGTGAGGAACATGCTCGCGCCTTCAGTCATCACGACCCAGTCGGTCAGTGCGGGCGAGTACGCGCCGCCGCCGGCCGACAGACCGCTGATCACCGAGATCTGCGGGACCTTGCCCGACAGAGCGACGGCCTGGCGGAAGATGCGTCCGTAGCCGCCGAGCGCGCGGACGCCCTCCTGCATGCGCGCGCCGCCCGAGCCGACGAAGCCGACGACCGGGGCGCGAGCGCGATCGGCCAGCTCCATCACGCGCACGATCGTCGCGGCGTGCGCCTCGCCGAGCGAGCCGCCGACATAGGAGTTGTCCTGGGCGTAACAGAAGACGGGGCGTCCGTCTACGAGCCCAGCGCCACCGACGACGCCGTCACCGGCGCGCGCTTTGAGGCCCATGTGGCTGGAGACGACCTCGGAGCGGATCACGTCCAGTGAGCCCGCGTCACACAGCGTCTCGAGCCGCTGGATCGGGGTCAGTGTGTCTACTTCAGTTTTTGTAAGCACCGAGCTCATCGTGACACGCCCCATTCGATAACCGTTGCGCCCCAGATGAAGCCACCGCCGAAGGCCGCGAGCAGCACGCGGTCACCGTCGCGCAGGCGGCCGGCCTCGAGGCTGTGGTCGAGTGCGAGCGGCAGCGTCGCCGCCGAGGTGTTCCCCAGATCCTCGATGCAGTCGACGACCCGGTCGCTCTTGAGGCCGAGGCGCTCACCGACCGCGGTGAGGATCCGGGCGTTGGCCTGGTGGTAGACAAAGAGGTCGATCTCGTCGAGCCCGAGCCCGGCGGCCGTGAGAGCCTGCTCGGTGGCCTCGGAGAGCTTCGCGACCGCGATCTTGAAGGTTTCATGGCCGGCCATGCGAATCAGCTGATCGGAGCGCTCGACGCGGATTACCTTGTCGGTGTCGCCCTCGCTGCCCAGCACGATCGGACCGATGCGGCTCTCGCCCGTCGCGACCAGCACGACGGCGCCGGCCCCGTCTGCAAAAACGGCTGCGGTACCCCGATCCTTCGGGTCGACCACGCGCGACATGAAGTCTGCGCCGATCACCACCACGCAGTCGGCGCGCCGTGAGTCGACCATGGCCGCCCCGGTCGCCAGCGCTGTGAGGAAGCCGGCGCAGGCACCGCCGACATCGAAGGCGCCCGCGCCGGTGGCGCCCAGCGCGCGCGCCACCATCGGCGCAGCGTTGGGCATGATCTCATCGGGCGTCGTGGTCGCTACCAGCACCATGTCGACGTCAGATGCGTCGATCCCCGCGCGCTCGAGTGCGACCGCGGCAGCGATCGTGGCGTGCTCGTCGACGCGCTCGTGCGGAGCGGCGACGTGACGCGCTCGGATCCCGGTGCGGCGCTCGATCCAACCCGGGGCCAGCCCGAGCCGTTCCTCGATCACAGACGACTCGACAATCTCCTGCGGAAGGCTCGCACCAACGGATGCGACCGCAGCTCCGCCGATTCCACGTGGGCCGCGAAGTTGGGCAGGTAGAACCATCGGCCTTATCGTCGCGCTCACTGGTGAGTGAGCTTCGCGTGTGGAGCGCCCAGTATCCAGGGCTTTACGGTCTGAACCACCCGCCCGGGGGGTCGCTGTTCCGGCGAGCCGGGTCGCTGTTCCGGCGAACCGGGGGCAGGTCAATTCCGAGACTTGCATGCCCTTTCTACCCTTTGTGTATGCGGCGGTTACTAATCGTGGTCGTGACGCTGGCCGTGGCACTCGGAATCGCGGCCCCTGCGCTGGCCAGCAATCGCGTGCCAGGCGGCGTCAAGCGGATCGCGGTGACGCTGACGTACCCCCCGCGCCTGGACGGTTCGAGACGACCGATTCGCCGCACACTGACGCGCCCCGCGACGGTGAGGCGTGTGGTCAGAGCGGTCGACGCGCTCCAGGCGGCGCAGCTCCATGTCGTGTGCCCGATGATCGTGATTCTCGGTCCCGAGCTGACCGTCGCCTTCAAGGGCAGAGCCGGTGCGGGATATCCGACCCTGGCTGAAGCTCAGGTGGACGTGATGTTCGGCACGCACGGGTCCTCCGGTTCGACCGCATGCTTCCCGATCCACTTCTCGGCACGTGGCCTGCAGACAGCGCTGGTCGGCAACAGCTTCGTGCGGCTGATGGGCGGGCTGATCGGCACGCCGATCAGCTAAGGGTGCGTCGGCGGCCCCTAAGCCCGCTGGGTGACGGAATCCGTCCTCAGACGTAGTGTGGGGGCATGAGACGCGCGCTTGCCTTGATCGCAGTGCTCTGCGTGGTCGGTGTGGCGATCCAGGCGACCGGTCAGGCGAGCGCCCCGGCCGATACGCGGCTGCAGGCGAACAAGGCCGCTGCGCGGCGCGACGCGCGTGCATTGGTCGCAAGCCTGCGACTTCCGTCGGGCGCGACCAGACTGCCCGCACGCAGCCCGACCGTCAGCTCGGTTGGCGTCACTGGCCACGCCAAGTGGACGAGCGTGGAGTCGCAACAGGCGGTCATCGACTACATCAAAAGCCACGAACCCGTCGGCGCCAAGCTCCAGAGCTGGGGCCACAGCTTCGGCCCCGGGATCGGCACCCAGCTGTCGCTGATATATAGCTGGCCATCCGTGGGACTGGAGCTCTACAACCGCTCGCTCTCGATCTCAGTTGGCGCGCTGGCGCATGGCGGCTCCGAGGTTTTCGCCACCAGCCAGAGCGACTGGATCGTCCCGCGCCCACTTTCCGAGCACGTCCCCAGCGGTGTGCACGCGGTCGACGTGACGCTTCGGAGCGGCGGCAGGTCGCAGCGGTTGAGCCATCCCCATACGACCACCCACGTGTTCACTCGCGCCGCAATCGTCGAATCGCTCGTTAGGTGGATCGACGAGCTCCCGACCGTGCAGCCGGGTCTGATCTACGCCTGTCCACTGGAGCTCGTCGGTCTGGAGACACCACTGCTGACCGTCACATTCAGGTCCAGCGCAGCAGGGCCGGCCCTGGCTCGAGCACAGGTCCGCGTCTCCTCGGGTCGGAACGGAGCATCCGGCTGGACCAGCTGTGATCCGATCGAGTTCTGGATCGGGCACACGCAACAGACGGCACTGACGAGTCAGACGTTCGTCAAGCAGATCGCCAAGCTAATCGGCGCGAACATCAGTTAGCCCCAGTCCCTATCCAGGAGGACCGCCCGCATGCCGCCGTTTGCGCTTCGTCCGGTTGAGGCTTCGGATCTCGACGCGATCTTCGAGCAGATGCGCGACCAAGAGTCGGTGCGCATGGCGGCATTCACAGCTGCAGACCCGAGCGATCGAAGCGTCGCAAGGCGCTCTGCCTCAGCGCGAGACCAGGGACGAGCTTGGCGATCACACGAGGCGTACGACTTGTGGCGACGGGTGCGGACGAGGCCGCGGGAGCACGAGACGGGCGCGAGGTTCAGCGCGGGCGGCGCGGGGGCGCCTTCGATACGCACATGGCCAAGATCATGTCCTCATCCGAGAACACGTTCTTGGCGATCACCCGCGATTCGCGGCTGGTCGGCACAATCGCGAGCTACCCCTCGGACGGAGCAACCGAGGTCACCTACTGGATAGATCGCAATTGTTGGGGGCAGGGGATTGCAACCCGGGCGCTCGGCCTACTCCTTGAGGAGACTCCGGTTCGGCCGCTCCGAGCCCGTACCGCGAGCGACAACGCCGGGTCGCTACGGGTCCTTCAGAGGGCGGGCTTCCGGCCGATCGGTACTGAGCTCTCCTTCGCCCCGGGTCGGGGCGCGGAGATCGAGGAGACCATTCTCGAGCTGCCTTGAGCCGCGGATCGTCGAGCTGCCTCAGGCCCTGCTGGTCGAGCTGCGTTGAACCCCTGGATCGACTCCGCGACGCGCCACTAGGCGTCACGACATCGATCCCGGACCTCTGAGCCCGGCTGGAATCCCGCCGACTTGTATGTGGCAATAGCGCCGGCATTCGAGCTCAGCGCGCAGACGATCGCGCTCGACGAACCCAGGTCCTGGAGCGCGGCGGCGCCGGCAAGGGTGATCGCCGTGCCGTAGCCGTGACCGCGATGGTCCCGGTGCACACCCATCGGCTCGAGCAATCCGGGCCTCCCCGGACCGGCAGACCACACCGTCGCCGTCGCCACCGCGTTGCCGTGGTCGTCGTAGGCCACCAGACACCGGGCGTCGCCGTACGGCAATCCAGCGGCCATCGCGTGCCAGCGCTCATCCGTGAACGTCGAGCCGTGGAACGACGCGCGCTGCACGGCGCTCCGCACGGACGCCTGCTCCGACCCGATGACCTCGATCCTCACACCTGGGTCCCCCATCGGATCCGTCAGGTCGCGGCGCAGCGGCGTCCACGGCTCGCCGGTATTCCAGCCATCCCCGGCCAGCAGTTCATGGACCAGGGCCCCGCTTGGCGCTTCGACGGACACATTCCGCGTCACCAGGACGCCACGCTCAGGTTCGGTCAGGTCGTCGGCCAGCTGGCGCGCGAGCTGCTCGTCCCGCCGCGTATCGGGCGCAAGTGTCATCCGCAACAACGTGGGACCGTCCAGCAGCCCGACAGCGAGAATCTTTTGCCGCCGACTCCAGGTCCGAACCGCCGCGGCCGTCGCCGCTGCGCCGAACCTCCAAAACCAGCCCAGATCCCCCGGATGCAGTTGCATCGGCGCCCCCTCGTACTGCCACTCGCGCAGCACGTGCACAGCCTCGCTCAGCCCGTCGACTCCGGGCGTGGCCAACACAATCGCCATGTCTCGATTACACACCACGACCGGCCCGCCGCGCCTGCCCAGTCCCGCCTCGCGGGCCGGCGGAGAGCGCTCCCTAAGATGGAGCCATGCGCTTCTCCGTGCTCGACCAGTCCCCGATTCCCGAGGGGCTGACCGGAGTCGATGCGCTGCGCAACACGCTTGATCTGGCGCAGCTGGCGGACCGGCTCGGCTATCACCGTTACTGGGTAGCCGAGCATCACGGCGGTCCGATGCTGGCCGGCCCGGCGCCCGAGGTGCTGATCGGACCGATCGCGTCTGTGACGCAGGGGATCCGGGTTGGCAGCGGCGGCGTGATGCTGCCGCACTACAGCCCGTTGAAGGTCGCCGAGGCGTTCTCGCTGCTCGCCGGGCTGTTCCCGGGGCGGATCGATCTGGCGATCGGGCGCGCCGCCGGCACCGACCCGCTGACCACGTTCGCGCTGCAGCGCGACCGCCGCCAAGCCTCACCCGACGACTTCCCGCAGCAGCTGGCCGAGCTGCTCGCCTACCTCGAGGACGATATGCCCGAGGAGCACCCGTTCGCGCGGCTGTCGAAGACGCTGCCCGGCCGTCCCGAGGTCCCCGAGTGCTGGCTGCTCGGGTCCTCGGCCCAGAGCGCGATCTGGGCGGCGGAGATCGGCCTGTCATACGCGTTCGCCGACTTCATCAATCCGGAGGGCGCGGCACTCGTGGCCGACTACCGCCGGCGCCACGCGATCGAGCACAAGGACCGCGCGTCGCGCACGGCTGTCGCAGTCTGGGCGATCTGCGCCGATACCGACGAGCAGGCCCAGTATCTGGCGAGCTCGAGCCGGATGTCGATGCGGCTGCTGCGCCAGGGCCAGCTGACCGCGGTACCGACGCCAGAGAAAGCGCTTGACTACCTCCGTGCGATCGGCCAGCCGACCGACCATGGCTTCACGGACGGCCGCCGCGGTGTGATCGGCTCACCCGACACCGTGCGCGCGAAGCTGTACGAGGTCGCGGACGCCTACGGTGCCGAGGAGGTGATCGTGGTGACTATCACCCATGACCACGGGGCGCGCAGGCGCTCCTACGAGCTGATCGCCGATGCGGTCGGGCTCGAGCCGCGTGACGATCTGGCGCGCGCCGCCGTGACCACTGCTTAGTTGCCGGCCGCTGTCGGCGGCAGCGGGTGGCCCTGCGCGGTGAGGCGTACTGGCAGCGCGCCCTCGGGCCGGTTGCGCTTCTCGGTACGGCCCGCGTGCCGCATGAATACCTCAACGATCTCCTCGGACAGCGCGGCGAGCTCGTCGGACGTCAGGTAGGTGAGCGTGCTGCTGAGGAACGAAGCCTCCTGCCACTGCGGTGAGTAGTCGCGGCGCGCGGCCAACCAGTCGCGCATTTGCGCCGTGTTGCGCTCGACCACCTGCATGGTGAGGGCGTCGCCTGCGGCGGCCACGCCGGGCTCGTCGGAGACGGCGTTGACGCGCTCGCGCGGCGCGGTCGGGCGCCATGGGCGGCTGCGTCCCTTGCCGCCGCCCGCCTCCTCGACGAAGCCGTATTTGGCAAGCGTCTGCAGGTGCCAGGACATGTTGCCGGGGCTCTCCCCGAGCTGCTCAGCGGCGCGCGTGGCGGTGATCTCACCGTCACGCCGTATGACCTCGAGCAGCGCGAGCCGTGTCGGGTGCGCTAGCGCCCGCATCGTCGTCGCGTCCGTGATCTGCCGTGGTTCTGTCATCGGCCGAGCAGGGTCGTGGTGCGGGCCCGCTCCGAGCCTCGCGGGAGCGCGAGCCGCAAGCCGATGGCCACGAGTAGCCACCCGGCGCGACTGCGCCTGTGGCGCAGCGTTTCCGTGGGAGCAGCCACGCGTTGGCCTGGGGCGCGCCGGTACCGCTCGGCGTGACGCTCGCGCGCGACGCTCTCGATCAGGCTTCGGTGGTTTGACATCACTCCTCCTTCGCTCCGCTGGGCGGCTGTCACAAGACTCATTGCCACAAGACTACTTGTCACAAGAAGCCTTGTCAAGAGTAGCGACGCGCAGCCCCCAGCGCCCCCGCCAAACCGCCCACAGCGCCCCCGCCAAACCGCCCACAAACGCTCCGGCACGCCGTGCGACTAGAACGACGCGAGCGCGGCCTGCAGAAACCCGTTCGCGACCTCGCGCGCGACCGGGTCGATCGGTAGGAACATCGGTATGTCGAGGCGTGCGCCCAGCTCGATCGTGACCTCGGTCCCGTCAGCCTCGAGGTCTCGCAGCAGCCATGTGATCGTCAGCAGCTCGTGGTCACCGCGGTCGTCCGCGACTCGCGCGAGCGCAAGCCGCGTGGGCCGCGTGGGCTCGACCGCCAGGCGCACCGGGAACTCCTTACGCAGCGGACCCGCGACCGCCGCCAACAGCGCGTCGATCTTGGTCGGCACACCCTCGGCGTCACGCTCGAGCACATCGACGCGCCGCGCGCCGTCGTGATACCAGTCCGGATAGCGCTCGACGTCGAGCAGGTGCGCATAGCACCGCTCAATCGGAGTTGCTGTTACGCCTGTGGCGGTCGCTGACAGCTCCTTCATGGGCCGCGTGCAGATTACGCTGTGCCGTGTGGGAATCCTGCACGGTGAGTCGACGGCGGAGATCGACGCCCCGCTTCACCGCGTCTGGGCGCTTGTCGCCGACGTCGAGCGCGGGCCTGGCTGGCAGGGCGGCATGCGATCACTCGTCGGACTGGAGCGCGACGCCGAGGATCGAGTGCTGCTGGCCGACACGCAGACCGGCACCCAGCGCCGTGTCGTGCACTCGCAGGTGCGTTTCACCTACCTCCCCCCCACCCGGCTGAGCTGGAAGCAGACGCACGGCGACATCAAATCGGTGTCGGGCGAGTGGGAGCTCGAGGACCTCGGCGCCGGTCGCACGCGTGCGACCTACCGCCTGACGGTCGACCCCGGCCACGTCGGCATGATGCTCCGCGGCCCGCTGCTGGACCTGCTGCGCGCGCGGCTCGTCGGCGCCCGCGCAAACGAGCTGAAAGCCGCAATCGAGGCCGGCACATGACCGACGACGCTGCCGCCGACCGCCGCGAGATCCGCGAACTGATCGAGAACTGGGCGCTCTGGCGCGACACCCGCGACTGGGATCGCTTCCGCACGGTCTGGCACGACGATGGCCGCATGATGGCGACCTGGTGGCAGGGCCCCTACGAGGAGTTCATCCGCGTCAGCCAGGAGGGCTGGGACCGCGGCATCCGCATCCTCCACTTCCTCGGCGGCTCGACGATCGACCTCGACCGGGACCACGCGATCGCCCAGACGAAGATGACCATCACGCAGCGCGTCGACGTCCACGACGTGCTCTGCGATGTCGTCTGCACCGGTCGCTTCTACGACTTTCTCGCCCGCCGCGACGGCCGCTGGGGCCTCGTCCTGCGCCAGCCGATCTATGAGATCGACCGCCTGACCCCGGTCTCCGCCGTGCCCGGCCCGCCCCTCGACGCCGCGATCCTCGCCCGCTTCCCCGAGGGCTACCGCCACCTCGCATACGTGCAGACGCTCGTCGGTTACGAGGTCAAACCTGACATGCCGGGCCTCGCAGGCCCCGAGCTCGAAGCGCTCTACGCCCGCGGTGCCGAGTGGCTTGAGGCTTAATGCTTCGCGCCCTCGCCGGGGCTTCGGGCGCTAACCCCAGCGGCCACCGGTCTCCTAAATCAGCTCGCCGGGAAGCAGGCCATATACGAGCGAGTCGCGACGCTGGCCATTGTGGCGGACGACGATGTCTGACCGGAGGTGTCTTTCCCTCCGAAACCCGCAGCGTTCAGCGACACGCTGCGAGGCGATGTTCTCCGGGTCCGCCGTCAGCTCCAGCCGCGCCAGCTGCAGATCGTCAAACGCCCATCTCGCCAGAACCCGCACAGCTCGGCTGATGTAGCCGTGACCGCGAGCTTCGCGGGCAAGCCAGTAGCCAGCCGTAGCCGACATCCGCGTCCGGCTGACCTTCGCGAGCCCAATAGCGCCGAGCAGCTCACCGGTCGTTGCACGAGTCACCGAGAAGTCGAGCCCTCCCCCAGCCAACCGCGTTGGCTCCTGACTCTCAAACCAGCCCAGCGCATCCGCCTCTGTGTAAGGAAACGGGATCGCGGGCGAGTATCGCGAGACCTCAGGGTCCTGACACGCCTCCACGACGAACCCGATGTCATCGCGCGTCCAGGCTCGGAGCGCGATAACGCCATCGGTCAGCGGTGGGTCAGGGAAGTAGAGCTCGGCCACGCTGAGAAGTTACCGGCAAGCCCGCGGAGTGCCGGCTTCTCGAGCCCATATACACGTCGGCCAAAGGCCTGCCGGGTTCGCCATCGCGCCGACCGGGAAGCAGATACGTGAACTGCACCGACGCATACGGAAGGGGTGCTTATTGTGCGCATCTCACGATCGACTGGAGCCGTCACCGGCTTCATGCTTCTCGTGCTGGGAATCTGGGGCGGGATCATCCCGTTCGTGGGGCCGTATTTCGGCTACGCCTTCGGCTCGCACGCCACCTGGCACTACACCGCCAACAGGCTATGGCTCGACATCCTGCCGGCGGTCGCCGTCATCGTCGGCGCCTTGATCATGCTCTGGGCAGGTCACCGGGTCAGCGGCACGCTGGGTAGCTGGCTTGCGATGGCCGGCGGTGCCTGGTTCGCTGTCGGACCGGCTGTGAGCTTGCTCTGGGACCACGCCGCGGGGCCGATCGGCGGCCCGTTGTTCGGCCACACGCGTCAGATGCTCGAGCTGGTCGGCTACTTCTACGGCCTCGGCGTTGTGGTCGTCGGGCTGGCGGCTTTCGCCCACGGGCGATTTGTCTCGCGGCCTGCGCTCGTCATCGCCAAGCCGGAGGCCGGCGAGCCGGTCGTGGAGCCGATGGAGACCCGGTCGGCTCCGACGGACACCATGGCCCAGCCGGACGAGGCCGAGCAGCCGGCAAGGGCCGAGCAGCCCGTGACGAGCGCTTCGGCCCCGGGCGCGCGCTAGCGGCTGGCCTCAGCTGCCGGAGGCGGCGGTCGACTCGTGCTTCATCCGCGCGACCTCGACTTCCGCCTCATAGGCCGCGAGTTCGGGGAACGCGAGCACAGTGGCGCCGACGCCGAGGATGCAACCGGCGCCACCGATCAGCACGGCGTTGAGCGCGCCGGCGAGTCCGGCCATCAGGCCGGACTCGATGTCACCGAGGCGCGGCCCGCTGGTCACGACCAGGCTGTAGACCGAACTCATGCGTCCGCGCAGCCGATCGGGCGTGACCGTCTGGCTGATCGTCGAGCGGCACACGGCGCTGAGCCCGTCGGCCCAACCTGCGATCGCCAGCAGGATCGCCGCCGGGACGATCGTCCGTACCAGACCGGCACCCCCGATCGCAACGCCCCAGATCAGCACCATCGCGATCGTCACGCGGCCGAGGCGATTGACGTGCTGGACCCAACCTGACCCGAGCACCGCAAGCGTTCCACCGATGGCAATCGCCGAATACAACAGACCAGTACCGCTGGCGCCGGCGTGGTAGACGGTCAGCGACAGGACCGCGAACAGCGCCCGCGGCATCCCGAAAAGCATCGCGTTGATGTCGATCACGAACGAGCCCGCAAGCGCCTTGTTGGAGACCACGAAACGCAACCCCTCGACGATCGCCGCGCCGACGGGGGCATGCCCCGTTGAGGCGTGCGGTGGTTGTGGTGGGATTGCGAGCGCCGCGACGAACATGCCGATGCAGCTGATCGCGTCGAATAGGTAGACCCACTGCACGCCCCGCAGTCCGCCCAACAGTGCGATCATGACGCCGCCGAGCGCGGGCCCGACGATCCCTGTCGCCTGCTGCATGCCGTAGTTGAAGGCGAGACCGGAGCGCAGGTTGTCGGAGCCGAGGACACCCGGGATGATCGATCCGCGAGAGACACCGTCGAGCGCGGTGCAGCCGCCGAGGATCCCGCCGAGGATCAGGATCGAGATCACCGGCGGCCGATGGTCCGCGAGCGACAGCACGAACAGCAGCGCCGTCACAACGATCACCCCCACCTGCGCGGCTGCCAGCACCGGCCGGCGGTCGCGGCGGTCGAGGATTGCGCCGCCGATCAGCGAGACGACGATCATCGGACCGAGCTCGAACAGCCCGAGCAGGCCGACGAGCGTCGGCGAACGTGAGATCACGAAGATCTGGTACGGCAGGGCGACGAGCGCCGCCTGCGTGCCGAAGCCGGAGAAGACCTGCCCGATCGCCAGTAGCCGGAAGTCGCGCGACTCCCGGATCGGAGTCACGTCGACGGCGATCCTCTTCAGCAGTCGCAGCACGTTTGAGCGATGATGGCAGCCATGCTCGCCGCCTACGCCGCCGCCCAGAGCCCGGAGGATCCGCTCGCCGGCCTCGTGATCGGCGAGCGGCCGGAGCCCGATCCGCCCGCGGGATGGGGGACCGTGACCGTTCGCGCCGCTTCGCTGAATCACCACGACCTGTGGTCGCTGCGCGGCGTTGGGCTCCCGGCTGACCGCCTGCCGATGACGCTTGGCTGCGATGCCGCCGGCCTCGATGCCGATGGCAACGAGGTGATCGTCCACGCGGTGATCGCCTCCGACGGTTGGTCCGGGGACGAGACACTCGACCCCAAGCGGACGCTGCTGTCAGAACTGCACCAGGGAGCTCTGGCCGAGGCGGTCGCCGTGCCGCGCCGCAACCTGATCCCCAAGCCGCCCGAGCTCAGTTTCGAGCAGGCCGCGTGCCTGCCGACCGCCTGGCTCACGGCCTACCGGATGCTGTTCACGCGTGGGCGCGTGACGCCCGGGCAAACCGTACTGGTGCAGGGCGCGAGCGGCGGCGTCGGGACCGCACTGGTCCGCCTCGCCTCCAGCGCGGGCGTGCGTGTCTGGGCCACGAGCCGCACCGAGGAGAAGCGCACGCTCGCGCTCTCACTGGGTGCCGACGGCGCCTTCGAGCCGGGTGCGCGGCTGCCCGAGCGCGTCGACGCGGTGATGGAGACGACCGGCGCCGCCACCTGGTCGCATTCCGTCAAGTCGCTCAAACAGGGCGGTGTGATCGTGATCTCCGGCGCCACCACCGGCGACGCCTCGCCGGCCGAGCTGACGCGGATCTTCTTCCTGCAGCTCTCGGTCGTCGGCTCCACGATGGGCACGCGCGACGAGCTCGAGCGGCTCACGCGAATGATGGTGACGCGCGGGATCGAGCCGGTGATCAGTCAGACCCTGCCCCTGGCCGACGCCCGGGTCGGCTTTGCGGCGATGGCCGCCGGCGAGACCAGCGGCAAGATCGTGTTTACCGTCTAGTGTCGTGATTCGCTAATTCGGGAGCGGACTCGCGGTCGGGAGCAGACCCGCGGTCGGGAGCAGACTCGCGGCGGGTTAGCGAATCACGGCACTGGCCAGCCGGACCGAGCCGGCCGTGGCCCACTACCCGCCGAGACCGCCAAACACAGCGAACGGGTTCGGCGGCGCCTCCTGCTCGGCCGCGGCGCTGCTCCCCTCGACCTCGACCTTGCTGCCCAGGGGCGCGAGCGTCCGGATGCGGTCGGCGAGCGTGGCGGCCGACTGCTCGTCGGAAGCGCCGACCAGCAGGTAGCGCCAGCGGCGCAGGCTGGGGATACCCTCGGCGCGCAGCGTCTCGGCGAGCGCGACGGTTTCGCGGTGCGAGCCGGTCTCCACGCGCACCTCCCACTCCGAGAAGTGCATCGTCGCGGACTCCTCACGCTCGCGCGCGATCAGTTCGGCGTGCTCGGCAGCGGCGGCCGCCTCGCTCGCAGGCAATGGCAGGTCGGCGTCGGCCCACTCCTCCGATGCCGGGTGCCAGCGCCGCAGCTCGGTGCGGACATTCACGCCAGACGGCGATGCGAGCGTCTTCACAGCGTCAGCAGCCTTCTCCGCCTGGTCGCGCGTCGCCGCGTAGAGGAACAGCTCAGCACCGTCGACGGAGACGATCACCCGCTCGCCCGCAGCCTCCCCGAGGCCGTGAGCCGACCCGCCCTCGCGCAGCTGCTCGCCGAGGTGGGCCGCCGTCGTGGTGGTCGGGCAGGTGACCTGTACTCGCCAGTCGTCGTTCATCGAATCCCCTTGGGTCGCTCCGGCCGCACAGCGTAGGGATTCGCTAGACGCCCCGCTGCTCTCACAACGGACGCCGGACCGTCACGTGCAGCAGCGACGACGGATCAGCGCCGTAGGCGCGCGGCGTTCCGTAGCGGATCGTGATGGTCCACCGTCCGGGCGGGAGCGTTCCCACGACCGTGAAGCTATACGCCGACACCCGCTTGACGTGCAGCCTCCGGTGCTCGCGACCGCGGTTTGCAAGCGCCGTGATGCCCGCGAGGTGCTGGCTCACCACGACCGACAGGTTGACGAGGCCATCGCCGTCGACATGTCCGCCAACGCCCACATGGAACCACGGTCGGATCGGTGGCGACTCACCCCTCGCGAAACCGCGTATATGCGTAAATCCCTTCGCCGTGAGCAGCGGGCGGTTCTTCCAGCCACAGGTGTCACCCGAGCGCTCACAGGCCGGCAACTGCCGCACCTCCGCGAGCCACAGGAAGGTCAGCGGGTCCTGGTTGTCACCCCCGTACGCGCCGAACACCTCGGCATAGGACTCGTGGCCGTCGAATGCCTTCGGGCTGTATCCGGCGCCCATCGCGCACAGCGTCTCGCACGAGAACTGCGAGGTGTCGTGCAGCTCGGCGCCGCGATGACCCCAACAACCGGTTTTGTTGGTCTGGGTACAGTCGATGTTCTGGCTCGCGCCATCGCGGTAGAACGCGTCGTTGTAGATCAAGCCGAGCATCGCGATGATCGGGTTCGGCATCCCACCGGCCCAGATCGACTCGAAACCGTGAGCGCCGGACCCGGCAGTGGTGGGGTCGGTTCCCGCCGCAGCCCCGGCGGTCGCGGCCGCGTCCCAGTCCCTCGCGAGCCCGGAGTCGGGCGGCAGACCACGGGCGGTGCGTTCGAGGTCGGTCATCACGAACATCTGCTGGGGCACCGTCAGCCGCCGCCAGTTGGCCGGCAGCACGAGCGGCCCAAGATGCTCGCTTCGGCGACCGGAGTTGAGCAGCGCAACCGACTCATCCAGGCAAACCGGCGAGTGGTCGTGGACGCCGGTGCAATCGGGCTGCGTGTGCTCGTCGATCGAGAGCCCATACGCCGGATAGTGGGGCGGCAGCATGCCCCTCAGTTGCCCCACGACCTCGCCTGGCAGGCTCTCGGTGGCCCCATCGACCTCGACGCCCAGGCTGAAAGTGCCGGTCGTCAACGCGCTGGTGACAACCACGGGCGCGACGACGCCTTGAGCGTTCGTAACGACCTCCTCCTCCGCCACGCCGAGCTGTCCGAAGCTGACATCGGTCTTTCCGGGCACCAGCGTCAGGCCGACGTCGGCGTTCGCCAGTGGCGCTCCGTCGCAGTCGACCGTGAGCGAGGGAACATATGCGCCACCGGCGCCGACGGGAACATTGATCGGCGCTGATGATGCGAACATCAGCGTCGGCACGGCCGGACACGACCCGGGCTGAGCGCTGGCGGAAGCGGTCGGCAGCGCGCAGGCTGCGGCCAGGACCGTGGCGAGGACCGTAGCCCGCAGCCCAACCGTTGCTTTCACGGAGACGCGCATGCTCGACATCATTGCGGACGCAGCGTGAGATCGAGTTCCAGCTGCAGTACCCGTGGCTCGAGCGGCTCGGCGGTCGTGCGCGGGCGGCCACGCTTGGTCCAGTGCGCGACGACCTCGCGCGCGCGGCAGGTTCGGTAAGACACGCGGCGGTCCAACGGTTGGATCGCGAGGCCACCAGGCGCGTTGCCCGATACCAGCGCGTGGAATCGGCGTCCGAGCCGATCGATCTCAACGATGTCGCCCGTCTCGATCCCTTCGAGTCGCATCAGGGAGTGAGCTTAGAGTCTCTGGCCGATGCTGGAGATCCATCGCGCAGAACGAGCTGACGTACTGGCGGACGTACTCGCGCGGCTACTGGCCGATATCGGAGGGGATCCATTCGCGGCCGGGGTCGTTGCGGTTCCCACGCGCGGGATCGAGCGCTGGCTCACGCAGCGCCTCTCGGGCAGGCTCGGCACCCGCCCCGGCGGCGACGACGGTGTGTGTGCGAACGTCGAGTTCCCGTTCCCCGGCACGCTCGTCGCCGGGGTGCTCGCGCTGGCAAGTGGGATCGAGCCCGAGCGCGACCCCTGGCAGCCGGCGCGGCTCGTGTGGCCGCTGATCGGTGTGGTCGAGCATGCGCTCGAGGAGGACTGGCTTCAGCCGCTCGCACGCCACCTGCGCGACGGCCACGAGCACCGTTATGCGCGGCTCGCGCATATCGCGAGACTGTTTGACGAGTACGCGGTGCGGCGTCCCGCGCTGATCCAGGCATGGGCGCGCGGCGAGTCAGGCGGCGTCGACGAGCAGGCCGCGGCGGGCTGGCAGCCCGAGCTGTGGCAGCGGTTGCGCGAGGCGGTCGGCGTTCCGAGCCTGGCCGAGCGGCTCGAGCCTGCGTGCGCCCGACTCGAGGCCGAACCCGAGGTCGCGCCGCTGCCGCCGCGGCTCGCACTGTTCGGCATCACGCGGCTGCCGAAGAGCCATCTGCGTGTCCTGCAGGCGCTCGGGGCCCGCCGCGACGTGCACCTCTTGCTGCTGCACCCCTCACCCGCAATGTGGGAGGCGGGCACTGCGAAGAATCGCCTGCTCGCCTCCTGGGGACGCGATGTGCAGGGCCTGCAGACGCTGCTCGCAGGAATCGGCGTCGACCATCACCACGCACTACCGGGGGGCGAGCATCGCGACACGCTGCTGTCAGCGCTGCAGGCCGACATCCGGGCTGACCGGACGGCGCCCGGTCCGCCGCTGCGCGACGGCGACTCGGATACACGCATCGAGCTCGCGCCCGCTGACGCGAGCATCCGCGTCCACGCGTGTCACGGTCGCGCACGGCAGGTGGAGGTAATGCGTGAGGCGATCCTCCACCGCCTCGCCGCCGATCCAACGCTCGAGCCGCGCGACGTGATCGTGATGTGCCCTGACATCGAGGCGTTCGCGCCGCTGATCGAGGCGGCGTTCGGCGCAGCTGGGCCGGCCGGGGATGAGAGCGGTGGCGACTCGGGGCAGGCAGCTGTCGGCGGTGGCCAGGCGGAGCGAGCGGTCGGCGGCGAACCTCCGGCACTGCGAGTCAGGCTGGCCGACCGCTCGCTCCGCCGCACGACCCCGATCCTCGCTGTGACCGCCCGGCTGCTGGAGCTCGCCGCGAGCCGGGTGACAGCCTCGGAGGTCCTCGACCTCGCTGACAGCGCACCGGTTCGCGCACGCTTCGAGTTCGACGATGACGAGCTCGCACAGATCCGCGACTGGGTCGCGAGCGCCCACATCCACTGGGGGCTCGACGCGCCCGCCCGCGCCGCCTACAGGCTGACCGAGGTCGACGCCGGCACCTGGGCGGCGGGGTTCAAACGGCTGCTGCTGGGCGTCGCGATGGACCCGGAGGCGAACGCGTTGTTCGGCGGGGTGTTGCCGGCCACGGCGATACAGAGCAGCGAGATCGAGCTCGCCGGGCGCTTCTCCGAGCTGGTCGACCGGCTCGACGCCGCGCTGCGCGCGCTCGCCGGCCCGCACACGGTCGCCGGCTGGGCGGCCGCGCTGGCGGCCGCCGCCGACACGCTCACCGCGACGCCTGAGGAGGACTCCTGGCAGCGACGCCAGCTCGACGCGATCCTGACCGAGATCACCGCCGACAGCGACGCCAGCGTCGAGCTGGCCCTGCCGGAGTTGCGTGCGCTGCTCGGCCACCGCCTCGAGGGTCGGCCGACCCGCGCCAACTTCCGCAGCGGCCACCTGACCTTCTGCACGCTCGTGCCGATGCGTTCGGTTCCGCATCGGGTCGTGTGCCTGCTCGGCCTCGATGACGGTGCCTTCCCCCGGCCTACCCCGCGCGACGGCGACAACCTGCTGCTGGCCGATCCGCAACCCGGTGACCGCGATCCCCGAACCGAGGACCGCCAGCTGCTGCTCGATGCATTGCTGGCCGCGCGCGAGGCGCTGATCATCACCTATAGCGGCAACGACGAGCGCACCAACGCGCCGCTGCCGCCGGCCGTGCCGGTCGGTGAGCTGCTCGACGCGATCGACGCCACAGCCCGCGTTGCGCCAGCGGGCGCGACGCGAACTGCACGCGACGAGGTGGTGATCAGGCATCCGCTGCAGGCCTTCGACCCGCGCAACTTCGTGCAGACGGCGTCCGATCCCGCGCGCGCCGCAAGCGGGTCGTGGAGCTTCGACGCCGCCGGCGCTGGCGGGAGCGCGCGCATTCCTCGCACCACGAAGTGAGACGCCACCGTTCCTGCCCGAGCCGCTGCCGCCGGCCGCTGGCGAAGAGCTGGTCACGCTCGATGAGCTCGTCGCCTTCGTTCAGCGCCCGGTGCGCGCGTTCCTGCGACAGCGGCTCGGTGTCTCCGCGCGGCGCGACGAGGACGAGATCGAGGACGCCCTGCCGATCGAGCTCGACGGCCTCGCGCGCTGGGGCGTCGGCCAGCGGTTGCTGGAGGCTGTGCGCGCGGGTATCGACACGACAGACGCGTATCGCGCAGAGATCGCGCGCGGGACGCTGCCACCCGGTGCGCTCGGCGCGCCGGTGATCGAGTCGATCCTGCCGACCGCCAAGCGTCTGGCCGACACGGCACGCGCGTACGCGTCGGGCCAGGAGCCGCGCTCGGAGCAGACCAACCTGACGTTCGCAGGACGGCGGACGGCTGACAGGCACGGTCGGCGGCATCCATGGCCACGTCGTGCTCGAGGTCAGCTACTCACAGCTCGGTCCGCGACAGCGACTCGCCGCGTGGATCCGGCTGCTGGCACTGAGCGCCGCGCACCCGGAGATCCCGTTCGAGGCGGTGACGATCGGCCGCGGTGGCGGCAGGGGCAAGATCAGCGTCGCGCGTATCCCGCAGCTGGGCGGCAATCCGGGCGTGCGCGCCGCGGCGGCGCTCGCGCAGCTCGAGGTGCTGACCGCGCTGCGCGCAGAGGGCCTGCGCTCGCCGCTGCCGATCCCGTGCGCCACCGCGCACGCCTACGCAGAGGCGCTGCAGAGTGGCGATGACCCGATCAAGGCAGCGATGCGCGAGTGGCGTTCGGGATGGACCGAGTACGGGTTTCGCGAACGCGAGGAGGCCGAGCCCGAGCACCGCCTCGCGCTCGGCCCGGAGCTCGACCTCGACAGATTGGGAGAGTTGGCGGAGGCGATCTGGCGGCCGCTGCTCGCGCGCGAGGTGGTGGGCGACTCGTGAGCGGCACGCAGAGCGGACCCAGACCAGCTTCGACGCGCAGCCGTTTGACCTGACCGGCCAACTGCCGAGCGGGGTGACCGTGCTCGAGGCCAGCGCCGGCACCGGCAAGACCTTCACGATCGCCGCGCTCGCAGCCCGCTTCATCGCCGAGGGCGCGGTGACCCTCGATCAGCTGCTGCTGGTGACGTTCACGCGGATCGCCACCAGCGAGCTGCGTGAACGCGTGCGCGAGCGCCTGGTGCTGACCGAGGCGCAGCTCGCGCGCGTCGCTGCCGGCGCGTTGCCCGACCGCTTCGACGAGGTGGTCGAGCTGCTCGCGGGCGCGCCGCTCGACACAGTTCGCGAGCGCCGCGCGCGGCTGGCCGACGCGATCGCCAACTTCGACGCGGCCACGATCGAGACCACGCACGGGTTCTGCCAGAAGGTGCTCGACGGGCTCGGAACGCTCGCCGACACCGAGCCCAGCGTGACCTTCGTCGACGACGTCGAGGACCTGGCCCGCGAGGTGCTCGACGACCTCTACGTGCGCCGTTTCTTCCAGGACCGCGGCGGCCCCGCCTTGCCCTACGAGCAGGCCGCAGCGAATCGCCGCGATCGCGATCGACAACCCGACGGCCGAGATCTATCCGCTGTCGCCGCGCGACGGCACCACGGCGGCGATGTGCCGGCGGCTCGCCGGCGCCGTGCGCGACGAGCTCGAAAAACGCAAGCGCGCACTGGCGTTGATGACCTTCGACGACCAGCTCACGCGGCTGCTCGACACGCTCACGGGAGCCGGCGGTGACGCCGCCGTCGCCACTCTGCGCGAGCGCTACCGGGTCGTACTGATCGACGAGTTCCAGGACACCGACCCGATCCAGTGGCAGATCGTCAACCGTGCGTTCGGCGGTGGCTCGCTGGGCAGCGGCCCGGCGGGCAGCGGCCCGGCGGGCCGAGAGACGACGCTCGTCCTGATCGGCGACCCCAAACAGGCGATCTACGCCTTCCGCGGCGCCGACGTCTACGCCTACCTCGACGCCGCCACAAGCGCCGGCGCGCGGGCGACGCTGAACGTCAACCGGCGCAGCGACCAGGCGCTGCTGGACGGACTCGACGCGCTGTTCGGGCGGGCGCGACTCGGGCACCCCGGCATCGTCTACCGCCAGGTCTCAGCGGCGCCCGCCAACAAGACCCCGCGCCTGCTCGGCGCACCGAGCACGGGCGCCCTGCGCGTGCGGCTCGTCGACGTCACCGAGCCGTCGGTCGTGCGCACGGCCAGCGGCTTCCCCAACGCCGACTCGACGCGGAGCTTCATCGCGCGCGACCTCGCAGCCGACGTCGTCGCGCTGCTGGGCTCGCGCGCCGAGATCGAGACCCGCGACGACCTGGGCAAGACGCTCAGCACGCAAGCACGTGGCCCCGGGCGATATCGCCGTCCTGGTCCGCACCCACCGTCACGCGTCACTGATCCAGCGCGAGCTCGAGGCGGCCGGCGTCCCGGCCGTGATCAGCGGCTCCGGCAGCGTGTTCGCCACGCCGGCCGCGGCCGACTGGCTGACGCTGCTCGAGGCGCTCGAGCAGCCCTCGCACCCGGCGCGGGCGCGCGCCGCCGCGCTGACGCCGCTGATCGGCTGGAGCGCGACACGGCTGGCGGGCGCCACCGAGTCCGAGCTCGAGGGTCTGCACCAGCGGCTGCACGCGTGGGCGCGGACGCTGCGCGAACAGGGCGTCTCGACGCTCGCCGAGTCGATCCTCTCCGGCGGGCACGCGGCCGGCCGGCTGCTGGCACTCGTCGGCGGCGAGCGGCGGCTGACCGACCTGCAGCACGTCAGCGAGCTGCTGAACGCCGCCGCCGGCAGCGAGCAGTTCGGCGTCGCCGCGCTCACCGGCTGGCTGCGCCAGCGGAGGGCCGCCTCCGCGACGCGAGGGCTCAAACGACGAGCGCACACGCCGCCTGGACTCCGACGCCGACGCCGTCCAGGTGCTCACCTTCCACCGCAGCAAGGGCCTCGAGTTCCCCGTCGTCTACTGCCCGTTCCTGTGGGATCCGGGCCGCCTCGCCGACGCAGGGCGAGCCGGTCTACTTCCACGACGAGTCCGACCAGCGCGCGATCGACGTCGGGCTCAGCGGCGCCGAGTACGACGGGCACCTGCGCCAGCACAACGTCGAGGAGCGCGGCGAGGAGCTGCGCCTCGCCTACGTGGCGCTGACGCGCGCCCGTCACCAGGCCGTGATCTGGTGGGCGAGCGCCTGGTATGCGAAGGACTCGCCGCTCGGGCGGCTGCTGTTCGCCCAGGACGCCGAGGGCAACGTCGACTGGCAGGGCGGCCGCCGCCCGCGCGAGGACGACGCCCTGCGCGCGCTTCGAGCAGGTCGCCGCCGACGCCCCCCACGCGGTCGTCGGTCGAGCCCGCGCGGCTGGGACTGCCGGCGCGCTGGAGCGCGGCGATCGACGCCGACGCGACGCTCGACCGCGCGCGCTTCGAGCGCCAGCATCGACACCGCCTGGCGGCGGACCTCCTACACCGCGCTGACCGCGGCCGCGCACGACGCGCTCGTCGCCTCCGAGCCCGAGGACGCCGGCGTCACCGACGAGCCGGCCACCGCCCGCCGCCCCGACCGCCTCGGAGCTGCCGCTCTCGGAGATGGCGAGCGGCCCGCAGGCTCGGCACCCTGATCCACCAGGCGCTGCAGGAGCTCGAGTTCGACGCCGCCGACCTGACGGGCACGCTGAGCGCCTGGCTGACGACCGCCGTCGCGCAGCGGCCGGAGCTGCTCGGCTGCGAGCCGCGGCAGGCTGCCGAGGGACTTGCACTGGCGCTCGCCACCCCGCTGGGTGGCGAGCTTGGCTCACTCGCACTCACCGGCGTGTCGCGGGCCGACCGGCTCGACGAGCTCGCCTTCGAGCTGCCGCTGGCGGGTGGCGACGAGCCCGTCAGCGCCGCGCGCCTGGCCGACATCGGCGCGCTGCTCGCCGAGTTCATCCCGGCCGACGATCCGCTCGCCGGCTATGCGCAGCGGCTGCGCGACCCGATGCTCGCGGCCTCCCTGCGCGGCTACCTGACCGGCAGCATCGACCTCGTCCTGCGCGTACGCGGAGCGACGCCGGACGCCCGCGACCGCTTCGTGATCATCGACTACAAGACCAACTGGCTCGCGCCCGCCGGCGAGCCGCTGTCGGCGGCGCATTACGGGCCGGCGGCGCTCGCCGTCGAGATGCAGCGCTCGCACTACGTGCTGCAGGCGCTGCTGTACTCGGTGGCGCTGCACCGCTACCTGCGCTGGCGGCTTGCCGGGCTATGACCCTGCCAGTGACCTCGCCGGTGTCCGCTACCTGTTCCTGCGCGGCATGCTCGGCCGCGAGCGGCCCGACAGCGGCGTGTTCGCCTGGCGTCCGCCGGGCGAGCTGGTCGTGGCGCTCAGCGACCTGCTTGGCCGGCGGAGGTGAGCGATGAGCGCGCTCGAGGATCCGCGCGAGCAGCCGCTCGCGCTCGACCCGTTCGCCGCCGACCTGGCGCTGCGCGCGCCCGAGCCGCTGGCCGAGCTCAATCGTTCAGAGATCCTGCTCGCCGCCGACGTGCACGTCGCCGAGACGCTCGGCCGCGTGGCCGGGGTCAGCGACCCCGAGGTCCTGCGCTGCGTCGCGCTGACGGTCGCGGCCGCGCGTGAGGGCCACGCGTTCGTCGAGCTCGAGCCCGCCGACGCCGAGCTGATGCGGCGCCAGCACGGCGCTCGTCGGCGCGGCGGCTCGGATCGCGACCAGACGCGGCCGCTGCGGCTGAGCGGCAGCCGCCTCTACCTCGACCGCTACTGGCGTGAGGAGCAGCGGCTCGCCGCATCGCTGCTGGCCAGGAACCGCATGCGCGCCGACGTCGGCGACCTCGCCGTGCTCGGCGAGGAGATCGCTGCGCTGTTCGCGGGCGAGGAGTTCGCCGAGCAGCGCATCGCTGCCGCGGTCGCGCTGCTGCGCGACCTCACCGTGATCGCCGGCGGCCCCGGCACCGGCAAGACCACGACCGTCGCGCGGATCGTCGCGCTGACGCAGACGCTCGCGGAGCGGCGCGAGGTGCCGGCGCCGCTGGTCGCGCTGTGCGCCCCGACCGGCAAGGCGGCGGCGCGGATGCAGGAGGCGGTCGGCGGCAGCGCGGGAGGCTCCGCGATCGGCGGCGGTGTGCGCGCCTCCACGATCCACCGCCTGCTGGGCTGGCTGCCGGGCGGGCGCTTCCGCCACGACGCGACCAACCGGCTCCCCCATGACCTCGTGATCGTCGACGAGACCTCGATGGTGCCGCTTTCGCTGATGGTGCGTCTGGTCGACGCGGTCCGCGACGACGCCCAGCTGGTGCTCGTCGGCGATCCCGACCAGCTGGCGGCGATCGAGGTCGGCGCGGTGCTGCGTGACATCGTCGGTCCCGCCGCCGAGGCACCGCAGTTCGGGCCGGGCATGCGCGCCGCGCTCGCGCGCGTGACCGGGGCTGAGCCGCCGGGCGTGGCGCAGCAGCGCTCGTTCGGCGACGGCGTCGCGGTGCTGCGCCGCGGCCACCGCAGCGTGGCGACGATCAGCGCGCTGGCGGAGGCGATCCGTCGCGGCGACGCGGACGCGACCGTCGCCGCGCTCACCGTCCCCGACGGCAGCATCACCTGGCTGCGGGACCCGCTCGGCGATGCGAGCGCGCTGCGCGAGCAGGCGGTGGCGGCATACGCGCCGATGATCGCGGCGGCACGGGCCGGCGACGCCAGCCGGCGCGCTGCGGGCAGCTCGCGAGCTTCCGGCTGCTGTGCGCCCACCGTCACGGGCCCTACGGCGTCGCCCAGTGGACGGACACGGTCGAGGACTGGCTGCGGGCCGAGGTCCCGGGCTTCGAGCCGGGCGCGCAGCCGCTACCCGGGCCTGCCGCTGCTCGTCACCCGCAACGACTACGAGCTGCGCCTGCACAACGGTGACACCGGCGTCGTCGTCGCTGAGGGCGACGGCGGTGGTGAGCTGCGTGCGGTCTTTGACGTCGGCGGCGACCCGATCGAGCTCGCGCCGTCGCGCCTCGGCTGACGTCGAGCCGCTGTTCGCGACCACCGTCCACAAGAGCCAGGGCTCCGAGTTCGACGTGGCGGCGCTGCGTGCTGCCCGAGGCGGACTCGCCGCTGCTCTCGCGCGAGCTGCTCTACACCGCGGTCACCCGCGCCCGCGATGCGCTGATCGTCGCGGGTGGCGAGGAGGCGGTGCGTGCGGCCGTTGCGCGGCCAGCGGGCCGCGCGAGCGGACTACGAGAGCTGCTCTGGGCGCCTAGCGCCCGAGTGAGCGTCAGCGCCGCCTCGGCGCGAAGGCGGTTCGCGACGAAGATCGGCTTTGACCAGCCGAGCCCGGCGACGTCGTGGTCGATCGTCACCTCACCTTCGAGGTGCAGGTGGTCACCGTGAGCGATCGCGAGCACGGGGAAGTTCAGCGGCACCGCCTTGTGATGGATCTGCAGCGAGCCGCTCAGGTTCAGGTGGTCGGAGCCGCTCGGCTCGAACTTGTCGAGCGTGAACGTCATCTCCGGGTACTTGTCGATGTGAAAGTACGAGGCGCTCCGGAGCCTCCCGTCGCGCCTGCCCCAGCCACTGTTGATGCTGGCGGTCTGAACCACGAGTTGTCCGCTGACGCCACCCGCGGCATCAACTGCCATCTCGCCGCTGAAGTTCTCGAAGATCCCGGTCACGGGCAGAAACCCGAACGCCCGCGCCTGGAACAGCACCTCGCTGCCGTTGGGGTCGATCTGCCAGGCGCCCGCGGGCAGGCGGTCGACGATCAGCGTGTGGTCGTGGCCGTCGTGGTCGTGCTCGTGCTCGTGATCGTCGTGGTCGTGGCCGTCGTGACCGTGCGCACTGTGATCGTGCTCGCTCGCGTCGGCCATGGCGCGCAGTCTCGCACAAGGGGCCGCGTTACTAGGATCGTTCTATGGCTAACAAGACATGGTTCATCACGGGTACCTCTCGCGGCTTCGGCTATGAGTGGACAAAGGCGGCCCTCGAGCGCGGCGACCGGGTTGCCGGCACGGCGCGTGACCCAAGCACGCTCGACGACCTCAAGACAGAGCACGGCGACGCTCTGCTGCCGCTGACACTGGATGTCACCAACCGCGAGGCGGCGTTTGCGGCCGTCAAACGGGCCCACGAGCATTTCGGGCGGCTGGACATCGTCGTCAACAATGCGGGCTACGGCCACTTCGGGATGGTTGAGGAGATCTCAGAGCAGGAGGCACGGGCCCAGATCGAGACCAACCTGTTCGGCGCGCTATGGGTGACGCAGGCTGCGCTTCCGTTCCTGCGGGAGCAGGGAAGCGGCCACATCGTCCAGGTGTCGTCGATTGGCGGCATCTCGGCGTTCCCGAATGTCGGCATCTATCACGCCTCGAAGTGGGCTCTCGAGGGGATCAGTCAGGCGCTCGCCCAGGAGGTCAAGGAGTTCGGGATCAACGTCACGCTGGTCGAGCCCGGCGGGTTTTCGACCGACTGGAGTGGTCCGTCGTCCAAGCGTTCGGAGCCCAACCCCGTCTACGACGGACTCCGCGAGCGCCAGCAGCAGTGGCGTGCGAGCAACGTGCCGGGTGACCCGACCGCCTCGGCCGCGGCGATCATGCGCGTCGTCGACGCCGATCCCCCGCCGCTGCGGGTGTTCTTCGGCGCGTCGCCGCTGCGTATCGCCGAGGCGGATTACGCAGGGCCGCCTCGCGACATGGCGCGAGTGGCAGCCGGTGGCTGAGCTGGCTCAGGGAGACGCCCAGTAGCGGCGCGCCGTTGCGAGTCCTGTCGCTAGGCTCCGACTCATGGATCTACGCACGCTCGGGAGCACTGGTGTCAAGGTCAGCCCGCTGTGCCTCGGCGCGATGATGTTCGGCGAGTGGGGTAACACTGACCACGAAGACTCGGTCAGGATCATCCACCAGGCGCTCGACGCGGGGATCAACTTCATCGACACCGCCGACGTGTACTCGCGAGGGGAATCCGAGGAGATCGTTGGCAAGGCGCTTGCCGGCGGCCGGCGCGACAACGTCGTGTTGGCGACGAAGGTCCACGGCACGATGGGAGAGGACCCCAACGAGTTCGGCAACTCACGCCGCTGGATCGTCAAGGAGGTCGAGAACAGCCTCCGTCGCCTCGGCACCGACTGGATCGACCTGTATCAGATCCATCGCCCGGAAGCCGATACCGACATCGACGAGACCCTCGGCGCGCTGAGTGACCTGGTCCACGCGGGCAAGGTCCGCTACGTCGGCTCATCGACGTTCCCGGCCAGCCAGATCGTCGAGGCGCAATGGGTCGCGCAGCGCCGTGGACGCGAGCGGTTCGTGTGCGAGCAGCCGCCGTACTCGATTCTCGTGCGCGGGATCGAGAACGACGTGTTGCCGACCTGCGGTCGTTACGGGATGGGCGTGATTCCGTGGAGCCCGCTCGCCGGCGGCTGGCTCTCTGGGCGCTACCGGCTCGGCGAGGAGCTACCGAAGTCGCACCGGGCCGAGCGGATCCCGAGTCGCTATGACCTGTCGCTGCCCGGCAACCAACGCAAGCTCGAGGTGGCCGACGCTCTTGCGCGAATCGCCGAAGAGGCTGGGATCACGCTGATCGAGATGGCGCTCGCGTTCGTGATCCGACATCCGGCCGTGACCGCCGCGATCATCGGCCCCCGGACGATGGACCAGCTGGTGTCGCAGCTCTCGGCTGCGGATGTCGAGCTGTCCGACGAAACGCTTGACCGGATCGATGAGATCGTCCCGCCCGGGGTGAACCTCAACCCGGCTGACGCAGGGTGGCCGAACCCGGCACTGGAGTCCGCAGCCCGCCGACGCTGACCGGCGCGCGTCTCGCACTCCATTCTTTGTGGATGGACTTCCGTAACCGAGCTCCGTCCACAAAGACCCTGGCCACGCTATTAACCGGCGGCTGCCTGCGTGACGAACTCGAGCGCTTCGCGGAATGGGAGGCCAGTGCCGGCCACGGCGACTTCGCCGGTTCCGACCCTGGCAGCGAGCTCGGTTAGGGCCTTCATCGCATAGAGGTACGGGCTGCCGCCGAGGCTGATCCGCCTGACGCCGACGGCGAACAGCTCCTGGGCGGTGGGCTCCCCTTCGCTCGGCCCGATGAGGACATTGATCGGCTTGGGCGCGACCGCCGCGACGACCACTTCGATCGCGTCCATGGTCGGGAGCAGCGGGGCATAGAGGACGTCGGCGCCGACCTCGGCGAAGGCCTGCAGCCGACGGATCGTGTCATCGAGATCGGCGCGTCCGTGCAGGAAGTTGTCGGTGCGCCCGGTGACGACGATGCGGCCGTCGGCGGCCTCAACCGCGGCCTTCACGCGAGCCACGGCTTCATCGAAGGGGCGGATCGGCGCTTCAGGGTTGCCGGAGGTGTCCTCGATTCCGATGCCCGCCAGCCCGGCTCCGATCGCGGCCTCGACTGTCGCGCCGACGGCTTCGGGAGTGTCGCCGTAGCCGTCCTCGAAGTCACCGTTGACGGGCAGGCCGCTCGCGTCGTGCAGAAGCTGCGCGTGCTCGAGATGCTCTTCACGCGTGACCTCGTGACGGCCGTCGGCGCGCCCGAGACTGAACGCCAGAGCCGCCGAGGAGGTCGCCGTCGCTTCGAAACCGGCCTCGGGCGAAGATCGCCGCGGAGAGCCCGTCCCAGGCATTCGGCATGACAAAACCGGGACCGTCGTGAAGTGCTCGGAACCGTTCGGCCAGTTCGCTCTGTGTGGCGCGCATCTCTCGGTCTCCTCTTTCGTCTCTCGGAGCTTCAACGTATCGTGGGTGTGTGAGTTCGCCGATACACCTCATCGAGTTTCCGGCCGACGATCCCGATCGCGCGCGGCGCTTCTGGACCGGAGTCCTCGGCGTCGAGCTCGTCGACCGATCAGGCGGTGAAGGTGAAGGCTGGCAGACGGCACTCGGCGCCGGGGTACTCGGGGTGCACGAGCGGGGTAAGGGACCCGGCGACACGCATTCACTGCCGTACTTCGAGGTGGACGACCTCGAGGCGGCGTTGCGGCGTGTGAGCGAGCTCGGCGGTGAGGTGATCCATCCAGGTCCCCGCTGGGCGGTCTGCCGAGATTCGGAGGGCAGTCCGTTCGGGCTCGCCGCGCCGACCGGGTAGGCACGTCTTGGTTGAGCGGGACATCGAGCGCTGGTTCGCCGAGCAGCAGAGCCATAAGGCGCGCCTGCGCGAGGTCTGCGCGAGCAAGCGCTGGTTCGCGACCGAGGCCGAGGCCCGCGCGATGGCACTCTGGGACCGGACCCAATTCGGTGAGAGCCTGACCTGTTATCGCTGCGAGCAGTGCGATGGATGGCATCTCACCGGCGGCCAGGGCCGGCCGCGCGAGCGATCGGGCCGCTGAACTCGGGCCGTTGAACTGAGCGATACTGGAGCCGTGGCCGACCTCAATGTCCTGGGCGGACCGCTCGCCCCCTGCGGCAGCGATCCGGTCACCGGCTTCTTCCGTGATGGGTGCTGCCACACCGGTCCCGAGGACCTGGGGAGCCACACGGTCTGTGCCGTTGTCACTGCCGAGTTTCTCGAGCACCAGCAACTGATCGGCAACGACCTGATCACGCCGATGCCTGAGTATCGGTTCCCTGGACTCGTTCCCGGCGACCGGTGGTGCGTGACCGCAGCCAATTGGCTACGGGCACACGTCGACGGTGCGGCGGCCTATGTCGTCCTTGCATCCACGCATCAACGAGCGCTCGAGATCATCCCGCTCGAGGCTCTCCGGGAACACGCCGTCGACGTCCCTCCGGATCCAGGGCCGCTTCGAGCCTGAGCTGGGCGTCGCCCGGGTTTCTCAGCAACGGTTGCAGTTTTGATCAGTCGCCGCTCTCGTCGGCCAGTGCGTCCGCGCGGTCGCGAGCAGCGGCTGCCCGCAGCTCGGCTTCCTCGGCGCGGCGCAGCATGTCTTCTGCTCGGGTACGGGTGGCACGGGCGCGTTGCTCGGCGGCATCGGCTCGGGCGGCGACGGCCACGTGCAGCTCGTTCTGTGAGCCGCGAGTTGGCGGCTGCGCAGCGTTGAGTTCCTCGTGCTCGTTGTCGAGTGTTCGCTGCCGTTCGTCCCGCGTAGCCTGTGCACGGTCGATGCCATCCTGGTCGACGTCAAGGGCTTGCTGGCTGCGGTCGATACGCTCCTGGCGGCGCTGCTTGGACTTGCGAGGTCGTCCCGGGCCGAGCTCCTGGCAAGGTGACCGCGCGGTCGATCGAGGCCTGTTGGTCGTCCTGCGCAGCTTGCGAGCGGTCGACGATCGCTTGGTCGCGGTAGCCGAGCGCCTGTTCGAGATCGACCAGCAGCTGTTCCTGATCTGCTTCGCCTTGCTTCCCGCGTCGGGCGCCAGCCGGCGGGCCCTCGTCGGTCTTCATGGTTGCTCTCCTTTGCTTCCTGATCGTCCTGAGCCGCGATTTTGAGTACTTCCTCGACCGGTCCGGGGCGAGCGATGGCGTAGCCCTGGGCGTAGTCGACGCCCATCTCTCGGAGTAGCTCGAGCGTGGGCTCGTCCTCGACCCCCTCGGCGACGGTCTGCTGGCCGAATCCCCGCGCGAGGCTGACGATCGCTGCGACCACGTGCCTGCTTGCCGGGTTCTCGACCAGATCGCCCACGAATTCGACGTCGATCTTGAGATAGGAGACGGGCAACCGCTTGAGGAAGGTGAACCCGCCGTAGCCGGTGCCGAAGTCATCGAGCGCGACCTTGCATCCCAGGGCGTTGAGTTCGCCCACGAACGCCTCGCCGAGCTCGGATTGCTCAAGCAGCGCGGTCTCGGTGATCTCGCAGATCAGAAGTGTGGGGTTCCCGGCGTGCTCGTCGCAGTGCCGACCGGATCCGCTCTCGCAAGGTTGGCGTTCGCAAGTGATTTGCCCGACAGGTTGAACTGAAGGGTGACCGCGTGCTTATCGCCGACCAGACGCGCCGCTTCACCGATGACCCAATCGTCGATCTCCTCGATCAACCCGAATCGCTCCGCGGCGGGTAGAAACCGATTTGGTGCGATCACGGTGCCGTCGCGATCGACCATCCGGATCAGCAGCTCGTGCTGGGTCACCAGGTCCCGAGCGAAGCTCAACGATCGGCTGGGCATAGAGCACGAAGCGGTTCTCGTCGAGCGCGTCGCGTATGCGCTCGACCCAGGTCAGCTCCAGCGTGCTCGCGGGCCACGCGGACCTGCTCGGACTTCATTGCGGTGATGTCATGGAACACCACGACGGCACCCGAAGTGCCCTCGGACTCCAGCGGTGTGGAGCTATAGGCGACCTGCAGGAGCTCGCCGCCGCGGCGAACGAACACGTCATCGCCAACCCGTACCGGAACGCCTGTCTCGCCCGACCTTCACCAGCGGGCATTCCTCGACTGGATAGGCCGACCCGTCCTTGCGAACGGAGTGGATCGCCTCGTGCATCAGGCGCCCTTTGAGCTCCTCCTGCTTCCAGCCGAGCATTTGCTCGGCCGCGTGGTTCATGTATGTCAGGCAGCCCTCGGGGTCGATCGCGAACATTCCCTCCGCCATGCTGTCGGCGATCGCCGCCACGAAGCTCTCGCTGGAGCGCAGATCGGACTCCCTGCTCTTGGCTTCCGTGATGTCAGAGATGATCGCCAGCGCTCCGCGGTAGTCACCCTCGCCGTCGAACAGCGCCGTGGTCGAGATGCGCGCCCAGCACCGCCGGCGATCCTTACACTGAAGGTGGCGTTCGACCACCCGGCCGGCCATCTGCAGGCGGTCGTCTCGATGTTCTGCTCGCGGCCTCACGCTCGTCGGGTCGATCAGCTCGCCGACATGCCAACCGAGCATCTCCTCTGGAGCGGTAGCCGAGATCTCGGCCATGCGCTCGTTCACGTAATCGACCCGGCTGTCTGCGTCCAGCCGTATTACTCCGTCGGGCGTGTGCTCGAGGATCTCGCGATAGCGCTGCTCGCTTGCGGCGAGCTCGCGCGTTTGACGCACGGTCTCGCGGATGTCGCGCATGATCGTGGCCGCACCGGTTTGCTGGCCCGTGGCGTCAAGCAGCGGGAAGGCGGTGATCGCGACATCGACCAGGCTGCCGTCCTTGTGGATCCGCTGGGTGTCGGCGCCACCGACCACGTCCCCCGCGAGCGCGCTATCGCGAGGCGCTCTGCGTCTCCTCACGCTCGTTCTCGGGGATCATGCATGAGACATTGCGGCCGAGGATCTCTTGGCGGAATACCCCAACAACGCCTCAGCCGCCTCGTTCCAGCTCGTGACACGCCCAGTCCATGTCGAGCGAGAAGATCGCGTAATGCGCCGCCGCGACGATCGAGGCCAGACGCGTAAGCTCGGCCTCAGCCCGCTTGCGTTTAGTGATGCCGATGGCAAACGAGACGCCGCCGACGATCGCGCCGTCACCGGCGCGCAACGGAGCGACCTCCACCGCGTACCACCCTTCACCGTCAGGCGAGGCGATCTCGATCGAGTGCGTCTGGCCCAACAGAGCGGAGCGATACAGCGGCTCATAGAACGCCCAGCGGTCCGCGCTCACCACGTCCGCCGCGCAGCCGCCCTTCTAGGAACGACGTGCTGAAGCCGCGGTCATATAGGCCCGCCCACGAACGAGGACGTAGCGCAGTCTCGGTGTCGAACACCATCACGCTCCCCTGGGGCAAGACGTCCAGAGCGGCGAGCGCGAGCGAGGCGACACTCGCATCCGCGCCGGCACCAATGATTGATTTATGACCCGGCAATCCGGCCTCTGCCTGGTCCCGAAAACCGCGTATCCGACCCTAGGCGGCAAAGCACTCGAGCGGAACGAATCGCGACTTGAGCGGCAAATCGCAGGACAAAGGCATCAGCTTCGGGCCATAGACCACCATACCGCTCGAAATCAGCGTGACGAAATATCGTGCAAACAGCGCAATCATGCTGACGTCGTCGTTGGCCTCTCCCGCGAGATCGAATGCGACAGTCGAGAGCGCTGACGTAGGGGCGCAGGCCGGTGCCGGTGGTGGCATGATCGGCGCATGACCACGACCACCACACCGATCGTCGGCGTCGACTTCGTGATGTTCCCGACCCGAGACCTGGCGGCCGCGGTCGCCTTCTACGGCACCACACTCGGGCTGCCCTGCTCGGTCCACATGCCCGACCGCGGGTTCGCCGAGTTCGAGGCCGGCTCCGTGACCCTGAACGTAGCGATGACCGAGAACTTCCCGATGGGATATCACCCGAACCCCAACCCCGTGGCCCTGCACGTCGACGATGTCGCGGCCGCCGGCAGGAGTTGAGCGCGCGCGGTCTCGCTTTCCAGGGCGAAACGTTCGACACCGGTGTCTGCCACATGGCGTTCTTCTCGGACCCCGATGGCAACGCGCTGATGCTGCACCACCGCTACGCGCCTCGGGTGACGCTGACCTGATCGGCCACGGCTGACCTGATCCGCGGCGGACCTGATCCCCGCCCGACCTGATCCCCGCCCGCGCGGTCACAACCCACCTCGCTGCCACGTTCGCACCTGGCTGCTGCCGAGCCGCTCGACAGGTTAGGTTTCGGCGCGTCGCGGGCGTCCCGGGTGAGCGAATTCTCATCGGCCACCGGCAGGCCGGTTTATCTCTGCGCCGTATCCAATGGTTGGAGTTCAGTCACTATGGCGATCCCAGACCGAGACAGAGACCGTGTCACGGGGGCGGGCCGGCGATCAGAGAGGCTTCAGCCATCCGCACGGCCGATCGCTTGACCGTCGCGAGCTTAGTCGCGCGGCGAGCTGAGGAGCGGCGGCGGCTGATTCGCCGCCGGCGGATCGTCTTCGGGACGCTGGCTCCGTTGGTGCTGGTGGTCCTCTACTTCGGGATCTCCTACGCGAACTACATGCTCAAGCCGACGAGCGAGACCTTCACCGAGCGCTCCGCGGAGTGGGTGCGCGACGACGTGCCCTTCGGCAACTGGATCATCGACACGGCCGAGCATTACACAGCGAGCGCGCCCCGCAAGGGCGGCCCCGGACTCAAGCGCCTGCCCAGCGTCGGGCTCAGCGCGGCAGGGCCTCTGGTCAAGCACGCCAAGCACGTCACCTACACGCCGCCACCGATCAAACCGGTGTTCGCCACGCCGCTGCCCGGCGAAGGTGTCTGGCACCGCACGGGTCCATCGGTCGATGGCGGGCCACCGGTGCTCGTGACGACCTACAGGCCGAGCACGGAGTACCCCTCGATCGTCGCCTACGTCCTGTGGATCGACCACACCCGCACCGACCTCGCCTACTACCCCGGCCGCTATGAGCCACCGAGCGCGGTCGACCGGGGTCCGATGATGGTTCCCGTCGATCAGCGCAACCGGCTGCTCGCCACCTTCAACGGCGCCTTCACGCACGTCGACACCAATAACGGCTCGGCGGTCAACGGGCACACCAACGAGCCGCTGATCGATGGCAACGCCACGCTCGTCGGCTACCGCGACGGAACCGTGAACATCGTCAAGTGGACCGGCGGCCCGAACGCGCCGGCCAATGTCGCCTGGGCGCGCCAAAGCCTCACCCCGATCCTCTGGGACGGCAAGCTCAACCCCGAGCTGAACACCGACCCGAACAGCATCCAGTGGGGTTACACCCTGGGCGGCGTCACCTTCACTCCGCGCACCGCCGTCGGCGTCGACGCCCACGGCAACGCGATGTTCGTCGTCGCGTCGGAGGCGACGGTGATCTCGCTCGCCCAGATCCTTCAGCACATCGGCGCGGTTCGCGGGATGGAGTTCGACATCAACCCCGAATGGCACACGATGATCACCTACTCCCACAAGAACGGCCTCGGGCCGACGATGGTCGAGCCCCAGCCCCAGCAGTCCCCCGACCGCTACCTCACCCCCGACGACCGCGACTTCATGGCGGTGTTCTCCAAGGTGCCCGGGCCGGTCACCGTCCCCTTCAAGTAGTCAGCGCGCTGCGCCGCCGCCCGGTTGCGCCGCACTGGCGCCTCCACGTGCGGCTTTTGCTTCACCGCGCCCTCTGGGTCACGACACACGCCGACGCAGAAAGCGTGGAGCTCACCGTCGAGAGCACCGGCGAGAAGCTCACCCCACAGGTGGTGTCGACGCTTGCCGAGCCATTTCAGCGCGGCACGGACCGCATACGTCCCAACCACGAAGGTGTCGGCCTTGGCCTCGCGATCGTCGAACGCATCACGCAAGCACACGACGGAACTCTGACCCTCACCCCCCGAGCCGCCGGGGGGCTTCGTGTCATCGTGCGACTACCCGCGCCAGCGCGCCCACTGGGCAACTGAGCGCCCCCAGAAAGCCTTAGGCCCGACTCAATCGCCGGGCCCAAGAACTCCTGCATGGATCACCACTGAACTACAACGTCCCAGGACTTAATGAGTGTCTTTGCCTGGGCGGCGTGACACTCCCGACCACCGGGACTGGCCGCCCCGCCGAAGCGGAGCGCGTGGCGCCGGTTGGACCTTGCGGCCCGTGGTCGAGTGGGCGATCCGCCGGACTGCAAAGGTTACAGCCCTCGGGCCCGCGCGTTACGGGCCAGGGGCCGGCGGGCACGATACGCCCACCGGCCCCATGCGTTCAGGCCATAACTGGAACGACCAGCTACAGCAGGTGGTTGGCCTTCAGGAAGGCGTGTGGCCACCGCCGACGGCCGACTTCTTGTCCACCTCGACGGCCGAGTTCAGCGCGATGATCGCCTTCTGCGTGAGCAGGCGTGCTGACCGCGTTGATCGTCGAGGTGAACGCCGATCCCCTCCGCGGTGGCGACACTCTTCTTGACGACCATGCCGACGTTCTGGAAGCCGAAGATGAACTTCGTGTCCTTCAGCACGGTGTACTTGCCGGTCTTGAGCGGCGGATCGGTCGTGAACACGACCGCCGCGTCGACCTGATTGTTGTCGAGCGCCGTGTAGAAGCTCGAGATGGTCAGCGGCGTGAACGTCGGGAACACCTTGTAGATCCGGTGCAGGCCGAGCAGCCCGTCCGGGTACCGGGTGGCGAACTCCGCGCGCGCCGCCGAGCTTCACGGCCTTGCCGAGCTTCTTGAGATCGCCGATCGTCGTGAGCCCATGCGCGGTCGCGTAGGACTTCAGGACGGCGATCGCGTCCGAGTCGGTGAACGGCGTCACGTTGGTGAAGACGTACCCGTGCTTGCGCAGCCCAGGTCTTGGTCTCAGTCGCCTCCGCCGCGGCGTTGGCGGCGTTCTTGGTGATGCCCGGCGATGGTCGCGAGCAGCGTGCCGTCGTACTCGGGGTAGCCCTGGATCTGGCCGGACTTCAGCGCCTTCCAGGCGATCTCGGTCGACCCCAGGTTCGTCTTCAGCGTGACCGTGTAGCCCTTGGCCTCGAGCGCCTGCTGGTACAGGCGCCGAGGATGTACTCCTCGGGGAAGTTCTTGTCCCCGAGGATGAACGTCGGCTTGCCGGTACCTGGCAGCCTGCGGCGCGGCCGCCGTGGCCATCGCCGCCGACCACGGCCAGGCCGGCCGCCGCCGCAACGGACGGCGAGCAGCCGCATCAATCGCACACCACTGAACCTCATGCGTCCTCCTGTTTGGTTTTCGTTGTAAGTCACAGAAGCCTGTTCACACGCCGTCTCGAGCGCCAGCGGCGCCGAACTCGTCGGTCATCGCGTTCGCGCCGCTCCGCGTGCCGCAGCGGCCGCGGGCGTCAACGCGCGCTGCACCAGCGCCAGCACGAGCTCGATCAGCGATCGCCATCACCGCGATGCAGATCGCGGCTCCGAGCACGCCGGAGAGGTGATAGCTCGCCTCGTTGTTGATGATCTCGCCGAGGCTGTCGGCGTAGCCCGCGAGCGCGGCGATCGTGGTCGTCGAGACGACGAACAGCGCCGCCGTGCGCACCCCCGCCATCACCAGCGGGATCGCCAGCGGCAGCTCGACCCGCCACAGCACCTGCCAGCCGGTCATCCCCATCCCGCGCGCCGCGTCGACGAGATCCGGGTCGACCTGCTCGATGCCCACGTAGGCGTTGGTGATGATCGGCGGCACCGCGAGCACGACCAGCGCCAGCAGCACGTTCTTCAGGCCGATCCCGAGGAACGCGAAGCC
Organism: uncultured Conexibacteraceae bacterium; assembly: GCA_963774025.1. Classification (GTDB taxonomy): domain Bacteria; phylum Actinomycetota; class Thermoleophilia; order Solirubrobacterales; family Solirubrobacteraceae; genus Palsa-465. The sequence continues at coordinate 122,110 of CAVZDL010000005.1, forward strand.
GATCGCCAGCACGACGAGGCTCGGAAGCGCGCGCCACGACGTTGCCGAGGTTGATCGCGACGAACGAGCCGCGGTGGAGGTGCCCGAGCCAGACGCCGATCGGCAGCGCGATCACGAGCGAGATCGCCATCGCGATCACGGTGATCTTCAGCGTCCCGAGCGCGTAGTAGGCGAGCGTCGGGAAGTGCGGCTGCCCCGGGATCTGCCCGTTGCGGACCGATGAACTTGAAGGCCTCGACGAAGTTGTGTCATGCAGCGCCCTCTACGCCGCCCGCGTCCTCGACCACGGCGTCAGCAGCCGCTGCGCGCCGACGAGCAGCCCGTCGGCGGCGAGCGCCAGCAGCACCGCGAGCCCGCCGGCGGCGATCAGCTCGGTCTTGAAGTAGCTGTCGTTGATCGCCGCTGAGGATCGGCACGCCGAGCCCCTGGTTGTCGACCAGCGCCGCGAGCGTCGCCAGCGCGATCGTGCTCACCGTCGCGATCCGCAGCCCGGCGATGATCGCCGGCAGCGCCAGCGGCAGCTCGACCCGCCACAGCATCTGGCGTACGGCTCATTCCCATTCCCCGCGCCGCGTCGCAGCACCTCGCGCGGCACGCTGCGCAGGCCCGTGAGGATGTTGCGGAACAGGATCAGCAGCGTGTAGGAGACCAGCGCGACCTCGGCCGTCGTGCGACTCAGCCCCAGGCCCGGAACCCCGCACCAGCAGCTCGAAGAACGCCAGCGACGGGATCGTGTAGAGGAACGAGGTGAACCACGATCACCGGCTGCTCGGCCACGCCGGTAGCGGTGGGCGAGCAGCGCCAGCGCCATCGAGATCGCAAAGCCGATCGCCGACGGCGATCAGGACCAGCACGACGTGCTGGCGCAGCGCCGGCCACAGGATGCTCGACCCAGTTCTGCTTGAACCAGCCCCAGCAGAACAGGCGGTTGGCGCGCTCGCACGCGTACTGGTGCGGCGAGCCGAAGCTTGCGGGATGATCGGACCTCCGCCCGAGGCGATCAGGAGCGGGTTCATGCTTGCTCCCGGTCTGCCGGCCCGCTGGCCGGCATTCCGATCGAGCCGTCGTGCCTTGCCGTTCTTGAAGACACCGCCGATCGCCTCGAGCGTGGCCAGCCCGAGCACCTCGCCGTCGTCGCCGATGACCTTGAACGGTTCGCCCTCCGGCGGCGAGCACGACCGAGAGCGCGTCACGCACATTGGTGCGTGACGGGGATCTCCCCGGCGGGCTGGTCGACCGTTCATCGGCACCAGCTCGACGTCGGCGAGCGTCGCGAGGCCGAGGCGCTTGAGCGCGCGGTCGGCGCCGACGAACTCGGCCACGAAGTCGTCGGCCGGGTGGTCGAGGATCTCGGCAGGCGTCGCGTACTGCGCCAGCAGGCCGCCCTCGCGCAGGATCGCGATGCGGTCGCCGAGCTTGATCGCCTCGTCGATGTCGTGGGTCACGAACACGACCGTCTTGCGGACCTGTGCCTGCAGCGCGAGGAAGCCGTCCTGGAGGATGCGCGCGGTTGATCGGGTCGATCGCGCCGAACGGCTCGTCCATCAGCAGCAGCGGCGGGTCGGCCGCGAGCGCGCGCGCCACGCCGACGCGCTGGCGCTGCCCACCGGACAGCTGGTTCGGGTAGCGGTCGGCGACGTCATCGGCGTCGAGCGAGATCAGCTCGAGCAGCTCGTGGACGCGCGCGTCGATGCGCGCGCGTGTGCCAGCCGAGCAGCTTCGGAACCGTCGCGATGTTCTCGCGCACGGTCTGGTGCGGGAACAGGCCGATCTGCTGGATCACGTAGCCGATCTCGCGCCGCAGCTCGGTCGGGTCGCGCTCGAGGACGCTGCGTCCGCCGAGCAGGATGTCGCCGCCGCTCAGCGGGATCATGCGGTTGATCAGCCGCATCGCGGTCGTCTTGCCGGAGCCTGAGGGCCCGACGAGGACACAGACCTCGCCGGCGGGAACGGTCAGGCTGAGGTCCGGGATCGCCGCCTCGCGGCGGCCCGGGATAGCGCTTCTGGACGTGGCGCAACTCGAGCTCGAGTGCGCGTGACGCTGCCCCGCCTGTTGCGTTGCCCACGGCCGGGCTCGCGTCTCTGTCGAGCGCTTCAGCCATCAGATCGTGAATTCTCGATTGCTTTAGTCGAGATAGCGCGCTGAGCGTCGACCAGCGGCGAGCCTGCCCGATGCCGACCGAGCGCGCGAGCGCGTACTCGACCTTCGGCGCCGGCCACGACAGCAGCAGGCGACGAGATTCCGTGCCCCAGGTCATCTCCCTGAATTGTTGCGTATGGCCGGGTCGGGCTGTCCAGGACCGCTATTTATTTCGGGATACGGACGTCAATCGGCCGTGACCGCGACGGGCCCGACCGCGGGCCCCGACCGCCTGCCCCGCCGCGGCACGCGACCGCAGCGCGACGATCCCCACGAGCGCCGCCAGCACGCCGATCGCCGCGATCACCTCCCAGCCGTGCTGGAACGCCGTCAGCGACGCGTGTCGGGTCGCCGGGGAGCCGACGACCGCGACGAACACGGACACGCCGACGGCGAGCCCGACCTGGCGCAGCATGTTGACGACGGCCGAGCCGGTCGCGAACGCCTCTGGCGGCAGCGCCGCGGCGCCGGTCGCCATGAACGTCGGCAGCGTGAGGCCGACGCCGATGCCGGTGCAGATCGTGCCCGGCAGCACCTGGCCCAGATAGTTCGGGTGCAGACCGGCGCGCAGCGCCCACCAGGCGACGCCGGCCGCGTAGATGCGTCGCGCCGGCGGCGATCACGCGCCCGGGACCGAAGCGCGCGATCAGACGCCCGGTGACCAGGAAGCCGAAGATCGGCACCATCAGCGGTCCCGGGGCGAACGCCAGGCCGGTCTGCAGCGCCGACCAGCCCCAGACGTTCTGCATCCACAGCACGATCGAGAGCAGCATCGCCCCGAACGCGATCGAGAAGGTGAGCGCCACCGACCGAGGCGCCGCTGAAGGCCCGGATCCGGAACAGCTTCGGATCGAACAGCGGGTTGTGGTGGCGCAGCAGATGCGCGACGAAGCCGGCCAGCAGCACGACCGCGGCGACGAGCGCGGCGATCACGCGCGCCGAGCCCCAGCCCCAGTTGTTGCCCTCGACGAGGCCGAGGCTGAGCAGCGCCACGCCGGCGGTCACCAGCGTCGCGCCGAGCGCGTCCGGCGCCTTCACCGGATGGCCCGGGACGTTCGGCAGGCGCAGCCAGCCGATCGTCACGGCGAGCAGGCCGATCGGCACGTTGACGTAGAAGACCCAGCGCCAGCTCGCGGCGACGAGCAGGCCGCCGACCACCGGGCCGAGCGCCGCCGCCGCGCCGCCGACGGCGGTCCAGGCGCGCACCGCGCCGTGGCGCTTCTCGGGGGCCGTGGTCGCGAGCACGAGGCTGAGCGAGGCCGGCGTCAGCAGCGCCGCGCCGGTCGCCTGGACCACGCGGAACGCGATCAGCATCCCGAGGCTCGTGGCGGCCCCGCAGGCCGCCGAGGCGAGCGGTGAAGATCAGCGCGCCGAGCAGGAAGCCGTTCTGGCGGGCGCGGGCCTCCGACAGCCGACCGAGCAGCACCAGCAGCGACGCGTAGACGATCGCGTATGCGTTCAGCACCCACGAGAGCGTGCTCAGGTTGGGCTGATGCAGGTCGCGCGCCATGCTCGGCATCGCGACGTTGACGATGAACAGGTCGAGGCTGGCGAGCACGACGCTCGCGCAGACGATCACGAGCACGAGCGATGGCGGACGCATCCTGGCGGCGGAGCTGGCTTAGTCTTGTCATAGCCAGCAACCTAGCACACCTGACTTAGCTGCTCCTATGTCAGCTATAGTCTGAGCCCATGACGACCGAGACCGCACCGCCGAGATCCACATGACCGGCGAGCTCGCGCCCCGCTCGCGACTGGGGCGCGCCGCGGCACTGCCCGATCGTGCGCACGTTCGAGACCGTCGGCACCAAGTCGGCCTACGTGCTCCTGCGCGAGGCCTTCTACGGCGCGACCCGCTTCGAGGAGTTCGTCGAGCGAACCGACACGAGCGAGCCGGTGGTCGCGGCGCGGCTGCGCGAGCTGACCGCCGACGGACTGCTCGAGAAGTTCCCCTATCAGGAGCCGGGCCAGCGCACGCGCAGCGGCTACCGGCTGACCGAGAAGGGCAGCGACCTGCTGCCCGTGCTGGTCGCGATGATGCGCTGGGGCGACCGCTGGCTGTTTCCCGACGGCGGGCGCGTCGAGCTCGAGCACACCGGCTGCGGCAGCCCGGTCCACGCGGTGCTGCAGTGCGAGGCGGGCCACGACGTCGCGCCCGACGCGATCGATCTGGCGGTCAGGCCTCGTCCGAATCGTCGTCGGTCGGCTGCCGCGTGAAGTCGGCCGGCAGCGCCTCGTCGAGCGCGTAGATCGTCGCGACCGAGGCGGCGTTGGCGCTCGGGCTGGTCTGCCAGCACGGCGCCTGACGCCAGCCGCGCCGAGTAGATCGAGGCGGCGCCGAAGCTTGCGCGACAGCACCGTCGCCTCGACCACGGCCACGAGCGTCGGCACCATCAGCGCGTCGAAGTGGCCGCGTGAGCTCGAGCACGAGCACGGTGCCGGCGAGCGGGCCCTGCATCGCCGCCGCCAGGAACGCGCCGCCGCCGATCAGCGCGTAGGCCTCCGGCAGCGAGCCGTGCCAGACGTGCGTCCAGAGCGCGCCGCCGACGCCCGCCAGCAGCACGCCGACCGCGAAGGTCGGCGTGAACAGGCCGCCGGGTGAGCCCGAGGCGATGCACGCCGCGGTGACGAGCGGCTTCAGCAGCAGCAGCATCACCAGCAGCCCCAGGCTGATGTTGCCGGCGATCCCGAGCTGCACGATCCCGCGCCCGTTGCCGAGCAGCTGCGGGTACTGCAGCGACAGCAGCCCGAGCGCGGCGAACGCCAGCGACCGGCGCGAGCCAGCGACCGGCGCGCTGCGGGCGGAGCGCGGTTGGCGGCGGCGATCAGCCGCGTCCAGCCGGTCGCGACCAGGCCGATGATCGGGCCCATCAGGATCGCGAACACGAGCTGTGACGGGATGGAAGCTGACGGCGCCGACGTGATAGATCGGGTGGTCGCCGAGGAAGATCCACGCGACCGCGGTCGCGGTCACCGACATCAGCAGCGCCGGCAGCACCAGCGGCAGCGCCAGCGTGCCGAGCATCACCTCGAGCGCCAGCAGCGTGCCGCCGAGCGGCACGTTGTAGACCGCGGCGAAGCCGGCGCCGGCGCCGGACGCGACCAGCAGACGCCGCTGCCACACCGGCAGCTTCGCCCACTCGGCGGCGCGGCTGGCGAACGCCGCGCCCGCCAGCTGCGGCCCCGCCTCGCGCCCGAGCGAGACGCCCATGCCCACGGTGATGATCGAGAGCACCCCGCGCGCCAGGCTGTGGACGAAGTCGAGCTTGCCCGAGCGCAGCCAGATCGCCTCGGTCACCTCGGTGCCGCCGGTCGAGGCGCGACCCAGCACGCGCAGGCTGACGGTCACGATCACGGCCGCCAGCAGCAGCGCCACGATCCGCCGCCAGCTCGGGGCCGCGTCGACAGCCGCGAGCAGCGTCGGCCGATGCACGCCGTAGCTCAGCCGCTCCGACGAGCCGCAGCAGCCCGACGAGCGCCGCGGCCGCGAGCCCGGAGATCACACCAAGCCCGATCACCAAAGTCCAGAATCGAGCGCTGTAGCTGGCGATGATCCCCAGGCCGGTCACGTTGCCCTGCGGCGATGACAGGCGGTCGTGATCGAGATCAGCGCCGCTCACTGGCTCGGATTCTATGGACGCCGCTGGCCAGCCACCGCACCTCGTACGCTGGAGGGTCGTATGTGGGATCTGCAGCCAACGCTCGATCGGTGAGGTCGTGCGGCTCGAGCCGCTCGCCCCCGAGCACCGCGACGCGCTGTTCGCGGTCGCGACGCCGGCCGAGATCTGGGAGTACTGGTCGTTCAACCCCGGCGCGAGCGAGGCGGCCTTCGACAAATGGTTCGAGCGCTGCCTGCACGAGGCGGCCGGCGGCGGCGACGCGCACTTCGCGACCGATCCTGCAGGCGACCGGCGCGCCCGTCGGCAGCACCAGCTTCTGCACCGCGCGCGAGCACGACCGCGGACTCGAGATCGGCTGGACCTGGCTGACGCCGGCGGCCTGGGGCACGGGCGCCAACACCGAGGCGAAGTTCCTGCAGCTGCGCTACGCGTTCGAGCAGCTCGGCTGCATCCGCGTCGACTTCGACACCTACGCGGAGAACGCGCGCTCGCGCGCGGCGCTGGCGAAGCTGCCGGCGCAGTTCGAGGGCGTCTGGCGCAACTACTCGATCCGCGAGTCCGACGGCGAGCAAGCGCTCGTCGGCTTTCTACTCTGTGATCGACGATGAGTGGCCCGCCGTGCGTGAGAACCTGATCGCGAGGCTGAAGGCGCGCGGTGCCGGCCGCTAGGCAGCCCAGCGTGCGCGCGGTGCCCGACGAGCCCAACGTCGCGCTGCGTCCACCGGCGACGGCGACGGGCAGGAGGTCGTGCTCAGCTTCCCCTACGACGCCCACCTGGTCGCCGCCGTGCGCACGCTGCCGGGGCGGCGCTTCGACTGGGATCTGCGCGAGTGGTCGGCACCGGCCGACGGCTGGGTGGCGGCCAAGCTGACCGAGATCCTGCGCTTCCGCCCCGAGCTGAGCCGCAGCCCCGAGTTCGACGAGTGGCTCGCCAACGCCGAGCAGTATTGGGTGGGCCACGTGCGCACGGCGCGCTACGACGGCCGTGGCTGGTTCGCGCTCGACACGCTCGCGGGCACGCCGCCGGAGGCGCTGCGCGAGGGCGCGATCGAGCTCGAAGGCCGCTGGCTGGCGCCGCTGACGCCGGAGGCGGCGGCCGCGCTGACCGAGCTGCGCGACCCGCGGCTCAGCCTCGGCGCCCGCCGCTGCCTGGAGGCGCTCGAGTACGGCGAGCAGCCGCCGGCGGCGCGGCTGATCCTGACGCGCGGCGTCGCCGGTGAGCGCTTCACGCTCGAGACCTTCTGGGATCCGGAGATCCAGGCCGCGTTCGAGCAGCTGCCGGGCGCGGCCGCCAACGAGCTCAAGCTCGACGCCTGGATCGTCGACCAGCTCGACGCCTTCCTCGCGCTGCACGAGGTCGAGGTCGCGCCGCCGGCCGCGGAGGCGATCGCCGTCCTCGCCGAGCAGCACCGCGCCGCGCAGCGGGCGGTGGCGGCGTCACGCGCGACCACGGCCGAGCCGATGGCCGAGGTCGCGCAGCGGCTGGGCGGCGTGCTCGCACCCTTCCAGTGGGTCGCCGTCCGCTACGCGCTCGAGGCCCGCCGCACGTTCCTCTCAGACGAGCAGGGGCTCGGCAAGACGGTCGAGGCGCTGGCGGCACTCGAGGCCGACGACGCGTTCCCGGCGGTGGTCGTGTGCCCGGCGTCGATGAAGCTGACATGGGAGCGTGAGGCAGCCCGCTGGCTGCCTCACCGCTCGCGCGCGGTGCTGAGCGGCCGCGAACCAGAGCCGATCGGCGACGCCGACATCACGATCCTCAACTACGACATCGTCCAGGCGCGTCTGGCAGGGCTGGTGGCCAGCGGGCCACAAGCCCTGGTGATCGATGAGTCCCACTACTGCAAGAACCCCCATGCCAAGCGCACGCGGGCGATGCGGCGGCTGGCCGACGCGGTTCCGCGCCGACGGGCTGCGGCTGGCGCTGACCGGCACGCCGGTGATGAACCACGCCGACGAGCTGATCGCGCAGCTGCGCGTGATCGGGCGCCTGCACGAGTTCGGCTCGGGCGCCAGCTTCAGCCGCCAGTTCGAGGGCGAGCTCAGCGAGGAGCGCCTGCACTGGCATCTGCGCCGCCACTGCTTCGTGCGGCGGCTGAAGTCCGAGGTGCTGCCGCAGCTGCCGGCCAAGCGCCAGGTCGTCGTGCCGGTGTCCTTGAACAACGAGGACGAGTACCGGCTCGCCGAGGACGACGTGATCAAGTGGCTGAAGAGCCAGCCGCTGGATCTGAAGGAGCTCGACGCCAAGATCGCCGCGACGCTGCGGGCCGAGCGGCTGGCGCAGCTGACGGCGCTGCAGCGCCTCGCCGCCCGCGGCAAGCTCGCGGCGGCGCTGACCTGGATCCACGACTTCCTCGCCTCGGGTGAGCCGCTCGTCGTGTTCGCGCGCCACGTCGAGGTTCAGGAGGCGGTGGTGGCGCGCTTCCCGGACGCGCTGCACCTGTTCGGCGCGCGACACGTTCGCTCAGCGCCAGGCCGCGATCGGCGCCTTCCAGGAGCCGGACGGCCCGCAGCTGATCATCTGCGCGACGCGCGTCGCGGCGCAGGGGATCACGCTCGACGCGCGCGTCCAACGTCTGCTTCCTCGAGCTCGAGTGGACACCGGCGATCCACGACCAGGCCGAGGACCGCTGCCACCGCATCGGCCAGCGCGACGCCGTGACCGCCTGGTACCTGCTGGCCGCCGACACGATCGACGAGACGATGGCGCGACTGATCCAGCGCAAGCGCGAGATCGTCGACGCCGTCACCGACGGTCGCGAGCTGCCCGACGGCGGCCTGATCGAGGGCGTCGTCCGCGAGCTGCGCGACGGCCAGCCGTTCCGGCATCTGCACGCGGTCGCGACCGACAGCGGCGCCGACGCGGATCTGGCCGGCGGCGCCGAGCGGCGCTGGCGCCGGCGTCAACCGTCGAGAGAAAAGCAGTAGGGGATCGGAGGAAGCGTGGATCAAGCTCCTGACCAGGCAACACGACCGACCGTGACGGTTAGAGGCGAGGCGGTGCTACGCGCAGCACCGGACGAAGCGTTGCTCTCGATCGCGATCAACGCCGTGGACTCAACCCCGGGCGGTGCGCTCACTGATGTCGCCGCTCGTAATGAGAAACTCGTGGCGATCCTCGACGAGTTGGGCATCGCGGCCACTGACCGCGCGACTGCGGGCGTGTCGGTCGGCGAGGACGTCGAACACACTCAAGAGGGGCGACGGTCGTTGGGGCACCGCGCTTCAGCCCGGACTGTCATCCGAACGGTAGATCCGCAGGTGATCGGCCTGCTGATCGAGCGAGCGACCGGCGATCTGGCGGCACAGGTGGATGGTCCGAGATGGAGGATCGCGCAGGCTAACCCCGTCCGGTTGCAAGCGGCCAAAGAGGCCGCTGCCGACGGATACCGCAAGGCCGAGGCCTACGCCGATGGCGTCGGGGCAACGATCGGCCCCCTACTCGCGCTCGTCGAGGCGGACGCTCACACCGCGCCGGTCATCAGAGCAGCGAGCGCGAACGTGAAGCGCATGCCAATCGAGACCGGCGAGCAGGAAGTATCGGCAGCGGTATATGTGACCTTCGCGCTCGGGGTGTGACCTTCGCGCTCGGGGTGTGACCTTCGCGCTCGGGGTGTGACCTTCGCGCTCGGGACAGCGGAGACCTAAATCCGCCACGGCTACGCAGGCTTCCCGCCCCAATTTGACGTGGTCTGCTCCGGCACAGGCGGACCGAAGTAGCAGTCGACGTGCGAGATCAGGTCGTCTCTGAATTCAAACTGCTCGATGTTGCTGAACCCGGCCCCCTCGACAGTGCTCGCTTGATACCTGATCAATGCGTGGTCACGATCGGCGCAGATGTCCAAAAGCTCGAAGTGTCTGATCCCCTCATGATTTGGCCAGCACCGAGCGAAATACAAGGCTTGGTCGATGTTGTCGTCGTCATTGGGGCTGCTGAACGTGAACTGCGCGTGGAGTCCCGACTCCATCAGGGAGCGGTCACTGTTGTCATAGGCCTCGTAGTAGCGCCGAATAAGCGCCAATCGATCCTCGGGTCCTGATTCCACGGGTTCTCCTCTGGAGTGGTGACGGGCAGCGAAACGAAGTGAAGCGGAGTGCGACTCCGCCGACCGAGCGACGGAATCCCTCCTGCTCAACATCACGACGAACGAGCACGCCCGCAAAAGACACTCGGGGCGCCATCAGCTCGGCGCCTACTGGGGTCGTTTCGTCCGTGTGAGGGATAGCCGCGCGGGCTGGGCGCGGCTATCCGTCCGCGTTTCAGCTGCCCTCGGCGTAGTGCTCCATGCCCGCGAAGTCAATTACCACGCAGGGCTCGTCGCCGATGACTTCCCCGTCATGCCCCGGCGGGATCGCGACGACATCACCAGCACTGAATTCGAGTTCAGTGCCGTCGTCCATGATCACCTTCTGGCGCCCAGAGAGCACATAGCCGACATGCGCGGCCTGGCAGCTGTCGGTGCCGGCCAGTGGTTTGACGTGCTCTGACCATCGCCACCCAGGCTCAAACGTTGCCTTACCAACCACGCCGTCCCCGACCTTCAGGATCTCGACCCTGCCCTTGCCACCCATTTCCCGCACCTCTTCTGGTGCGGAGAAACTCTTCCTCTCGAGCTGCACGCCGGTCTCCTTTCTGTCGCTCGACGGGCGGCTTATCGTCACCGATCGTCGCCCCTTACATGTCCGCGATCCTAATCGCCGACAAGCGTTTCAGGTGATGGCTTTTTGCAGTCGGCCCGCGCGGCGCAGGATTCAGGCCGAGCTTGCCGAACCCCTATGAGCGGCATGGACGCCTCCTCTTAGACCCAAATTAGGTCGCAGCGTGGTTGCTTCCAACCAGAAACCAGACGCGGATGTTCCTCGTCTGAACATTCTCCCACGCCGAACGCGTCGCCTGAAATGGGTTTCGGGCAGGCTGCTCGCGCTGATTGGGCTCCCGCTCGCATTTATAGCCGGCGCGGCGCTCGGGGTGAGCATGGGGTCGCTCACGACCGGTAACCGGCAGACGGTCACGACCACCACACCCGTCCAGAGCACAACCACCGGGCCGCGAACGACCACCAGGCCGGCAGTGGTGCAACCGGCCGGCATCGCCGGCCACTGGCATCTGGTGCTCGACAGCGAATTCAACGGGTCGTCCCTGCCTAAACCGTGGCGCAGCGGCTGGTTCGGTGCAGGCGTTACCGGTCCTGTCAACTCTGCCGAAGCGGATTGCTACAGCCCCGCGGCGCTCAGCTACTCGAGGACCGGGCTGAACATCCGCCTGACCCAGACCTCGGCGACCTGCAGTGGCAAGACAGAGCCGTGGACCACCGGCCTGATCACCACAAATCCGGATGACGGACGGCCGCGAGGAACGGGCTTCCAATACACCTACGGCGTCATCCAGGCACGCATCGATGTTCAAGGGTCCGGAGCAAACCAGCTCTATGACTGGCCGGCATTCTGGGCCGATGGGCAGAACTGGCCGCAGAGCGGCGAGGACGATGTATTGGAGGGCCTCGTCGGAGACGCGTGCTTCCATTTCCACAGCCCGTCGGTCGAGCAGGGCGGCTGCGAAGCCACAATCACACCGGGCTGGCACACATTCGCGTCCGACTGGAAGCCCGGCTCCGTCACCTACTACTACGACGGCGCCAAAGTTGGATCGATCACCAGCGGGATCACCTCAGCACCGATGTACCTGATCTTGGATAACGCCGCGAACAGCTCCGGCGCCGTAGCTGACTCGATGAAGGTCCAATACGTCCGCGTCTGGCAGTCCGCCTAAAGGAGCTTCAGCCGTCCACGTCGCTCCGTTCGGCGCGGTCCGTGAGCTTCCGAGCCTCTCCAGCTTCGGTCGCAAGCAACGTATCCCTGCGGCTAATGCGCGAGCTGGACGCGGTGTTCTACGTACGAGCGATGACACCGCTGGTTCCGATGGAGGGGTATGGATCAGACGCCCCTCACCTCCCGCTTTGCGCTCATCATCTGCCTCCTAGCCGCCCTGGGCGCTGGAGTCAGTGTTCCCCTCGCCGCATCGGCCAGGAGCTACTCCGGCATAGCGCCCAAGCAATATCGCACCGCGGCACGTACGCACCGGAAGCACCCGGTGAAGAAGGTCACCACCAAGAAGGCCGCGACGAAGGACACAGCGGTCGAGGCAGACATGCAGATTGCGCTTCGGAGGAAGCGGCCGACTCGGACCACTACGACAACCACGACCACACCGACCACGACCACCCCAACCACGACCACCCCAACCACGACCACCCCAACCACGACCACCCCAACCACGACCACCCCAACCACCACCACCCCAACCACGACCACCCCGACCACAACCACGACCCCGACGACCACGACCCCAGCCCCGACGAGCACCCCGCAGCCGGTCGGTATCTCCGGGAACTGGAACATGGTGATGGACTCCGAGTTCAACACCACAACCCTGAACACGAACATCTGGACACCCGGATGGTTCGGAAGCGGTGTGACCGACCCCGTCAACAGCGGCGAAGACGACTGCTACACCTCCAACAACGTCGTGGCGACCAGCACAGCACTAGACCTCAACATCACCGACCAACCCTCAACCTGCAACGGCAAAACCTACCCCTACACCGGATCGCTGATCTCAACCAACCCCAACGGCACCAACACCGGCTTCCTCTACACCTACGGCGTCGTCGAAGCCCGCGTCTACATCCCAGCCGCCACCAACGGCAAAATCGCGAACTGGCCAGCCGTATGGGCCGACACAACCCCATCAGAAACCTACGGCGAAGACGACCTCATGGAAGGCCTCGCAGGCCAAGCCTGCTACCACTACCACACCACCACCGAAGGCCCCGGCAACTGCGACACCACCATCACCCCCGGCTGGCACACCTTCGCCTCAGACTGGCAACCCGGCTCGATCACCTACTACTACGACGGCACCAACATCGGATCGATCACAACAGGCATCACCAACAACCCGATGTACATCATCCTCGACAACACCATCAGCGCAACCAACCTCAACATCGCCAGCCCAACCACCATGCAAGTCCAATACGTCCGCGTCTGGCAGAACTAAACAACAGAGCGCCCTCGCGCCGTAACCGCCCTGTTACCCGGCGTCGCGTACAACACAGTCATGCCAGCACGGCTGCGAAACGGTGTGCTACTGATGGTTGTCGGGCTGGCCTGCATGGTGGCGCTCGCGGCTTGTGGCTCGTCAAAGCCCAAGCACGCGAGCAGCCATGAGAACGCGTTCGTCGGGTTCAGCAAGTGCATGCGAGCGCACGGCGTCACGAACTTCCCGGACCCCAGTGACCACGGGATCAACATCGGCGGAACCGGCATCAATCCGCGATCGCCAGCATTCAAGGCGGCCCAGACCAGCTGCTTCAAGCTGCTGCCGGGTGGCGGACCGCAAGGCCACAGCGCCAGCGAACAGCAGATCCAACAGGCCACCGCGACCGCAGAGTGCATGCGTCGGCACGGCGTGAGTGGGTACCCCGACCCGATCGTTTCGCAGGAGTCACCCACGAGCCTGAACCCGGCCAACTACAGCTCGATCGAAGCCGGAGGTGGGCTCATCATCGCGATTCCCAAGTCGATCGACGAGCAGTCACCGGTGTTTGAGAAGGCTTCTAAGGCCTGCAACGCTCACTAGCCCACGACTAGCGGTGCAGCGTCGGGGCTGTCCTCCGAGTCGTAATTGTGGTGTCACCGGACGCGCCGTATAACGGCGCAGAACTCGTGCTTCAAGCTGTTGCCGGGCGGTGGCCCGAACCACCAGAAGCCCACCGCGGCGGAGATCAAGCGGGCGACGCAGAGATCCGAATGCATGCGCGCGCACGGCGTCACTGGCTTCCCCGACCCGTTTCTCTCGACTGTGATGCCCACCGTCGTCAATCCGTCGAGCTTCAGCTTCATCATGGACCGCGGCGGGATCGTGGTCGAGGCTCCCAAGTCCGTCAACATGCAGTCGCCAGCGTTTAAGGCTTCCGCCAAGATCTGCAAATTCGGGGGCACCCCCAACACGGGGGTGTGAACACATGTGTCGAAAGTGTCACAGCCTGTGACACCGTCGGGACATTCACCAGCTGCCGCGGTGAACTACCTCGTCGAATGGCCTGCGATCCGGCTTCTTGATCGGCTTGAGCGGCCGGTCGGCCGGATACCCGAAGTCGATGATGTAGCGGGCGATCTTGCCCTCGGGGAATCCGAGGATCCTTCGGGCCAGGTCCTGGTCGCCGACGGAGGAGTGGCCGGAGCCGATCCCGAGGTCCGCGGCCGCGACCATCATCTGCAGCGAAGCCTGGCCGATGTCGTAGCGGGCGGTCTCGCGGGCGCGCTGATCGGGCTCGTCGTCGATCACGATCACGACGGCTGCGGCGGCGCCGGCGATGTGTCCGCCGCCGCGCCAGACGCCGCGAGAGTTCCTGCAGCTGCGCGCGATCGGTGACCAGCACGAAGTCCCAGGGCTGGTTGTTCTGCGACGAAGGCGCGCGCCACGCCGCCTCGAGGATCCGCTCGATCGCCTCCGCCGGCAGCGGCTCGTCGGTGAACTGGCGCACGTTGCGCCGCGCCGTGATCGCATCCCAGGTCTCCATCGCGTCCTCCCTGTCAGAGTCGGCTGACTGCAATCGTGAAGATAGCCTCGAACTCCTCCCCGGGCGCCACCCAGTTCAGGCCGTCGCCCGAGATCAGCGCGTCGACCGGGGCGGTCATCGGCTCGTAGCAGATGAACTGCGAGTCCTCCGGCGCGTACACCTGCGCGACCGGATACCCGGATACGAATGTGAGCGCGAGCCGGCGACGCTCGTCGGCGAGCGAGAACTCCGGCACCACGCCGTGAAGCCGCGTCATAGCCGGTGTCGAATGTGCGGTTCCCGAGCGGGCCATCGAGCGCGCCGCGGGCAATCGACTCGGTCGCGCCCGTCGGGATCATGCGCTCGTCCACCAGCGCCTGGCGGGCGACCGGGAGCTCCACCTGCCAGTTGCGACGGATCCGAGCCGCGGCAGCGTCAGATAGGGATGGAATCCGAACGAGACCGGCACGGCAACATCGCCGCTCGCGATCACGGCAAACGCGACCATCAGAGTTGAGCCGGTGATCGACGCGGTGTACCGAAGGCGGTGCGGGAATGGGAACGCCGCGATGTACTCGGGCACGGCAGCGAAGTCGAGTTCGGCGATGAGCACCTGACGCTCGGAGTCCCTCACCGTCCAGTACGGGCTGGCCGTCAGCAGCCCGTGGATCGCCGTGCCGGTTGCGGCGTCACGGTGCGCGATCGGCGTGACAGGGTCCAGCACCACGTGGCGCCCAGCGAGCTCGAACTCCCACGAGCTCAGGCGGTTCGCCCACGGGTGCAGCAGCGGCAGCGCGAAGGTCGAGCCGTGGCTCGGCATAGGCCTGTAGGCCGCTGCCCTGGTACAGCAGTTCCTCGCCCTCGTGCCGCAGCGAGCTGCCGATCATCCCGACCTCAGGAGCGAACGTCGCCTCCAGGTCGCCGTCGGAAATCGTGATCTCGTAAGCCATCCGCAGAGTCTCTCCTATCCGCGCGCCGAGCGCGTCAACCGGTATTCCGCAGGCCGCTGGCGATCCCGTTGATCGCCAGCAGACTGAGGCGCGCGAGCTCCTCATCGGAATCGGAGCCGGAGTCGGAATCCGGCGCGCCACGCCGCCGGCGCTTGAGCAGCTCGATCTGGATGAAGGAGAGCGGGTCGACGTACGGGTTGCGCCGGTCGATCGAGGCCTGCAGCACCGGCTCGGAGTCGAGCAGTCGCGTGCCGCCGCGGATCGCAATCGAGCTCGGCGCGCGTGAGCTCGAGCTCGGCGTCGAGCACGCCCCAGATGCGCTCGCGCGCGGCGACGTCGTCCCACAGCGCCACGTAGCGCCGGGCGATCCCCGGGTCGGCCTTGCTGCAGCCCATCTCGGCGTTGGCGATCAGCGAGGCGAAGAACGGCCACTGCGCCGTCATCTCCTGCAGCGTGTCCAGGCCGTGACGCTCGCGCGCCTCGCGCAGCGCGGTCCCGAGACCGAGCCAGGCGGGCAGCACGATCCGCGACTGCGTCCACGCGAACACCCACGGGATCGCCCGCAGCTCGTCGATCCCGCCGGCGGCCTGCCGCCGGGCGGGACGCGAGCCGAGACGCAGGCGCGAGACCTCCGCGACCGGTGTGGCGTTGAGGAAGAACTCGACGAAGTCCGGGTCCTCGTGCACGAGCCCGCGGTACATCGCCTCCGAGGTCACGGCCATCTCCTCGACCACCTGCTCGTAGAGCGGCGGATGCGGCCGCTGCACGCCACCGTCCTCCATCCCCAACAGCGTCACGGCCGAGCCAGCAGCGTCGCGCTGGTCGTCAGCTCGAGCTCGCGGTGCGCGATCTCTCCGACCGTGTACTTGGCGGTCAGCACCTCGCCCTGCTCGGTCATCTTCAGGCGCCCGTCGACGGTGCCGGGCGGCAGCGCCAGGATCGCGTCGTTGGTCGGACCGCCGCCGCGGCCGATCGCGCCGCCGCGTCCGTGGAAGAAGATCCAGCTGACGCCGTGGCGCCGGAGCACCTCGGCGATCCGACTCTGCGCGCGGTAGGTGCCCCAGCCTGACGCGAGGTAGCCGACGTCCTTGTTGGAGTCCGAGTAGCCGATCATGATCTCCTGGTGGTCGCCGACGGCGCGCAGCGCCGCGCGGTAGACCGGCGTCGCGAGCAGCGTCTCGAGCGTCTCGGGAGCGGCTGCGAGCGTCGCGCCGGCCTCGAACAGCGGCACGATCCGCAGCTGCGCGTCGCTACCCCCGGCTCGCGCGAGGCTCGCCTCCTTCATCAGCAGCAGCACCTCGAGCACGTCCGACGGCCGCCTCGGTGCCGGAGATGACGTAGGCGTCGATCGCGCCGCGATGCGGCCCGTCGAGCGCGCGCTGGACCATCCGGAAGGTCTCGATCGCCTCCCGCGTCGCCTCGCCGAAGCGCGAGGTGTCGGCGGGGATCAGCGGCCGGCGGTCGGCGATGCACGACTCGAGCAGCGCCATGCGTTCGGACTCGGACATGCGCGGCGTATCCGGACGCCACGCCGAGCGTCTCGAAGACCTCGTCGAGCGCGGCGCGGTGCACCTGCACGTGCTGGCGGATGTCGAGCGTGGCGAAGTGGAAGCCGAAGACCTCGACCTGGCGGATCACGTCGCGCAGGTCGCCCGCGGCGCTGAACTCGCCGCCGTCCTCGATCAACGCCCGCTCGACCAGACGCAGGTCGGCGAGCAGCTCGGACGGCTCCGAGTATCCGCCCGCGGCAGCCGCCGAGCCCGCGGCTGTCGCGGTGCAGCGCACGCGCTCGCGTATGAACGTCAGCGCCCGGCGGTAGGGCTCCTCCGAGTTGAGCTCCTCGAGCCGTCGTGCCATCTCCGGGAAGCTGTCCTCGCCGAACGTCAGCATCGACGCCAGCGCCGGCCCCGGACCGGTGATCCGCTCCGAGAAGGACAGCCGCCCGGCGATCGTCTCGAGCCGGCCCTCGAGGAACCGCAGGCACTGCTCGCGCAGCAGCGCCAAGCGTCTGCACGGTCGTCTCGGGCGTCACGTTCGGGTTGCCGTCACGGTCGCCGCCGATCCAGGATCCGAAGCGCAGCAGCGGCGGCACCGTCGATCGCCGCGTCCGGGATAGGCGTCGCGCAGCGCGCGGTCGAGCTCGCGGTAGGTCCGCGGGATGACGTCGACCAGCGTGCTCGTGAAATGCACGAGGCCGCCGCGCACCTCGTCGAGCACCGTCGGCGAGATCGCCCGCAGCTCGTCAGAGCCCCACAGCTCCTGGACGGTCGCGCGGATGCGCTCGTGCGCCTGCTCGACGTCACGGCCGAGGCGCTCGTCGAGTGCACGCAGCTCGTGGAAGATCCGGGCCAGCTTGTCGATCGTCGTGCGGCGCCGCGCCTCGGTCGGGTGCGCGGTCATCACGAGCCGGATCTCCGACTGCGACGAGCAGCTGCGCGCATCGCCTCCGGGCCGACGCCGCGCTTGCGCCATCTCGGCTGACGGCCTCGTCGATCGAACCGCGGCGCGGCGCCGGCCACTCGCGAGCCTCGCGCGCCCGGATGCGCCGCACGCGCTCGTTGTCCTCGGCGAGGTTGATCAGCTGGAACCAGCGCGTCAGCGAGCGGATCAGCAGCTCGATCTCCTCGAGCGTCGAGCTCGGCGATCAGCCTGCTCGAGCTCGTCACCGGCCGTCGGCGTCGCCGCCGCGCGCGCCCCGCGCCAACTCGACCGCGCGCGTGCGCAGACTCAGGATCTCAGCGGCACCGCTGGCGTGACAGACCTCGTCGAGCGTCGCCCCGAGCAGCTCGAGGTCGGCGTCGAGGTCGCGCAGCGCCGTTGTCGGACGGGCCGACTCCTTATCCGTCAGCAAGGGTCGGCGCGCCCGGTCACTCGAAGTCTGGGAAGCCGGACGCGGCCTCATCGGCGGCCGACGGCGTCACGGGGTTCTCGGCTCCTGGGTGACCGGCGCCGCCGGACGCATCGGTGTCATCGACCGACGACTCGGTGTCAGCCGACCGTGCTGCCGCGCTGCGTGCCGGCGCTCGTGCCTGCGGTGGTGTCATCGGATCCCGCGATCTTCTCCACGCTGCCGCTGACCTTCTCCCCGACCTTCGTGATCTTGTCGGCGTACTTGCCCTTGGTCTTGGTGTTGGCCACCTCGCCGGCGATCTGCACCGCGCCCTGGATCTTGTCCTTGTTCTCCACGACCGCCTGCTGCGCCTGCTCGCGCAAACCCTTCAACTTGTCCCCGAATCCCATCGCGGTTCCTTTCGGTTGTAGTCCGCAAGCCGATGCTGCACAGGCTTACGTTCGCTCAGGCCGTTTGCCAGCCGATTTCTCAGGCCTCGCCGGTGAACTGGCGCGATCGCACGCTCCCACTCGGCGAGCGCCGTCTCGACGCCGAACGGTTGCCGGACGGGAGCCAGTGGCAGGCGCGCGCGCAGCCTGCCTGCGCAAGCGCCTCGAGGTCCTTGGGCTCAGCCGGCACGCTGATCACCTGGAACTCGATCGGGCGCTCGGCACGCGCCCTCAGCTCGGCCGCGCGCTCGAGCGTGTCGGCGCCCCGCGTAGTTGGGGAACCAGGCGTCGCCGAACGCGAGCACGCGCTCGAGCACGGTCGGGCCGTCGCCGCCGACGAGGATCGGCGGGTGCGGGCGCTGCACCGGCTTGGGCCAGGACCAGATGCGGTCGAAGTTGACGAACTCGCCGTGGTAGCTCGCCTCGTCCTCGGTCCAGATCGCCTTCATCGCCTCGACCCGCTCCTTCAGCAGGCGCATGCGCGTGCGCGGGTCGGTGCCGTGGTTGCTGCATCTCCTCGCGGTTCCAGCCGGCGCCGACGCCGAACTCGAAGCGGCCGCCGGAGAGGTGGTCGACCGACGCGACCTGCTTGGCGGTGATGATCGGGTCGCGCTCGATCACGAGGCAGACGCCGCTGCCGATCCGCAGGCGCGACGTCGCCGCCGCGGCCGCCGTCAGCGGCCACGAACAGGTCGTAGGTGTGCGAGTACTTGCGCGGCAGCTCGCCGCCGCCTGGCATACGGGCGTCTCGCGGCTCGCCGGGATGTGCGTGTGCTCGGCGAAGAACAGCGACTCGAAGCCGTGCTCCTCGACCAGGCGCGCGACCTCCCCCGGTCCGATCGCGTCGTGGGTGGGGAAGTAGCCGATGCCGAATTCCACGGCTTCACCCTACCCGTCATCGTCGCCGGGCAGCCCCGCTGGGCAGCCCGGCGTGCCAGGCGCCGGCCCAGTGGCGTTCATATCTGGTGTGCGATGAAATGCACGTAGCTGATCATGAAATCCGCGAACAACAACCCCACAACAACGACGATGCCAACGACAACCGCGAATAACATTAACTTTTCGAGCCCTGCCGCCTGCTTGACCAACCTGCTTGGTCCCGCGTCTCTCTCGCGACGGTCCCCGCGTGGTCCCTGGCGCAGGGGATCTCGTCTCCGTTCTGGAGCGGAATCTCCATGGTCTGACGCTCGCCGGCCTCCGCGCTGGACGCGTGGAGGGCCCGCTGGCAGTTCTGCGTGAGGGATCATCGCCACGTTGATCGCCTTCTCAGACGTGGATGCAAGATCACGCGGCCAGTTGGAGCAGGAGCAGAAGGCTGCTCGGTGGCTGTGGGTTGTACGAGGGCGGCCTCCAAGCCCACTGCGGTGCCGACCGGCGTAGACATGTCCTCTGTCCTTCCGTGAATAGCGGACGTGGTGCACAAGCATGTGTGTTCTTGTCGGCGCGGTAGCTCGCTGGCTTGATACGTGCCGCTCTGACCACAGCATCGTCGCGTCGCCGCCGCCGCACAATCCTCCAAACGGTGCACACATGCGCGGGAAACCACCGACGCAAACTGCGGCGTATTACGGATCTCGCGCCGGGTGGCTGGCTATTCGCCGAGGCTCGGACGCAGTCACCATTGATCCTTCGGCGTTTCATACGAGCTTCTAACGCGTGCGCGCAACGGTTGGGTTCCAACCACAAAGGAGGGTCGTCCAATGCACATCAAACCCATGCGAGTAGCGGCGACGCTGATCGCGACCGGTGCGATCGCCGGTGGCGGGGCTGCACTTGCGAGCGCCGCCACCGCTGGTACTACGACCACCCCGGCCAGTTCAACCCCCACGACGGCCACGACGCCCCCCGTGCCCAAGACGCCATCCGGAGCAAAGCATCACTGTCACGGAATGTCCGGATCGTCGCGTTCGGGCGCGGCTCCAGGAATGTCCGGCTCGTCCGGGCCTGGGGCGGCCTACGCCCCTGGCGCAGGTCAGACCGCGGCTACCTGAGCGAATCAAGTCCTCCCCCGCTGGCGAATACCGTCAGCGGGGGAGGCGCCGTTTGTCAAAGTTCGACGGCCAACCCCGGACTGCCGACGCACGCCGCCCCGGCACGGTTCCGCCTGACAGTGCTTTAGCCTGGTCGGGCGCCTGGGAAGACCATCAGAGTGCCCTCGCGCTGTGGCATTTTTGTCCCACGCTGAGGGGTGGATGAATGATGAGTGGTTGGCTTGGAAGGCGGGCGGCTGGGACCTGTGTGGTCGCCGTCGTGATGATGGCAGGGTGGTTCGCGACTCTAGGCGCGGTGTCTGCCAGCGCGGCGACGACAACGTTCAACACGCCGGGCAGTTACTCGTTCACGGTCCCGCTCGGCGTGACGCACATCGCCGTCAGCGCGATTGGAGCGGCGGGCGGCGCTTGCGGGTCAAGTGGGACGGTGAACGCTGCCGGCGGCGAGGGCGCGGCCGTCTCTGCCGTGGTCCCAGTCACCCCCGGTCAGCAATTGGTGGTGCAGGTCGCGGGCGTCGGCGGGGACTGCCCGTGGCTCGCTGCAGGTACTAATCCTGCCGCGGGCACGGCTGGAACTGGCGGTGGCGGTCTTGGTGGGTCCAGCACTTCTGGTCCGGGCGGCGCAGGAGGCGGGGGTACGTCGCTGGTCGGCCCATCTGCCTGGCCGGGGTCGCAGCAGCCACTGGTCCTCGCGGGCGGCGGAGGCGGCGCCTCGTACGCGTCTCCGGGCGGGAACGCCGGGTCGGCGGGAACGGACGGAACTGTCGTCGGCAGCGGTGGTGGCGCTGGTACGCAGTCCTCTTCAAGTGGCACCGGCGGCTTCGCTGGCTCTGGTGCCAACCCTGGAGCTTCAGGGTCCGCGGGTGTCGGGGGCGCGGGTGGCGCCGCCGCGTCCAACGCTCCCGCTGCCGCGGGGGCTGGTGGCGGTGGCGGCTACTACGGTGGTGGCGGCGGTGGTGGCAGCGCCGACGGCGCCTTCGGTGGCGGTGGAGGAGGCGGCTCGAGCTTCGTCGCGTCTGATGCGGCGAGTGCGACCCTACCCACACCGAGCGAGGCGGCGGCTGCGGTGACGATCAATTACACGGTCGCGGCCTCGCCGACGGCCAGGATCTCCGCACCGTCGTCCGGGAACACGTATGCGCTCGGAAAGTCGGTGGGCACGGCGTTCGCCTGCTCCGAAGGCACGGGCGGCGCCGGGCTCGCTTCGTGCAATGCCTCGACCGGCACGAATACGCTCGATGGCGGCGCAGGCGACTTGAACACCTCGACGCCGGGCAAACACACCTTCACCGTGACCGCTCTCTCAAAGGACGGCCTGACCGCCACGGCCTCGATCACCTACACGGTCACTGCGCCGCGCATTGCTATCAAGACCGCTCGGATCTCGGTGCTCCACGGCAAGGGATCACTGAAACTCGCATGCTCGGGAGCGGTGGTCTGCCACGGGAAGCTGACGCTCAAACTGCACGGTCGGGTCGCCGTAACGACGCATTACTCGGTTCGGAGCGGCAGCAAGAAGCTGGTCGTACACCTGAGCAGAAAGGGTGTGGAGATGCTGACCCAGGCTCACCGCCTCACCGGGCCACTGCACGTCACCGTGACGAGCGGTCGGAGCGTGACCAAATCGGTGACGGTGATCCTCAAGTCATGACGCCACACCGGCCCGGTTGGTTGCTCTGCTAGGCAGTATCAGCCGCCGGCCTCGCAGTGTTACCGTCCGGGGATGGCTGAGGTCGCTGCCGCGGAGATGATCGGGATGCGAGCGATCTGATGTCAGTGGCCTCGATCGAGCGAGAACCGAATCGGTGGGCGGTGCTGGCTCTGCTCGGCGTCGCGCAGCTGATGGTGGTGCTGGACGCGACGATCGTGACGATCGCGCTCCCCTCCGCCCAGAAGGCGCTGCATTTCTCCACCGAGAACCGGCAGTGGATCGTGACCGCCTACGCACTGGCCTTCGGCAGCCTGTTGCTGGTGGGTGGGAAGCTCGGCGATCTCTTCGGGCGCAAGTGGACCCTGGTCGCGGGCCTGGTCGGGTTCTCGGTCGCCTCGGCGATCGGCGGGCTGGCCCAGTCCTTCGGCGTGCTCGTCGCCGCCCGCACGCTGCAGGGGGCATTCGGCGCGGTGCTCGCACCTTCAGCGCTGGGGCTGCTGACGGTGACGTTCGAGGGGTCTCCTGACCGCCCCACCGCGTTCGGGATCTTCGGTGCGATCGCCGGCGGTGGCGCCTCGCTCGGGCTGCTACTCGGCGGCGCGCTCACCCAGGGCCTGTCCTGGCGCTGGTGTCTTTACGTCAACCTGGTGATCGCCGTGCCCACGACGATCGTGGCGTTGCGACTGCTGGTCAATCACCGTGTGCCAGAGCGGGAGCCGATCGACATACCCGGGGCTCTCACCTCAGCGCTTGGCCTGTTCGCGCTGGTCTACGGGTTCTCCAACGCGGAGACCCACTCCTGGAGCGCGACGGCAACAGTCGTGGCGCTCGCCGCCAGCCCCGTGCTGCTGACGGCGTTCGTGCTGATCGAGCGCCGCGCCCGGCACCCGCTGCTGCCACTGCACATCGTCTGGGACCGCGGCCGGGGCGGCGCGTACACCACCATCGCGCTGGCCGGGGCCGGCACCTTTGCTGTATTTCTGTTTCTTACTTACTTTCTGCAGGAACAGCTGGCCCTTTCGCCGCTCACCACGGGGCTGGCGTTCATGCCACTGACCGGCGTCCTGGTGGTCACCTCCACCACCGTGCAGACCCGCGTGATCCAACACACCGGGGTCAAGCCGCTGGTACTCGCCGGCACTGCACTCGGAGCGATCGCGATGTTCCTGTTCACACGCTTGACGCCCGGCTCCAGTTATGCCGGCAATGTTCTTCCCAGTCTGCTGATCCTCGGTCTCGGGATGGGATGCATCTTTGCGCCGGCGTTCTCGACGGCGACCCTGGGCGTGGAGGGACGCGAGGCCGGGGTGGCGTCGGCGATGGTCAACACCTCCCAGCAGGTTGGCGGCTCGGTTGGCACCTCGCTGCTGAGCACGATCTTCGCCAGCGCCGTCGCCAGCTACACGGTCAGTCACCTCCACACCACCGGCCTGGCCGCTGCCGCGGCGGTCCATGGCGACACCACGGCGTTCTGGTGGGCCGTCGGCATCTTTGTCCTTGGCTTCCTGGTGGCGACCATGATCCTGCCCGGCCGGGCCAGGACTCGCGTGCTCACGGTCAGGGCCGCGCTTGCCCGTCACGCGATCGGCAACTGCCACCACTCCGAGGCTGCGGATGACGCCGCGCCTGGGCTTGCTGCTACGACGGGTGCTGGGGGGCGATGAGCACCGGCCGCTTGGTTTGTGACGCGAGTGCGTGCGACACGCTACCGAGGAGAGCCCCGCTGATCACGCCCCGGCCGCGCTGGCCGCAGACGATCAGTCCAGCGTCAATCTCCTGCGCGATCTCATCGATCGTCTTGGCCACTGACTCGGTGGCTTCCGCGACTCGCGGAGAAGCGTTGTAGCCCCGGCTGCGCGCGGCCGCCACGCCCTCCTCCGCAATCTGCTGAGCGATGGCCGCTTCCTCCTGGTCGATCTCGCCTTCATTCGGCACAGCGACCAAGAACGAGCCGGCCCTGGCCAACTGCACCTCCGCCGGCATCCATACAACCAGTACCACGGCATCGGCGGGCTTGATCACGTCGACCGCGGCAGCCAGCGCCGTCTTTGAGCCGTCCGACCCGTCGTAGCAAAACAACACCGGCTTCTTCACCGCTCAGCCTCCTGTCGTCAGGATCACGCCGTCCCGCGTCAGACTACTTCGCGTGGACGTTAGGACTGGGCGGCGTCGTCGGAGCGTCGTAGACCGTTGCCGCAGGCGGGGCAGCGTCCGGTGTTGCGCACCGTTCGGTAGGACCACGTCGACCCGGCCACCTTCGGGTCCCGGTGGTCAGTGGCAGTAGCTGATCGACCAGCGCCTCTCGAACCCGCGGCGGCCGCGCGTCCGATCAGATCAGCGCGCAGCCGGGCGATGCCGCGCAGGTTCTCGATCGCCGTGACGACGATCCTGACGCTCGAGTCGCGATCCTCGATCCAGCGCACAGGCAGCTCGAAGATCGTCAGGCCCTCGCGCTCGGCGAGGTGCAGCAGCTCGGTGTCGAAGAACCAGGTCTGGCTCTCGATGCGGTCGAGCAGCGGTACGAGCGCCTCGCGCCGAGCCGCCTTGAACCCGCACTGCGCGTCGGAGCAGCGCAGGTGCAGCAGCAGCCGCAGCAGCCGGTTGTAGGCGCGGGAGATCAGCTCGCGCTTGAGACAGCGCTCGACCTCGGCGCCCCGGCGCGAGCCGGGAGCCGATCGCGAGGTCCGCCTCGGCACGGCAGCAGCGGTCTCACGAGCGGCGCGAGCGCCTCGAGATCGGTCGAGAGATCCACGTCCATGTAGGCGACGAGCTCCGCGTCGCTCGCACTCCAGGCGGCGCGCAGCGCACGACCGCGTCCCTGCTGCTCGATCCGCAGCAGGCTCACGCCCGATAGCTCCTCGGCGAGCTGCCGGGCGAGCGCCGCCGTCTCGATCGGTGCTGGCGTTGTCAGCGATCGTGATCGAGCACGTCGAGCTCCGGCAGCGCCGCCCGCGCGTGCGCGTGCAGGCGGCGGATGCCGGCGGCCAGGCACCAGCTGCTCGTTGTGGACCGGGACGACGATCTCAAGCCGCTGGCGCATCAGCACGCCTTCCCGGCCGCGGCCGTCAGGATCTGGGCCGCTCGACCCGAGCAGTCGTAGAGCACCGCGCCGTCGACCGTCGTCGCCTTGCGGCAGGCCTCGGTGACCCAGGTCATCGCGTCGCGGCTCCCGACGCGACCGCCGGAGATGCCGCCACCGAAGCCGCCGCCGCCGCCGCTCGAGTCGTCGAGCACCCAGCGGATCTTGCCGGTGCGGATCTCCGCGGCAAGCCAGCTGGCGCTGACCTCGGACTCGTTGCCGCTGAAGCCGCCGATCCCCGCGACGTGGGCGCCGTGCTCGATGACCTCGGACTCGGCCTCGGTCTGGCTGGAGACGGCGATCGTGCCGCCGCCGTGGGCCTTCGCGTAGCTGACGGCGGCCGTGAGCGACTGGCTGCTGCCGCCGCCGAAGCCACCGGGCCCCGCACCACCGCCGCCGAAGCCGCCACCGCGGAAGCCGCCACCACCCGGCGCGCGACCGCGACCCGGGAACCCGCCGCCGTGTCGAGACGAGCCGCCGCCGAACAGGCCGGCAATCGCGGCGGTGGCGTCCGCCGGGGCGCCCGACCTGGCACCACCGGCACCGGGGGCGCCGGCCAGCGGGCCGGCACCCCCGCCGAAACCGCCCACACCCGCAGTCGCGGGTCCACCGGCCGGGAACGTGGCGCTGGTCGCGTGGCCGAGCGTGTCGACCGCCCAGGCGGCGGGCGCGATCGAGAGCGTCGCGAGCACCGTCGCGACGGCGACCAGGCGCACGCGGGCGTGGGCGCGGAAGGCGAGCACCGCAGCACCCGCGATCGCGACCACGATCAGGATCGGCTCGAGCCAGGTGAGCGTGTGCTCGGAGTGCAGGACCGCCAGCTCGGTCGCGAGCCCGGCGCCGATCGCCAGCGGGGCCAGCACACGGGCGTGCAGGTCGCGGCGCAGCAGCTGCGCGGCGCCGGCGCCGACCAGGGCCGCGCTGAACGGGGCCAGGAAGGAGACGTAGTAGGGGTGCAGGATGCCCTGCGCGAAGCTGAACGTGACCGCCGAGGCGAGGAAGGCGCCGCCGACCGCGATGATCCAGCCGCTCGTCGCGTCGCGGCGGCGCAGGCGCGTGAGCACGACCAGCCCGATCGCGCTGACGACCGCGAAGCCGAGCAGCCAGCCGGCCTGCCCGCCGAGCGCGGTGTTCAGCAGCCGCAGCACGCCGCTGTTGCCGCCGAAGGTGGTCGAGCCGCCGCCGCCAAGACCGCCGCCGGCCGCGCCGCCCGGCCCGCCGGACTGGCCGGCCAGCCGTCCGACGCCGTTGTAGCCGGTGATCAGCGACCAGATGCTGTTGTCGGAGGTGCCGGAGATCCAGGGGCGATCGGCGGCCGGAGTGAGCGTCACGAGCAGCGGCCAGGCGCCGCCGACCGCGACCATCGCCGCGCCGCCGGCGAGCAGCTGGCGGATCGTCTTCAGCGGCCGGTGCGGCGAGGTCCACAGCCAGGCGAGCGCGATCCCGGGCACGACCAGCAGCGCCGACGCCCATCTTCGCCTCGAAGCCGAGGCCGACCGGCGGCGCCGGCGAGCACGATCCACTTGGTGCGCCCGTCCTCGAACGCCCGTACCG
Source organism: uncultured Conexibacteraceae bacterium (assembly GCA_963774025.1). Lineage (GTDB taxonomy): Bacteria > Actinomycetota > Thermoleophilia > Solirubrobacterales > Solirubrobacteraceae > Palsa-465. Next base: position 148,935 of record CAVZDL010000005.1, read on the forward strand.
TGAACCACAGCGCCGCGACGCAGCAGAGGATCAGCGCCGCGTCGGGGTTGTTGTCGCGCGACATCGCGACCGCGATCGGCGTGAGCGCGAGCGTCAGGCCCGCGACCGTAGCCGCCGACCCGGCCGAAGCGGCGGCGCACGAGGTCATAGACGAGCGCGACCGTCGCCATCCCCATCAGCGCCTGCGGCACGAGGATGCTCCAGGAGTTGAAGCCGAAGACCCGCGCCGAGAGCGCCTGCACCCAGAACGCGAGCGGCGGCTTGTCGACCGTCATCAGGCCGCTCGGATCGAACGAGGCGTAGAGGAAGTTGTGCCAGCTGCCGGCCATCGAGCGCACGGCGGCCGCGTAGTAGCCGTTGGCCCAGCCGTTGCGCGACAGGTCCCAGAGGTTCAGGACGCCGGCGAGCGCGAGCAGCGCGACGAGCTCGGGGCGGACGCGGCGCTGTGACCCAGCTTCGTGCCCCGGTGAGCGGGTTCGGCACTGCGCCGCGTCCGCCCCGCTCACCGCCCAGCCGCAGGCCTGTGGAGAGAGAGTCGGAATCGAACATCACCGGCAATATCCAGGCCGTATGTGTGAAAACGGTGAGAACTGCCTATGAGTACGCGTAAGGCTCGTCACTGCCCGTAGTCACCACCGGTGCCCAGCGACGCCTTGGGTGCGACGAGATTTCGAGCGGGTCAGGGGTCTACAGTCGGTGTTGAGAGACCCACCCGAGAGGAACGAGCCATGAGCCTGCCGGAGATCGTCAGCAGCGAGGAGTGGATTCGCGCTCGTGTCGCCCTTCTCGAACACGAGAAGGCTCTGACCCGCGCGCGTGACGAGCTCGCTGAGGAGCGCCGCCGACTGCCGATGGTTGAGGTCATCGAGGGCTACCGGTTCGCGGCGGCCGACGGCAGCTCACGAACACTGCTCGATCTGTTCGAAGGTCGCCACCAGCTGATCATCGATCACTACATGTTCGATCCAGACTGGGAGGACGGGTGCATGAGCTGCGCCGGCCGGGTCGACCAGTACGGGAATACCGCCCACCTGCACGACCGCGACACGACGATCGCCGTCGTCTCCCGCGCACCGATCGACAAGATCCAGCGGTGGAAACACGAGATGGGCTGGACGTTCCCCTGGTACTCCAGTTACGGCAGTCGCTTCAACTTCGACTACGGCGTCTCGTTCGACGACACGGTCGACGATCCCCACTACAACTACCGTTCCGCCGCCGAATTGAAAGCCAAATACGACTGGGTGGAGCTTCCGAGCGAGCTACACGGAACGAGCGTGTTCCTGCGCATCGACGATCGCGTCTTCCACACCTACTCAACCTACGGGCGCGGCACCGAGCAGGTGGGCGGCACCCACTACTACCTCGACATGACGGCCCTGGGTCGCCAAGAGGACTGGGAAGAGCCCAAGGGCCGTGCCGAATCCCTCGGACCGCGCGCCGACCAGAGGGCAACGCCACTCGCGTAGGCGCAATCTGGATCGCGCCAGGCCGCGGGCGGACGAGTCAGTCGTTGCGCTGCACTTGTTGAGCGATCCGCTTGAGCTTCTTGTCGGGCGTGAGGAGGACTACACAGCAGCGATGGCCGCGCCCAGCGGGGCGCGGCCATCAGCAATCCGCTATGCGGGTGTCGTGCTACGCGCGCTCAGCCTTCACCGCCGATGAGCGCCGCGGGCAGCTTATGCCCGGGCACCTGGTCGGGCAGGTAGATCTTGGGATCGCCCGGATAAGCGACCTTCCAATCGTGTGCTGAGTACCAGTCGTAGCGGTTCAGCTGCTCGGGGTTGACGCGGTCTGGGCCGTCGTAGTGACCCTCACGCTTCTGTGTCCAGATCCACTGCTGCCAGACCTTGTAGACGCCCTTCATGGCGCTGGGCACGTAACCCTCGGCGGTCACCGCGGCCTTTGAGTCCGCGTGAGTGATCTCGGCGGCCTGGGCGGCGGTCGGGGTGAACGTCGTCGGTCCGCCGGGAGCACCGAGGTTCAGCGGCACGATGTTCGGCACCTCGTCAAACGGAGCGAAGTCCGGATGGTCCGTGAACGCGCCGTACATCGGCTCCGCGGAGCCGTCCTCCTGGTTCATCGGCTTGATCCCGAGGATCTGCTCGATCGTCCTGACCATGTTGAGCTGGGTGTAGTACCGATCATCAACTCCCGGCTTCGAGTACGGGCTGACCACCAGCGTCGGCGCCCGGTGCCCGTCAACATGGTCGACGCCGTTCTGCGTGTCGTCCTCGTCGACGAAGATCGCCGTGCTCTTCCAGAACTTGCTGTGCGAGATCGCGTCGACGACCCGCCCGACGGCCAGATCGTTGTCGGCGACCTGGGCCACTGGATCGGGGACATCCGTGCCGGTGGTGTGGTCAGTCATCAGCCACATGAACGTCAGCTGCGGCATCTTGCCGGCCTGCTTGTCGTGCTCGAAATACGGCAGCCACTGGTCGACCCGGTACTGGTCGGGGATCGTGAGTTGGAAGTTCGGGAAGCACGGAGCCGAGATCGCCTGAAGCGATGGGATGTCCGATTGCACCCGCGTGTACTGGCACGGGTCGCTGATCGGCTCGGGTCCCTGATGCCCGTCCTCGAGCCACTGCGACTCCGCGTACCACGTGTCCCAGTCAGGGCTGTCCGCAGGCAGGTTGTAGGGGTTGAAGATGTACTCGCCGAAGTTCTGGACGCTGACGCCGGCCCTCTCGGCAGCGTTCCAGAGGAAGCCATCACGCTGGTAGGCGAGCGCGTCGCCGCCCTGTGACGGGTAGGAGCGGTAGAACGCCCCGAATTCCTTCTCGACGTAGTCGTTGGCCTCAGCCTGAACGATCCAGTTGTGCCCGTCGGCTGAGAGCGTGCCCTCGTCATAGAAGTTGTCGAGGTCGCCGAAACGCTCGGCCAGCGCGTGCGCGTCAGGCGTCACCTCCTCGCCGAACTGCGCGTCTGCCGCGTCGCCGTTGCCCTCCGGTAGGTCGCCGAGGACCTGGTCGTAGGTCCGGTTCTCCTTGATGATCACGACGATGTGCTTGATCGGCGAGGACCCGCCGAGATGGCGTGGGATCACCGACGGGATCGTGTCGTAGGCACCCTGGTCGATCGGCTTGATCTGATCCCAGGCGTTGTCACGGAAGACAGTGCGCGTGTACTGAGCGAGGTCCGACGGGTTGGTCGGCATCGTGAACTCGGTCACGCTGCCGGTGTCGTCGTATGTGTTGTGGCCGGTGGCGTCCGCGGTGTCGGCGCCCTTGTTGATCGTCGACTCCGGACCGCGGGCGCCGATGCCCTTGTCGTTGGTGACGACGATCGTCCCGGCGCCCAGCGCCGGATCGGGCTCAACCTGCACCGGATACCAATCGGTCGGTATGAGCCCCTCGTACCTGATCGGCGAATAGAGGCCGTCATAGCGGTACACCGCGATCGCGTTGTCGCGACCGATGCTCACGAGGATGTGATTGGGATCGGACATGTTGATCGCGTTGGCGTAGCTGCCGACCGTGGCACCCGGAACCGGGTTGTTATTCACGGTCTGGGTGACTGAGTTGTTCTGCTCGTTGATCACAGAGAAGCTGTCGTCGTTGGAGTTCGCGACGAACAGCGCCTGGCCGTCCTGGTAGAGCGCCGTGGGCTGCAGCCCGACCGGGATCTCCTTGACCTCCTTGTCGGTGTTCAGGTTCACGACCGACACGGTGCCGGTGATCGCCGCGCCGGTGGTCTTGCTGGCGACGATCGGGGTGCCGTCGGAGAGGTTGGTGAAGTCGGTCTTGTTCGCCGGCCGGCCGCCTTCGTTGGACACGTAGGCGGTGGTGCCGTCGGCGGAGACGACGACCTGCCGCGGCGCGTTGCCGACTGGGATCTGACCCTCGAGTGTGTCGTTGGCGGCGTTGATCACGCCCAGCGTGTTGGCGCCGTTGAAGGCAACGTAGAGCTTGCTGCCGTCGGGTGAGAGCGCCATGCCCGAGGGTATGTAGGCGCCGTCAGCGGTACCGGGTCCGTAGCTGTCGCAATCGGGCCCGGCGTTTGCCGGTAGGCCGCCGGGATCCTGACCACATAGGAAGAGGTCGTCCTCCTGCGTCGCCGTGCCGGTGGTCGAATCGAAGCTGAACTTGTCCACGTAGTCGGTCTGGGGAACCCAGATCGTGCTGCCGTCGGGCGACCACAGCGGCCCGTCCGGCGAGACCGTGCTGTCCTCGTTGGCGTACGGGTCGGGGGCGCCACTCAGGTAGGAGCCGTTATCGACCGAGGTCGACGTGCTCGCGTTGGTCTTGAGATTGACGACCGTCAGGGTCGTGTCGTAGTCATCCCAGGTCAGCGTGGCCAGGTACTGGCCGTTGGGGCTGATCGAGCTGGTGAGCAGGCGGGCGTTGTCACTGAATACGCGCGTGCCGAGCGGTGAGACCCACTGGTTGGTCGGCAGCAGCACGCCGTTGGCGTAACTCTGCCCGACCTGCTGGTCGCTGAACGGGCTGTGGTCAGACGAGAACACGGCTGCCGTCGCCGCGCCGACCACGGCGAAGCAGGCAAGGACAGCCATGACCAACACCGCGCGCGCGTGCCGCCGACTGGGCGGACGCGCCTCCCGGCGCCGCCTACGATGCGGCAACGGAAGCATGCTCACGAGAACCTCCGGTTCGTATTGACGGCCCGTCGGGCGAGCCTATGACCGAGCTCTTCGCGAACTCTTACGAAGGGGCTCGGTGTAGTTGTTACCCACTCGGGACCGTTGTGTGAACTTCCTGTCGGCGCGTCACATGTCGTTGACCAGAAGCCGGATCCCGGTCACATATATTTGCGCCATGGCAGCCGTCCGAACGATTCGGATCGTCAAGCGCTTTGATGCAACCGTTGCGCGTCGACGGCGTTGACATCACGGTGGAGCCGGGCGAGGTTCGGGGGCTGCTGGGGCCGAATGGCGCCGGCAAGACCACGCTCCTGCGGATGCTGCTCGGGCTGAGCCGCCCGGACGCAGGCAGCATCGAACTGCTCGGGCGCTCGCTCGACACATCGGGAAGCTTTGGGCTGCACGGCGTCGGGGGCTTCGTCGAGGATCCGGCGTTCTATCCGTATCTGAGCGGACGCGTGAACCTCGGCCTGCTGGCGCGACTCGACGGCACCGTCGCCGGCCGCGGCGGGAATGAGATCGACTCGGCAATAGGCGACGCGCTGATACGGGTCGGCCTCGATCGCCGCGGCGATGACCGCGTCGGCGGTTACTCGACCGGGATGCGCCAACGGCTCGGGATTGCGGCGGCGCTGCTGCGCTCTCCGCGAGTGCTGCTGCTCGACGAGGCCACCAGCGGACTCGACCCGGCGGGTGCGCGTGCCGTCGCGACGCTCGTCCGCGAGCTCGCCGATGACGGCGTTGCGATCCTGCTCTCGAGCCATCAGATCGGCGAGCTCGAGCGGATCTGTACGAGCTTTACGTTCCTGCGCGAAGGCCAGGTCGTCTGGGACGGAACCGCGGCCGAGCTCGACGCGCAGGCTCCAGCGTCGGCTTTTCACCTGCTGACGAGCGATGACGCGCACGCGCTGCGGATCGCCGCCGGGCACGCGGGGGTGCGCAGCCAGCCTTCGCCGCGGGGCGGGCTTGCGCTGACCGTGCGGCCGGGCTGTCTCGACTCCTACGTGCTGGCGCTCGGCGAAGCGCGCGTCGCCGTCCGGCGCCTGGAGCTGCGCGTCAGCCCGCTTGAGAGCATGTTCTTTGCGCTCAATTCGAACGGGCCACGGCTCGAGGAGCTCGAACCGAACGAGTTTGCCGAGCAGGTCTTGGCGAGCGCATGACGACGGTAGCCGCGCCAGCCAGCTCGCCGATGGCGCAGCGCCGCTCACTCGGCGTGGGCGACGTCTACGCGACCGAGCTGCGCAAGCTGCGCGCGCAGTTGACGACGCGGCTGCTGGCGCTACTCGCGGTGCTCGGGCCGTTCGCGTTCGCGACGCTGCTGAAGGTACAGAGCGGCACGCCATCCGACGCGCTGTTCGGGGCCTGGGTGCACACCTCGGGGTTCTCGACCGCGCTGGTGATCCTTGGATTTGCCGGGACCTGGGGCTTTCCGATCATCACCGGAGCGCTGGCCGGCGATCTGTTCGCGTCAGAGGACCGCTACGGCACCTGGAAGACGATCCTGACCCGCTCCTGCAGCCGCGAGGACGTATTCGCCGGAAAGGTGCTCGCGGTCGGAACCCTGGTCATTGGGATGATCGGACTGCTGGCGCTCTCGAGCCTGGTCGCCGGCGCCGCCCTGGTGGGGCTGCATCCGCTGGTCAATCTCAGCGGCCAGCTCACCTCCAGCGGCCGTTTGCTCGCATTGACGCTCGTCAGCTGGGCCTACTGCGTACTGCCGGTGCTGGCCTACATGAGCGTTGCGATCCTGATCTCGGTCACCACCCGCAACGGCATCCTGGGCGTGCTGGCGCCGCTGATGCTCGCCCTCGTCACACAGCTGCTCGACCTGATCGGACGCGGCGTGATCGTCCATATGTTGTTGATCGGCTCGGGCTTTGACGGCTGGCATGGGCTGTTCGTGGCGCATCCGTTCCTCGGTCCGATGGCCGTCTCGGCGCTGGTATGTCTGGCATGGATCGGGGCCTGCCTGGCGATCTCATGGCACGTGTTGCGGCGGCGAGACTTCGCGAACGCCGGCGGCGGTTCGGGGTGGACGGCGCCGCTGCGCGCGGTCGGCGCCACGATCGTCGTGATCGCAGTGCTCTCGCTGTGCTCGAGCCTCGGCCCCGGCGCGGTCACCGGCTACCGGGTGGCGGCCTCGGTGGGCGCAACCTTCAACAACGTCACGTTGCTGCAGCAGTCACTGATCGGACGCTATGCGCCGGCGAGCGCGCGCCTGAAGGTGCTGCCGAACTGCAACAAGCGCGGTGCCGCCCCAGGCGGTCCCGGCGACTACCTCTGCAATCTGTACTGTACCTGCCGCAGCCCAAGGCCGTGCCGTTCCAGCAGACCAACGTCGAGTACGACGTGAGCGTCCAATACAACGGATGCTGGAAGGCCTCCTCCCCGCCTGCGTTCGTCGGCGGGCAGACGATGGCGAACGCCGCCGGCAAGCAGGTCACCAACCCCCTCTACGTGGTGTACGGCTGCTTCAACGTGCTTTGAGCCGGGACTGGGTCGCGAGCGACTGACGGTTTCGCTTTCTGAACGTTCACCTCGCGTTGTCGCCCGTCTCGACCCAGTGCCGATCAACCGAGATCACCTCGATTTCAGGATGCGACCACACAAACCGCTCGACCTTCTCGAGAAGGCGCTGCGCGTGCGAAGCAGACGGCGCAACAACACAAAAGCCCAGCCCGGCCCGCTGCCAGCGGTCGTGGTGTGAAACCTCGGATGCCGACACGCCGAAGCGCTGTCGCGCGGCCTCAACGAGATGCCGCACCACCGAGCGCTTCGCTTTCAGCGATCTCGCCGCTGGGAGATGAATCTCCACCTCCAACGCGGCGACGTACACGCAGCGATTATCACCAACGCGCGCAATCCCTGTTCCGCCGAAGGTTCTACAGGCGCTCTGGCCGGCCCCGCTGACAACCAGCGCCGCGGGCGCCGAGGGCCGTTAGCCTCTGGTTCAGACCGCGAGCGATAGGGGTTTTGCTATGAGCCTGGCCAAGTGGAACGCGTCATCGGGCCATGGGCGGCTTACCCTGGCTCTGTGCCTTGTCGGCGCTACCAGTATGGCCCTGCTCGGCTTGGCGAGCGCGGCCCAGGCGGCGACCTGGAACGTCACGACGACGGCCGACACAAACTCCGGGACCTGTGAGCCCTCTTCATGCTCACTGCGTCAGGCGCTCGCGGCCGCGTCTGACGGAGACACGATCGTGCTGCCGGCGAGCGCGTCCGCTTACCAGGTCGTCAACGGTCCGCTCGACGTTGAAGCGGCCGTGACGATCAGCGGCGCAGGCGCAGGCTCGACCACGATCAGCGCTGAGGGCAGCTCGCGGGTTATGAACGTCTTCAGCAACACCGGTGCGGTCACGCTGAAGGGCCTGACGATCACGGGCGGCAACGGGGGCGCGACACCGAGCGGCGGGACAGACGGCGGCGGGATCGCCGCGGCAGGCCCCGGACCGGTGATCCTCGACGGCGTCACCGTCACCGGCAACACGGTCGACGACGACAGCACCGACGCCTTCAACCTCGGTGGTGGTGGGATTTTCAGCACGGCGTCGCTCACGCTGATCGACAGCACCGTCGGCGCCAACTCGGTCACCGTCAGCGCCTCGCAGGGCGACGGCGGCGGTGGTGGCATTCTCATGGGCCAGACGACTAACAACGGTGACGACCTGACGCTGCGTGACTCCAGCATCACGGGCAACTCGGTGAACGTCACAGCCGACGGCAACGGAGCGTATGCCGACGCCAACGGCGGTGCCGGCATCTACCAGGACGGCGGTGATCTGACGATCACCGGCAGCGAGATAACCGACAACAGCGCGACCGTCGCGACTACCCCGACCAACACCGCCACCCCGACCGATGGCGGCGGCGGGATCTTCATGTTCGGCAACAGCTTCGTGCTGGAAGACAGCACGGTGTCGGGCAATTCCGCCGACGGTCCTGGGCTCGAGAAGAGCGGCGGCGGAGGCATCCTCGATAGCGGCAACCGCAGCGCCTATCTCAACGACACGATCACCGACAACACCACCGACGTGCCCCAGGCCGCGGCCGGGGACTATGACGGTGGCGGCGGGATCCTGCTGAACGCCGTCCAGGATGGTGTGGTGATCGCCAACAGCACGATCAATGCGAATACGGCGCCGAACTCGTCCGGCGGCGGGATCAACAGCCAACTCACCGAGACGACGGAGGTCACGGACTCGATCGTCGCGGGCAACAGCGACTCCGGGAGTACCGGGAACTGCTCGGGTCCGGTCGATTCGCTCGGCTACAACCTGACCGACGACCCGCCGTCCAATGACACTTGCTCGTTCACCGCGAGCGGGGACATCCTCAATTCATCGCCGCGACTGGGGTCGCTTGGTGACAACGGCGGTCCGTCGCAGACTGAGGCGCTCGAGGCCGGCAGCCCGGCGATTGGGGGCGGCAACCCCTCCGGCTGCACCGACCTGGCTGGGGACGCGCTGACCACCGACGAGCGTGGCGCGCTTCGCCCGGCCGGGTCCGCCTGCGACATCGGCGCCTACCAGGTGGCGCTGCCCGTGGTGCAGACCGGCACGGCCTTTGTCTCGGGCTCCGCGGTGGTGCTGTCGGGCACGGCAGCCGACCCCGATCCGAGAGCGGCGAGTGTCGTCTTCCAGTACGGCACCAGTGTTTCGTACGGGCACACGACGGCCGTGCAATCACTTTCCGGGGGCAGTGCCGCGACGAGCTTCACCGCCAAGCTCTCGGGCCTTGCACCCGGTACCTATCACTTCCGGATTGTCGCGACCGGCGCCGATGGCACCACCGCCGGCAGCGATGGCGTGTTCACGGTCGCGGCGATGATCCGCCCGGCCGTAACCACCCAGCGGCCGTTGGCCGTCAGCACATCCAGGGCGACGTTGCTCGGCGCGGTGAACCCGGAGTCACGGGCCACCAGATATCACTTCGTTTGGGGACGGCGCGGGCACAGGCTGACCGTGCAGACAAAAAGCCGAAGCGTTCCGGCCGGCAGCAAGGGTAGAGCCGTGGTGGCGACGATCACCAAGCTGCGTCCCAACACGAGGTACGCGGTTCGGCTGGTGGCCACCAACGCGGCCGGGAAGACCATCGGGAGCATGGTCTTCTTCAAGACCGCGCGCCGGCGGCGGCATGGCTGAGCGCCACAGACTGGTGGACCGATGCCGCCGATGAAGTTCGAGGAGATCACGACCGAGCGGCTGCGCCTTGTGCCGTTCGACGAGAACACCGCCCGTGCGGTCCTCGCCGGCGACCTGGAGGGCATCAACGCCGGCGAGGGATGGCCCCACCAGGGCACGATCAACGGCCTTACGATGGCAATCGAGCATGGCGAAGCTCCTGGGTGGATGGTCACGCTGGACGAGACGGTGATCGGCGATTGCGGTACCCACGGCGGCGCTGACGCGGGCGGCGTGATCGAAATCGGATACGGGCTCGCGGAGCCCTTCAGAGGGCGCACCTATGGAACGGAACTCGTTGGAGCGATCAGCGGCTGGCTCTTGGCTCAGCCCGGGATAACAGGTCTGCGTGCCAGCACTGTGGCCGACAACTTCGCCAGCCGGCGGGTGCTTGAGAAGAACGGCTTTTCGTTCACCGGATACGCGGAGAGCGGACAAGCCATCTACGAGCGGCAATAGCGCGTTCATTGTGGGGCCTGTCGTCTCGGCCAGCCGCTCGATGCCGTCAGAAACGATCGCTCCTGAACAGGCCGATGTCGTACCGGGTCGCGCCACTCCCGCGCTGCCTTTCGGTGACTCGTGTCGGCGTTCGGACGCGTTGGGTACTCATCGCTTGCTCGAGTCGGTCATGCTGTGCACGTGGAGCACGAAGCGTTGGCAACACTGCACGCTGGCATCGACTCGGTCCGCGGCGCGCCGTCGGACGGAGGTCGCGTTGAGCTGATTGTCCGCCGACCGCAGATCGAATCACGGCAAGTCGTGGGCGAGGCGACGCTGGACGAGCACGCGGGACTGGTTGGGGATAACTGGCTTGAGCGCGCCGGCGGCCCTGAGGCGGACGCTGATGCCGCTCGTGAGACGCAGATCACGCTGATGAATGCGCGCACGGCTCAGCTGATCGCCGGCGATCGGGAGCAGTGGCCACTCGCGGGCGATCAGCTCTATGTAGATCTCGATCTCAGCGCCACAAATCTGTCGCCGGGCACTCAACTGCAGATCGGCTCAGCGGTTCTGGAAGTGACCGCCGAGCCGCATCGCGGGTGCGGCAAGTTCTTGCGACGCTTCGGCGTCGACGCGCTCAAGTTCGTCAACTCGGCCGTCGGTCGCGAGCTGAACCTGCGCGGGATCAACGCTCGAATCGTGCGCGGCGGCGTCGTGCGCACCGGCGACCGGATCTACAAGACCACGGCCGACTGAGGCGAACGCCCGTTTTACTGCGCCGGCCTCGAAGATATGGTCCCACTCGGGGACGATCGCCGCGTCGTTTAACGGCTCGCCAAACGAGTCGGTGACGATGCTCGCCACCAGACCGAGCGGACGAGAGTCGTGCAATCCGCAGATGCGAGGACGCTGGTCTGGTCGCGAACTGCGGCTCTACGCCAGCTCTTTTTCGAGCCAGTGGTCGGCGAACGGCTCGTCGTTGAATGGTGGCACCTCGACCCAGCCGGTAGAGCGGTAGAGCGATAGCGCTTCGGTGAGGACGGCGTTGGTCTCGATGTGCGCGACGCTTGCGCCGCCGGCCCTGGCGCACGCTTCCAATGTGTCGAGCAGGCGCCGGCCGAGCCCGAGTCCTCGCGCTTGCGGTGCGATCCACATGCGCTTGACCTCAGCTGGCAGGCCGGAATGATGCTTGACAGCGCCGCAACCGACGGGTTCGCCGTGCAGGTAGGCGACAAAGAACTCACCCGCGGGCGGCCGCACCTGATGTGGCAGCGCGGTCGCGCCGACTGAAGGGTCAAAGCCGCGGGTCGAGCGCTGGTTGAGCTCTGCGACGTATTCGGCCAGGCAGTACCGCGCGTCGGGATGTTCGGGATCGATGGTGGTGATCTGCACGCTGGCAGCAACCAGCAGCCGCTCCACCTCGCGCATGGCTCGGACCAGTCGCTTCTGCTGCTCGGCGCTTAACGGCGCCAACAGCGACTCTGCCAGCTCATCGGAGCGGCGGTCCAGCGCCGCGCGTTCCCGCCGCCCAGCCCGCGTGAGGCGCGCGACCCGGATGCGCGCATCCGAGGGGCCCGGCGATACCTCGACGAGACCAGCGGCCTCGAGCGAGCGCAACAGCCGGCTCAGATAACCCGAGTCGATCCCCAGACGAGAGCGCAACAAACGAACCTCACACCCGCCGGAGCCAATCTCCCACAACAACCGCGCCTCCCCGAGCGGCCTCGGACGGTCTAGGAAGCGGTCGTTGAGTGCGCCAACACGCTCGGTCACCACCCGGTTGAAACGACGAACCTGCTCAACTGCCGCATCGGCCATTCTCTGACCTTAGTCAGCGAATTGCGCCACGTCAACAATCCAAGCTCCAGACAGGTTCCCGCGTCCCGCATTGCTGGTGCCAGAGGCGATCGCGATTGGCAGGACAAGTCCCCTATGGGGCGGCCATCCCGCGAGTTCACAGGCGAGCTAGTGCAGCACTCACGCAGCCGGGCTGCTCATGCCAGGGAAGATGGCCAGCGTCGGGGATGATCGTCAACCGGGACTTCGGTAGCAAAGCGGCAGTTTGCTCGCTCACCGCAACCGGGATCGGGCTGCTTTGCCCGACGACCAGCTCGACTGGTAGCTCACAGCCCCCGAGCCGATCAGCGAACTCGGTTTGAAGTTCACCGAACACTGACGCCATCGTCTCGCTGTTACAGGTGAGGTTGAGAAGCAGGCTTGGAGGTAGCGGCGGGGCCTGCGCCGGCTCGGCGAAATACCCCGGCCACTGCAAGGCCAGGAACTCGGTGCCGAGCTCGTTTGAATAATTCCCGGCGGCGATCTCCTCGCCGACCTCGGCCGCTCGCTGACGGTTCTGCGGCAGCAGCCTCGCCGCCAGCGTCTCGCCCATCGCGGTCGCGCCGCCGTCACCAACGGAGCCGAACGGGTCCAGCAGTACCACAGCATCGATCCGGTTAGGAACGGCCAACGCCGCCTGTAGCGCGAGATGACCGCCCCATGAGTGCCCGAGCAGAACGCATCGTTCCGTCACAAAGCCGTCGAGCACTGAGATCAGATCCTCCAGATGCTGCTGGACGGTGAACGGACCGCAGATCGCCGAGGGCGGGTGACCGCGCTGCTGATAATGGACGCGTCGCCATCCCTCGGCTTCGGCATCCAGGAGCGCCATGTAGTCCACAAGGCCTGGACCCCCATGAAGCAGCACAAGCGTCCTGCCCTCGCCCTCGACAACGACCGAACCGAGCACCCCATCGAGAGTCATCGCGCGATCCTAGAGCCGAGTGGGTTACAACACAATCCAGACGCCGGCGCCGGGACCACATGAGATGTGCGACAGGTCTGTGTCTCGCCCTTGGTTCGCCGCTCTAGTCAATCACCGAGCTCTCCGGGAACCGAGTTCCGAAGCTGCCATCTCGGCTCGATCATGTCGTTCTCTTAGTGTCGGGCGGTTAGGAGCTGGCCGCCGTGGTCTCTGCGGACCCGGGCGGTGCGAAAAGACGCGCGCTCGGCAAGCTCGACCAGGTCCTCATCGAGATAAAAGTGTCCGTGGCTGGCCATCGGCTCAGGTGCCGCTGGTGTCCCGCGCAGCTCAGGCGCTGTCGTGTAGACGGCGATACGGCCATTCCGAGCGAGTACCCGCCGAGACTCACGCAGCACCCGGAGCGGGTCGTCGAAGAAGAAGAAAACGACCGACATGGCAAGAGCTGTGAACGTGCCTTCTGTGAACGGCAAATCCTCGGCACGGGCGTGAGTCACACGCGCTTCGGGTGCGCACTCACGTGCGAGGGCAACCATGTCTTCACTGTGGTCGATGCCGCTGACAGCCGCTCCCGTCTGGAGAGCTTCGTGTAACAGCTGACCACCGCCGCACCCTACCTCAAGCAGATGATCGGCTGGACCGAGCGACAGCGTCTCGAGGATCGCTCGACGCGCGAAATCATGGACATTCTCGGCGCCGTAGACCGCGCGAGCACGGGATCCTGTTGGTCGACGCGCAACGCGGTCCACCAGCCAGTTTTCAAACGCGTCGTCGCGTAGCCCACTCTCGAGCCAAGCGCGGGCATCCTCCTCGCCCAAGCCGAACCTCTCCATCACCTCCCTTTGACCCGGCACTAACGGCCCGCAGTATCCGGCTTCGTCGCAGTCATCAGCAGCTGTGGTCCCACGGGATGCTCGGCCAGATCGCTGAAACCGGCTGCGTGGAGAAGCTCGACCAGTTCAGCGGGCGTGATCGTGCTACCCGCGATCAGAAAAGCCGAGTGAATGAAGCGGGCGCGGGCGAATTCAGACGCCTCTGGATGAAGCCCAACGGGTAGAAGCATTGCTCCGCCCGGTTTCAGTGCCCGGAAGACGTTGTGAATGCCGGCGAGCAAAGCGTCTCGAGGAATGAACCCTTGCGGAACCCACGCGAGGTCGTAGCGATCCTGATCGTTGAGGTCGGCGACCGACTGCAGTCGCAACTCGATGCTGTCCGAGAGCCCGCGCTGAGCGACCTCGGCTTGAGCAAGTTCGATCACCCGCGGCAGCACGTCGAGCCCGACGGCACGTGTTCCCGGAAGTCGCTCAACAAGTCTGATCGAGATCGCCGCGACGCCAACGCCGACATCGAGAAAAGTCGCGCGTCCTTCCCGAAACGCGGACTCGATCGCCGGTAGTTGCGGCAGCAGTTCGTCGGCGATGACGTCGCCCCCGCGGCCCGTCACGCGGCCGAACGCGACGATCGTCTCGCTGTCTTCATTGGCCCATCCAAGGGCCTGATTCGAAGCGTGCGAAAGCGCCCGGCGCAGCGAGTAAAGCCCCGAGTGCATGACGGCCTCGGGGTCTCTGTACATCGGCTCGCTGAGGGCCAGCCGGAACGTGTCGTCCCCCACTCGCGTCACGACGCCCGCCGCGACTAGAAACTGCGCGTCGGTGACGTCGATGTCCTCGGTCAGGGCCTGCTCGTCGATGATGCGCTGCCAAGCGCCGCTTGACGCCATCCGCGCCAACGCCGCGAGCACCATCGGATGCTCGAGTGCGGACACCTGTACGCCAGGGTCCTGCGCATCTTGAACCTGATCGTTGTCGGATTCCGGGGTCATTATCTGAGGCCTCCGTTCATGGCAGGCACGCGGCGGTGCGCACCGACGCAGCGACCGCGACGAGCAGCAGCAGCGCAGCCGCGATCAGCGCGTAGACGGTGACGTCGCGGCTGCGTGCCACGGTGCTGAGCTTGCGGCCGAGCGTCTGGTAGATCGAGCTGAGGTGGTCGGTGGTCTGTGCGTCGAAGGAGCGCCCGCCCGAGGTGCGCGCGATCTGCGCCATCAGCTGCGGATCGGGCGGGACCCGACACCAGTCCGAAGAACAGCCCCTCATTGATGACGCCGCCGGGCGTGCCGAGCGCCACCGTGTAGATCGGGATCGTGCTCGCGACGCGCCTGGCGCGGCGACGGTCACGGGGCTGATGCCGAC
This sequence comes from uncultured Conexibacteraceae bacterium, assembly GCA_963774025.1. Lineage (GTDB taxonomy): Bacteria > Actinomycetota > Thermoleophilia > Solirubrobacterales > Solirubrobacteraceae > Palsa-465. The sequence goes on from CAVZDL010000005.1 coordinate 164,112, forward strand.
GTTGGCGGCGCCGTCTGAGAGCAGCACGATCGCCGCCGGCCCGTGCGTGGGGTTCGCTCCGTCCAGCAGCTGCAGCGCCAGCTGAAGCGCGGGCCCGGTGGCGGTGCCGCCGCCGGCCTGCTGTGCGTCGATCAGACGCTTCGGGCCGCCGAGTGGTTGGCGATGGGCCGCTGCACGGAGTCGGGCTGGCTCGAGAAGCCGATCACGCCGAGGTGGATGCTCGCCGGAAGCTCGTCGATGAAGCTGTTGGCGGCGCGGATCGCGGCCGCGATGCGCGTCGGCTTGACGTCGGTGGCGGCCATCGAGCCGGAGTGGTCGAGCACCAGCACCAGCGACGCGTCGCGGATCGGAACGCGGTGCGCTGACGTGCGGCCGCGCGAGCGCGACCGCCACGAACGCGAGCGCCGCCATCAGCGCGGCGAGCGGGACCTACCGCCGCCAACCGCCGGGCACGTCGAGCGCCTCCCGCAGCGTGCTGACGGCGGTGAAGCGCACCGCGTAGGTCCGCGCGCGGCGGCGCAGCAGCCGCTGGATCAGCAGCACCGCCGGGATCAGCGCGAGCGCCAGCAGCCAGAGCGGGTCGGCGAGGCTCATCCGATCCGGCGCCCCAGCTCGAGGAGCCAATCCTGGTCGGTCGAGAGCCGCACGTGGCGGATGCCCAGCCGGCGCAGCTCGGCGGCGACCGCTCACGCCGCTCGCGCTCGAGCGCGGCGAAGCGCTCGCGCAGGCGCGCGCCCGAGCTGTTGACCTGGATCAGCTCGCCGGTCTCGGGGTCGACCAGCGCAAGCCGTCCGACCGCCGGCAGCTCGCCCTCGCGCGGGTCGCCGACCTCGACCGCGACCGCCGCGTGGCGCAGCCGCAGCGCGCCGAGCGGGCGCTCCCAGTCGTGCTGGTCGCGGAAGTCGGAGATCACGACGACCAGCCCCGGCTGCGTGGCGAGCCGTTGACGCGACCGAGCGCTCCGGCCAGCTCGTGTGGCTCGATGCCTCGCCGTGCGGTCGGCGCGACACCCTCCTCGAGCAGCCTGCGCAGCGCGATCATCCCCGGCTTGGAGCCGCGCGGCGGCAGGATCCGCCACGCAGTCCGCGCCCGACGCCGAAGGCGACGACCCCGACGCTGCCGGCGCGGCGCAGGCCGAGCCGCGCGAACACGAGCGCCGCGCCCTCGGCGACGTCGGCCTTCAGCCGCCGCGCGGTGCCGAACGCCATCGACGGCGAGAGGTCGAGCACGATCCAGGTCGTCAGCGCCCGCTCGGGCACGTGCAGGCGCACGTGCAGCGTGCCGGTGCGCGCGCTCGCGGCCGCGTCGATGTGGCGCACGTCGTCACCGGTCTCGTAGGGGCGCAGCTGCGCGAGCTCGGTGCCGAAGCCGACGCCGACAGCGCGCCGGCCGCCGGGCAGCAGCTGCGCGACCAGCCGGTTGATCGCCGGCTCGAGCGCGTCGACGAGCCCGCTCGGCATCGGCCCCGGCCCCTGGCGGGCGTCGGGCGGACGCAGCGGCGAGCCGGCGCCCGGGCCCAGCGGGGCCCGGGCCGGCCGATGCGACGGCGAGACCGGCTCGGGCATCAGCTCGCGGCGGCGCGGATCAGGTGGCCGCTGTCCGGAGCGGGTACGGCGGCGAGGATCCGCTCGAGCAGCTGGTCGACGGTGACGCCGTCACTGAGCGCGTCGTAGGAGAGCACGATCCGGTGCCGCAGCACGTCGGCGGCGAGGTCGCGCACGTCCTGGCGCGTCGACGTGCCCACGCCCGCGCAGCAGCGCGAGCGCGCGTGCGGCTCCGACCAGGCCGATCGGGCCACGCGGGCTCGAGCCGAACTCGATCAGCGGCTCGAGCGCGCGGAGCCCGTGCTGCCCGGATGCCGGGTCGCGTCGGCCAGCGCGACCGCGTAGGCGATGATCTCGCGGTCGGCCACGACCGTCTCGACGGCCCGGCCGTGGCGCTCGAGCTCGGCGAGCGTCACGCACTCGCGCACGTTCACCGGCGGCACCAGGCTGCGGCCGACGACGGCCGCCTCCTCACTCGTGCGTCGGATAGTCGACGACGATCTTCATCAGGAAGCGGTCGACCTGCGCCTCGGGCAGCGGGTAGGTGCCCTCGGACTCGATCGGGTTCTGCGTCGCCATCACGATGAACGGGAGCGGCACGCGGTAGCTGGTGCCGCCGATCGTGACCTGCTGCTCCTGCATCACCTCGAGCAGCGCCGACTGGACCTTCGCCGGCGCGCGGTTGATCTCGTCGGCGAGCACGAAGTTGTGGAACACCGGGCCGAGCTCGGTGTCGAACGTGCCCGTGTCGGGTCGCCAGACGCGCGTGCCGACGAGGTCGGCCGGCACCAGGTCGGGGGTGAACTGGATGCGCCCGAAGCTGCCGCCCAGCACCGCTGCAAGCGTCTTCAGCGTCAGCGTCTTGGCAAGGCCCGGGACGCCCTCGAGCAGCACGTGGCCGCCGGCCAGCAGGCTGACGAGCAGCCGCTCGAGCATCGCGTCCTGACCGACGATCACGCGCTTGATCTCGCCGAGCGCCTCCTGCAGCGACTTGCGAGCCTCCTCGCGCGAGCGCTGGATCGCCTCGATCTCGGTCATCTGTCCTCCGTCTGGTCGTTTGCATTGGTCATGTGAGCCGCCCGAACCACAACAGCGAGACGGCCAGGCCGGCGCACAGCAGCACCAGCCCGGCGCCCGCGAAGACGGCCACGAGCCCGCGGCTGACGCGCCGCTGCCCGAGCCGCTTGGCCAGGTGTGAGTAGATCGTCTGCGCGGCGGCGCCGTCGGGCGCCCTGTAGGCGTGGCCACCGGAGGTCGCGGCGATCTGCGCGCAGCTCGGTCGGGTCGACCGGCACCGCGCTCGTGACGTAGTGGCTGCCGTGCTTGATCTGATCCGTCCCGGCGGGCGGTGCCGATCGAGATGGTGTAGATCCGGACGTGCCGCTGGCGGGCGGCGCGCGCGACCGCGACCGGATTGACACCGACGTTCGACGGCGCCGTCGGAGATCAGGATCACGGCCCCGGGCGGGCGCTTGCCGTCGATCTTCGGCGCCTGCCGGATCGCGCTGAGCGCCGTCTCGATCGCCTCGCCGATCGCCGTGCCGCCGCCACCGGGCTTGAGCTGCGCGATCGCCGTCGCGCGTCAGCGGGTGGTCGGTGGTCGGCGACTGCAGCAGCACCGGGGGGCGCGCGAACTCGATCGAGCCGACCGCGATCGACGGGGTCACGGCGTTCAGGAAGCTGGTGGCGGCCCGCTTGGCCGCCCCCAGCCGTGACGGCTTCACGTCGGTCGCCTTCATCGAGTCGCTGACATCGTTGAGCGAGCATCACGGTCGCGCCCTTGACCGGCTCGGTCACCGAGTGCCGCGGTCGGGCGGCGGCGACGATCAGCGCCGCCAGCCCGAGCGCGAACAGCGCGTAGGGCACGTGCCGGCGCCAGCCGGGCCGGCGTGGCGCGACCGACGGTGTCAGCGGCTCGGTGGCGAACGCGAGCGCCGCGCGCCCGCGACGATCCTGCTCACCCAGATACCAGGCGCCGAGCAGCGGCAGCACGAGCAGCGCGAGCAGGACGAGCGGCGCGGCGAAGCTCACGGCGTGATCGTCGGCCGTTCCCTCATGGTGAGCGCCAGCGTGATCGGCGTGGAGCCGCGCTCGATCTGGATCTGCAGGCGGCTGCCGAGCGGAAGCGTTGGCGGTCACCGCTCCGGATCTGGCGTCACCGAGCCGATCTCCTGGCCGTTGATCGCGTCGATCTGGTCGCCGGGCTCGAAGCCGGCGTTGTCGCCGGGACTGCCGAGCTGCACGTTGCTGACGACGGCCCCGGACGGAGCTCGTGACGATCTGCATCCCGAGCCAGTTGGCGGTCGGCAGGTTGACCGCCGAGTTGATCTGGATCGGGGGCGTCGTCTGGATCGCGGCGCCGCCGTTGGGGCCGGTGCCGGTCGGCGCCGCCGCCACGGTCGACGTCCCGGTGTGGTGGGGCTTCTTGGATCCGGCCGCCGAGTGTTGCCGCCAGCACAACAGCGACGACGAGCACGAGCGCGAGGATCACGCCCGCATACCTGACCAGGGGCGTGCGGTTGACCGGGTCCGCGAGCTCAGGCTCGGCGGCCGGCTCGGGCTCCGGCGGCTCGGGCTCGGGCGGCTGGCAGCGCGAGAGCCGCGCCGCGCGGCCGCGCGCGCCGACTCGTCCTCCCAATCGCCTGACCAGAGATGCTTCGGTCCGCTCATATCCGGGACGGGACGTTAGAGCCGGATCGTGAGAGGTCGGTAAGAGGAGGCACTGTCCCTCTATGTCTCCTCATCGTCATCGGCGTAATCGCCACCGTCGGTCGGCGTCAGCCCGCGCCGCTGCAGCCACAGCTCGAACATCGGGTCGGTGATCCTCGGAACGCCGTCGATGTCGATGACATCAGCCTTCGCGACCAGGCTCTCGAGCGCGTATGCCGATGCTCGAGCGCTGGATCCCGACGGCCGCGGCGGTCTGGTCGCTGTGCAGTGGCGTTGATGTGGCGGCGAGCGCGCGTGAGACACGGCGCTCGTTGACGGTCAGCGCCCGCCAGATCGCCCGCATCAGCGGCCCCGTGTCGCGCGCCGCCTGATCGAGCGCAGACGAGCCACGTGCCCTCGTCGGCGGCGGCGCCGCGGGCGGTCCGCTGCCACAGGTAGTGGGCGAGCATCATGCTGCGCTGGGGTGCCCGCGCGTGAACTCGAGCAGCGGTGTCAGCGCCGAGCCGGCCTCCCTGCCGGTGTTTGCGAAGCGCTTGCGTGACGTAATCGGCGACCTCTGCGACCGGCAGCGGCGCGAGCTCACGCGGCACCGCCTGGTCGAGCAGCGGGCGCTGCGGATCTGAGAACAGCTGCGCCATCATGCCCGGCGCCGACCCGGCGAACGCGTACGTCGCAGCCTCGCCGTGGTGCTGGATCACGCTGCGGATCTTGCCGTCGGCGCCCCGCACGGCGAGCACGTCCTGGATCTCATCGAACACGATCAGGCTCGGGATCCCGTCGCGCTCGAACAGCACGGCCGGCAGCTCCAGCACGCGCAGCAGCACCGACTCGGCATCCACGTTCGGGTTGCGCTGAAGCGTCGCGGTGAACCCTCCCCCACCCAGCCCGAGTCCGATGTTCCATGTCCGGAACAGGCTCTCGACGGTTCTGCGCAGCGGTCCCTTCAGCCGGTCGTAGCCCCGCTCGATCCGGACCACGATCTCCGCGATCGAGAGCACGTCCTGAAGGTCGACGAGCACCGTCGCCATGCCCTCCCGGTCCGCCGCCTCGAGCACCCGGCGCAGCAGCGTCGTCTTGCCGTAGCGCCGCGGCCCGACCAGACGGAACGAGTGCCCGCCGACCGCCAGCGCGAGCAGATCGTCAGCCTCCGCGTCGCGGTCGATCATCTCCTCCGGGGCGAGCGGGCCGGAGAAGCGGAAGGGG
>CAVZDL010000006.1:0-115515 GCA_963774025.1 uncultured Conexibacteraceae bacterium
CACCGCCGGCGAGCGTGCCGTAGGACCGGACCCCGCGGGAGCGGGCGTGCCCGGCCGCCTCGACCACGAATACCACAGCGCCCTCGCCGTAGACGAAGCCGTCGCGGTCGGCCGCGAACGGGCGGCTGGCGCCCGCCGGATCGTCGTTGTTGGCCGACAGTGCGCCCATGTTGGACAGGCCGGCGAACATCACCGGCGTGATCCCCGCATCGGTACCCCCGGCGACCACGACGTCTGCCTCGCCGGCGAGGATCAGCCGCCGGGCCTCGAGCAGTGCGGCGTTGCCGCTGGCGCAGGCAAGCGCGCTGGATGTCACCGGCCCATGCAGGCCGAGGTCGATTGCGACCTCACAGGCGGGCATGTTCGGAATCATCGAAGGCACGTAGTAGGCGCTCACACCTCTCAGCCCCTCGTGCGCGAGGCCGTTGACATTGACCTCGGTCTCGGGGATGCCGGTCACGGCGGTGTTGACCACGACGCCGACACGCTCGTGGTCGGCGACGGATTCGACGCCGGGGCCCGGGTGCAGATCGGCGTCGGCGAACGCCTCACGGGCGGCGATGATCGCGAGCTGCGAGAAGCGCGCGGAGCGCCTCGCACGTTTGGTCCCGAGTAGGGCATCGGCGTCGAACCCCTTGACCTCGGCGGCGATCCGCGTCGGCAGCTCCGAGGCGTCGAACAGCGTGATCGGCCCGACGCCGGACTCGCCGGCGACCAATGCTCGCCAGCTGGTCGGCACGTCGTGGCCGAGCGGAGTTACGGCACCGATCCCGGTGATCACCGGATCGGGCCCGCCGCTCAACAACTCATCTCCCAACGATCAGCTCGCATCGCTCAGCGATCCTATTCGGCGAACCGTCTCGGCCAGCCGCGCGACCTGCTCGAGCGGCCGCGAGCCGAGCGGCAGCAGCAGGACCTCGCTGACTCCGGCGTGCGTGTACGGCTCGAGGAACTCCGCGACCTGCTCGGCGCCCCCGAACGCGGTCCAGCGCTCGACGCGGTCGAGCGGCATCCCGTACTGACCGTGCAGATGCGCCGCGGCCTCGCTACGGGCGCGAGCGGCATCCTCGTCGACGTGGGCCAGCACGAGCAGCGAGATCCCGGGCGTCGGGCGTTGATGCGACCGAGCCAGCTCTGCCAGCCGCTCGCCCCGCTGGGCGAGCGTCTCGGGCGAGATCCACATCGGCAGCCACGCGTCGCCAAACCGCGCCGCCCGCTCGATCGCGCGATCGCTGCGGCCGCCGACCAGCACCGGCGGCATCGTCGCGGACGGCTCCAGCGAGTGCTCTGTGCCCGCGGCCAGGAACTGCGGCAGCAGCTCCAGCGCGCGATCGAGCCGCGCACCGCGCTGTGCGAGCGGGATCCCTGCGGCCTCGTACTCCTGCGGGAACTCTCCGCCGACGCCGACGCCGAGCCGCAGCCGGTTGTTCGACAGCAGCTGCAGCGTGGCGATCTGCTTGGCGGCCCAGGCGAGTGGCCTGGCGCCCAGGAGCATCACGCTGAAACCGAGTTGCACGCGTGTTGTGACGGTCGCGGCCACCGCTAGGCAGGTGGGGGCGTCGAGCACGGGTGCAGGGCACTTCAGATGGTCGCCGACCCAGACCGAGGCGTAGCCCGACTGCTCCGCGAGCTCGGCGGCTTGCGCAACTGGAAACGGCTCGCCGCGCCGCAGCGGGTCGAAGGTCGGCAGCAGCACCCCCCAATTCGTCATCGCTGCCGAAGCTAACGAACTTCGGCGCGACGGGCGTGTGCTGCCCGACGGTCGGGGGGTGAACGCCCAATCGGTTGCGTCGATTTCTCCACCCCTGGGTGGAGAAGGATCGACCCACGCGCCGATGACACGCACCGATGCCGCCCGTACCTTTGGCGCATGTCCACCAACTCATTAGACGCAGCGGTTGCGGCAGCAGACTTCGGCACCCCGGCGGACACCGACACGGTGATCCGCGTGCGCGGACTGCAGAAGCGCTACGGCGACCACGAGGCGGTCACGGGAATCGACCTCGAGATCCACCGCGGTGAGATCTTCGCCTTCCTCGGCCCCAACGGCGCCGGCAAGACCACCACCGTCGAGATCCTCGAGGGCTTCCGCCAGGCCAGTGGCGGCACGGTCGAGGTGCTGGGCCGTGACCCCTGGCGCGCGCCCGGGAGCTGGCGTGCCCGCATCGGCATCGTGCTTCAGGAAACCGGGGCGGAGCCCGGCCTCACGGTGCGTGAGTGCGTCGCGCTCTACGCCGGTTACTACCCGGCGCCGCGCAACGTCGACGCGACGATCGCGCTGGTCGGACTCTCCGCCCACGCGGCCGAGCGCGCAGCGGCACTCTCGGGCGGCCAGCGCCGCCGGCTGGACGTCGCCCTGGCGCTGATCGGCGACCCCGAGCTGATCTTCCTCGACGAGCCCACCACCGGCTTTGACCCTTCGGCTCGCCGTGCCGCGTGGGAGGTCATCGCGGGACTGCGCAGGCTCGGTAAGACGATCTTCCTGACAACGCATTACATGGAGGAGGCCGAGCGGCTGGCGGATCGAATCGCAGTGATCGCTGCCGGCAGGATCGTGGCCGAGGGCACGCCGCAGACGTTGGGCGGCCGCCAGCTCGAGGCGGCTCAGATCACCTTCGAATTGCCCGGAGCGATGGGCGCCGACGCGCTTCCGGAGATCCTGGCCGAGCGCGTCCAGAACGAGGCCGGCGGTGGCTTCCGGCTACCGAGCACGACCGTCACCGCCGACCTGCACGAGCTCTCGGGCTGGGCGCTCGATCGCGGCGTCGAGCTCGAGGCCCTGCAGGTGAGCCGGCCGACGCTTGAAGACGTGTACCTGCAACTGACGACCGAGGACTGAGCCGATGTTCCTACTGTCCAGATATCTGATGCGCCTGTGGCGCGAGCGCCGGGCGCGGCAGGACGCGGGGGAGAAGCCGATGGCGACCGCGGGGTCCAGCGAGACTCAGCGGGAGGACGGACCGTCAGCCGCCTCACGCGGGCCGCTCGCGCTGCTCGGGCACCAGGCCCTCTATGACCTGAAGATCAGCCTGCGCAACCCGCGGGCGCGGTTCATGGGCTTCCTGTTCCCGATCGTCCTGCTTGTCGTCTTCAACGGCGTCTTCGGCAGCGGCCACACGCACATCGATGGAACCCGGGTCAGTCTCAGAGGTCTTCTACGTGCCCGGGATCCTCGCGATGTCGATCGTCGTCAACGCCTATGCCGGCCTAGTGATCGCGATCTCGACGCTGCGCGAGACGGGCGTGCTCAAGCGGCGCAGGGCGGCACCCGTCCCGGCGGCCGTGCTGATCGCCGGCCAGGCGCTGGCCACGGTTGCGAGCACCGCGATGATGTCGGTGATCGTGTTGCTGATCGCCAAGCTGGCCTACGGCGTCGGCATGTCCGGCCCGGCGATCGGCGCGGTCGCATGCACGGCGCTCGTCGGAACACTCGCCTTCGCCTGCATCGCCTACGCCGTATCCGGCCTGATCGGCTCCCCGGAGGCGGCGCAGCCGGTGGTCCAAGCGACGATGCTGCCGCTGTGGTTCATCTCGGGCGTGTTCATCCCGGTGCAGAACCTGAGCCGGGGCCTCAAGGACGTCGCCGACGTATTCCCAGTTCAGCACCTGGCCAACAGCCTGCACCTCGCGTCGGTGAACGCCAGCTTCGGTAGCGCGCTGTCCGGGACCGACCTCGTCGTGCTGGCGGCCTGGGGCGTCGGGGCGGCGGCATTCGCCGCATGGCGCTTCAGCTGGCTGCCGTCGGCGAGCTCGGCGTGACCGCCGTGTAAAACGCGACACTCCCGGTTGACAGCCAAGGCCGGCCGTGCGAAAACGAAAGTGATGGATCGCCCAGACGGATCCGGCACGACGGCCCCATGGACGCGGAACCTGCGCGGCCCGGCGGGTCAGCTGTTCGGTGATCCGGCGCCGGGTCCTGACGAGACCGCGTTTCAGGTCGATAACACAAGCGACGAGTACTACAACTCGCCCTATTACGCGCAGCACGAGAATGACGTCGAGCCGGTGCCGATGGCGCCGCCCGGCGCGCCGCTGGCGCTGCAGGACATCGTCGGCGCCGACTTCCTGGCGCCGATCATCGCGGCGGATCGGATCAGCTTCCACATCGTCGGCGATACGGGCGCGTCGCTCAGCTCGGAGATCCCCCACGAGGGCTCGGTGGCCGACGCGATGGCGGCTGCGCTGCAGGGAGACCCGGTAGCCATGCCTGCGTTCTTCTTCCACCTCGGCGACGTGATCTATAACTTCGGCGAGGCCGACTACTACTACGACCAGTTCTACGAGCCGTTCCGGGCCTACGACCGTCCGATCTTCGCGATCCCGGGTAACCACGACGGCGCCGTCACCTACACAAACGGCGGCCCCCAGCCGGACGTGCCGTCACTTCAGGCCTTCATCGCGAACTTCTGCGCCGCGACGGCCGGCAAGCCCCAGGACGCCGGCGGGCTGGCGCGCACGACGATGACCCAGCCCGGCGTGTACTTCACGCTCGACGCGCCGATGGTGTCGATCATCGGTCTCTACACCAACGTGCTCGAGGGCCCCGGCGTCCTCACAGACGAGGGCGGCCACTACCCGGCGCTGAAGGACGACCGGCAGTACGACTGGCTCGTCGGCGAGCTCCAGCGCCTTGCGCCGTTGCGCAAGGCACTCGACCGGGCGGTGATCCTCGCCTGCCACCACCCACCCGCCTCGGCCGACGTGACGCACGGTGGCACCACTGGGCTTGCGAACGACCTCGATCGAGCGTTCACGGCGGCTGGGTTCTGGCCCGACGCGATCGTGTCGGGGCATGCCCACATCTACCAGCGCTTCGCTCGCAGCGTCGCGGGCAAGCAGCTCCCGTACATCGTCGCCGGCAGCGCCGGCCACGACGCGCGTGCGCCGGCCGGCGAGCAGGCGGGCGAGGCGCCGCGGACCTGGAACGACTACACGCTCCTGGTCGGGCCGACCGCCGCGTACGGCTACCTGACGGCGACGGTCGACATGCGTGACCCGACCGCCCGCACGCTGACGCTGACCTTCACGGCTCCCGGCGTTCCCACGGCCGCCGACACGGTCAGGATCGAGCTGACCTGAGATGGCCGGTAGCGTCCCATTGCCCGGAAGCGAGCGGCCGCGCCAGCGCGATGCCGAGCGGATCTCCGATCTGAGCCCCGACGAGCACGTCGAGCTGACGGTCACGCTCGCGGGTCCTCCGCTGCCCGAGCCGGCCGGCGCGGAGCCGCTCACACGCGAGGCATTCGCGCGCGAGCACGGCGCCGACCCCGAGACGGTCGCGGCGGTCACGCGTGTGCTCGAAGCGCTCGGCCTCAGGATCGAGCAGACCTCGCTGCTGACCCGCAGCCTCAAGGTCAGCGGCACCGTCGCGCAGATCGAGGCGGCGTTCCAGCCGGGGCTCGCGCGCTACCGCAACGCCGAGCAGGGCGAATTCCGTGGCCGCGAAGGCGGGCTTCAGATCCCGGCCGAGCTCGACGGCTTGATCACGGGCGTGTTCGGCTTGGACGAGCGTCGGGTCGCCCGCCGCCGCCATCGGGTGACTCCACTCGACACTGGGGCAGCTCAGCCGCTCTCACCGGCACAGCTTGCGGCCCACTACAACTTTCCGCCCGGCGGGGGCGCTGGCCCGACAGTCGCGATCGGCGAGTTCGGTGGCGGTTATTTCGCCGCCGACCTTGCCGCGTTCTGCGCCAAGCAGGGCACCGCCGTGCCGACGGTCACGCCGATCGGCATCAACGGCACGCCGGTGCTGACCCTCGCTCAGATCGAGCAGCTGCCCCAGCAACAGCGCACGCAGCAGCTCGAGGACAGCGTCGAGGTGAACATGGACGTCCAGATCCTCGCCGGGCTGGCGCCCGGCTCGGATCTGCTGGTCTACTTCTCGAGCTTCGACGAGCAGGGCTGGGTCGAGCTGCTCAACCAGGTGATCGCCGGCACACCGGCGAGCGCCGTGTCCCTTTCAGTCAGCTGGGGGCTCGCCGAGGACGACCCGGATTGGTCCAAGGGCGCGCTGCAGGCGATCGACCAGCGCCTGCAGGCGGCCGCCACGCTCGGCGTCACGGTCTGTGCCGCAGCCGGCGACGACGGCTCCGCCGACCAGGAGAACGACGGCCGCGCGCACGTCGACTTCCCGGCCTCGAGCCCGCACGTGCTTGCCGTTGGCGGCACGATGCTCGACGGCCAAACCGACGTCACGTGGTGGCAGTCGCCGGGCGAGCGCACGAGCAGCGGCGGCGGCGCCACCGGCGGCGGTGTCAGCGTCGTGTTCCCGCGCCCGAGTTGGCAGGACGTCAGCGTCACGTCGCTCAACCCGGGCAGCATCGACGGCCGCGTGATCCCGGATATCGCTGCACTTGCCGGGCCGCCGTTCGATGACCTGATCTTCATGGGGCAGGACGCACCGAACGGGGGCACGAGCGCCGCCACACCGACCTGGGCGGCACTGATCGCGCTGATGGCGGGTAACGTCGAGCGGCCGTGGGAGCCTGGCTTCCTCGCGCCGATGCTCTACGCGAGCGCGGCGGGCGGCAGGCCGGTCGGCGCGGTCGGCTGCGTCGACGTGACCAGCGGCGACAACACGTCATCGACGCTCGGCCGGGGCTACAAGGCTGGGCCGGGGTTCGACGCCGTCAGCGGCTGGGGCGTGCCAGATGGTGTCGCTCTGCTGGCGGCGCTCACCGGCGGCGCCTAGGGCGCAGGCGGTCGGATTCCGCGGGACTGCTGGGCGACCGGACTCCCGAAAAACGATCGTAGGTCCAAAAAGGCAGATTGCAACAATAACGTCGGCGTTATTGTTGCAATCCGGCGAAACGAAATGCCAATGCGCCGAGCTGAGCCGGCGGCCAGCGGGCCGACCGGCGAAATGGACCGCTCGTCAGCGCGCGAACAGCATGCGCCGCCCGAGACCGAGCCCCAGACCGGCGTAGCCGCGCAGCATCCGCGACTCGGCGTCGGCGAGCACCGTCTCGAGCGCGCCGGCGAAGCGCTGCAGGTCGGCCTCGGCGATCGTCAGCGGCGGCAGCGCCTTGATGACGTTCATGTGGTGACCGGCGACCTGCGTGAGGATGTGGTGGTCGTGGAATAGCGGCACCGTGATCAGCTGCGCGAACATGCCAGGTTGGCGGCGCTCGATCGCCTCCCACACGCGGCGGGCGGTGCGTCCGGATGGCGGGCCGAGCTCGAGCCCCCACATCAGGCCGAGCCCCCGCACGTCGTGAACGATCTCGAAGCGATCAACCAGCGGGCGAGTCAGCTCCAGCAGCAGCTCCCCGAGCTCGCGGGCCCGCTCGACCAGCCCTTCGCGCTCGATCACCGTCAGGCTCGCGAGCGCCGCACCGGCGGCGAAGTCGCCGCCGCCGAAGGTCGAGCCGTGGACGACGCTGCGCTCCATCGAATCGAACGTCGCGTCGAACACGGCGCGGCTGGCAAGCAGCGCCCCGACCGGGACATAGCCGCCTGAGAGCGCCTTGGACAGGGTGACCATGTCGGGCTGGACATCCCAGTGCTCGACCGCCAGGAACTTGCCGGTGCGGCCCAGTCCGGTCTGCACCTCGTCGACGATCAGCAGCGCGCCGGCCGCATGGCACAGCGCCTGCACGCCTGCGAGGTAGCCGTCGGGCGCGACATACACGCCCTTGCCCTGGACCGGCTCGACGATGAACGCCGCCACGTCGCCGCGGTCGAGCTCGCGGCCGAGCGCATCGAGGTCTCCGAACGGCACCGGGTCGCACCCTGGCAGCAACGGCCCGAAGCGCTCGCGGAACTCCTCGTTGCCGTTGACCGACAGCGAGCCGAACGAGAGGCCGTGGAAGGCGCGCTCGCAGTACAGGAGCCGGGTGCGACCGGTGGCCGCCCGCGCCAGCTTCAGCGCGGCCTCGACCGACTCCGTCCCGGAGTTGGTGAGCAACACGGCATCGAGCGGCTCCGGAGTGTTCTGCACCAGGCGCTCGGCGAGCAGGCCCGCGAGCGTCGAGATGCCGAGCTGCGGCAGGCTCGGAGGGTCACTGGCCAACAGCCCCTGCAGCTGCTCCTTGACATACGGGTGGTTGCGCCCGAGCGCGAATACGCCATAGCCGGCATAGAGGTCCAGATACTCACGGCCCTCGGTGTCGATCAGGTACGCACCGCTGCCGCGCACCCACTCGCGGTCGAACCCGAGCGTTTGCAACACGCGTCCGAGCTGGCGGTTGAGGTAGCGCTGGTTGAGCTCCATCCCCTGAGCCGCATGCTGCGCAAGCGAGTCAGCGAGGTCGTTAGCCTGCTCGTTACTGTTGTCGTTCGCGTGGGAGATCGGAAAGGCCATTTTCGGGTAGACCGGGTCGGAAGCCAGATTATGGATGCCATCAACCGCCCGCGCGATCAATATGTGCCGTTGTCCGACGTCGCCGTGGCGACCGTCCCCGGGGAGACCGGAGCGGCCCTCGCGCGGGCCGTCGAGCGCTTGCTCTCGTTGCAGGACTCCGGCGGCTGGTGGAAAGGCGAGCTCGAGACCAACGTCACGATGGACGCCGAGGACATGCTGCTGCGCGAGTTCCTCGGCATCCGGCTGCCCGAGGCGACGGCGCGCACGGCCGGCTGGATCCGCTCCCAGCAGCGCGCGGACGGCACCTGGAGCAACTTCCATGACGGTCCCGCCAACCTCTCGACCACAATCGAGGCGTACGTAGCGCTGCGACTCGCGGGCGACTCGCCCAGCGACGAACACATGCGGCTCGCGGCCGAATATGTGCGAGGGGCCGGCGGTCTGCAGCGTGCGCGCGTCTTCACTCACATCTGGATGGCGCTGTTCGGCGCATGGCCCTGGAGCCAGGTCCCGGCGTTGCCGCCCGAGTTGATCCTGATGCCAGCCTGGTTTCCGCTGAACGCCTACGACTTCGCCTGCTGGGCGCGGCAGACGGTGGTCGCACTTTCGGTGGTGCTGTCCCAGCGGCCGGTGCGGCCGTTGCCCTTCAGGCTCGACGAACTCGACGGTTCCGAGCCCTGGTCACCGCCGTCGGTCTCCTCGCGATTCGGCCGCGGACTGGTGGCGCTCGACCGGGTGATACGGCTCTATGAGCGGCGCCCGCTAGCGCCGCTACGCCGGCTCGCACTATCCCGTGCGGAGCGCTGGATCGTCGACCGCCAGGAGCCCGACGGGGGCTGGGGCGGGATCCAGCCTCCCTGGGTGTATTCGCTGATCGCCCTGCACCTGCTCGACTACCCGCTCGAGCACCCCGTGATGGAGCGCGGGCTCGCCGGGATGCAGAACTTCACGATCGAGGAGGAACCGCGCCGCGTCGAGGCCTGCCAGTCTCCTGTCTGGGACACGTGCCTGTCGCTGATCGCTCTCCACGACGCTGGCGTTCCCGGTGACCACGAGGCGGTGATCCGCGGCGCCGACTGGCTGATCGGGCAGCAGATCCTCCAACGCGGTGACTGGGCCGTGCGGAGACCAAAACTCGAGCCCGGTGGCTGGGCGTTCGAGTTCGCCAATGCCAACTACCCCGACATCGACGACACGGCCGAGGTCGTCCTGGCGCTCGAGACCGTGGACCATCCCGACAAAGAGCGCGTCCGCGCCTCCATCGACCGCGGCGTCCGCTGGCTCGCCGGCATGCGCAGCTCCGACGGAGGTTGGGGCGCGTTCGACGTCGACAACTGCCGGGCGCTCGTGCGCGACCTCCCGTTCTGCGACTTCGGCGAGGTGATAGACCCGCCGAGCGCCGACGTCACTGCCCACGTCGTCGAGATGCTCGGTGTGCTGGGGCGCGCTGAGGACGAGTTGACGTGGGGCGGGGTCAGCTGGCTGCTCAACAACCAGGAGCAGGACGGCTCATGGTTCGGGCGCTGGGGCGTCAACCACATTTACGGGACGGGCGCGGTCCTGCCTGCGCTGGTCGTCGCCGGCGTGCCGGTGTCCGATCCGGCGATACGCCGTGCGGTCAGGTGGCTGGAGCGTCACCAGAACGCAGACGGCGGTTGGGGCGAGGACTGCCGCTCCTACGACGATCCGGCCTGGATCGGTCGCGGCGAGAGCACCCCTTCGCAGACCGCCTGGGCGCTGCTCGCGCTCGACGCCGCCGGTGGGCGGGAGTCCGCGTCGGCGCGCGGGGGGGTGCAGTGGCTGCTCGAACATCAGCGCGAAGACGGTGACTGGGACGAGGATCACCACACCGGCACGGGCTTCCCGTCAGACTTCTACATCAAGTACCACCTCTACCGCCTGATCTTCCCGATCATGGCGCTGGGGCGTTGCACGCGATGACCGCGCTGCAGCCACCGACCGTAGCCTCGCTCCCCACCCGCGAGCAGGTCCTGCCGCAGGCTCGCCGAGAGAACTTCACGGTCGCCAGCACGATCGTCGGGCGCCGGCGCGCCCGCCACCTGATGGCGATCTACGGCTACGCGCGGCTCGTCGACGACGTTGGCGACGAGTCGCCGGGCGATCGCGATGTCCTGCTCGACCTCGTTGAGCTCGAGCTCAGTGGCGTCTTCGCCGAGGCCGGCGCGCCGCGGCCGCGGCACCCGCTGATGCAGGCGCTGGCCGTGACCGTGCACGAGTGCGGGCTGCCGCGGCCGCCGTTCGAGCGCCTGATCGAGGCAAACCGCGTCGATCAGGTGGTCAGCCACTATGAGACCTTCGAGCAGCTGCTTGACTACTGCAGGCTGTCGGCTGCTCCGGTGGGGCAGCTCGTGCTGGGCATCTTCCGCGTCGCCACCCCGGAGCGCGTGGCGCTGTCCGATCGCGTGTGCGCAGGGTTGCAGGTCGTCGAGCACCTGCAGGACATCGCCGAGGACCATGGCCGCGGTCGCGTATACATGCCCCGCGAGGATCTGGCGCGCTTCGGCTGCGGTGAGGAGGACCTCGACTCCGAGCCACCCTCCGCGCCCCTGCAGGCGCTGATCGAGTTCGAATCCGCCCGCGCGCGAGCGTTGCTTTCAAGCGGCCCACCGCTTGCGCGCACGCTGCCGCCGGCGCCGCGGATCGCGGTCGCGGGCTTCACCGCCGGTGGCCTGCGGGCGCTCGATGCGCTCGCGCCCGGTCGCACCCGCCGGCTCGGCTATGCCCGGCACCTGCTCAGGACCGTGGCGGGCCGATGACGAGCCCCGCGATCGAGGTCGAGTACGCCTACCGCGAATGCGAGCAGATCACACGACGGGAGGCCGCGAACTTCTACTACGGCATTCGCCTGCTGCCGCGCTTCAAGCGTCAGGCGATGTGCGCGACCTACGCATTCGCGCGGCGCATCGACGACATCGGCGACGGGGAGCTCGAGTCAAGCGTGCGGATGGCCGAGCTCGCCCGCGAGCGCGGCAAGCTGGCTGAGCTCGCAGAGGGGCAGGTCGACCCCGGCGACCCGGTGATCACGGCCCTGGCGCACGCCTGCGAGCACTATCACCTTCCCGCGGACGCACTCGAGCTCCTGATCGAGGGCGTCGAGCACGACGTGCTCGGCGTCGAATACGAAACCTTCGACGAGCTGGTGCGCTACTGCCGCTGCGTCGCCGGCTCGATTGGTCGCCTCTGCGCCGCGATCTTCGCCGACGGCGCCGCCGACGAGATATTCGGGCTGGCGGACGATCTCGGCGTGGCGATGCAGCTCACCAACATCCTGCGCGACATCGTCGAGGACCGCGCACTTGGCCGCACGTACCTGCCGGCCGAGGATCGCCGGCGCTTCGGCTGCCTCGACCTCGCCGGCGCCGATGAGTCCGCAGTCGTGGGACTGATCCGCTTCGAGGCCGAGCGCGCCGACGAGTGGTTCGACCGCGGCCTGAAGATGCTGGCAATGCTGGACGGCCGCAGCGCCGCGTGCGTCCAGGCGATGACCGGGATCTACCGGCGGATCCTAGATCGCATCCTGGCGGACCCCGCGCAGGTGCTGCGCGGGCGGATCTCGCTCTCCCCGCTCGAGAAGTCTTGGGTCGCGGCGCGCAGCCTTGTCGGCGCAGGGGGACTGGAGCACCGGCGGTGAACGGCGAGGCGATCGGTGACGGCCGTGTGGTCGTGATTGGTGGCGGCCTGGCGGGCATCAGCGCGGCGCTCGCGTGCGCGCAGGCCGGTGCCGAGGTGACGCTGCTCGAGGCGCGCGGCCGGCTCGGCGGCGCCGCATACTCGTTCAGTCGTGGGGAGCTCACGGTCGACAACGGCCAGCACGTGTTCCTGCGCTGCTGCACCGCCTACCGGGAGCTGCTCGAGCAGCTCGGCGCGACCGAGCTGGTGGCGTTGCAGCCGCGGCTCGACGTGCCCGTGCTGGCACCGGGCGGCCGTCTTGGCCGCCTGCGCCGCTCGGAGCTGCGGGCGCCGCTGCACCTCGCCGGGGCGCTGCTGCGTTATCCCTACCTCGCGATGCGCCAGCGCCTCGCGCTGGCCTGGGCGATGCAGCGACTGCGTGCGGTCGACGTCGAGGATCCGGCCAACGACGCCGTGTCGTTCGGCGATTGGCTGCGCCGTCATCGGCAGAGCCGCCGGGCGGTCGAGACGATCTGGGAGCTGATCGTGCGCCCGACGGTGAACCTGACGGTCGACGACGCTTCGTTGGCGCAGGCCGCCCAGGTCTTCCAGGTTGGCCTCCTCAGTGATGCGGCCGCTGGTGACATCGGATGGGCCGTCGCGCCATTGGGCGAGATCCATGATCGGGCCGCCCGCGCCGCGCTCGAGCGCGCGGGCGTGGACGTGCATCTGGGCAGCACCGCACAGACGCTGTCACGGGTAATCATCGCCGGCGGCCCGGGCCAAGGCCGGTTGAGCTTCCAGATCGACGCGAGCGACGGCTTCAGCGGTCGCGCTGATGCGGTCGTGGTGGCGCTCCCGCCGGCGCAGGCGGCGCGGTTGCTGCCGGCGA
Source organism: uncultured Conexibacteraceae bacterium (assembly GCA_963774025.1). Taxonomy (GTDB): domain Bacteria; phylum Actinomycetota; class Thermoleophilia; order Solirubrobacterales; family Solirubrobacteraceae; genus Palsa-465. The sequence continues at coordinate 12,825 of CAVZDL010000006.1, forward strand.
ATATCGGGCTCGCGCCTGACTTCGCCGAGCGGCTCGGTGCTTCTCCGATCATCAACCTCCACATCGTCTACGACCGTCGCGTGCTCGAGCACCCGTTCGCCACGGGCGTGGACTCGCCGGTGCAGTGGATCTTCGATCGCACCGCTGGGTCGGGTCTGCGCGACGGCCAGTACCTCGCTGTCTCGCTCTCGGCGGCCGACGATGAGCTGCACGCCACCGCCGAGGATCTGCGGGGGCGCTACCTGCCCGCGCTCGCCGACCTGTTGCCCGCCGCCCGCGAGGCGACGGTACGTGAGTTCTTCGTGACGCGCGAGCATTCAGCAACTTTCCGCGCCGCGCCGGGCGCTCGCGCCTTGCGCCCGCCGGCGTGTACCGAGGTTCCCGGCCTGGTGCTGGCAGGCGCCTGGACCGACACCGGCTGGCCGGCGACGATGGAGGGTGCGGTACGCAGCGGACAGACTGCAGCGGTCCAGACGCTGGCTGCGCTGGCGAGCGCAGACCGCTCGTCGCGCGCCGTGGTGGAGGTCTGAGCGCGCGTATGGATAGGGTGGACTGATGAGCACTGCACTGGCCTCGGCGGAAGAGCCCGACCTCGAGCGCGAGCGGCGCCTCGAAGACGCTGCGTCCGACGTGATCGTGGTGCTGGCGCCGCTCGCGCTCGAGGCGCACGCGGTTCGCACCGGCGCGCCATGGGCGGACGTCCGCCGCGTCGGCATGGGCCCGCGTCGCGCCGCCCGTTCCGCGAAGCTCTCGGCAGCCGGCGGTAGCAGGCCGACCCTGATCGCCGGCTTCTGCGGCGCGCTCGACCCAGCTCTCGAGCCGGGTGACATCGTGCTCGCGAGCGAGCTGCGCGGGCCCACGGGCACCACCGTGTGCGACGACCCGACGATCCTCGCGGGCGTCCTGCGCCGCGGCGGACTGCGCGTGTACATCGCGCCGATCGCCTCCAGCCAGCGACTCGTGATGGGTGAGCGTCGGCGCACGCTCTACCGCACCGGCGCCGCCGCGGTCGACATGGAGTCCGCCTGGCTGGCGCCGGCCGCTCGCTGCCGCCCGTTGGTGACCCTGCGCGTGGTGGTGGACACGAGCAGCCGCGAGCTGCACCACCCGCTGCGCACGGTGACGGGCGCCGCAACCGCCTATCGGGCGCTGCGCCGGGCCTGTTCGCTGGTTGAGGAATGGGCCAATGCGCTTGGCGAGCGCGAGATCGTATTGGCCTCTCCGCGCGCCTCGTGCGCCGGTGTCGAGCGCGCGGTCGAGGTCGTCGAGCGCGTGCTCGAGGATCGCGGCGCACCGGTTTACGTGCGCAAGCAGATCGTCCACAACGTCCACGTCGTTCATGCGCTCGAGGAGCGCGGGGCGATATTCGTTGACGAGCTCGACGAGGTGCCGGAGGGCGCGACCGTGATCTTCTCGGCCCACGGCGTCTCACCGGCGGTGCGCGGCGAGGCGCGCCGCCGCCAGCTCGACGTGGTCGACGCCACGTGTCCGCTGGTCTCGAAGGTGCACGCCGAGGCACGCCGCTTCGCCGCCAACGGCTTCGACATCGTGCTCGTCGGCCATCAGGGCCACGAGGAGGTCGACGGCACCTATGGCGAGGCGCCCAAGAGCACCCAGGTGGTCGCGGCGGCCGGCGACGTCGCCGACCTGCGAGTCCGTGACCCGCATAAGGTCGCCTACCTGACCCAGACGACGCTGGCGGTCGACGAGACGGCGGAGGTTGTGAGCGCTTTGAAGGAGCGCTTTCCGGACGCCGTCGGCCCGGCATCCAGCGACATCTGTTACGCGACGCAGAACCGCCAGGACGCGGTCCGTGCGCTCGCGCAGGACTGCGACCTGATCCTGGTCGTGGGCTCGTCGAACTCGTCCAACTCGCGCCGGCTCGTCGAGGTCGCGCAGCGAGCCGGCTGCCGTGCCATGCTGATCGAGGACGCGTCCGACATTCCACCGGCGGCGATCCACGGCGTGCGCCGGGTGGGTGTGACAGCCGGCGCCTCAGCTCCGGAGGCCCTGGTCGAAGCGGTGACCAATGCGCTGGGAGGGCTGGGCGCGGTGACCGTCGAGGAGCGTCGTGTGGCAATCGAAACCATGCAGTTCAAGCTGCCCCCAGAGGCCAGCAGAGGAGGTCGCTGAGATGGCCATTCCGACCAGACAGACCGTCCGCATGGGCGCGTACCTGATCAAGCAGCGGCTGCGCCACGTCGAGAAGTACCCGCTGATCGTCGAGCTCGAGCCCCTGTTCCAATGCAACCTCGCCTGCGAGGGCTGCGGCAAGATCCAGCACCCCGAGCACGAGCTGCGCCGCCGCATGCCGGTCGCGCAGGCGGTCGACGCGGTCGTGGAGTGCGGCGCGCCGATGGTGTCGATCGCCGGTGGCGAGCCGCTGATCCACCCCGAGATCGACGAGATCGTGCGCCAGCTGATCGCGCGCAAGAAGTTCGTCTACCTGTGCACGAACGCGCTGCTGCTGGAGAAGAAGCTCCACCTCTTCAAGCCGTCGCCGTACTTCTCCTGGGCCGTCCACATCGACGGCTTGCGCGAGCGCCACGATCAGTCGGTCGCACGCGAGGGCGTTTTCGATAAGGCGGTCGCGGCCATCAAGGCCGCCAAGGCCAAGGGCTTCCGTGTGACCACCAACACCACTTTCTTCACGCACGATTCGGCTGAGACGGTTCGCTCCGTGTTGGACTTCCTCAACGACGAGCTCGAGGTCGACCAGATGATGATCTCGCCCGCCTACGCCTATGAGAAGGCGCCCGACCAGGAGCACTTCCTCGGGGTGCGCCAGACCCGCGAGCTGTTCGCGGCAGCGTTCGCCGACGGGCGCCGGAAGAAGTGGCGCCTGAATCACTCGCCGCTGTTCCTCGACTTCCTCGAGGGCAAGACCGACTTCCAATGCACCCCGTGGGGGATCCCGAGCTACTCGCTGTTCGGCTGGCAGCGGCCGTGCTACCTGATGGCCGACGGCTACACCGAGACCTACAAGGAGCTCCTGGAGACGACCGACTGGGACAAGTACGGTCGCGGCAATGACCCGCGCTGCGACAACTGCATGGCGCATTGCGGTTACGAGCCGACGGCCGTGGTCGCCTCGACGCAGTCGCTCAAGCAGTCGCTGCGGGCGCTCGTGCACTCCTGACGCCGGCCTGATCCTGACCTCTTAGGTTCAGGCGTAAGGTCCCGGCGGTGCGCAGACTGCTGCGTCAGCAGCCGCTGGTCGCGACCGCTCTGGCCGCCGCGATCGCCGCCGTAGCGGTGATCGCGATCGCGCATGTGACCGGCGCCGACGCGATCGGCCGCGTGTTCGAGGACGTCGATCCTGGCTGGCTTGCGATCGTCGCGGTGGCCGAGCTGATCACCTATCCGGCCTATGTGCTCGCCTACCGCTCGGTGGCGGGCATCCACGGGCACCGGACGCTGTCGCTGCCGATCGTGAGCAGGATCGTAGTGGCCGGATTCGGCCCGTTCGCGCTCGACGGCGGGTTTGGCGTTGACAAGCGCATGCTGGAGTCGATCGACGAGGACGAGCGCAGCGCACGCGTGCGCGTGATGGCGCTGGGCGTGTTCGAGTGGGCGATCCTCGCGCCGTGCGCGTGTATCACGGCGATCGTGCTGCTGGCGCAGGGGGCGAACGTCCTGCCCTCTCTGCTGTGGCCGTGGGCGCTGGCGGTGCCGCCGTGCCTGGCGTTGGCTGTCTGGGCCAGCGCGCCCAACCGCTCGGAGTGGCTGGCGCGGGCCGGTGGCCGGCGGGCCGAGCTGATCGTACAAATGCTCGAGGGGGTCCAGGGCGTGCGCGGGATGGTGACCGAGCGGACGCTGCCGCACGCGTCGGCGTGGTTCGGGATCACCCTCTACTGGGCGGCCGACATGTGTGCGCTGTGGGCGAGCCTGCGGACGTTCGGGCTGGACCTCGACGTCGGCAAGCTGATCATCGCCTACTCGACGGGCTACGCCGCCACCCGCCGCTCGCTGCCACTCGGTGGCGCCGGGGCCACCGAGGTACTGATGACCTACGCGCTCTACTGGGTCCGCCAGCCGTTGGCGCCGGCGCTCGCCGCCGTGATGGCGTACCGCGCGTTCAACTTCGTGCTGGTCGCGATTCCGGCGCTCGTCGCCAACAGGCAGCTGCCGCCGATGATCGAGGATCTGCCGCCTTCCGGATAGACGGTCGCTGCGGTGTGCTGGCCACTGCGGCGCGGCGTCGGCGGCTAGACCGATGAGATCGTGGCGGTGCCCGGGCGTTCGCGAGTCATCCTGGGCCACGACCGGGGTCGCTCAGCGTTCGACCGGTTGACGCCCCACATGGCGGCCAGCGCGAATGCGCCGGGGAGCGTTGCTGGGAGCATCGCGCCGCTGCGTACAGCACAGGCCGCGACCACGACCATGCCCGCGGCGTAGGCAACAGAGACGAACACGATCAGCCGCAGCGGCGCACGTCGCGCGACGAGCACCGCGGCGACCAGCGTCGCGTAGACGATATCGCCGATTCCGAGCATCACAGACCCAGCTTGGACGCGCATGAACGGTCTGAGCGTGACCGTCAGCTCGCCAAACGCACCGGCCACCGGCAGGTGCACAAACGTCGCTCGCGTGAAACCGCTGGACACAAGAACCAGGTCAGCCACAGCGAACACAGCCAGAAAAATGATCAGCGGCCGCGTTCGCAATGTGACCGCTACCACGTTCGCGACACCGAGCCCCGCCAGCACCGAGAGCAGACTTATGGCCGCCCGCCCACCCTGTTCCGGCGTTACAGCGCTGAACACGACCAGCACACCGGTGATCGCCATCGCCCGCCAGCCCGCCAGACGATACGCGCCCCAAAGAGCAGCGGACGCCGTCAACACAAAGCTGCCGCACTGCATGGCCGTCGACGTGTGCACCGTCAGCCAAATCACTGCTGGCACAGTCGCCAGGGCCCCGACGATCAGTGCAGGAGCGATCCACCGATTCTCAGCGAGCATGAGCGGCCTGTTCGACGCGAGCTGAGCCGGCGCGACGAAGAACGCCGGCCGGAGCGCGAGGACCAGACATACCGCCGCCGGCACAAACGCGATCACCATGCTGTTAAGCGAGAGACTCAGCACCTGCTGAGTGTGTCGGCCACCCCAGCACCAGACTTGAGCGCCTGTGATGGCAGGCTCGAAGCTAACACGCGTAAGGGCGAGCCGAGCCCCGCACAATCTCCAGAACCGTCCATGCGCCCACGCAGTGGTGGAACTTTTCTTGCACGCCGGGGCACGCTCAAAATTCTCTGGCCCCTTTGCAGGGAATTTCCATCCGCGTGATGCATCAGGCGCCCGAGAACATGCGTCCAGACAACCCACAGCGCCAGCGAACATGCGTCCAAAAAACCCAATTCTCGCTAAAGGCCGGTATCTTGCGCCGATTGGATGCCGTGGCGACGGGGGTACGAACCGCTGGGCAGCCCAACGAGATGTTTCCGGGGGCCGATCGAAGGTCACCTTTGGGGGCGAAGTGGCCCGCCTAAACCACGGAGGGAGGGGACAAACACATGCTGCAGCTCTTGACTCACGTGAAGCTCGCCGTTGCGCGGCTTTTTGACAAAGATGAGGGCCAGGGCCTCGTCGAGTACGGCCTGATCTTGGCGTTCATCGCGGTCGTCGCGATCCTCGCGCTGACATTCCTTGGCGGGGGCGTGAGCAACGCTCTTTCGACGGTTGGCAACAGCGTCGCCTAGCCAGGCTTAGCCTCGATCGATCGTTCTATCGCCGGGAGCCGTCCGAGGCTTAGCTCGAAATGGCCTCCTGAGCAGGCAGAAAGCTGTCGTGTTGGGCGACAGCTTCGCCCGCGCAGGAGGTCAGCCGGCATCGAAGGCCACCCTCGACACGTCCTGCGGACGTTCACGCGTTCCGAACGTGTCCGACTCTGGTATTTGTGCTCGTTATGACTGACGAGACACAGCAGAAGGTCACCACAGGAATCCCGCAGGAAGAGCTGCGCGCTCGGCGCGAGCGCCTGCTGACGCACATCCGTGATCAAAAGCTGACCGGTTACGTGCTGTTTGACGAGAAGTACATCCAGTACTTCACGAGCTTCGGCTTTCTGGCGACCGAGCGGCCAGTCGCCTTCGCCGCCAGCACCTCCGGGGAGACGATGGTGTTCGTGCCCGCATTTGAGCTGGAGCGCGCCGGCGAGGAGACCGACTTCGAGCGGATCGAGTCCTATCCGGAATATCCGGGGCTTGAGCACCCGATGCGGATCCTGGCACGCGTGCTGCGCGACATGGGCATCACGGGCGCCGTCGCCGCCGACAGCGACGGCTACCCCGGCATACTCGGCTACGCCGGCCCTTCGCTGAGTGAGGTGATGGGCGGGAGCACCACTGACCTCGCGCCGTTCATTGAGAGCATGATGGTGCTCAAGAGCGACGCTGAGATCGCCCTGATCCGTGAGAGCGCGCGCTGGTGTGAAGCGGGCCACAGGCTGCTGGCGCTGTATTCCCGCCCTGGCGCCACTGAGTCGCAGGCCAGCTTGCGCGCGAGCCAGGAGGCCACCCTTGCGATGCTTGAGACGCTCGGCTCCTCGTTCGGCGGGCAACAGGCCTCCTCGGACGGAGTGTCAGTCGGGTTTCGTGGTCAGATCGGGCGGCGCAGCGCCTGGGCCCACGCGATCGCACACAACATCGAGTTTCGGCCCGGCGATGTTCTGGTGACGGAAACCAGCGCGCCGATCTGGGGGTACAACGCCGAGCTTGAACGCGACGCATGATCATCGGTCCGCCGAGTGACGAGGCTCGCCGACTGTTCGACCACATGGTCTCCGCGCAGAAGGTGGCGCTGGATTCATTTCGGCCTGGGGTGACCTGCGCAGACGTCGACCGAGCCGTGCTCGAGTACTTCGAGGCGAACGATCTGATGCCGTATTGGCGCCAGCACGTCGGCCACGCCATCGGGTTGCGAAACCATGAGCCTCCGTTCCTCGACATCGGCGACCACACGCCGATCCAGCCTGGCATGGTGTTCACGATTGAGCCCGGTGTGTACTCGTCAACGGTCGGTGGCTTCCGCCACTCGGACACCGTGGTCGTGACCGATGACGGGATTGACGTGCTCACCGACTACCCGAAGGACATCGAGAGTCTGACCCTCGAGCTTTGAGGGGCCGCGCCTGCGCCGACCTATTTTTCGCGCCATGAGCCACCGGGTGATTGGTTTTTCGGGCATGGATGGATCGCAGCCCGCGTCGGCCTCGGTCTAGCGAGGTTGCCGCGCCAGCGAGGTCGAGGCATCGATAGCGCAGGCGCGGACGCTCCCGTCGGCCTTGCCGCAGCGATCGCGCCTGACCGGCCTTCGGCGTATATCGCCGGTGACCGGCGCGCCGCGCTTGCCGCCGGCCTGACCCTGCCTGAGCGTGTCCATGGCGCCGCGCTGTTCGCCGACATCTCCGGCTTCACTGCCCTTACTGAGGCCCTCGCGGAGGAGTTCGGCTCTCAGCGTGCGTCGGAGCTCCTGACGGGACACCTCAACCGCGTCTTCCACGCGGTCATTGAGGAGCTCCACCGCTGCGGCGGTGACGTCATCTACTTCAGCGGCGATGCGCTCACCTGCTGGCTGGACGGCGACGACGGCTCCCGCGCGGCCGCGAGCGGCCTCGGGATGCAGGACGCCATGCGCCGCGAGGGAAGCGTGACGACGCCGGGCGGTCTCTCGTTTCAGCTTGAGCTGAAGGTCGCGATCGCATGCGGGCCGGCCCGCAGGTTCGTCGTCGGAGATCCGGAGATCCAGCTGATCGACGTGCTCGCCGGAGCCCTGGTCGACCGGATCGCGGCGGTGGAGCAGCTTGCTGAGAAGGGGGAGGTGCTCGTCCACGAGTCAGCCCTCGCGGCGCTCGGGCACCGCGTCGGGCGCGGAGAGACGCGCACGTCGGAGGAGGCCGGGACGGTGACCGTGATCCGGGGACCGGGCTATGCGGTGACGTGGGAGCCGCCGCCGCAGACAGGATGGGAGATCCCGGCCGAGCTTGCACGGCGGTGGCTTCTGGCGCCCGTGTACGACCGGCTCACGGCCGGCCGGGGTGAGTTTCTGGCCGAGCTGCGCCCGGCGTATCCCGTCTTTTTGAGCTTCACCGGAATCGACTACGACACCGATGAGTCGGCGGGTGAGAAGCTCGACGAATTCGTGCGCGCAGCCCAGCACGTGCTCACGAGTTACGGGGGCAGCCTCCTGCAGGTGACCCTGGGAGACAAGGGCGCCTACCTGTACGGAGTGTTCGGAACACCGCTCGCACATGAGGACGACGCCGCGCGGGCGTGTGCCGCGGCGATCGAGCTGCGAGCGCTCGAGCACTCGACCGCTGCCCGTGGGATCCGCATCGGGATCACCTACGGCCGATTGCACAGCGGCACCCATGGGCACGCTAAGCGACGTACATTCTGCTGTCTCGGCGACGCTGTCAACCTCGCTGCTCGGTTGATGTCGAAAGCTCCGCCGGGCGGTGTCTATATCTCCGAGGCCGTGCAACGTCGCCTCGGGGACGGCTTCACCTGGGCGGAGCTCGAGCCGCTGACGTTGAAGGGCAAGGCCGCCCCCGTGACCGCATACTCGCTGACGGGAGCGACGAGCCGCCGCTCCCGACGCGTAAGGCGCTACGAGCTTCCGCTCGTCGGCCGGACCGAGGAGATCGCTGTGCTGGACGCGCGCTTGCAGGAGGCCGTGCGCGGCCGGGGCGGGATCGTCGGCCTGTCGGCGGAGGCCGGAATGGGGAAGTCACGGCTGGTCGCCGAGTTCATCCGCACCACCCGCCACCAGGGAGTCCAGGTTGCGGTTGGCGAGTGCCAGTCCTTCGGGACGAACGCAGGCTATGTCGTCTGGAGCGAGATCTGGCGCGTCCTGTTCGGACTCGATGAGAACCTGCCCACCGGCGAGCAGGTCGGAGCCCTCGAGCGCGCCCTCGGCGAGATCGACGCCGCCCTTGTGCCACGGGCACCCCTGCTCGACGCGGTGCTCGGTCTTCCGATCCCCGACACCGAGCTCACGGCTGCGTTCGACCCGCAGCTCCGCAAGACGTCGGTGGAGAACCTGCTGGCAGATTGCCTGCGCGCCATGGCTCGACGCGAGCCGCTCGTGTTGGTTCTCGAGGACTGCCACTGGCTGGATCCGCTCTCGCGTGACCTGCTGGGCGTGATCGCGCGCACCATCGCCACGGCGGCGGTACTGCTGGTCGTCGTCTACCGGCCTGAGGCTGCGCTGCCGCATGACGGGGCGCTGGGAACGTTGCGGGGACTGGAAGAGCTCGAGCTTGCGGTGCTCGATGAGGCGCAGATGTCCGCAGTGGTGGAGGCCAAGCTGTCTGAGCTGCTCGGGGAGGCCGGCAAGACATCGCAGTCGCTGCGCGATCTCGTGGTCAATCGTGCGCAGGGCAACCCGTTCTACGCCGAGGAACTGCTGAATTACGTGCACGGCCAAGGCGTTGACCTGTCCGACCAGCGGGCGCTAACCGCTCTCGAGCTTCCCGAGAGTCTCCACAGCCTCGTCCTGAGCCGGATCGACATGCTCGAGGAGGCCCCGCGGACCACGCTCAAGGTGGCCAGCGTGGTCGGCCGGACTTTCCAGGCGCCGATGCTCCCCGGCGTCTATCCGGACATTGGGGGAATTGATGATGTGCGCACGAACCTTCGGGCGCTGCAGCGCGTAGACCTCGTGATCCGCGACCGAGAGGCGGACGAGTCGTATCTCATGAAACACGCCGTGACCCAGGAGGTCGCCTACGAGAGCCTGCCCTACGCGCTGCGCGCGACCCTCCACGGCCAGGTTGGCGCATACCTCGAGCTTCAGACCGACGCCGTAGAGCACCGGCTCGACCTGCTCGCCCACCACTACTGGCACAGCGATGACGAGCCGAAGAAGCGCCGGTATCTCCGGCTCGCCGCCGAGCAGGCACAGGCGTCGTACTCCAACGCGGCGGCGATCGAGTATTACGAGCGCCTGGCATCTCTCCTCGCTGACGCCGAGCGGGTCAATGTGTTGCTCGAGCTCGGCAAGGTGCTCGAGCTTGTGGGTGAATTGGACCGTGCTCGCGACGCCGAGATGCGCGCCCTTGAGCTAGCCGAGGCGATCGGTGACGGGGACTCGCGCGCATGGTGCGAAGCTGCAATAGCTGAGGTTGCACGCAAGCAGAACAGGTACGACGAGGCGGCAGAGCGCCTCGCGCGGGCGGCAGCTGGATTCGAGGAGCTCGCAGACGAAGAGGGGCTTGGCCGGGTGCTCCACCTCGAGGGGACCCTGGCCGCGCAGCGCGGCAAACTCGACGATGCACGCACGTGCTACGAGGACAGCCTCGCGGTCCGTCGCCGGCTCGGTGACGTCAAGATGATGGCGAGCGTGCTCAGCAACCTCGGCATCGTCGCCGAGTACGAGGCAGACTTCCCGCTGTCGCGCTCGTTGCATGAACAGGCGCTTGCGTTGCGCACTGAACTCGGGGACCGCTGGGCGATCGCGAATTCGATGACCAATCTGGGCATGATCGCCACGCTCGAAGGACGCAACGAGGAGGCGCGAGCCCGCTTCGAGGACGCGATGCGCCTCAACAGCGAAGTCGGCGACAACTGGAGGGTCGTGGTTTGTCACAACAACCTCGGGAACGCCTGTCGCGGGCTCGGCGACTACGCCGCCGCCTACCTTCAATACGCCGAAAGTCTGCGCGCGCACCAGGAGCACGACGACAAATGGGCGCTCGCGTTCCTTCTGGAAGACGTTGGGCGCCTGGCGGCGCTCACCGGCCAACCCGAGCACGCGCTCGAGCTTCTCGGCGCGGCCGACGCGTTCCGCGAAGAGATCGGTTCGCCGCGTTCAGCTGGGCTCGACCAGGCGATTCTTGGCGACATCGAACCCGCTGTTGACGCCCTGACCTCCCATCAGCAGGACGCGGCACGTGCACGCGGGAGGACATTCGGCCCTGCCCGTGCCATCGACGTGGCACTCTCACTTGACTAACGGTGCTGCGGTGAAGTCCGCGTTCAGGTAGGCTCTTCACGGTATGGGGGGGCTTCCACGAAGGGAGCCGGGATCGAGAGGACCCAGGCTCCGGTTGACAATTGCGGGCACCGTCCTTGCAGTCCTTGCGATTCTGCTGACGGGCGCGCTCAATAGTCCGGATCGGGCCGTGGCCAGGCCGGCGGCGGTTGCCGCCCGGCCCTCGGGCTCTTCGCTGGTGAGCGCCAGTCTGAGCTCCCGGTCACTGCCGGGGTTGGCCACGTCTTTCGGACAGTGGCCAGCTCGAATAGCACCTGCCGGACAGATCGACACCTTCGCTAAGCCGCGCCTTAGTGCAACATACCGCTCGGCCTCGGTGCGGCTGGGCGGCTCGCACTGGTCAGGGTCCCTTGGACTCGGCGAGATCGGGCGCGCCGATCGGCTGGTGCCCGTCTCGGGCGCGCTCGAGCGCCGCGGCGACGGCGCCCGCTATGGCGACGCTGGCATCGAGGAGTCGTTCGCAGCCGTGCCGGGGGGCATCGAACAGTCGTTCGTCGTTTCCCGGCGGGTCTCAGGCTCAGGGCCGCTCGTCGTTGAGTCCCGGTTGGCCGGTCTTCTCGCCAGCGGATCGGGCAAAGCGTTGGTTCTGCGCAGCGCTGGTCGTCCGGTCGGCTCATACAGCGGACTGCGGGTGACCGACTCGGCTGGCCACGTGATCCACGCGAGCATGCGGCCGTCCGCGGGCGGCCGGGCGATCGTGATCGAGATCGCCGACGAGCACGCCCGTTATCCCTTGCGGATCGATCCGACGATCGGCCCGGGGCAGGCTGGACCGACCTTCACCGTGACTACCGCGCAGGACACCAACGACGGCGCGTGCGATGTCGGAGACTGCAGCCTGCGCGACGCGATCACCGCCGCTGACGCCTACACGCCAGGTGGTTCTGGCTCCGCGACGATCGCGTTCAACATCCCCGGATCGGGCGTACAGACGATTCAGCCGTCCACGCCGCTGCCCGCGGTCACCGCTCCAATGACGATCGACGCGACGACTCAGACCGGGTACGCCGGCTCACCCGTCGTCGTGCTCGACGGCAGCTCGCTCAACGGCAGCTCGCCTGGGACGCTCAGCGGCACCGGCAGCAATGCCACCGACATCCGGTCGGCGAGTTCTTCCTGTCCGGCCGGCTCGGTGGTGACCGGCTTGCAGGCCAGTCAGGAGGGTCGGGGCTACGTTGGTGCGGTGTCGGTGGTATGCACTGCCCCTGGCGCTAATACCACCACCGTGGGGTCGGCGATCGGCGATGATCCCGACACGACCAGCACCTTGAGCTGTTCGGGCAGCGATGTGGGTTTGGGAATCTACGGGTATGCGGGTGACATCGACGACGGTGTCGGCATTCGGTGCGGCTCGGCTGGCGGCACCGCGACCGACGGACCGTTCGTCACCAGCGGCGGCGGCTCGCCCGTGGGACCGTTCGATTGTCCCGTGGGCTCGACGCTGATCGGCTTGACAGGCACCTACGGGGGGTACTTCGGAGCAGATGTAGTTGTCAGCCTGACACCAGTGTGCAGCGCCACAACCGGCGACGGTCTCGACATCAGCGCGGGTCAGACGACGGTCCTCGGTCTCGCCATCGTCGGCTTCCCGGGCAATGGCATCGCCCTCACCGCCGGCGGCGATAACGTCATCCAGCAGGACTGGGTCGGGTGGAACCCGGCGTCGGGTGGCTTCGACGGCAACGGGCTCAGCGGGATCTCGATCGTCGGGAGCGCTGGCAATCAGATCGGAGGCTCGACGGCAGACGGGGTGATCGTCGCGGGCAACGGCGGATCGGCGGCCAGCGGGGCCGCCGACATCCTGATCAGCGGTAGCACCAGCTCGGGCAACGTCGTGCAGGGCAGCTGGATCGGCCTCGGCGCCGATGGGGCGACCGCAGCTGACGACCGCAATGGAGTCATGTTGGACGCGGGTGCCACGGACAACACGATCGGCGGCAACTCGACGGTGGGCAACGTGATCTACGGCCTGTACGCAGAAGGCGTCTATGTGACCCTCGCGGGCAGCGGGAACGTGATCGCCGGCAACACCATCGGCGCCAACGCGAGCGGCAGTCTCGGCAGCTTCAGCAGCGCCAGCATCGGCATCACCGTCGAGAACAGTCCCGGCACCACGATCGGCGACGACGCCGCCCCCGGGACGCAGGCGAACACGGCGAACGGCAACGTGATCGTCGGCCAGACCGGCACTGCCGGGATCTTCATCAACTCGGACAGCACGACCGTCGCGGGCAACTTCGTCGGCACGGACCGCAACGGTGACAGCGGACTCGGCAACAACGACGGCGTCGATGTGGATTCCGGCACCGACGTCACGGTCGGGCCTGGGAACACGATCGCGGACAACTCCGGAGCCGGGGTCACGGCCAATCTTGATGGAACGCAGATCACGGGCAATTCGATCCACGACGACAGCCCGGCGATCACCACCACCGGTGACGTCGCGGCACCTGTGCTCACGTCGTCGTCTCCCCAGATCGGAAGCGCCACCGCGATCAATGGCACCGTCACAGGTACTTCAGGACAGGAGGTGAGGGTCGAATTCTTCGACTCCGCCTCGTGCGGATCAGGTCAGGGGGCCACGTACCTCGGCGCCACCACCGCGACGATCGGCACCGGCGGCACGGCCCCTGTCAGCGTCGCGTCGGCGCTGCCGATCGACCGGCGACGCAATCACCGCGACGGCAACCGCCACAGTTTCGGGGCAGTCCAGCCCCACCACGTCGCAGTTCTCGGGCTGCTCGAACGTCGTAGCCGAACCCGACAACACCACGTGGACAAACGCGCAGCAACTCTCACTCGACTCGAACGGCGCCGGCAGCGGCACTGGGTCGATCGATCTCTCGGGCGAGGCGCGCTGGTACAAGGTCCCGATCTCGCCCGGCGGCTCGGTTCAGCTCAACCTCACGAACGTCCCCGCGGACTATCACCTCGCCCTGTTCAGCGACATCTCGCAGGCTGAGGCGAGCCTGACCGCGAGCGACACGAGCGACCTGCAGACCATCTCCACTGAGCTCCCCGGCAGTTCATTCAGCCCGTCTGAGTTCAGTCCCGTCGGAGTTCTCGCCGTCTGAGTTCTCGCCGTCTGAGTTCAGTCCGTCGGAGTTCAGTCCCGTCGGAGTTCTCGCCGTCGGAGTTCTCGCCGTCGGAGTTCAGTCCCTCGGAGTTCAGTCCCGTCGGAGTTCTCGCCGTCGGAGTTCAGCCCCTCGGTGATCTCGCCGTCGGAGTTCTCGCCGTCGGAGTTCTCGCCGTCTGAGTTCTCCCCGTCGGAGTTCTCCCCGTCCACGACGGTGCCCGACGAACAGGACTACGAGGACGCCCAGATCGAGAGCCTGCTCGCGGTCTCGGACAACGCCGGCGGCGCCGACCAGACGATCACCGCCGACATCTGGAACAACACCGGCTACTTCTACATCCGCGTCAACGGCGCCAACGGAGCCTACGACCCGGGTGCCAACTTCTCACTCGGCGTCCAGGAGAACTCGGGCACCTGTGGCGGTGTGGCGCCGAGCACGGCCAGCCTGCTCAGCCCAGGCTTCAGCGTCCCGGGTTCCTCCTACAAGACCCTGATCCTCACCGACGAGAGCCGCATGACCGACGACGGCGAGCTCTCGCAGATGGAGTCAGACCTGCGGGACGTTCGCCGGCCTCTCCTCGGTCGACGGCACGATCGTCGACGTCGGCGCCGACAGCCCGCAGGTGGCGGCGCTGCAGGCGCAGGCCGACGCCAACCCGGATTGCCCGTACGCGGAGAACCTCGTCGCCGACTCGATCCGCGACGTCGTCCTCGCGGTCCGTGCCGCCAACCCTGGGTTGAAGTACGTCGTTGTCGTCGGCGACGACCACGTGATCCCGTTCTTCCGCTACCCGGATACCGCCGGGATCGGGCCGGAGTCGGGCTACGTTCCGCCGGTGCTCGACACGAGCCCGTCGTACGCCAGCCTGGAGTCCGACGACTTCCTCTCCGAGGACGCCTACGGCGCCACGACCATGCTGAACGAGGATGGCGTGCAGGTGCCGGTGCCGGATCTCCCTGTCGGGCGCCTCGTCGAGACCCCGACCGAGATCGACGGGATGCTGCAGGCCTACATGAGCCTGTCCGGCGGTGTCGTCGCGACGCCGACCTCCTCGCTGGTCACCGGCTACGACTTCATGACGGCCGGGGCCGATGCGGTCGAGTCCGACTTCTCAGGCGGGCCTCGGTTCGGGCGCGACCAACGACACGCTGATCACCAACGACGGCGTGCGCACCGAGCGACACCGGAGCTCCGCCGGACCACTCGTGGACGGCCAGCCAACTCGAGACGGCGCTGCTGAGCACGCGCCACGACCTGATCTTCCTCGGCGGCCACTTCAGCGCCAACAACACGCTCGCGGCCGACTACTCGACGACGATGAACGCGGAGCAACTCGCCAGCTCGAACGTGAATCTCGAGAACTCGATCGTGTTCAGCGCCGGCTGCCACTCGGGCTACAACATCGTCGGCAACGACGCAGTTCCCGGAGTGACCCAGACGCTCGACTGGGTCGGGGCGTTCGCCCAGAAGCAGGCGACGCTGATCGCCGGCACCGGCTACCAGTACGGCGACACGGACTTCCTCGCCTACAGCGAGCAGCTGTACGCGGACTTCTCCCACGCGCTCCGCTACGGCACCGGGCCCGGTCGCGGTCGGCGACGCGCTCGTCGACGCCAAGAACACCTACCTCGACGACACCCCGAACGTCCAGGGGATCGACATCAAGTCGCTGCTCGAGGCGACGCTGTACGGGCTGCCGATGCTCAGCGTCGACCTGCCCGCCGGCCGGATCCCGCAGCCGACGAGCTCGTCGATCGTCGGCTCGACGACGCCGGCAGCCTCCAACCCGGGCGCAGGACTCGGCCTCAGCTCGACCGACATCACGCTCTCGCCGAGCCTGACGACCAACACGACACAGCTGGAGAGCCTGAGCGGCGGCTCGGCGCCGACGGCGACCTACCTGAGCGGACCCGACGGCGTCGAGACCAGCCCGGCCGCGCCGACGCTGCCGCTCGCCAACAACGACGTCAGCGTGTCCGGCGAGGTCCTGCGTGGCGTGGGCTTCCTCGGCGGCACCTACACCGACCAGTCGGGCATCACGCCGCTGACGGGCGCGCCCAGCGACCGAGCTCAGCGGAGTCCATTCGACCTTCTCGTCGAGCGCGTTCTTCCCCTCGCGACTGTGGACGGTCAACTACTTCGGCGGGCTCACCGGCGGAGCGGCCGGAACGCAGCTGATGCTGACGCCGGCGCAGTACGAGTCCGACGCGCCCGGCTCGCTGACCGACACCCAGCGGAGCTACTCGAGCGTCGGCTTGCGCCTCTTCTACAGTGAACCAACACCTCCAACTCAAGCTACGGCACCAACACACCGGCGCTCGCCGCACCGCCGACGATCGACCAGGTCGAGCGCGACCGCCAGCGGCGGCACCGTGACCTTCCAGGCGCACGTCGTCGGCGATCCATCAGCCGGCATCCAGCAGGTCTGGGTGACGTACACCGGCGTCACGACGCCGGCAAACGGTACGGGCGAGTGGCAGTCGCTCGACCTGACCCAGGACGCGACCGACTCCACCCTGTGGACCGGAACGCTCTCCGGGCTGAGCTCGTCACAGCTCGCCGCCATGCAGTTCATTGTCCAGGCCGTCAACGGCGTCGGTCTCGTCAGCCTCGATGACAACGACGGGAGCTACTACGCGCTCGGCCAGATCACCGGCGGGCTCCAGAGCCAGACGCTCCCCACGACCGCGCTGGCGCTCAACTCGCCGCCGTCGACTGGTGCGTATGGGTCGTCGGTCCCGGTCAGTGCCACGCTCACATCTGGCGGAGCCCCGGTATCAGGGGCCTTGGTGGACTTCACGATCGGCTCTGCGACCGCCCAGGCGCAAACGAATAGCAGCGGTGTCGCGCAAACCCAAGTCCAGCTCAACGGCGCACCTGGCGACAACTATCAACTCACGGCGTCATACGCGGGCGACGCGACCCAGGCGGGAACCTCGGTCACGGCACCCTTCACGGTGGGCAAGGTCGCCACGACGCTCGTGCTGGGCGGACAGACGAGTGCGCTCGTTGGCGCCAGCACAGGCATCACCGCGAGCCTTCAGAGTGGGGGCCTTGGCCTGGCCAGCTACTCGGTCGCCTTCGTGCTCACGCCCACCGGTGGCGGCACACCGATCGTCCAGACGGCGATTACAGGGCTCGACGGCGTCGCGCAGCTGGGTGCAGTTTCCCAGCTCAGCCCCGGCAGCTATTCGGTCCAGGCGTTCTTCGGGCCAGGCGCGCCGATCACACTGCCGAACGATCCGATCCTGTCGCCCAGCCAGAGCGGGTCGTCGAGCTTTACCGTGACCACGCAGGCGCCGGCGATCCAGAGCGCCAACGCGACGACGTTCACAATCGGCGCGAGTGGAAAGTTCACAGTGTCGAGTACCGGAGCCCCGACGAACACGATCACAAACGCGAACTTCAGCGGTTGCAAACAGTCGTCCGCGCTGCCCACCGGTGTCACCTTCACCGACAACGGCGACAACACGGCGACCCTGACCGGCACCCCGGCGGCGGGCACTGCCGGTGCGTACACGCTCTGCCTGAACGCCTCGAACGGCTACGGCACCGCTGCGACGCAACAGTTCACGCTCACCGTTGTGCGAGCCACACCGACCACCCCGACGATCAGCAACCTGCCGGCGTCGCCGATCTATGGCGGAAGCTTCACGCCCACAGTCGTCACCAACGGCGACGGCGTCACCTCGGTTACATCGTCGACGCCCACGGTGTGCACAGTCAGTGCCACGGGCAAGGTCTCGTTCGTCGGCGTCGGCCCGTGTACGCTCACCGCCAAGCTCGCCCAGGGCGCGACCTATGCCGCCGCCCAGGGCCAGGCCCAGACCATCAGCGTCGCTCAAGCACCCCTCCAGATCACGGCATCGAGCCCAACGATCGTTTACGGCGCATCGATTCCGGCGATCACCGCGAGCTATCTCGGCTTCACCAACGGCGACACAACGGCATCATTGAAGACGCTCCCATCATGCCGGACTACGGCCACCTCGAGCAGTGCCCCGGCCTCCTATCCCACGAGCTGCTCGGGCGCGGTCGATCCCAATTATTCGATCAGCTACATACCTGGATCGCTCACGGTGACACAGGCATCCCCGACGCTGACCTACACCGGACCTCAGACCGCGTCGACGAAGTCAACCTTCGCTCCCGCAGCCACCCTCAGCAACGGCCCGAAAGCGTGTGACAGCGGCCAGCCGGTGAGTTTCACGCTCAATCTCAACCCGATCACCGGCGCTGCCGGTCCCTACACGCTGGAGACCGCCACGACCAGCTCCGCGGGTGTGGCCACCGGTGCCGCGATCTCCACCGCCCAGTGGCAGTACGGCAGCTATACGCTCACTGCGACGTACGCTGGCAGCACCGGCTGTGCAGGCGCGGTCACGAGCGTAGCCCTGAGCGTCACCCAGCCGGGCCTGCTCGCCAGCGGAGTTGGTGTCTACACGGCCCCTGGCGCGGGCAGCGTCAGCTTCGGCTTCGCCGCGGGACTGGTGCCGGGGACCAAGAGCACCTACGCCGGCGGGCTTGCCCTGGTCGACAACTCTCGCTGGGAGCTGATCGCGTCCGTTACCGCCTACGCCAAGTCCAACAGCACCACCGGCGTCCTAAGCGGCAAGGGCAACCTGTACTGGTGGAACCCTGTGCTGAACCACTCGATGGGCGGCTGGGCCCTAGCAGCATCCAACGTCGCCTACACCGCCACCTGCACGGTTACTTCAAAGTCCTCGCCGGGGTCGTTCGGTATCACCATCACCTACACGCCGACGCTTGGTCAGCCGTCCCCGCTGCCCAACTCAGCGCCGATCACGCTCACCAGTGGTGCGATCACCCTGAGCTGACGTTGCACGGCGTCACCTCGCGGCGTCCCGTGCTTGGAACTCGGCCGCGACCGTGGTCGCCCTGGCATAAACGGTGGTGCTCGCGTTCAGCGCTGTCAGGAAGGCTTCGTTGTTGATGGAAACGACGGTTGTTTCGGTCGCAGCGGTCACCGTCGCTGTGCGGCGGATCGCATGCAGCAGCGCGATCTCACCGAACCCCTCGCCGCTGCTCAGCCGCGCGATCTCAGCTCCGTCTTGGGTTACGACCACGTCCCCTTCGACGATCGCGTAGTACGTGTCGCCGATGTCGCCCTGACAGATCAATTCGGTGCCAGCCGCCACCGTCGTGTAGCACGCTTCGCGACCGATGGTCTCCAGTGGCGCTGATGGCAAGGTGTGGAAGAGCTCCAGGTTGCGCAGCAGCCCCATCTCGACGATGGGGATCATGGCCTCGTTATCCAGCAGACGCAACCGGTGCCACGTCAGCGCCACGGCGAGTGGCGCGAACGATGCCATGCCGATGAATGCGGCTTTGGCTCCCCCCAGCTCGACGAACACGGGTACGGCGACAGCGGCGAACGCAAGCCCGATGTCCTTGACTTCTTCAACCAAGGAGAACACGCAGACGATCACGTCCAGTGGCGTGGACCGTTGCAGAAGGGTTTGTGCCGCTACGGACTGCACACTCCGTGCGCCGGCAACGATGATGAGTAACGCGACCGCCACGACCACGGTTGATGCCAGCGCCAGGAGTGCCAGCGCGACGCTTCCGATCAGCGCGGCGGCGGCGAGCGGTCGCGCCAGCCGGCGGCCGAGCAGCATCGCCGCTGCGACTCCGCCGATCACTCCTCCTGCGCCGAACGCCGCACTAAGATAGCCCGCCGCGCCGGCGCCGATTGTGAGGATCTTGACCGCGAGGATCACCACCAGCAAATCGATCGCGCCTTCGATCGCCGCGCTGCCGGCGGGATACGCGATCAGAGCACGGGTCGTCGGGCGCGAGATGATCGCGCGGGCCGCCGCCACCAGGTCGGCGAAGCCCCCGCCGTCCTGCTCTGCGTCAGCGGTTACGCGAAGTGGGCGCACCCGGCCGAGGAACGGCATCGCGAGCGCGAGCAAAGCGAGCGCCACGCAAGCAAGCCCCGATCCATTGAGGCCTATCATCACACCGGCCAGCGCTGGGCCGAGGACGGCACCGAGCCCCTCAGCCCACGTTGTCGCGACGTTCGCCGAAGCCAGTTCGTCCGGTCGCCTTACGACCAGCGTCATCAGCACGTTGTGGAGCGGACGGCTGACCGACGTGGCCAGTGCGAACGCGGTCGCGCTCGCGTAGACCAGGACAGTTGGTGCGTGCTCGAGGATCGCGACTCCGCAGCACGCCAGCGATACTGCCTCGACCGCGAAGGCGATCACAAGCAGCCGTACGATCCCGAAACGGCTGCCCTGCGCCGTGAGCACAGGGCCCAGTGCAATGCATGGGAGCAACTGCACGATTGCGACCAACCCTGCCTCTGACGCGCCGCCCCTGTGATACGCGTAGACGAGCAGTGAAATCCACTCGCCGTATTCGACGAGGACGTTGAGCAGGTACGCGCCAAGCAGCCGCGTCAAACTCCGATTCCGGGACACCGTACGTATGACTGCCCTCATCGCTCCCCCGCCGCTAGACCCCGACGAGGCAGTTCTAACCGGTGCGCCCTCGGAGTGCCAACAGCGGAGGCCGTCTGCACGAGACAAGCCTTGTCAGCTAGCGCTTTTTAGATCGGGGAGACAGGATTTGAACCTGCGGCCGCCCGGCCCCCAGCCGGGTGCGCTACCAGACTGCGCCACTCCCCGTGGTCGGCCGATGATAGCCCCGCTCGGACATTGGTGGGGCGTGTGGTCAAGCAGTCGCGGTGCTGGGCACTCTGACGGTGGAGCGCGGATCTGCGGCCTCCGCCAAAACGCCAGGTACCGGTTATAACGGCACCGTTATAACCGGTACCCGCGAAAATCGAGGTCCCGAAAAACGAAGAACTCACATTCGGGCGGCACGTACCGGTTTGGGCAGGACGGAACCGCTGAGATCGACAGCACCTGCAAGCCTCACCAACGCGTCGACCAGCTGTGCAGGCCGCTCGAGCGGGACCATGTGGCCGGTCTCGGGCAGCAGCACGAACTCGGCGACGTGGGGCAGGGCCGCAACCATCCGCCGCGCATGTACCGGTGGCGTCATCCGATCGACGTCACCGACCACCACCAGCGTCGGCACCGTCAGGCTCGGCAGCGACGCGGTCAGGTCGAGGTCGCGCATCGTCAGCGCCGCCGCCGCACGCCGCTTCGGCTGCATGCGCCAGACCATCGGCTCGGCGAAAGCGATCTGCGCCGCGGTCGCGCTCGGGCCGAACAGCATGTAGCGGTTGATCGCGCGGCTCACCGGAGTGGAGAACGGCAACAACGGCTGATCGCTCGCCAGCAGCGCCATCAGGACCTCGCGCCGTGCCCCGGCGGGAATTGAGTCCGGCAGAAGCGCCGCCGCGTCGACCAGGCCTGAGACCCCGGTTGAGATCAGCGCCGCGGCGCGCACACCCCGCTGGACACCCGCCTGCCCGGCCCAGGCGACGATCGCCATCCCGCCCATCGAGTGCCCGGCGACGACTACGTCGTCGCGCCCGCCGCAGGTCGCGTCGAGCACTGCGGCGAGGTCCTCGCCGTAGCGCTCGATCGCCTGGTCCAGCCCCGGCCCACCACCGCTCGAGCCCTGCCCGCGCAAGTCGTAGACGACCACCCGAAAGCCGCGGCCGAGCAGGCCGCGGGTGACGAGATCGTAGAACTGCAACTCTTCCGTCCAGCCGGGCACGAGCACGAACGTCGTCGCGTCGGAAGGGCCGAACACCTCGGCATGCAGTTGCGTCGCGTCGGCCGAGCGCGCCGGCACCGTCGCGCCGTGGAGTGGGGCCCGCAACAGATCCCGGTCTGGGGCCCGCGCGAGCGCCCTGCGGTAGCTCAACTCGGCGGCCACGGCAGCACCGGCGCCGCCGAGCGTCAGCAGGCCGGCGGCGCCCCTGAGACGCTTCGGCCAGCGCGCTTCACGGGAGTGTGACTTCCGCATAGCACGGACAGTTTATGCTGCGTCTTTGGTGCCATCGGCAACAAAAGACCAGCGACCAGCGAGGTAGTGCATTGACTGCAACAGGCGACCGGCTCTCCCTCGACGAGCTGTGCATTGACACGATCCGGACGCTGTCGATGGACGCCGTCCAGAAGGTCAATCAGGGACATCCGGGGGCTCCGATGGGACTCGCTCCCGTCGCGTACACGCTGTACACGCGGTTGATGCGCCACAACCCGGCCAACCCTCTATGGATCGATCGTGACCGCTTCGTGCTCTCGGCCGGGCACGCCTCGATGCTGCTCTACTCGGCGCTGTACCTCTCTGGGTATCCGATGAGCCTCGATGACATCGAGCACTTTCGCCAGCTGGGCTGGCCCACGGCGGGACACCCCGAGCGCTGGCACTCGCCCGGGATCGAGGCGACCACCGGACCGCTCGGTCAGGGGCTCTCGATGGCCGTCGGCCTGGCGCTCGCCGAGCGCATGCTGGCCGCGCGCTTCAACGTCGGCGGTCACGACGTCGTCGACCATTACACCTGGGTGATCGCGTCTGACGGTGACATCCAGGAGGGGATCTCCTCCGAAGCCTGCTCGCTCGCGGGACACCTCGGCCTCGGCAGGCTGATCGTCTTCTACGACGACAACAAGATCCAGCTCGCCAGCCCGACCGATCTCGTCTTCTCCGAGGATGTCGCTTCGCGCTACGAGGCCTACGGCTGGCACGTGATCAACCTCGGTGAACACATCTCCCCGGACGAGCTCGAGGAGGCGGCCAACCGGGCACTGGGTGTAGCCGACCGTCCCTCGCTGATCATCTGCCGCACGCACATCGGCTACGGCAGCCCGAACAAGCAGGACTCGATCAAGGCCCACGGGTCGGCGCTAGGTGAGGATGAGGTCCGCCTCACGAAGGAGGGCTACGGCTGGGACCCAGACAAGCACTTCTATGTGCCGGACGAGGCGCTCGAGCACTGGCGCAGCACCGTCGCCGAACGCGCGAAGACCGAGGAGAACTGGAATCTCCGCTTCGACGCGTACCGCGTCGCCGAGCCCGCGCTCGCCGCCGAGCTCGAGCGGATCGTCCTGTACGGCGGGCCGCCCATCGGCTGGGACAGCGATCTGCCGCGGTTCGACCCGGCGACTGAGAAGCCGATGGCGACGCGCGCCGCCTCCGGCAAGGTGATCCAGTGGGCGGCCGCGAACGTGCCCGAGCTGGTCGGCGGCTCGGCGGACCTGGCCAGCTCCAACAACACCGACATCGATGGTGGCGGCGACGTCGTCCCGGGCGACTTCGCCGGTCGCAACCTCCACTTCGGGGTGCGCGAGCACGCGATGGGCGCGATCGTCAACGGCCTCGGACTGCACGGCCTGCGCGCCTACGGCGGCACGTTTCTGACGTTCTCCGACTACATGCGCGGCGCCGTCCGGCTCTCGGCACTGATGGAGCTGCCCTCGATCTGGGTCTGGACGCACGACTCGATCGGGCTTGGCAGCGACGGCCCGACGCACCAACCGATCGAGCACCTGCCGGCGCTGCGCGCGATGCCGAAGCTCTCGGTCATCCGTCCCGCCGACGGCAACGAGACGGCCCTCGCCTGGCGCCACGCGATCAACTCGATGGACCACCCGGTGGCGCTGGTCTTCTCGCGGCAGAACCTGATGGTGCTCGATCCGGCCGCGGTCCCCGACTACGCGGTCGAGCGCGGCGCCTATGTGCTGCGGGACGCCGAAGCCACTGGCCAGCAAGGCAGTGGCTCCGCTGAAGCGCTCCCGCAGGTGATCCTGATCGCAACTGGCAGCGAGGTAGAGATCGCGCTGGCGGCCGCAGACCTGCTCGAGCCGGACGGGATCGCCGCCCGCGTCGTCAGCATGCCTTGCGAGGACCACTTCGCCGAGCAACCCGCGGAATACCGCGACGAGGTGCTGCCCCCAAGCGTCAGGGCGCGCGTGTCCGTCGAGGCGGCGGCGACGTTCGGCTGGCACCGCTGGATCGGAGACCTCGGCGAGGCGATCGGCATGCACAGCTTCGGCGCCTCCGCAGTCGCCGAGGACCTGTACCCATACTTTGGCATCACCGCAGAGCACGTGGCGGAAGCCGCGCGCGTCTCACTCAAGCGCGCACAGTCGATTTGAAAGGACCAACGCGATGAGCACTCTGGCCGATGTGAACCCGCAATTGAAGGCGCTCACCGAGGCGGGAGTCAGCGTCTGGCTCGACCAGCTCGGCCGCTCGCTCGTCGCGAGTGGCGAGCTCAAGCGTATGGTCGAGCAGGAGAGCCTGCGCGGTGTCACCTCCAACCCGTCGATCTTCGAGAAGTCGATCCTCGGCACCTCCGACTACGACGACGCAATCGCGGAGATGGCGCGCGCCGACAAGAGCGCCAAGGAGATCTACGACGCGCTCGCGATCGCCGACGTCCAGGCCGCGTGCGACGTGCTCGCGGCGGTCCACGAGGAGACCGGCGGACGCGACGGCTTCGTCTCGCTCGAGGTGGCGCCCGACCTGGCGCGCGACACGGACGGCACGCTGCAGTCCGCGCGGGCCTATTGGGCGGCCGTCGACCGGCCCAACGTGCTGATCAAGATCCCGGGCACGGCGGAGGGCGTGAACGCGATCGAGGAGGCGACCTACGATGGCATCAACGTCAACGTGACGCTGCTGTTCGCGGTCGAGGCCTACGAGGCGGTGGCCCGCGCCTATATCCGCGGCCTGGAGCGCCGTCACGCCGAGGGCAAGTCGCTCGACGTCAACTCGGTCGCCTCCTTCTTCGTGTCCCGCGTCGACACGCTCGTCGACAAACAGCTCGATGCGCTCGGTGGGGCGGGCGGGATCGATGTCGAGAAGCTGAAGGGCACAGCCGCGCTGGCCAACGCGCGCGCCGCCTACCTGCGCTTCATGGAGCTCTTCAACGGCGAGCCATGGGAGACATTGGCCGCCGCCGGCGCCGCGGTCCAGCGCCCGTTGTGGGCTTCGACCGGCGTCAAGAACCCCGTCTACCCGGACACCATGTATGTCGATCAGCTGATCGCGCCCTACACCGTCAACACGATGCCGCTGGCGACGCTGAACGCGGTCGCCGACCACGGCACAGTTCCCGGCGCGACGGCCCGCATCGACCCGACCGCCGAGCTAAACGCTCTCCAGGCGGTCGGCATCGACATGACGGCCGTCACCGAGCAGCTGCTCGAGGACGGCATCACGCTCTTCCAGGAGGCAATGAGCTCGCTGCTCGCCGGCGTCGACAAGAGCCGCTCGGCGATCGTGACAGGCCGACCGCCGACGATCGACGCAAGCCTGCCGCCCGAGTTCGAGACGGCGGAGACGACGCGTATCAAGCTTGCGGTCTCCGAGAACGTCGCCCAGCGCGTCTGGAAGCGCGACCAGTCGCTGTGGGGCGGCCCCGGTGTCCCTGAGATCGAGAACCGGCTCGGCTGGCTGACCGTGACCGAGACGATGCTCGAGCAGCTCTCCGAGCTGACGGCGTTCGCCGCCGAGCTGCGGTCCGAGGGCTACACCGACGCGATCCTGCTCGGCATGGGCGGGTCCTCGCTGGGGCCAGAGGTGATCCACCGGTCATTCGGCGATCTCAGCGGCGGCCTCAGGCTACAGGTGCTCGACTCCACACACCCTGACGCGATCCTGGCCGTCGAGGGCTCAGTCGACCTGTCAAAGACAGTCTTCATCGTCTCCTCCAAGTCTGGCGGCACGATCGAGACGCTCTCGCACTACCGCTACTTCAAGCCGAAGGCGAAGCCCGGGCAGTTCATCGTGGTCACCGACCCGGGCAGCCCGCTGGCTGCCCTGGCTCAAGCGGACGGGTTGCGCAGGACGTTCCTGAACCCGAGCGACATCGGCGGCCGTTATTCAGTGCTGTCGTACTTCGGCCTCGTCCCGGCGGCGCTCGCCGGCGTGCCGGTCGACGAACTGCTCAAGACCGCGCAGGTCGGCGAGCAGGTCTGCGCCCAGTTCACGGCGGCCGCCGACAACTCCGGGCTCTGGCTCGGCGCCACGATCGGCGAGTTCGCGTTGCGCGGCCGCGACAAGTTGACGTTCATCGTCTCCGAGCCGATCGACAGTTTCGGCCTTTGGGTGGAGCAGCTGGTCGCGGAGTCGACCGGCAAGCACGGTAAGGGCATCCTGCCGGTCGCCGACGAGCCGCTCGGCGATCCGAGCGTCTACGGCGATGACCGCGTGTTCGCGTACCTGCGCAACACCGACAGCCCGAACGCGGAGCTCGACGCCGCGGTCGACGAGCTGACCCGCGCCGGCCACCCAACGTTGACGCTGACCACGCACGACGCGACGGACCTCGGGCGCCTGTTCTTCATCGCCGAGTACGCCGTGGCCGTCGCCGGGTGGGCGCTTGAGATCAACCCGTTCGACCAGCCGAACGTGCAGGAGGCCAAGGACAACACCAACAAGGTGCTCGAGTCGGGCTCGCTGCCCAGGATCGAGCCCGCCGACGACGCGGCGCTCAAGACACTGCTCGACGTCGAGCCGCCGCACTACGTGGCGATCCTCGGATACCTGCCGACCGCCGGTCCCGACAATGCCGGGATCGACGCCGCGATCGCGGAGCTGCGCGCGGCGATCCGGGCGGCCACCGGAATGGCTACGACCTGGGGATATGGGCCGCGCTTCCAGCATTCGACCGGGCAGGAGCACACAGGTGGCGCACCCAACGGCCGCTTCCTGCAGCTCGTGAACGTGCCGATCGGCCATACCGCGATCCCGGACGAGACCTACGACTTCACGACGCTGATCGACGCGGCGTCGGCCGGCAACCTGCAGACGTTGCGCTCGCACGGGCTCGCGGCCGAGCGGGTCGTGCTGGAAGGTGACCTGTCGGAGGCGATCCGCGCGCTGACGGCGCGTATCGCCGGCGCTGAAGGCGAGCTAGCTTGAGCGCCCTGGACGTCGACCTCGACACGGCCGACAACCCGCTCGTTGCCGGCCTCGAGCGCGTGCCGGTGCGCTCGACGGCGATCGCGATCTTCGGAGCGATGGGGGACCTCGCGAGCCGCAAGCTGCTGCCCGCGATCTACAACCTCGCGCACGAGGGCGGGCTGCCGGAGCGGATCGCGCTGATCGGCATCTCCCGCGCGAAGATGACCGACGACGACTTCCGTGCGCGCGCGCGAGAGTCGATCGACCGCTTCTCCCGCCGCCGCCCCGACCCGGACGTGCTGGAGGGGCTGCTCGCGAACATGCAGTACATCTCCGGCACGTTCGACGACGAGGAGCTTTACGACAGTCTGCGCGACGCGCTCGCTGCGCTCGATGCGGGCTTCGGCACGCCGCTCAATCGTGTCTTCTACCTCTCGACGGCCCCGGAGTTCTTCCCCGTGATCACGGGCCGGCTCGGCGAGGCAGGTCTCAACAAGGCCGAGGACGCCGAGGTCCGCGCCGTGATCGAGAAGCCCATCGGCTACGACCTGGCCTCGGCCCAGGCCCAGAACGAGGCCGTGCTCGAGTATTTCGACGAGTCGCAGGTCTTCCGCATCGACCACTACCTCGGCAAGGAGACGGTCCAGAACCTGATGGCGCTGCGGTTCGCGAACGCGCTGTTCGAGCCGGTCTGGAACCGCAACTTCATCGAGCACGTCCAGATCACCGCGGCCGAGGACATCGGCGTCGGTACCCGCGCCGGCTACTACGAGGGCGCCGGCGCCCTGCGCGACCTCGTTCAGAACCACATGCTGCAGCTGCTGGCGCTGCTGACGATGGAGCCGCCGACGGCGTTCGAGGCCAACCGTCTGCGCGACGAGAAGGTCAAGGTGCTCGAGGCGATCTCGCCGCCGGCGCTCGACGAGGTCGCCGAGATGGCGGTCCGCGCCCAGTACGGGCCAGGCGTCGTCTCCGGCTCGGAGTCGGTCGGGTATCGCGAGGAGCCGGGCGTCTCGCCCGAGTCCCGCACCGAGACCTATGCGGCGCTGCGCCTGTACGTGAACAACTGGCGTTGGGCGGGCGTGCCGTTCTACCTGCGCACCGGCAAGCGCATGACGCGCAAGCTGACGGAGATCGCCGTGACGCTGCGCCCGGTTCCGCATATGGCCTTCCAGGGCGCGGACTCGGCGGGCGTGAAACCCAACCAGATCATCCTCACGCTGCAGCCGGACGAGGCCGTGACCGTCTCGCTGGGCGCCAAGGTCCCGGGCACGAAGATGCAGATCCGGCCTGTGAACATGGAGTTCCACTACGGGACCGCGTTCGTCTCGGAGTCCCCGGAGGCCTACGAGCGACTGATCCTCGACGTGATGCGCGGCGACGCGACGCTGTTCACACGCGACGACGAGGTCGTGGCGCTGTGGCGGATCATCGATCCGATCCTGGCCGCGTGGGCGGCCGACACGACCTCCCCGATCCCCCAATACCCTGCCGGCTCAGCCGGTCCGATCGAGGCTGAGGCGTTGCTCGACGGGCGCTCCTGGCGCCGTCTGTGATGCTGGCGGCCGAAGCAGCGGCGAGGCCGCCCGAGGAGGGCGCCCAATGAGCGAGGAGCGCTGGGCCGAGCGCGACACGACGCCCGAGCGGATCGAGGCGGCGCTGCGCGAGCTGCTGCGTGAGAGCCACGCCGCGGACGCGACGCTCGTGCCGGCGCGGGTTCTCAACCTCGTCGTGGTCGCCGACCGGGAATGGCGCGGCGAGGTGGTCAACCGGCTCGAGCGGGTGGGGCGCTTCCACCCGTCACGCACGATCCTCTGCACCGTCGAGGACGACCGGCGCGAGATCGACGGCTACGCGACGGTGAGCGGCGACGACTCGCACGCGGGCGGGATCGGCGTGCTGCGTGAGTCGGTGGAGATCGCGCTCGGCGCTTCGCACCTCGAGCCGCCTCGACACGATCATCGATCCGATCGTGATCTCTGAGCTGCCGACGGTCCTGTGGTCGCCGCACAGCCGCGACGAGGCCGTCCAGGCACTGCTGCCGATCGTCGACGTGATCCTGATCGACACCGACGACCCGGTCTATTTCGACGGCCCAGGTGCGGCGCTGACGCGCGCCGCGGAGCTGCTCGACTCGAACGTGGACGTCGTCGACCTCGCCTGGCTGCGCACGATCGCGTGGCGCGAGCGGCTGGCCGGCAGCTTCTCCGATCCCGCGCGCGAGGGGCTGCTCGACGGCCTCAGGCGCATCTACGTGCGCCACCACCACGGCTCGATCGTGTCGGCGCTGCTGCTCACCGGCTGGCTCTCCTCGCGACTCGGCTGGATCCCGAGCGAGCTCGTTCCGGCTGCCGGCGGCGCGCGCCAGGCGGCCGCGGTGCGGAGCAGCGGCGGCCCGTCGGTCAGCATCGAGTTCGATCCGGTCGACCAGGCGATCCGTGGGCTCGCGGGCGTGACCGTGACCGGCAGCGCCGGCTTCTCGCTCTCGTTCGATCGCGCGCCCGGCGGGCTGCTCGCGCACGAGCAGAGCGCCGGGGCCAAGCCGCGCGAATGGCAGCTGTTCGGTGCGTCTCGCGGTGAGGGAGGGATACTGGGGGAGGGCGTACGCCAGGCATTGATTCGCGATCCGACGTACGGACCGGCACTACAAGCAGCAAGGAGTTTCAGCCCATGAGCATCGAGATCCGGGTGGTCGAGGATCCGGCCCAGGCCTGCGCCGACGCGCTCAGCGACGCGGCCGCGACCGGCGAGAACGTCGTGCTGACGGGAGGCTCGACGCCCAGGCATGCCTACGAGCTTGCGGCCGCCGGGCGCCCGCAGGACTGGCGCGACGCAAAGCTGTGGTTCAGTGACGAGCGCTGCGTCGAGCCCGCTGACGATCTGTCGAACTTCAAGCTGGTCAAGGAAGCGCTGCTCGACCCGCTCGAACGCGCCGAGGTGGAGGTCGCGTTCTGCCGGCGGATTCTCGGTGAGCGCGGCCATGTGCAGGGCGCGATCGAATACGAGCGCGAGCTCGAGCACGTCGGCGGCGGTCCGGGCGCGATCCGCTTCGAGCTGGTGCTGCTCGGCGTCGGCGGCGACGGGCACATCTGCTCGATGTTCCCCGGGCAGGAGTCGCTGTCGGAGCGCTCGCGGATGGCCGTGGGCGTACCCGAGGCCGGACTCGAGCCGTTCGTGCCGCGGGTGACGCTGACCTTCCCGGCATTGAGTCGCGCCAAGCGCGTGGTGGTGCTCGCGACCGGGGCGAGCAAGGCCGACCCGATCGCGGCGGCGTTTGCCGACGACGCGCCGCACACGACCGATGTGCCCGCCTCGCTGCTGTCCGAGCACGTCGAGGAGATCGTCGTGCTGCTCGACGAGGAAGCCGCCGCGCGTCTATGACGAACGTCATCGGGATCGACGTCGGCGGCACCAAGGTCGCCGCGACGCCGCTCGGCCCAAAGGGGATGGGGGAGCACCGGCAGCAGCCGACCGCGCTCGACAGCACCGAGGCGCTGATCGACCAGTTCGTGTCGCTCGTCGGCGAGGCGGCCGCGGGCGAGCGCTACGAGGCCGTCGGCATCGGGGTGCCCATCGATCGTGCGCTTCGAGACGGGCGAGATCGCGGCCTCGACCAACATCCCGCTGAAGGGTGTGCAGCTGCGCGCGGTGCTCGGCGAGCGACTCGGCGTGCCGGTGTTCGTCGACAACGACGCGACCGTGGCCGCGCTGGCCGAGGCACACGACGCGGATCTGAAGCTCGTGTCGCGCAACCTCGTGATGATCACGGTCGGCACGGGTATCGGCGGGGGCGTGGTGATCGACGGGCGCATCTTCCGCGGCGGCAGCGGTGGCGCCGGTGAGGTGGGGATGACGCTGATCGGGCTCGCGACCGATCCGGACCTGCCGGCGGCCGGCGGCCACTTCCCGCAGCCGGGGTCGCTCGAGGCGCTCTCCTCAGGGCATGCACTTGGACCGCTTCGCGGCGGCGGTGGCCGCTGCGCACCCGGACTCCGCGCTCGGAAGGTTGGCGGCATCGGGCAAGCCCGTGCTCGGTGCCGATGCGGTCGCCGCCTGCCGGGACGGCGACGCCGACGCCGCGGCTGCCGTCAGCCGCTGGGCTCACGCGCTGGGTGTCGGCATCGCCAACGCGATCAACACCTTTGACCCGGATGAGGTCGTGATCGGCGGTGGCGGCGCGACGGCCGGCGAGCTGCTTCTCGACCCGGCGGCGGAGTTCGCGGCCGGCTACGTGCATCCCGGGCTTGCAGGGCCGTGCGAGCGTGCGGCTCGCCCGTTGGGGCGCCACCGCGGGCGTGCTGGGGGCGGCGTTGCTGGCCGTGCACGAGTTGGAGCGGCAGCCCAGTCTGATGGCGACCGAGCCGAAGCTGGTGCTGGTTCGACACGGCGCCACCGAGTGGAGCGAGAACGGTCGCCACACCAGCCACACCGACCTGCCACTGCTGCCGTCCGGGATCGAACGCGCCCGGGCGCTGGCGCCGGTCCTGGCGCAGCACACCTTCGCCCGGGTGCTGTCGAGCCCGTTGCAGCGCGCACGTCAGACCGCTGAGCTCGCCGGGTTCGCGGATCGTCTCGAGATCACGCCCGGTCTGACCGAGTGGAACTACGGTGACTACGAGGGTCTCACCAGCCAGCAGATCCACGCGAGCGACCCGGACTGGGACCTCTGGCACGACGGCTGCCCGGGTGGCGAATCGCCTGCGGAGGTCACGGCGCGGGTCGACCAGGTGATCGCCGATGCGGTGACGGCAGGCGGCGACGTGCTGATGTTCGCCCATGGCCACGTCCTGCGCTCGCTGGCGGCACGCTGGATGGGGCTCGAGGTCGCGGCCGGCGGGCACCTCGCGTTGTCGCCGGCGACGATCTCGGTGCTCGGACATGAGCACGAGACGCGCGTGATCGAGCGCTGGAACGCCGGCAGTCTGTGACGCTGGCTGCGGCTACTCGGCTTGGGCGGTTTGGGCGCGCGGCCCGGTCGGTGTAGCGCCTGAGCGCGATCAGCGACCAGATCGCCTCGACGACGCCGAACGGCCACGTGCCTGCCAGAAACCCGTAGCTGCTCGACAGCGCGCAGCCGACGGCGAACGCCAGCACAAAGCGCTGGTCCCGGTTCTCCAGCGCGTACATGACCATCATGAACGTGACGGCGCAGGCGCCGTAGATCGTGAGCATCGGGCCATCGTACGGCCGAGCGGTCTGCGGAAACTCTTATGTTCCTATTACCGGAGTAGTTCTTGATTCAGGTGTATGCGGCTTCCGGGGAACAAGAAGCTGGTCGCGGTGGTAGCGGGAGTAGTGCTGCTCAGCGGGGGCGCGGGTGCGTTCGCCGCCACGCAGCTGTCGTCGAACCCGCGCCAGGCCTACCTCAACGATGTCGCCCGTCGCCTGCACGTGACGCCTGCGGCGCTCACGAGCGCGATGAAGCAGGCGATGATCGATCAGATCAACGCTGCCCAGAAGGCCGGCAAGCTGACCGCCGCCCAAGCGAGCGCCGCCGAGAGCCGGATCAAGAATGGACATGCCGTCGGTGGTTTCGGAGGTGCAGGCGGCCTTGGTGGACCACGGCCTGGCTTCGCTCCTGGCGCTTGGCGGTCCGGGCAGGGTCGGTTCACTTGCGGTGGCAGCTCGACGACGACGTCGACGACAACGACGCCTTGCAAGGGCGGACCTCCTCGGAGCTTCGGACGGTCACTTCGGCCGGTTCTCATGCAGCGGTCAATCGA
This sequence comes from uncultured Conexibacteraceae bacterium, assembly GCA_963774025.1. Classification (GTDB taxonomy): domain Bacteria; phylum Actinomycetota; class Thermoleophilia; order Solirubrobacterales; family Solirubrobacteraceae; genus Palsa-465. The sequence goes on from CAVZDL010000006.1 coordinate 45,417, forward strand.
GCAAGACCACGACGAGCACGTCTACCACCAGCACGTCTACCACCAGCACGTCCACGGACCGAGCACGACCGCGAAGCCCTGCCCCAGGGGGCCGGCCTTCGGGCCGCAAATGGGCTTCGGGCAGCACCTGGGCTTCGGGCGGCACGCCGGCTTCGGGGTGGCATTGGGTTCGGTCCGGGCCTGTTCGGACTCGGTGGGTCAGCGGTGACGCGCTACCTCGGTATCAGCGCCTCAACGCTGCGCTCCGACCTTGCCGCCGGTAAGTCATTGGCGAAGATCGCATCCGCGATATCCGGCAAGTCGGTGTCCGGGCTCGAGTCGGCGCTGACGGCCGCCGACAAGAAGCAGCTCGACAAGGCGGTCTCCGCCGGTTGGATGACCTCGGCGCAGGAAGCGAAGGCGTTGTCAGCGCTGTCGTCGCGGCAGTCAAAGCTCATCAACCGGTCGTTCAAGTTTTCCGGCGCCGGCCGCTTCCACAACTCCCGGACGCCGTAGCGACCCCGCGCTGCCGGCTCGGCTCCGGCTCGTCGGCTACGGTTCCGCGTGAGGGTTGACCAGCGGCCTTCGCAGACTCCCGGATCTCCAGGGTCTGCGGCTACCAACCCGAGCCAATGCGGCTGAAGGGACTCGAACCCCCACGCCCTTGCGAGCACAGCGACCTGAACGCTGCGTGTCTACCAATTTCACCACAGCCGCGCGGCCCCTCAAAGTAGCACCTGAGGCCTGAAATCGCTGCCTCGGCGGCCGTTTACGGCCTCCTCGGACGGGGTTCGCTACCCTAGGCCGCGCAGTCCACGCCGCTATCGTCTAGGGGACTAGGACGCCGCCCTCTCACGGCGGTAACCCGGGTTCGAATCCCGGTAGCGGTACTCCCAAACCCCGAGCAATCGGGGGTTTTGTCGTTTAGGGCGTCTCGGGTCAAGCTCTGGGTCAAGATCGTGCAGGCTGATGTCGCGGCTGGGAGCGCCGAGATCGCCATCGCGCTGCACCGGAAGCTGACTTCCCCTGCATCTACGATGGTTCTGTGAACACGATCGCGACACCGGTGGCGCTTCCCGACGGCGACCGCCGCACGACGGTCCCGCTGTTCACGCTGCACGAGTGCGCGAGGTATCTGCACACGCCCCTGTCGACGCTGCATAGCTGGGCAAAGCCGACAGGCGAGGTCCCGCTGATCACGACCCTGCCGGGCGCAGGACGACAGGCGACGATCCCGTTCGTCGGATTTGCGGAGGCTTTCGTGCTGGGTGCGCTACGAAAAGCGGGTGTGCCGATGCAGCGCATTCGTCCCGCTGTCGTGCAGCTCAACGATGAGATCGGTCTCGATCACGCACTGGCGTCGGAACGTGTCTACACCGACGGCGCGGAGCTCATCTTCGACTACGCCTCGAGCACGGATGACGAGCAGCTGCTGACGGTCGTTCGCACTGGGCAGGAGCACTTCGCTGATGTGATCCGCGAGTACCTGAAGCCGATCACTTACGGCAACGACGGTTGGGTCGCAAAGGTGCGGCTGCCCGGCCTACACCCGCGCCGAGGTGACGGTCGATCCGACCGAAGCCTTCGGACAGCCGTTGCTGGTGCACGGTGGCGCTCGAGTCGAGGATCTCGTCTGACCGCTTCAAGGCTGGCGACGGCTTCGCCGACATCGCGGCCGACTTCGACGTGCCAAGCGACGAAGTCGAGGACGTGCTCCGAGTTGCCCTCAGACTCCCCGCTTGAGTTCTTCATCGATCGCAGCCTCGGAAGACATATCGTCACGGGCGCGCTCCGCGAAGCTGGCGCGACGGTAGCACTCGATGGCCGAGGTCTACGGCGAACGAGTCGGCCAGGGTCTAGCCGACACCGAGTGGCTCCGCGATGCGGGCCACCAACGGATGGGTCGTCCTCATGAAGGACGGCAAGATCCGTTACCGCCCGGCTGAACTCGAAGCACTGATGGCCGCTGGAGTCCGCGCGTTCTGTCTGACGAACGCCAATCTCGGCGGCCAGGCAATGGCCGAGCGCTTCGTTGCGCAGCTTCCAAAGATCAGCGAGATCGCAGCAACGCAGGAGGGTCCGTACATCTACGGCGTATATGCCGATGGAGTACGTCCGCTGTGGCCGAGGTAAGAGGCGTCACGCGGCCGGAACACACGGCCGGAAGTTGGTTATGCTGTATCGCATGGTCCAACGGCTAGCAAGCTGGGTAAATGGCATATGCCATTTACGCTTGCTCTCGACGCTGACGCGCGCTGAGAGAGGTGGTCGCCGCTGCACGGCGGGCTACAGACCCCGTCGTGTTCGGTGGGTCGCTGCGCTGGGCCTGGGACGGTTCGCGTGAGCGAACCGCTCCGCAAGGCGGGACGACCGCGGCGAGCGTTTGACACGACTCGTCGCCCGCACTTCGTCGTCAGGCTGTCGCTGGAGGAACGGGCACAGCTTGACCGTTTGGCTGGGGAGAAGGGCGTGAGCGTGGGGCGGTTGCTGGTGGAGTCGGCGTTGTCCGGCGCGTGGGATCGTGACTTGCGGGAGTCGGTTTTGACGGCGCTGTGGAGGGTGAACCGGCTATTGGCGAACGTGACCGGCAGCCTGAATCAGCTCGCTCACCAGGCGAACATCGCGGAGCAGGTCGTCGCCGAGCGGCACCTGCGTGAGCAGCTCGAGCAGCTTGCCGGCGTGCGCGATCAGCTCACGGATGTGTTGCGGGAGGTCCGGTGATCCCGAACCTGAGCGGTGGTGGCGACACCGCCAAGCGGATCGCTTACCTGATCGGGAGGGGGCATCGCGGCGAGCATGAGAACCCGCATCTGATCGGTGCGCAGGGGTGGGAGGCGCTGGCCGAGAAGGGGCCCGGTGAGCTGCTCGACAAGGGTGATGTGAGCGCGATCACAGGGTGGCTGGATGAGCCGATGCACCTGTTCGGGAAGTGCCCGAGGCGGCGCACGGAGCGGGTGGCTGTGGAGCACCCCGATGGAACCGTGGGGTGGGAGTTGACGGGTGAGCTCAAGCCGGCGCATTACCGTGGCTGGTCGCTGACGTTGCCCGAGGAAGCTGACGGACGAGCAGTGGGCGCAGGTCGCCGAATCGTTCATGGTGCGGATGGAGTTCCACGGGCGTGGGAGCGACGCGCCATGTAGGTGGGTGGCGGTGCATCACGGCGGCAGCGGATCGCTGGGCCTTGATCACGTTCACATCGCCGGGAACATCGTTGCGGAGGACGGTTCGGTGTGGAATGACTACAGGGAGCGTGAGCGCTCACACCAGGCGTGTGACGAGATCGCGCAGGGGCTCGTGTTCGAGCGTGAGGATGGCAGCACGTTTCAGCTCTCACGTGTGGACGGGCATCAGCACAAGCGAGGTCAGCGAGGGTTCGTCAGGGGCGAGCTTGAGAGCGATTACGAGCGTGGGATCGACGTCGGGGAGCCCGTCGCCGGCACTATCGGTGGGTCGCGGCGTACAAGCCGTGGGCGGGCGGGACGGATCGACCCGGCGACCGCCAGGCCGGGGAACGGCACGCGGCGGACGCTTGAGCGGATCGTCAGCGAGGCGGCCAAGGCCGCCCGTGACGAGCTCGGACTTCGTGTCACTGCTGCGGGCTGAGGGGCTGCGCGTGAAGCCACGGTTCGTGAACGGCGGCGGGCAGGTCGGCGGGTACAGCGTCGCGTTCAAGGGGCCTGGTGAGCCGTGGTTTAGCGGCACCCGCCTCGGGCATGACCTGAAGCTGACCGCGATCCGTGCCGCCGGCAACTGGCCCGAACTCAATCCACGCGTCGTGGGGGAGGTGTGGAACAACCCACAGGCAAGGGCGCCGCTGCCGCCGGGCGCGGAGCTGCTCGTCCGCGCACAGGTCGGGCTCAAGCAGATGCGACAAGATCTCGCGAACGTCAACCCGAGCGATCAAGTCACGTGGGCGCACGCCGCAAGGGACACCGCGGCGATCCTGAACACCTGGTCGCTGCGGGTCGAGCCGACACCGGGTCCGATCGCGCAGGCCGCCTACACGCTGCGGGCGTCAGCGACGATCCACCGGATGAGCGGTGACAGACGACGCTGGCTCGCGGCGCAAGCCGGGCGTGATGCGTGTAACGCGCTGCTCAGACACCGCCCCGCACGCACCAGCAAAGAGCTCGTCCGGCAGGTCTCACAGCTAGTGCAGCAGATCACCGAGGCGCACACCCGGTCACTACAGGAACAACGCGCGTTCGAGCTTGAGATGGCGTCCTTGAACGCGATCGCAACACTCGAGGGACTCGGGTCCGCCGGACTCCAGCCAGCAGACGCCAGACCGCTCGACACAGCCTTCGACATCGCCGCCGGCGTCGAACGCTAAACGCTCGAGGTTCCGGGCACGATCGCGCAACTCAACCTGGGTAACTCTCACATCGCCTTCCCTTGCGGCGAATGCCAAGTCTTACCCGTCGAGGTGCTCTGTTCTGGTTCAGGGACGTTCACGCTAAGCCGCGCCTGCAAATCTACGGGATAACGTGTGATCGGAATGTGGCGGAGGACTCGTTGCAGGTAGCCACTCCCCACGCCTGCCTGGTCGCTCAGTGATGTCCGCGGCGATCATGCCGCAAGATGCAAATGCAATCGTGCCGGCGACTTCGTCCGCCCGTGGTCTGAAACGAGGCAACTCACTCGTGCTGGCGTTCGCGCCGACTCGCGGGTTCTAAGTCACTAAAGGAGTCGTCGCCCGCGCCAACTTGGGCCGATCCGTGAAAGACGTGACTCGCCCGGTCCTCCGGTCCTCCGGACCCGTCACGACTTCACCCGTGTTGGGAGGTCGCGCCCGTCTCCGCGGGCCCGGACGCCGTCCGAACCGCACACGTCGCACGTCGGGTCGGGCGCGGGCTCTTGGACCGTGACGTGAGGCGACCTGTCGTTGACCGGCATCGTGCGCAAGATGCGAAAGCCAGCCCGGGGCCGGCCGAGACCGACCATGTACTGCATGAAGTCGTTTGCCGCCCACCCGGATGCCATCGCGTTCAACGTGATGACACTGGGCGCGTGAACGTCGGGATCGTCGACGTAGCGCTGATTGGCCACCTGGACTGGGTCGCCCGACTCCTCGGACAGGCGTACGGGATCGATCAGGTCGCCGCATGAGAGACAGCCCGCCGCGGTGCCGAGGGTGCGGACGACGCCGAAGACGTCGAGCACGTTGTCGGTCCTTTTGTCGGTCACCACCTTCGAGCCGACCTGCAGCGTGGGGATGACGTACTGGTACGCGATTTGGTTGACGACGTCGCGGGCCAGCATCGTGTCGGCGGCGAGAAAGATGAAGTCGCAGTCGGTGACCCGCCGTGCGACCTCGTCGTCGGCGACGTCACCGACAATGCCCTCGAAGGTGATCGACGGATTGGCTCGCCGTGCGATGCGGCGCGCAACGCGCACCTTTCGCGCTGCCAACCGCCTCGTCGCGCGCCGCAGCAGAGGAGGGATGCCGTCTCGGTCGATGTACTCCATTGCGTCGAGGCGGGTCGCCTCGGGCAGTCGCGGCAGGTTGGTCGGGTCGACACGCTGCGGGTCGATCACCACGAGGTGCGCGACGCCGAGCCGGGCCAGTGCCTGCACGAGCAGCATGCCGACGCCACCGGCGCCGACGATCGCCACCTTGGCCTCGCCGAGGATTGCCTGGCCGGCCTTCCCGTACATGAGGGACTGGCGGTGGAATCGCGCCGCGACGACCGGTTCGGTGGTGTCGGGCTTCGGCGTCAGGACGTCGAGCCGATCGCCGACGACTACGGTGCGACGGAGGTCAGTCCGTGTGCCGTCGGGGAGCCATATGTCACCGGCCGCGGCCCGCTCGGCGAAAACGAGCGCGCCGACAGGCTGTTTGCTCACTCGCAGAAGCGTCGGGTAGCCGCGCTCGTGCGAGGCGAGGTCGGGCCCGGAGAAGCCGACCGAGTCGGTGCCGCCGTGGTTGTGGACCGCGAGGTAGACCAGCTCCTCGTCCTTCGCGCGCCGGATCATGCGGGTTACGAACTCGCCCGTGAGCAGCCGGTAACCGCGTGTCCCGGGGATGAAGTCGACGCCGTCACGCGCGAGAACGACGTCGCGGACGAGGAGGCGAGTCGCGCGATCGCTGCGCGCAACACCGCAGAGCAGCGCGGCGCCGTGCTCGTCACCGTCACCCGGGAACAGGTGTCCGCGGAGCACCGACCACTGGTCCTCGGTCACGCGCAGTTCATAGGGGCCGGCCACGACCGTCACCGCGCCCTGATCCAGTCGAGCACCTTGTCGATCTTCTGCAAGGCTGTCTGGCGGGTGAAGTCACTGCGGCGGGTACGCCGAGAGACCTGGATCACAGGTCGCTGGTTGGGTTCCCCTGGCCAGTTGAGCGAGGTCGCGGCGAACCCCTCGCCGAGCCCGCTGCCGTCGACTCGGCCGAGGTCGTGACGTACGAACAGCGGGTACACGTCGGCGTTCGGCAGGTTGAAGGGCAGCAGGCAGATGAGGAAGCTCGCTGGCTCGGTGTACGTTGCACCGAGGTCGACATCGGGGATCTCGATCCACGCGCCGCCCTGCTCATCGGGCACGACGCGGACGCCTTCTCCGTACGCCGCGGTGATATCGGCGAGCGCCGTCTGCACTGCTTCCTTCATCGCCGTCAGGAGTTGTCGTCGCCGGGGATCGCCCAGAACTCGTCCCCGTACTTGACCTCGACGTTCTTGTCGTCGGCAATCGGCTTCTGCTTGTCGTTCGGCAGCACCTCGGAGAGGTCGAAGTCGGCTTCGATCGGGACGCCCTGCTCGATGGCGGCGGCCTTGATGCTTGCGCCCGTCTGGTGCTTGTCGGTGACGGCCACCGGGTCGTCGTTCACCTTGATGACGATCTTCTCGGCGGGGCGGTCCTGCTCGATGGCGGTGGGTTCTACGTGGCTCATTGGTCAAACCTCCTCTGGTCTAGGTTGTATACGGGCGTGCGGCCGAAGCGACGTCTATAATCGAACCGGCTGTCACACTAGCAATTGTAGCGCATGAGTGACTTGCAATTTCATATCTGCAATCAGAGGAGCGCGAATGGCACAGAAGGCCCCGGACCAGGCCGGACCGCAAGCGACCGAGACCGCCTTCGACGCTGATGCCTTCTACGAGACCCTCGATGGCGAGCGCCGCAGCCGGGCGCTCAACTGGAAGGACGTTGCCAAGGAAGCGCTGGTCAGCCAGTCGACGCTCACCCGGCTCGGGCAGGGCAAACGGCCGGACATGGATTCGTTTGCCCGGCTCGTCTCCTGGGGCGGCTTCGCCGCCGACCAGTTCGTGGGCGCGCCGCGGAGGAAGCAGGCGGGGGGCTTCCTCACGGCACTCCCAACGGCTCTGCGCAGCGACCCCAACCTCGACGAGAAGGGCGTGCAGGCGCTGGAGACGATCATCCGCGCCGCGTACGACCAGTTCCGGCAGCCGTAGTGAAGGTCGCCAGTGAAGCACGGGTTCAAGAGCGAATGTGAGTCGACGGCCACGGCCGTCCGGGGCGAGATGGGCCTCGAGCCTCACGCCCCACTGAGGGCGCGTGATCTGGCGACGTACCTCGACATCACGCTGCATCCGCTGTCCGTGCTCGTCGAGGCGAACGGGAACGGGGTGGCCGCGGCCCTCCGCCATGTCCGGGCCAACGGCTCAGTGCTCTCGGCCATGACCATCTTCCCCGAGTGGCCGCGGCCGCGCCGGGTGGTCATCTTCAACGACGCCAACTCGGAGGCGCGAGCGGAACTCCGATGTCGCGCATGAACTCGCTCACGGACTGCTGCTCCACGAGCCGCGGCACCCCATCGTCAACGGCTGCCGCGACTACTCGAAGGTCGACGAGGACGAGGCGGCATGGCTGTCCGGCTGCCTGCTCGTCCCCCGCGAGGCGGCGCTCGTGGTGGCGATCGCGCAAACGCCCATGGGCGTCGCGGCCGGCGAGTACGGCGTGAGCACCCAGATGATGACGTACCGCGTGAACTCCACCGGCGCTCACAAGCAGGCCGAGGCAAGAAGGCGCCGGCGCCGCGCCTGACCCACACGCGCGACCGGGCAACCGATGCGACGCACCTTTCTCGAGCGCTCACGAGATGCTGGACGTGGCGCGTCGTAGCTCGACGCACTGTGCCAGGCGATCGGCTCCAGCCACAGTTGCTCACAGCCGCCGTTCGCGACGTCGAATGCCCTGCTGAGCCCGGACGGCTGGCCTCGCGCAGTGCACGATCGCATTTGTCGTCGGTCGGTGCCGGAGCGGCCGACTGCTTCGGCGACGTCACAAGGGGGCCGCCTCATTGCTGCCGGCGGGCCACCGGTCTGCCCATCGGCTAAGGCTTGGCCTGCTCATCGGCCAGTTCATCTGACTCAAGTCAATGCCCTCGTCCTTACAAATCGTGAGCACTGATGCAACCTGCCAATGAGGAAATCGATGGCCAAGTATGACTCCAGCCAACGTGTCTTCGATCTGGACTGACGAGTACTCAGCGTCATGCCCGGGTTCCATGAATCGGTACTCGTGCTCGCTCTTCCAATCGAGCAGCTTGAGGAAGAACAGGTCCTTGGCGAGACTCTTGAGATGTTCTCTTGCAAGCTGCGCACCGTCGGCGCCTGGTGCCAGGCCTCCAAGCGAGATTGCGGGAGTCTCGGCCAAGCCGGCTCTTGTGTACCTCACCGGTCCGGCCATGGATCCCGGAGAGCGCGACGAGAGCTGACGAAGAGCGGTGGCTTCAAAAGCTTCGCGGTGAAAGACGAGGCAGACCCCATGATGGGCTTCGGCGTAGTACTCCCACATTCGTGCGCGTGTCCACCCGGCGCCGAATACCCGATGAAGCGCGTCGATGTTGTCCTCCTCTTCTTCCTCCTCCTCCTCATCCACCGTGAAGCTGAGGAGTTTGTAATGCCAGCGCGCTTGCTGCAATACCCGTACCGCGTCGAAGTAAGCCCGAGTGATGTCGTCGTCCTCTGCTTGATCAGGCGGCCCCGCGTACGCCGCTCCAACTTCGGCACGACTTTCAAGCGGATCTCGCATCAGTGCGTACGGCGACAGCCGCATCGTTCGCGTCGGGATGATGTGCTCGAACGCGGCCTCGCGCGTTGTGTAGTGGAAGAAGAACCGTCGGTGTTCGTGGTAATTCAGCGGGATCATCCAACGCATTCTCCAGGTGTGAACTGGGACTCGCGTGCTTGACCGGATCAGCAATCGCTTTCGCACGCCGGCGTAACGACGAGGGGCAATTGCGTCAGCGACTATGAGAACAGGGTTGCGTGCACTGTCTCGATCACGTCGCCGACCTCCTTGACGATCTCATTGAGCAGACCGACCGCCTCTCGTCCTGTGCACAGCGGATCGTCGATCCCGGCCGCGAGCGTCACACGCGGGTCAACCGAGACGCCGACTGGCACACCTGGAGGTTGAAGCGCATCAGCACCTCGCCCGGTTCGAGCTTCGCGCCCGGGAACGTCTCAATCTTGTCGGCCTCGATCTTGCTACCTCCGACGAGAACGCGGTGGCCCTCGGACACAGGCCAGACGACCGCCGGATGAACAACATGGTGCCGATATTGAGCCGCGAGCTCGTGAAGAATCCAGAGCGCGACGTGGCCGCCTCGGAACGGTTGGGCCGCCTCTATCGCAGTCACGTATCTGTTGGGCAGCTTCTTGAGCCGATTCTGTTGCGTGTAGAGCGTCTGGCTGTTGAAGATCGGAAACTCCACCGACTCTGGCCGAAACGGAGCTCCGCGGGACGACGGCTGCGCCAGTGATGGGTTCTCCCGGACCGCGAGGATTGCGACCTGGTACGCGGCGTAGTTCAGCGCCGCACGGGCGTGATCGAGGAACGAGCCGAGTAGACGGGCAAGCTCGGTGAGCGCTGCCGCCTCGGCCTCCGGGTCGGCGCGACTATGGAAGCGGACCTCCCACTGATCGCCGTTCCACTCAGCCCACAGCTTGTACGGATCGGTCTGAAAGAACTCGATGCTCCCGATCGTGGAACAGATGACCTGCCATGTCGGCCCAGTCCACTCGCAGCCAGGCGTCGTCAAGGGGATGGGGTTCCTGAGGTGTCAAGACCTCATCGTAATTTGCTGCTCAAGACTGGCTCAAGAGGCCCGGTGTGAGAGTAACCCGACCCACGTGCGCGACCGCTTTCACAAACACCGACGGTCCTGACGACGACCGCTTGGGCGACCGACGAGACGGAAATTTCTCAGTCGCCACATCTCTCGTGCTGGCCCCACCTTGCGGGTCGTCCCGTCGGGCACATCAGAGGCCTGAGTCGGTCGCTGCCCGTGCAGCACAGTTAGGCTGATGACGCAGATCGCGTCCGTGGTCATGAAGCCGATGCGATTCCGAGCGGCTGACAGCGTCAGCAAAGCGGCGAGCGTCAGCTAATGGTGCGAGTTGGAATGCTTGTGTGTCACTCCCGATCAATCATCGGCGTCGAAGTCGCTCGCTAGATCGTCCATCTTCTAGAGCTGCTCGGCCGAATCGCGGCCGCTCAGGACAACCGCACGGACGTCCGCGCGCTTCATGTTCAGGACGCGGAGGTCGTTACCGATCTTGTCCACCGCATCGATCCGGTGAAACTCGTCTCCATACCGCTCGGCAAAGCTTGCGAGCGCCTTCAGCTTCAGCTTGGCGTCGTCGAGGTGGTGTCCGTGCGGGTCAACGATCGACGCCCGATCTCGCCGTGCACGTCGTGAAAGAACACGAAGTCGGGGTGCATCGAGTGCCAGTTGCCGCTCGTCGTCGCGGTAGGCGATCCCGAGCGAGTCGACGTCGCCGCTCGCGACGGGTTTCGGTACCAGCCACGGCACGTTCGGGCGTCGAGAGTCTCCGCGTTCACGACCTCTTGCTCCCAATTGTTGAGCGACGTGAGCGGGAACTGGCCGTCGTCGTCTGACATCAGGTGCAGCGGCGCCAGCGGAGCTGCCGCCGATCTGATCGTTCTCGTCGAGCATCGAGAAACCCTCGATGCGCGTACGCGGGCGACGCAGGCGTCCCTCGCTGAGGCTCGGTCGCCATCGCGCGGATCGCTTCGTACTCCTGCTCGCCGTAGGTCTGGCAGCGCCTTTATGGCGACGCGGTGCTCCGCGAACCAGCTCGTCGGTCAGATCTAGAGCCTCTCGTCGATCTTTCACGCGTACTTCCTTCACGGTCGCCAGCGCCGCCGCGCGCACATACGCCTCGCGCAGGCCGTCGTCGTCGGCGTGCCGGGTCGTCGGCCCGCGAGGTGGTTCACGTACGACGTGGCGATGTCCGCACCGAATGCTTTCTTGGCGGTCTCGAACCCGGTGCGGATCGCGCGGTCGTCCGCCTCGCTCGACGAACTCGGTCGTACGTCAGCTTCGGATCTCCCGAACGCGCCCGTCGATCTCCTGAAGGTGCACGTCCCACACGCTCCTGAACGGCGTCTCGTGAGCTGCCTTCGAGGTAATGGTCGTAGGAACCGTCGAGTATGCGGTGCAGTTCCTCCTCTACCTCCTTGAGTGCCCCGTCTCGGACCTGTCTGCCGACAGCGCCTGAGCGAGGGCAACGAGACGCTTGACCGGCCGGGCGCCACGCTGCGGGCAGCGTCTGGGTCGGCAGCGCCTCCCACAGCTCCCACACCGCGTCGGGCACGTTCGGGTTCGGCCTCGAGCTCCGCGCCGTCGAGCACCACCTTCTTCGCTCCGCCGGGCACCTCCGTCGAGGTCGCCGGTGAGGTAGCGGACGACCTTCACTGCCGTCGTGCGGTCGAAGAACGGCAGGATGCAGTCGACGGCGTTCAGCCGCTCGTCGCCGGGGATCGCGTCGCGCGAGGGGGCTGCGGACCATGCGGCCGAGCAGCTGGGTGATGTGGGTGTTGTCCTGCGCTGGTCGGAACGAGACCAGCACCTCGGCGCGTGGGCAGTCCCAGCCGGTTGAGATCGCGTCCTTGGCGATCAGGACACGCACGTGGGCCTCATCCTCCACGCGCTGCGGCTCAATCCAGTCGACGTCCCACGCCCCGAACCTCTGCGTGCTGTGGTCGCCAAGTACGTGACGGACCGGCGTCGCCGCAGGATCTCCGGGTACTCGTCAGCGATCGTGTCCAATGCAACGCCGATGTCGTCCGGGTCGGGAGTGTTCGGCGTCTGCAGCACTAGCAGCGGCTGCACGGTTTCGGCCAGTCTCCTCCTCTGACGCATACGAGCGCCAGCGCTCGGTCGATTCTCGGAGCTTGCGGGCCGCTCGGCGGACCAGGACAGAGTCAAAGTTGCCGGCCTCGTTCGGGGATCTCCAGCACCAGGGCGTCCTTGACGAGCCCAGAGTCCTGGACGCGGGACCGGGAGACGATCACCGGGTCGAGTGGGCGTCGGCCCTTCACGGACGCCTCCTTCATCGCCTCGTCGAACCGCTCCGGTGTCGCAGAGATGCCCCAGACGATCGGGATCGGCGGATAGCCGGCGTGCCGTTAATCAGGCTCGCCGACAATCGGTCGGCTTCTCACCGAGGCCAGTGCTCCGCACTCCACGATGCGCCTCGTCCTGGATCAGATAGAGCGTCAGGCTGTCATCGTCGATCGTGTTGGCGATCGTCTGCCAGATCGTCCACCCCTGCAGGTCCGGCGCTGAGCGCTCGAACAGTGGCTGTGTCCCGTCCGTGTCTTCGACGTGGCCACGTACCAGCAGCGAGTTTGAAGACAGCTTCTGCGTGTTCAGGAAGTAGACCTTTCCCGGCTCCAGGCGCGGCCTTCGGGAATGGGGGCTCGATCCGCACCAGGTTCGACGTAGTGAACTTCTCCGACGCCTGCCGGAGACGGGTGCGAGACTGGTTGTTCAGGCCGGGCCGTCCGAGAACCACAGCACTACGGCACCCGGGTCTGCGTCGAACTCGAACTCGTCGCTGCCGTAGAACAGCGCCTCGATCACGGCCGCTGCCATGACCGTCTTGCCTGCACCCGTCGACGCAGTGAGCGAGAAAGACGACTCCTTACCGTCCACGTGGTAAAGGACCTTCGCTGCGTCGAGGTTGTCGAGAACGTCGACCACCGCATCCGCTCTGGTACTCGTGGAGCGTGAACTTCACAGCGCAGCTGCGCCCGGACTCGATCTCGAAGTTGCGCAGGTACGCCTCGTACAGGCGTACCGGCTCGACGTGCTCTGGCAACTGACGGAGCGAGCGACTCGAACAGGCGATCCTCGTCCGTGACGATGAAGACCGTGGTGATCTCCGGCCTGCCGTCGACCGCGGCCAGAGAACGTGCTCGCTGTGGTCAAGGTCGGCGACCACGCCGTAGACGTCTGCGACATCCCATCCGTCGGAGATGTCGTCGATGCGCCGACCCCGGGATCCAGCCCGCATCCACAGGAGCGGAGCGATCTTCGCGAACTCTCGGTTGCTCGGACCCGCAGCGGCGCCTCGTAGGTCAGCGTGAAGAACTCGACGTTCTCCTCGAAGCCGTCGGCCATCGGGAACTCGTCGGTGAACTTGTAGTCGCCCTTGATCGGGGTCACCGTCCGGGGTCTGCCAGTGACGGCAGCCTCGATCCGCGGCTTGGTGATGTACTCGCAGATTCCCTGCTGCTCCCACTCAGGATCGCCGGGACGGAGACCCTTGGCTCGCGGAGCGCCTTCTGCTCGTCAGCTGCGACCTCGTTGTTGGTCACGCTGATCGACCGACGCTTCGCCGCCATCCTGCTTGTTGAGGCGCATGACCGCGTGGGCCGTGGTGCCAGACCCTGCGAAGAAGTCGACGATCATCGCCTCCAGTTTGTCGCCCACGAAAAAGCGGAGACCATCCTCGACGGCGTAGAGCGACTTCGGAAATGGGAACCTTCTCTTTGGTACTAGGGCCGCGAGGAGGTTCGTTCCGCTCGTCTCGGCGTTATGGGACGAGAGGTTCCACACCCGTTTAGGAATCACGCCCTTGGCCGACCTGTGGGTTGCAATCACTGCGCCACCATCCTCACGGCCGGTCACCTCGATGTCTCCGGACGCGATTACCGCCACTGTGCCGCTGGGCAGGTACTCGATCGCGACATATCCAGTTTCTGGCTGTCGTTCCGTGCCCGGAAATACCCATCGACTAGTACGCTCGCGCGGTGTCGGCGTGATGCCCAGAGGCCTTCAGTTTCGTCAGGGAGGAGGACCAGTTGCGAAGGTACCTTCCGGCGCGATGCTCGACGATCGGTCTACGTCGTTCGCGATCGCATCACCCACTGAAGTGCGCGTGGCCGGTCGACGGTCGACGAAGCTGGATAGAACTCCTGGGTCACGCTCCTCTGCGTGCAGTCGCTCTCGTCTCGTCGGCCGGGCCGATCGACCGGTTTGCCGACCTGCGCCGACGCCGACCGGGTTTCGTCGAGCTATCTGCTCTCCGCAAGACCGACCTCTTGAGATCCGAAGCGGACCGTGTATGTTCCTCGACGCGGAGGACTACCCGAACCGAGCGACCCTTTGCACTGATGACGATGTCACCATCTCGATGTTCGCATCGTCGAAGGTCTGCTCAAGCAGCGATCCCCAGCCGGAGGTACTCCTTTTCGTCGATCTGACGATCAACACGAGTCGTCGGGGTTCAGTAGCTCCTTCGCCAGCACAATCGTCGCTCCATGAATGCCAGCCACTTCGAGTGGCGGTACATGTCGTCGCCCTCGACGTCATCGTATATACTTCCAGTCCCGCGCGCCGGTGTTGTATGGCGGGTCGATGTCGATGGCGTCGACCTTCCCCGGTAGGCGAACAGCAGCGCCTGCAGCGCGTGGTGGTTCGGCGTTGTCACGCGTGGAACGGCTTGTCGCCGCCTCGCTCGACTCTGCCTGTGGAGACCAGGCCGGGGTAGATCGGGTCGCGGAACACGGCAACGACCACGAGGTCATCGACGGCAGCCTCGCCGAATTCGTCACCGTCGTGCGCGTTCAGCTCCGCAACCGCGACACCGTCCCGACGTCGGATCCCACCCACGCGCCACAGCTTTGCCCAGCCAGTCGGTGTCTGTCCTCGCGGCGGGAGGATTCGTACCTTGTCACCTTTCGAACGGGCCGACCGGGTAGTTCGACCGTCTCGGGTACGTGCCGTTCGAAGTTCAGGCCAAACGCTCGCCGCTCCTGTAGCGCCTTGACCTCGACATCAAGCTCACGCGCGAGCGCGGGATCCTTCACGCGCAACTCCCGCATTAGTTCACTCAGTCGCGACATCGTTACCCCTTCTCCAGCACATCAGCGGCATTCACACGCGCACGAGCGAACGTGGCGAGGATCCGCTGGTGGGTCTGACGCGGCAGTTGGCGGTTGCCGGCTCTCCGAATGGGGTCCCCGGCCGAGCCGGCGCTTCGGCGAGGAGTTGCTCAAGCCCCGGCCTCGTGACCATCAGCAGACCGTGGGTTGCCGTGTGCAGGTCACTGCGAGTCGTCCGAACGCCGAGTTGAAGCTGTCGAGTTCCGACGCTCCGGAGAGTGGGTGCACCGCGATGGTGATCCCGTTTGTCTGCCCCTGGTAGGAGTCGACGGTCGAGCTGATGAGTTCATCGTCCGAAAGACCGTGCATGGTACGCACTCGATCGACCGCGTCCGCCGCATCATCGACGGCTTCGAGTGGCGAGGACGGCGACAAGCGGGTCGTCGCCGCCCTGACCAGGATTGTGCTTCGTGACGGACCCGGTTGGATCCCCTGATCGTCGTAGTCGCGTGCTGAGAGCACCAGCCCGGCGGAGAACAACTGATCGATAAGCGCTTCCACGAACTCGATCAGCGGAAGGTCGACGTCGGGGCTTCAGGCTCGTTTAGCCCGTCCACTGTCAACAGGGTCGGAACGCCCGTCCCGACCTGGGCCCAGACCTCAGCGGCAACTCCGTCAGGCCTGTGGCTTCGATCAGCCTGTCGCCCGGAGCGGCGACGCATTCGAGCTTCTCCCACTCTGGGTAGAACGCTCGCCAAAGGGGAAGCTGGCCTGCCGAAGGCCGCCACACGGCTGGTGAGCTCCCAGACTCGAGTGTCCTCGTCTTCGCCGTCGTCGTAATCGGTCGGCCATGCCCGATACGGGTTGTACCCCGAATCTCCACGCCACGGATTGGCTCCAGCTCCAGTGGCGGTAACTGACCGACGTCACCGACCCCGACGATGAACGGTGCGAGTTCGCGACCTTGTCGAACAGGTGGTGCGGGATCTGCCACGCTTCGTCGACGAACAGAACGTCGTAGACCGGTTCGCTGTGTCCGAGTCCGAAGTGTCGGCGCTGCCGCGCTTGCTCGCCGAACCCTCCGAGCTTGTGGCAGGTCGAGATAACCACCGAACATTCTTGCGGAATGCCGTCGTTGCTCGTCGTCACGGTGGCGTCGTCAACCGGCTTCTGCGGCACTTCCCACCCGGTCTTTGGCGACGAACAGACATACGTCGTCCTTCCCGAGATCCTTTCGGCCGCCCGCCGATGCTCGTGTCTGCTTGTTCGTGAACGCGACGATTGCGACACGGGTCGTCATGCCGCTGACTTCGGCGACCATCCGACGGAGGGCGCGCGATTTCCAGCGCCCGCAGCGGCCTTAAGCAAAATGCGCTCTGTCGGGGACGCGCCGCTGATTGCATCGCTCAGGGCTTGCAGCGCCTCGTCCACGACGTCCGTGTTCCCGCTGCGGCGGCTGGTGGTCGCCGACGTGGCCGAGGCGATCGGCTGATCGAACACGAGGATTGTGCTCATTCGAGGTCGTCGATGGTGATGTCGTCAGGAACGGGACCTGCTCCTCAGCGTCTGGGTTGCGACTGCTGCCGTAGGCAGTCACCTCGAACGCATCTTCGTGGCGACCGGCGGCCAGGTCTGCGGGTTCAGTTCGCCACGTTACGCCGTGCGGCGAGTTCATCGGCCCAATCGGCCTCCGCCGTCTCGTGCGAGCGACAGCAGTACTGTGTGCTTCTGGGTCTGGTCGTCAGGACTCGGGCTCACAGTCCTCCGTCGGCGCGGAGTGCGTCCAAGTCGGGCTTGCGACGTTCGAACTTGTTACCGGTGTTAGTCGAGAACCAGTCGAAGTTGGCGACGACGATCCTGTCACCAATGCTGAGGCTCAGGCACGGCTTGCGGTTCCCAGACGAAGCGACGCGGAGGAGCGCTTCAGGAGGAGTACCGCCACGAGTCGGGCCGATGCTGAGTCCTTCGATTCTGACGCTCCCCTTCTGGAGCCTGGTCTGGATCGTCGGCTCCTCAACTGACGCGCCGGGGTCCGTGTACGAGGACGATCCGATCCTCCCCTGCGATACCGCGTGATTCGAGGTCGATGACGATGGGGTCTACGCCAACAACATTCGCGAACGCCAGATTGCGTGTCCCAGCAGATGCAGTCGCCTGCCGCCCCGTGTTCGTTGGTCAAGGCGAGCAGTTGCTTCTCGCAGTTCGCGTCGCTCTCAACCGCCGTCACCTGGTTGTTGCGCCACCAGCGGTAGGTCCTGCCGAAGCGAACAAGGTCGGAGGCATGAAGCTCCCGCCTACGTCGCCAGATCGTCTGCGAGTCACCTTCAATCGCACGGTACGCCGCACGTAGGTTGGAGTCGTTGGTCGCGTCGAGTGCGTCCAGCGCCTGCTGGAGGATCTCTTCCTTGTACCTGAGGTCCGCCGTGACTAGATCGGCGTACAGCTTGGGATCTGCCGCCTTCGTGTGATCGTGGCGTTTGCCTTGGCCGACGAGTGCGACGTGGATCTTGTCGGACATCTTGTTCGAGAGTCGCGCGCCGGGTGTGTGTTCCGACTCCTCGATCGCGTCCGACAGGGCGCGATGGTCAACCGTCTTCGCCGGGTCCGCCCACGCCGTTAGGTAGTCCAGACGGAATGCGTTGACCTCGGGACCACCAGCCGTGAGGTGGCGTCGGAGAGCTGCGCCAAGGTCGACTACGGGACAGCGGACCTTCAGCACCCGAGCGCGGTCCTCCTCCAGGAGGAACGAGACCCCGGTCCTGGCCGGTTCCCGCAGCGGCTTCGGCATCACTGCCGGGTCGCCGTTGAACGTCACAGGCGGGCGACCCATGTCCTTGTCCCTCTGCCAGCGCAGCCGACTCAGCTCTCCGGCCAGATTGTCCGCGATCGACACGAGGATGTCGGCAGTTGCCCTGTCGGGCACGACCAGGTGCACGGGGTCAGGTTTTCGGGATTGGCCTTACGCATCTCCGCCAGCGCGACGCCGATCTCCGCTCCTACTACTTTCATCACCGCCTGACGCGTGGCCGGTGACTGGGGCTCCTCAAAGACGATCTCCGTCCAGTCGCCTGCGCCGTTCGCCGACACTCGCTGAACGGCCAGGCCGTGGATTCCGAGCACGGAGGAGTCGGATTTTGCGATCACGACGTTGACTGTCCCCGGAAGGCCAGCTGGGTCGATTCTGCGTTGCCCTGTGGTTTGCCCCGTGCAGGTCGCGCTCGCCGTAATCCGCGCGACGAGGGACGGCGGCGCAGAGCCGACCTCCCCGGTGCCGTCGACCAGTCCCCGAACCTGCGGCCAGAACTCAGGTGGAACCCCGAGTTCGATGAGTAGATCCTCTGGGTCTTGCGAGTTGCGAAGCTCGTTGCGGCAGTAGCCAAAGAGCGTGCAGGTTGCGCACGAGGTCGGATCGAACGTGGCCTTCAGGTGTGCCACAAATTCGTCTAGGGGCGGTCTGGGAGCTGCTCGAACCGGCCAGCTTCCTCGCGGCGTTCGCGGACTTTGAGAGACACCTCTAGTCGGTGATCGTCGAGATCCTCTATCACGACCTCGGGCTGTAGGAACGCGTTACGGGGCACTGCCAGCGCCCCGAACCGGTGGACGTCCATGCCGTCTGGAAGTCGACCAAGCGTCGCAGGACTCCGCTCCGACGGCCACTTGCAGGAACCCCTTGAGCAGGCGCGCGTCGTCGATCCGTGACCTCATCCGTTCGTAGTCCTTCGCGTCCCCGACGATCAGCCAGCTGCCACGGCGGTCGTCTTCGCGGCGACGACGGCGAAGTCCGGCTTGACCTCTGTCGCTGCCTCTCCCTCGAAGCCGACGAACGGAACGGCGAGTCCGTGGATCAGCGTCGCCGCACCGGCGTCGACCGCTCGCTCGTGTGCCGCGTCGAGCAGCGCTGCAGTCGGCGTATCGACGTGCGCGTCAGCGATCACGACGGCGCTCGGGCGCTCCAGGCCGAGCCGTCCGGCAACTGTGGTTGCCACCTCGCTCGCGAACCGCGGGTCTCTGACTAGCCGTTCGAACGTCATCGCCCGCATCCAGCGGGCCTCCGGGATGGTGCCAAGGTGTCCGGGTGCTCGAGGGTCGCCGCGAGCGTTCGGCGACTGAGTCCGGTGATTAGTGGATCGGTGCCACGGAAACGCGCGCACGCAGCGTGCGCGGAAGCCGCCACCGCACTCGAACCGCCGCCGACTGCCTTCGGACTCGTCGTCATCGGCAACCGTAATCGGAAGCACCCTGCCTGGTGCACGTGGCGATTGCTCGCGGTCCGGATGTTTCACTCGGCCCACCGGACTGCTCCTTCGCCACCAGGCACGCCTCTAGCGGCCCGCGAACTGGCAAACCACATGACGAGATCTGCCAGGCCATCTGGTCTAATGGGGTCGAGTGTTATGTCCGCAAAGCTGACCAAGACCGCCACGCCCGGGATTTACCGACGCCACGTCAAGGAGTGTGCTCGTGGTTCGCGTTGTGACTGTGCGTACGTGGTTGTGCACGACAGTAGGACGACGACCTTTGGAAGCATGGAGAAGCGCCAGGGAGGGGAGGCGCCTCGCTCAGCGGCAGTCAAAACTAAGTCGCGGGCACGCGCAGGGACTCCACCGTGACGCGCAGCGTGAGGAATGCCCGGATTGCCGGAGAGCAACAGGCGCGCGGCGGCGCTGATCCGCTGCTCCACGAGTACGCTCGGGCGTGGGTCGACCTACCAGGGCACCGGCAAACGAGGGTTTCGCGACGAGACCAGAGCCGAGTATCGGCGCTGCTCGAGCGCTACGCGCTCGAGGTTCTTCAAGGCCGATATGCGGCTGTCTGAGATCCGGCCGAAGCAGGTATCCGAGTTCATCGCTTGGCTGGTCACGCAGCCGGGCCAGCGTCGGTGGCACGCTCTCCGACAAGACCGTCCGCAATGCGCTCGCGCCGCTGCGGGCGTGTCTTGCGACTGCAAGGCGCGAGGGTGATCTGCTGCACGAACCCGCTGGTCGGTGCTGCGCTGCCGCACCGCCCCCGGGTGCATAGAGGACGACGAGCTGCCACGACCGTTCCCACGGGATCAAGCAGGACGGGGAGGAGGTCGAGACGATGGAGCTGGTCGTATCGCTGATCCATCCGTCGCACCGAGTCATGTTCGAGCCGCTCGCAGCGACAGGGGTTCGTCGCTCCGAGGCACTGGTCGCACTGCGGGTGCAAGACCTTGAGCTCAACGGGGCGCATCCGACTGTGAAGGCACGGCAGAGGTCACGCGCCCAGAAGGGGCTCGGGCAGGTCGTCGTCGGGCCACTGAAGTCCACTCACGCGCGCCGCGATCTTCCGATCTCGACTGGAAACCGCCGACCTACTCAGAGCACACCCCAACCGCACCACGGGCGAGGGGCTCGCCTTCGCGAGCCCTACCGGGCGGCCATACGATCCGCGCACCTATACAACCGGGTGTTGCGGCCTGCGTGCGCTGAGGCCGGTGTCGAGTGGGCCGGGTTCCATACGTTCAGGCATACCGTTGCGTCGCGCATGTTCGCGGCCGGCCGCACCGCGGTTCAGGTTCAGCACTGGCTCGGGCATCACTCCGCTGCGTTCACGCTCCGCACTTACGTTCATCTGCTCGACCCAGGCGACCTCGGCGGGCCGCTCGAGCCGCTTCGGGTCAAGCAAAGGTCAAGGGAACGTCCGGAAACAGCCGCAAAGGTTGACGGTGCGAACTTGACGAAGTCGGCATTGGCGGGATTTCCGTAACAGCCGCAAACCGCCGCAGGCACCCTCGGGGGTCAGTCGATCCCGGTAGCGGTACTGATGAGAAGCCCGATGCCGGCCCGCCGAGGCCGAAGAGCAGCGCGTCAAGACCGAGTGTGAAGGCCGAGTCCGCATCGAGCTTGGCGAGCTCGCCGGCTTGCCCGGCGAGGATCGGAAACTCGGACAGGGGAAGGGCCGCGAGCCGCTCGCGCCCGGCCGGCCGAGACGCGTCGACCGTGAAACCGGTCGCCTCCGCCAGGGCGTAGCCACGGGCGTAGCTGACCGTCGCGCGGTAAGTCCCAAGCGCCTCCGCTGGGCCAAAACCGACGCCGACTAGCACGCCAAGAGCCGTTCCACAGGCTCAAGGGCTGCCCTCGTGTCTAGCGGTTGCAGCCCGAGAAGCTGGAAAGTCGCCGGCCGGATGACGGCGATGTCACGCAGCGCGATCGCGAACCGCCGGCATGCGTCACGCCAGTCATCTCCGAGCTCCAGCTCGTGCAGCGGCTCGAGCAGCCGGTCGCCCATCGCGGCCAGAAGCTCGTCGCGACCCTGGAAGTGGTGGTAGATCGCCATGCCCTCAACCCCCAGCTCTGAGCCCAGGCGCCGCATGCTCAGCGAGGCAGGCCCGTCGCGTTCGATCAGCGCGATCGCACCGTCGAGAATCACCCCACGGCTCAGCGGTTGATGTGCCTGATCTCGGGCAGGCGCAGCGGAGTTCAAACGCGCCACCGGTCGTACTTTACGACGTAAGGTTTCTGGGTATAAAGTCGGGGCATGGAGCACAACCGCCCGATCGACAAGCTACTGCACGAGGTCGCCAGAGCAAGGGCGAGGATCACAGCTAACTACGCGCGCCTGTGGCGAGGGGAGACAGTGCACCAGGACTCACCACCAGACGGCGTTAACGGCGATGACCCGGCGCCCGAACCCCCGCCGCGCTCGCCACACGACAGCTGACGGCGTGCGTTAGTGAGTACCGTGAACCTTCGAGGCGGCCGTCAAATGGCTCACACACTTCTGAAGCTTCGCTGCTAGGTTGACGATGCTTCCTTGGGCGAGGCGCCCCGCAGGTTCTCAGACTTCTGCGACGCTCAAGTCAGAGCGCGCGGAGCATCGTGATGAGACGCTGACGCTCGGGGCCAAGCTCCGAGGCGGCGGCGGCCAGCTCGGCCGCACCTGCCTCGGTCAAGGCGAGGTAGCGAACCCGCGCGTCCCTGCTGGAAACGCCTCGGGAAAGCAGACCGGCATCCTCGGCGCGGCGGGCTAGTTGGGTGGTGCTGCTGTGCGCGAGCTGAAGGTCGTCGGACAGTTCAGCGGTGGTCGGTCGGCGGCTCTCCTGGGTCCTGGCCCTGATCGCTAGAAGCGCTCGTAGCGTTCGGCGGTCAGGCCATGGCCCCGCAGGATTTGAGCGCTCTCCTTCTCGAACCGCCGCAGGGCGGCCCGCAGAGTCGCGGCTGCTGAATACTCGGCGCCGCTGATCTCCCGATCGACTGTCGGCATTCGGGCTGCCTGTGTCACGAGCGCGACCGTCGGCCGCGCGACGCGGTCATCGCCCGTGCCTATGCCCGGGTGTTGTGGCTGTCGTGAACGTGGCGGGTGTCATCGCCCGTGCCTATGCCCGGGTGTTGTGGTTGTCGTGGACGTGGTGGTTGTCGTGGACGTCGTGGTTGTCGTGGGCGTGGTCGTTGTCGGAGCGGACTGCGTGCCGGTTGTCGCCACTCGGCTCAAGGACATGCTGCTGCCAACCGTACTCAATCCCGACGTCACCCGGCCGCCGAGGAATCCGCCGGCTCCGACTGAGATGATCGCGATCAGCAGCATGATGAGCGCGTACTCGGTCAGCCCCTGACCATCGTCGCGTTTCAAGACTCGAGAACTGGCAGCGATGAGGTCGGTCGACCCCCGACCCACCCGCGATGTCGCTGTCCGGGGTAGAGCATTTTGGAGATGTGCAAAGCTAAACCTTGTCATGGTCCGCTGTATCGGCGTACTACGTCGCAACCTTGAGGGTTGCACCACCCCGGAGGCGGAGGCTTCCCGTACGATCGCATCCGGCCGGCGCGATTAGATCAGCGCAGGTGATCGGTTAGCGTCCGCGGCGGTTTAGTGCGCGGTCGATCGATACGGGATACTTTGGGTCTGGTGAGCCGGGAAGTCTGGTCGGCGTGCCCTCACGGGACGTTGTCATGCATCTAGACGCTCATCAATCGGCAGTGACTCGATCCGCGAAGCGCCGCCCCGGGCGTGCCGTCTTGGGGTAATCGGTCGTGTCTGATGTGCTGCTCGTGGTTGTGTTCGTTTTGGCTGCTGCGGTCAGTCTCGCGACGAGTTGGCTGTTGGTGTCTCGACTGGAGCGGATCGGTGCGAGGCTCGGGTTGTCTGAGGTGCTGCTTGGGATGTTGGCGGCGTTGGCGGCGGACGCCCCGGAGATCACGGCGAGTGTGACGGCGTTGCTCGGTCATCACGCGCGGATTGGGGCGGGGGTCGTGATCGGTTCCAACGTGTTCAATCTCGCGGCTCTGCTCGGGGTCAGCGCAGTGGTTGCGGGCGGGATTCGTTTGCATCGGCGGGTGATCGTTCTTGAGGGGACGGTCGCCATGTTGATCGCGACCGTGTGCCTGTCTGTCGTGCTCGGCGGTCCGGGGCCTGGCGTGGGGTTGCTCGTTGCCGCATGTGTGTTGGCGCCATATCTGGCCGTCTCTGGTGTCAGTGGGCAGCTATTGGGGAGGTTCGGTTTGCCGCAGGGCTGGGTGCGGTGGCTCTCAGCGGCCATCGTTGAGGAGGGTCAGGAGCTTGAGCCGGCGATCCATCCGATGCGAGCGGGACCGCTCGACGTGACGGTTGCCGTGTGCGCCACGGCGGTGGTGGTCGGCGCCAGCGTCGCGATGGAGGTCACGGCATCGACGCTCGGCACCAGGGACCACGTTCCCGAGATCGTGACCGGCGCCCTGGTTCTTGCGGGTGTCACAAGCCTCCCTAACGCGGTCTCGGCGCTTTATCTCGCGGTTCGTGGAAGGGGTGCGGCGACGCTCAGTATCGCCCTGAACAGCAACGCCATTAACGTCACCGGCGGCCTGCTCCTCCCTGGGGTCATAGTTGGGCTGGGCGCGCCCTCGGGGCAAGGAGCCCTCGTCGCCGGGTGGTATCTCGGTCTCACGGCTGTGACGTTGGTGTGCGCGTACGTCGGTAGCGGTTTGCATCGCGCACACGGTGCGCTGATCATCGGCGCATATCTCGCGTTCGTTGCCGCCGTGCTCATCGTGAGCTGACCGCCGCCGGCCGGCGTGATCCTGAGCATGAACCATGAAGTGGGCATTACGTCGCTTCCTAGGGGAGGTGCCCATGGCTTAGAATCCGGAAGTCCGCTGGCTCGGGTGACCGATTTCGATTGGCTTCCGTTTAGCGCGAGAGTCGCCGATGAGTGTGCGCGTTGAGGTTTTCGAGGAGGTCCTCCCTGGGGGAACCACTAACGCTGGCCTTGTGACGAGGGTCGGTGACACGGTCCGCCGTCCGCTGCGGCCAACCAGCGACGCGACTCGAGCGCTGCTCGACCACCTGGAGCGAATCGGCTTTGACGGCGCGCCGCGCTATCTGGGGATAGACGATCGCGGACGGGAGGTCTTGTCCTATGTGCCTGGGCGCGCGGTTCTCAAGCCATACCCGCCCTGGGCACTGAGCGACGCGGCGCTGGTCAGCGTCGCGCACCTTCTCCGCGACTACCACCGCGCGGTCAGCGAGCTTCGACTTCGACGGCTACAACTGGCCGCACCCGCTCCCCCGGCGATTCCGTGGAGGCATCGTCTGCCACAACGATCCCAACCTCGACAACATCATTTTTGCGAATGGACGGGCAGTAGCACTAATTGATTTCGACCTCGCCGGCCCAGGCTGCGTCGGCTGGGACCTCGCGGGCGCCGTGCGTCTGTGGGCGCCGCTGGAGATCGACCTTGATCGACCGAAGGTCGGCGCGCGGTCGCTAGCGAGAGTGGGCCTGTTTGCTGATGCCTACGGCGCGACCGCCCGGCAGCGCGAGGAGTTGGTCGACGCGCTGGTGCCTTGTCATGACTGGTGTTTCCAGATCGTGCGGGACGCAGTGGAATCAGGTCACGAGACCTTCGGGCGATTCTGGCTCGGTGGTGGGCGACAGTCCGCACGGGACACCCGGCGATGGCTCTCGACGCACTCAGCGCAGTTGCGGGTGACGCTCGGAATCGACGCCTGAGCGCTTCTCAGTTGGCGCGCGTCAAGCGCTCTCGTTCGGTCTGTCGAGCTGGGCAGCGCCTCCTCAACCGCTCATATGAGCGTATGCTTGCTCATTCGGGCTCTCCAATCTATTTCTATTCGCGCCCAAAGAGAGATCGACCCGAAATGTCAATCTGGACAACGTCAGCTATTTTGCGCTCGAATGAGCGGCACTGATCGGCACAACTGATGGCAGCTTCAAGAACGCCGACTTCCGGACCCGCACAGACCGTCCTTGCGGCGAAGATCGCGCGGCGCTACTACATCGACGGGGCCAGCAAGAGCGACATCGCCGCGGAGCTCGGCCTCAGTCGCTTCAAGGTTGCGCGCACCCTTGACCGCGCTCGTAGCAGCGGACTTGTCCGCATCGAGTTCCACTACGACGGGGATATCGACCTTGCCCTTTCGGTCGAGCTTTCCTCCAGGCTTGGGCTTCGCCGGTGTCTGGTGGTCGACTCTCCCGAGGGGGACGATGCCGATCCTCCGCGCCAACCTCGGCCGCGTCGCGGCCGGCTTGCTCGACGGAGATCGTCGAGAGTGACGATGTGCTCGGACTGTCCTGGTCGCGGACGCTCTCGCGATGCGCTCGTTCCTACGCGAGATGGCGCCGTGTGCCGTCGTGCAGCTGACGCGGGGCGCTATCGCGACCGGACGTCGACGAGAGCTCGATCGATCTGGTCAGGGACGTCGCTCGCATCGCCGGCGGGCCTGCCTATTACTTCTACGCGCCGATGATCGTTCCCGAGGCGGAGACGGCAAGGTCGCTACGGATGCAACCGGAGGTGGCGCGCGCAATGGCCAAATTCGATGAGCTGACGAAGGCGATCGTCGACCGTCGGCGCCTGGATGCCGGGACAATCGACCGTCGTCGACGCCATCAGTCCCGAGGAATACGAGGAGGCCCGGGCCGCCGGAGCAGTCTGCGAGATGGCAGGGATGCAGCTGGATGCTGACGGGAACCAGGTCGACACGCCTCTCAGCGAGCGGGTCATCGGAATCGACGCCGAGCCGTCTACGCCGGTGCCTGAGATCGTCGCGATTGCCTACGGCGGCGAGAAAGTCGCGGCCGTTATCGCGGCGGTGCGGGGGCATCTCATGACGACGCTTATCACGCATGGCTCGCTTGCGCGCGCCTTGCTCGCTGCCACCTAGACCCGAGCTGCAGCCGGATTCGCCGTCTCTGCAGGCGGGTCGCGGCGCTGAGCCTGTCTCGCAGCTCGTCGCGAGCGCTCATTTGAGCGCATATGAGATCGAGAGCACACATAATTTGACTTTTGTGGGCAGCAAATGTAACGTTGAGCACGAGAGAGATAGGAGGCGCTCAAACGAGCGGTCTCTGGTTTCGCCGACTGACGGCGGCTCGGGTGATCCAAGACGGTCAGGCTCGAGTCGCCTCGGCGGCAGACCAGGCTCCGTCTGGTGGCCTCACAGCGCGTTTTGGACAAGGAGGCAGACAGAGGTGTCACTCAAGCGCAGGGCAGACAGGCCGGGCCGGGCGGGTTCGCGGGCGCGTGTTGTCGCCGCGGCCGGCACCGTAGCGGCGCTGGCGGCGCTCGCCGTCGGTACGAGTACCGGGTCAGCGAAGTCAGCTGCACATCAGGCGTCGTCGTCGACGACCGTTCGGGTTGCGGTCGTTTCGAACTCGAACATGCTCAACATTGAGAAGCTGACCAACCAGTTCGAAAAGCAGAACCCCGGGATCAAGGTCAAGTACGACACTCTGAACGAGAACAACGAACGCTCCTTGATCGAGACCGACATCACCACCCACGCGAACGAGTTCGACGTGGTGATGATCTCCAACTATGAGACGCCGATTTGGGCCAAGAACCGCTGGCTCGTGAATCTCACGCAGCCGCTGACGGCTGACAAGAGCTACGACATCAAGGATCTGTTGAAGCCGATCGCAAGTTCGCTGAGCTACAAGGGCAGCCTCTACGGTGTGCCGTTCTACGGCGAGTCCTCGATGCTCTATTACCGCAAGAGCCTGCTCAAGGCCGCCGGGGTAACGATGCCGCTGCACCCGACCTGGAAGCAGGTTGCGGCGATCGCGGCGAAGCTGAACGACCCGTCCAAGGGTGTCGCGGGCATCTGCTTGCGCGGCCAGGAGGGCTGGGGCGAGAATCTCGCGGCGCTCGACACGGTGATCAACACCGCCGGTGGGTCGTGGTTCAACAGCAAGTGGCAGCCGCAGCTGAGCTCGCCCAAGACTGCGGCCGCGATCAACTTCTATGTCAACCTGGTCAAGAGCGACGGCGAGTCCGGCGCGTCGAACGACGGCTTCACCGAATGCGAGAGCGACTACGGTGAGGGCAAGGCTGCGATGTGGTACGACGCCACCGTCGCGGCTGGCCTGATCACCACGACGTACCCGAAGGTTGGCGCCGACACGGGCTATGCGTACGCGCCGACTGGCTCGCCGACCGGCGCTGCCGGCGTTCCATCAGGGTGGCTGTACACCTGGTCGCTGAGCATCCCGAAGGGCGACCCGAACGAGACCGCGGCCCTGAAGTACATCGAGTGGGCGACGGGCAAGCAGTACCTGAAGGCGAGCGGCCCGAAGCTGGGCTGGGCGAACATCAACCCGGGCACTCGGTACTCAACCTACGCGCTGCCCCAGTACAAGAAGGCAGCGAAGGCGTTCGCCGGTATCACCTTGGCGTCGATCAACGGCGCCAAGCCACTGCATCCGACGCTGCCAAGCGTGAAGATCCCGTACACCGGCGTGCAGTTCGTCGACGAGCCATGGTTCATCGCACTCGGGACCGAGGTGTCCAACCAGATCTCGGCGGCGATCGCCGGGACTGAGTCGGTGCAGCAGGCGATCACCACGTCACAGTCGGACGCGGAGACCACCGTCAAGCAAGCAGGTTTGCTCAAGTAGTCGCTGGATAGTTGGAAGTCTGCGTGATACGCGAACAGCACAGATCAACGGTTACGCATGGCTGAAGCACTGACAACCACCGACCTGCCCGCGGACCCCACGGTCCGCGGGTGGCGTCGGCGGCGTTCGGCGAGACCGACAGGTCCCGCGCCGAAGGCCCTAACTGGGCGGCGCGCCTGGGTGCGACGTGCGCCGCTGATGCCGGCGCTGATCTACATGATCATCGTCACCCAGATCCCGTTCCTGGTGACGATCTGGTACAGCCTTCGCAGCTGGAACACACTCACGCCGGGCTCGAACCGGTGGGCCGGCCTGAACGAGTACAAGCTCGTCTTCACCGATCCGAACTTCCGCTCGGCGATCCTCAATACGGTTGTGATCACCGGCTCGGCGGTGATCCTCTCGATGCTGCTGGCCACGTCGCTGGCGATCCTCTTGAATCGCAAGTTCTTCGGACGTGGGGTTGTCAGGACGCTGCTGATCACGCCGTTCCTGGTGATGCCGGTCGCGACGGCACTGCTTTTCAAGACGACGGTCTTCGACCCGATCTTCGGTCTGCTGGATTGGATCCTCGGCCCGTTCGGCGTTCACCAGGTCAACTGGATCGGCTCCTACGCGACACCCACGGTCGTCGCCGTGCTCGTGTGGGAGTGGACGCCGTTCATGATGCTCATCGTCCTTGCCGGGTTGCAGAGCGAGTCGCTTGAGTCGCTTGAGGCCGCGCGTGTGGATGGGGCCAACGCGATCCAGACGTTCCTGTCGATCACGTTCCCCCACTTGCGGCGCTACATCGAGCTCGGGATGCTGCTCGGCTCCATCTACGTGCTGCAGACCTTCGGCGAGATCTTCGTGCTCACCCAAGGAGGCGGCGGCCACGGCAGCGCCACAACGAACCTCCCGTACTACATCTACGAGCTCGCGTTCCAGCAGTTCAACGTGTCCGAAGCGGCGGCAGCCGGCGTGATCGTCGTGATCGGTACAGAGATCGTCGCGACGATCACGCTGCGGCTGCTATCAGGCTTGTTCACTGCCGCTGAGGGACTGGCATAGCCATGTCCACAGTGACAAAGGGACAAGCACCTCGTCGCAAGCTCCTGACCCGACGCCGCGCGGTCGGTGGGTTCTGGTCGATGGTGACCTGGCTGCTCGCGATCATCCTGTTCTTCCCGGTGTTCTGGATGGTGCTCACCTCGTTCAAGAAGGAGGGCGACGCCTACACCGATCCGCCGCGGTTCGTCTTCCACCCGACCCTGTCCGAGTTCTCGCAGGTGTTCTCGAGCGGGGCGGGACCGCCGTTCCTGCACTCGGTGTTCGTGAGCCTTGTCTCGGTGGTTCTGGTCCTGGCGCTCGGACTACCGGCCGCGTACGCGCTGTCGGTCCGCCCGATCAAGCGGTGGCGCGACACGCTGTTCTTCTTCCTCTCGACGAAGATGCTGCCGTACGTCGCCGCGATCGTCCCGATCTACATCATCGCGCTGCACACCGGGCTGCTCGATAACGACTGGGCGCTCGTGATTCTCTACACGGGCTTCAACCTGCCGCTGGCAGTTTGGATGATTCGCTCATTCCTTTTGGAGGTCCCGCGTGAGCTGCTGGAGGCTGCTCGCATCGATGGCGCCGGCCTGTACGTCGAACTGAGGCGAGTGATCCTGCCGATCGTGATGCCCGGGCTCGCGGCGACGGCGTTGATCTGCGTGATCTTCACCTGGAACGAGTTCTTCTTCGCGTACTTCCTGACCGCAACAAAAGGACCGACCGTCCCGGTCTTCCTCGTGAGCTTCCTGCAAAGCGAAGGCGAGTATTGGGCGCGGCTCGCGGCCGCAGCCACCGCTCGCGTGTCTGCCGGTGATCCTCGCCGGATGGATCGCGCAGAAGCAGCTAGTCAGAGGGCTGTCATTGGGGGCGCTCAAGTGACCCGCGGACCAGCAGCCGTTCGATAAGGAGAGTAATGGCCAGCGTCTCTATCAACAGCGTCTCGAAGGTGTATCCAAACGGCTTCCAGGCGTTGTTCGACCTCGATCTCAGCGTTGAGGACGGCGAGTTCATGGTGCTCGTCGGACCGTCCGGCTGCGGCAAGACGACGGCTTTGCGCATGGTCGCGGGGCTCGAAGAGATCACCGCGGGCACCATCGAGATCGGCGGACGCGTGGTCAATGAGGTGGAGCCGAGGGAACGCGACATCGCAATGGTGTTCCAGAACTACGCGCTCTATCCGAGCATGACCGTACGCGACAACATCGGCTTCGGCCTGAAGCTGCGCCGCATGCCCAAAGACCAGATCGCGGCTCGAGTCGACGAGGCGATGGGACTTCTCGGACTCACCGACTGGGCTGACCGCAAGCCCGCCCAGCTCTCCGGTGGCCAGCGCCAGCGGGTCGCAATGGGGCGAGCGATCGTTCGCGAACCGAGCGTGTTCCTGATGGACGAGCCACTGTCCAACCTCGACGCGAAACTGCGCGTCCAGATGCGCGCGGAGGTGGCGCGCATCCAGCGACGGCTCGGCGTCGCGACGCTCTACGTCACCCACGACCAGGTCGAAGCGATGACGATGGGTGACCGGGTCGCGGTCTTGAGCGCAGGTGTCCTGCAGCAGTGCGACAGGCCACAGGTCGTCTACGACCACCCGCGTAACCTGTTCGTGGCTGGGTTCATGGGCTCGCCGCCGATGAACCTCTTCGAGGCGACGATCGCGGACGGGGCACGGGCCGTGATCGTCGGCTCACAACGGGTTGACCTGCCCGAGTCGGTCCTAATCGAGGCGCCGGATCTGCACGCGTATGCGGGACGACCGGTCGTGCTCGGGATTCGCCCCGAGGATCTCGGAGGGCTGCGGCCTGGTGACCACGACGACGTTGCGGTCGGGTTGCGCGCTAGAGGGTCGGGTCGAGCTGGTCGAGGCGCTTGGGTCAGAACAGTTGATCCATTTCACGACGGACGCGCGCGCCGTCGAGGTTAAAGGCGCCCGCGACGACGACGCGGAGGGCCTCGGTCAGGGGACGATCAACCGAGGCGGCGCGGGGATCGCGCGGATGGAAGCGAGGGCGTCGGTGAGAGCCGGCGAGGCGGTCCGGCTTCACATCGACCCGAGCCGGCTTCGATTCTTCGATCCCGAGACGACGGAGGCGATCAGGTTCGCCACTCCCACCGGGGCTGGCGGTGCCGACGCGGGAGCGGTGGCGAAGCTGAGGCGGTAATCGCAGGCAGCGAGCCGCGCGGCACCGAAATACCGTCTGATGACCCTTCAGAGGGTCAGGCACGCGATGCGAGCTGATCTTCCAGCGCAGCACATGGAGCTGCTCTCGCTGCGAACCGACTCGCTTGCGCGGCTAGGCGCGCGCGTTCCCGTTCCCACCTATGACCGTCAGATGGTCACGGCCGGGATTGTGCACTTCGGGGTCGGCGGCTTTCATCGTGCCCACCAGGCCATGTACGTCGAATCTCTGCTGAACGCAGGGCATGCGCGCGACTGGGCGATCTGCGGCGTCGGCGTGATGCCCGCGGACCGTGCGATGCAGAAGACACTGACCGCGCAGGACCACCTCTACACGCTTGTTCTGAAGCACGCCGGCGGCGACTACGAGCCCCGGGTGGTCGGCTCGATCATCGACTATTTGTACGCACCTGACAACGCCGAGGCGGTGGTGCGTCGCCTTGTCGGATGACGCGACGAGGATTGTGTCGCTCACGATCACGGAGGGTGGCTACGCGATCGATGATGTGACAGGCAGATTCAACCCGGAAGCGCCGGGCATCGTCGGCGACTTGGAACCCGACGCGATCCCACAGACTGTCTTCGGCCTCGTCACCGCCGCGCTCGAGCGGCGCCGCAGCACCGGACGCGAACCTTTCACGATCATGTCCTGCGACAACCTGCCAGGCAATGGCGCGCTCGCGCGGGAGGCGTTCTCCGCATTCGCCGGGCTGCGGACCCCCGGGCTCGGAGCATGGATTGAACAGGAGGTGCGGTTTCCGAACTCGATGGTCGATCGGATCACGCCGGTCACCACAGATGAGGATCGCGCTGAGATTGCCGCTAGGTTCGGGATCGACGACGAATGGCCGGTCGTATGCGAGCCGTTCACGCAGTGGGTACTCGAGGACTCTTTCAACCTGTCCCGGCCGCCGCTCGAGGATGTCGGGGTGCAGGTTGTCTCCGATGTGGCGCCGTACGAGCTGATGAAACTTCGCTTGCTCAACGCCAGTCACCAAGGACTGGGCTATTTCGGTTATCTCTGTGGCTATACGTACGTGCATGAGGCTGCGCAGGACCCGCTCTTCCGACGGTTCCTGCGTGGCTACATGGACCAGGAGGCCACTCCGTCGCTCGACCCCGTGCCGGGCGTAGACCTGGCTGCGTACAAGGAGCAGTTGCTCGAGCGCTTTTCCAACCCTGAGATTCGCGACACGATCGCCCGGCTCTGCGCGGAAAGCTCCGACCGGATCCCAAAGTGGCTTCTGCCGGTGGTCCGCTACCAGCTTGTCGGCGGGCGGCCCAATCGAGTTCTCGGCGGCGATCGTCGCGAGTTGGGCACGCTACGCCGAAGGTGTGGATGAGCAGGGTCACCTCATCGAGGTCGTCGACCGCCGTCGTGACGAGGTCATGGCACGCGCAGCGCGTCAGGCGTCGGACCCGACGGCGTTCCTGCAGAGCCCAGATCTTTTCGGCGGCCTAGCGTCGAACGAGCGCTTCGTCGAGTGCTTACCTGACGGCTTTGCGGTCGCTCCACGAACAGGGCGCCCGCCGGACGCTCGAGTTATTGACGGACGGGACCCACTCGGGGACATAGCTCCAGGCCGCTGCGGGAGCTTGAGGCGTCATCAACTGCTTCGGCCCAGCACCGCCGCTGAGACCGTGTGGCGCATGAGCATCCGTAGGACTCCGATTCCGCCGCCCCGAGTGTCGGCCTGCGGACGCGCTCTCCCACCCCCGCAGCACGGCGGGGATGGGAGAGGGATCGTCAGGGTCGCTGAGGGGCGGTTGCCCCGTGCAGCACGTGCGCTTACGGAGTTACAGCGGTGAATGTCCCGCCGAAGGCGTGGACGCCGTCGCCGTTGCCGGCCGAGCCATACCCACTGGTAGTCGGGGCGGTTATCGGCTGCTCCTGGCTGTAGGTGTAGAGCGGGTGGCCGTCGTAGGTGACCTGATGGGTCCCGTCGAACCGACGAATGACGCCCACGGCACCTGCGTTCACGCCCGTAGCCTCGGTCGGCGCGCCGTCGGTCAGCACAGGCATGAAGTCCCGCGCACATGCCCCGTAGCACCGACTCTGCCACCGGCTGTCCCGGCTGAACGAGTAGACGCTGACCGGCACCCCACCGATCCCGGGCAGCATCCCAACAGACAGAACGGTCGACGTGTAGTCGCTGATCCCCGGCTGCGGGTACTGGGGCTCGAGCATCGCCGGACCTGTCGCAGGGAGTCCGTCGCGATCGATCAGGTACCAGTCCGTATGCCATGGCGGCAGCGGTGCGACCGTCTCAACGAAGTTCGCGCCGAAGTATGGGTTTCCCCCTGGGGCGAACGCAGCAGGTACGAACAGATACAACGCATGGCCAGCGTATGTGACCTGGAAGGTACCGAGGTCGGGACGGTAGACCATGCCAAGTAGCCAGCGGTTCACTCCCGGCCCTGCCACCGGCGGACGATCAGTTGTGAACGCCGGCCAATCGGCGGTTTCGTCAGTCTCGGACCCCGTGCATGAAATGGGCCCTGGCCCGTCCAACGTCGTACCGGTGAACGGCACCGTCGTGCACCCCGGATGGAAGAAGAACCCGGACGCAGGAGGGTCGATCGTCGGGTAATACAGCGTCGAACCCGACGGGTAGGCGAAGCTCGCTGGAGTGGTTGAGGTGCCGGGAATGTATCCGGCGCCCTGCCCACCGACGACTAGCACCTGACCGTATGGGCTGGACTGAACGGAAACAACTGCGGTATTCGGATCGTTGGCATGACCCCGCGCTAGGGCTGATCCTGTCCAGATCAGCATTCCCAACACGGCCATAGTGCAAGCGAGAAGCGCTCCAAGCGGTCTTGGCACGCGGAAACGACTGGTCATCAAAATCCCCCATTTTGATGCGGAACGCCTTTGTGGTTCCGCCTTTGACGCGATGGCATCCTATCCGGCGACCGGTTGTCAGTGGTTAAAACACCAGAGCCATCGCGCTGATGCCGCGGGCTGCCAGCCGCTGACGCCGATGGACTCATGCCGCAGATATCGTCCGGAAAATGAAGCGCGGTTTTGGGAGGACGCTGGCCTACGCCATGTTCATCGTCGGCTTGGGCTTGCCGGTCCCCACCGGCACGGCTGACGCCGTCAGAGTGACCCTGAACCGCATAACCACGCACCTCGCATGTGAGTTCAGCAGCAGGCTGCATGCCCCCGAAACTCAACGCGCACGCGACGAGAGATGAAACAGGCGTCACCTGCGACGATCACGCACGAGCGAGATCGCGGTCAGCGGCTGCCGCGCTGCTCCCGTCGCTTCTGCCGCGAGGCGTCGATCCAGAGCGCGATCATCAGCAGCAGGCAGATCGGCGCCAGCAGCCAGGAGGGGTTGCCACCCTTGCCGCCGATGTTTCCGACGAAGAAGAACGCGACGGCCGCGACGAGGAGGACGACGAACGTCTGGCGGTTGCGGGCGAGACGATGGAATTGATTGGACATGGTGCTCCCGTTCAGTTGAGGGAATGGTGACCGCTCGGCGCTTCTGGCGTATTTCGGTCGGACGATCGGGGAGCCTTTCACCTGTTGGTTCATTTGTCGTCAGCTCCGCGGGCGATTCGGTGTGGACTCTCGGACGATTGGAGCGGAGCGGCGATCCGACGTTTGTCGGATCGGGCTCGTCGGTTCGGATGATGCGCTGCCGCGGTGCGGGCGGTAGCTTTCGTTGATGGGCGGGGACCGGGGTTTCATGTCGCGACTTGGTCGGATCAATCCAGTCCTGGTGGATCGCGGCGTCGCCGTGGTTGGGATCGTGGGGGCGCTGCTGGATGCGTCATCGCAGCCGCACGAGACTCTCGATGCAGTCGCGGTTGTGTCGCTGGTCATGTTGATGGGCAGCGTTGCGTGGCGGCGGATAGAGCCTCTGGTCTCGACGTTGGTGGCGATCTCGGGTCTGATCGTGTTCGTGCTGGCCACCGGGTACAACGGGGACGGCTCATTCGAGGCGGCCGCGATCGCGCTGAACTTCTATCTGCTCGGACAGCGCGGTCGAGCCCAGCGGAGCGTGCGCGTATGGGCGATCTCTTCCGCCTATTGGCTGGTTGCGGCCGTAATCATCAGCTATGCCCCGCCACCCCCTCCAGCGGGATCGGTCGGCACGGTGCTGGGGGCATGGGCGCTCTTCGGTCTGTTGCCGTTCGGATTCGGATGGGCACTCGCAACTCAAACCGAACTCACCGGCGAGCTGCAGCAGACAGCGGAGCGGTTGAATCAGGAGCACGCGCTGCGATCAGCCCGCGCGGCCGCAGAGGAACGCAACCGGATCGCACGGGAGCTGCACGACGTGATCGCGCACTGTCTGACGGTGATGGTGGTGCAGACGAGCGCCGCGCGAACGATCGTCGGTAGTGACGCGGATGCGGCACGGGACGCGCTGGCGGTCGTCGAGCGTGCCGGGCGCGATGCGCTTGTCGAGCTCCGACGGATCGTGGGCGTGCTGCGGCACAGCGATGAGATCCAGGGCGCTCCGACGCCCGGTCTCTCGCAGCTCGGCGTCTTGGCGGATCGCGCGGCCGCCGCCGGGCTGCCGGTCACTCTGAGTGTCAGCGGCCGGCCAGAGGCACTCTCTCCGAGTCTTGACCTCGTCGCCTACCGGCTCGTGCAGGAGGCCGTTACCAATGCGATCAAGCACGCCGGCCCGGCACGCTCCGAGGTGCAAGTGCGTATCGGCGCCGACGAGCTCGAGCTGGCGGTGCGTGACACCGGCCGCGGACCGGGTCGCGGCGAGACTCCCGCCGGCGGCTCCGGACATGGGCTTGTCGGCATGGGCGAACGGGTTGCGCTGTACGGCGGTGAGTTCCGTGCGGCGGCGCGTGCCGAGGGCGGATTTGAGGTCTGCGCGCGGATTCCGCTTAATGACAGTCTCCCCGTCCGCGACGCGCCGACCCCCGCTGTATCGGACGACCATCGGCTCGCTGACGATCGTGGCGGCCGTGTGGCGCGGCGGCCCTGGCTGGAGCGGCTACTCGCCGGCGCGCTGCTGGCCGTTTTCGAGACCGAGTTGATCGCAAGCGGCGACCGCCACGGAGCCCTCGCGCTCAACGTCATTGTGGTGGCGGGCCTAGCGGTCGCGATCCTCTGGCGCCGCCGCTCTCCGCTGTTGTTCGCCGGCGTTGCCGGTGTGCTGGCGGCCGTGATGCATGCCTTCCTCGTCCCGCCCCAGAGCCTCCCGCTGATCGCGGCCTACTTCCTGGTCGTTGTTCCTTACGCGGTCGCCGCTTGGGCGGACCGCCGTCGTGCCTGGATTGGGCTGGTGCTGCTGCTCGGCGGCACGGTATTGAGCGCTGTCACGGTGGGGCGCGGTGACTTCTGGGATGTCGGTGGCGCGGCATTGGTCCTGATCGCCGCATGGTGTGCGGGGCGCTTCATTCAGGCGCGCCGGACGCTGAACGCGGAGTTGCGGCGAAGCACCGGACAGGTCGTCGCCGAGCAGGAGGATCGCGCTCGACTCGCGGTCGCGGGGGAGCGCTCGCGGATCGCGCGCGAGCTGCATGCGGTCGTCGCTCGGTCGGTCGCGTCGATGGTGGTTCAGACCGAGGCGGCGCGAACTCAGCTTGACCGTGACCCTGATGGCGCCAGCGCTGCGATGGAGACGATCGAGCGGCACGGACGCAACGCGCTGGCGGAGATGCGCCGCATCCTCGGGGTGCTACGCCATCCCGACGAGTCAAGTGAGCGCGAGCCCGCCCCGGGAGTCGACCAGATCTACAAGCTGATCCAGCGAACTCGCATGCGCGGCCGGCGCGTAGAGCTGGTGGTGGACGGCGATCCGGGCACGCTCACCGCGGGTCTGGACCTGGCCGTCTACAGGATCCTGGAGGAGGCACTCGCCTGCACTGACACTGACCCCTCCGTCGCTGTGAGCGTCTCACTCATCTGCAGCGACCACGAACTTGCACTGAGCGTCGCCGCGCCGAGTGCCGTCCTACCGGCCTGGCCAACCGATGCGATCCGCGAGCGCGTCGCGCACTGCGGTGGCGAGCTGTCGGCTGAAATCGCCGCCGATCAGCGCTCAACGCTGACCGCTCGCCTGCCGCGAGAGCCACAAAGAGCGCTCGTATGACGGTCAGCGTCGTGATCGCAGATGACCAGCAGCTGATCCGCGCGGGCTTTCGGATGATCCTTTCCACACACCCGGACATCGAGGTCGTCGGCGAGGCCTCCACCGGCGCCGAGGCGGTCACGCTCGCCAGCGAGCTACACCCGGATGTGGTGCTGATGGATATACGGATGCCGGACCTCGATGGGATCGAAGCCACCAGACAGATCCTCGCGCAGAACCGTGAATCGAGCCCACGCGTCCTGATCCTGACCACCTTCGACCTCGACGAGTACGTCTACGACGCGCTGCGCGCCGGCGCCAGTGGCTTTCTGCTCAAGGACGTCCCACCCGACCAGCTCGCCGCCGGGGTCCGCATGGTCGGCAACGGCGACGCGCTGCTCGCGCCCAGCATCACCCGACGGCTTATCGAGGAGTTCGCCGCGACGCGCACGCCAGCGGACATGATCCCGGGGCTGAGCGAGCTCAGCCCGCGCGAACTCGAAGTCTTCCGGCTACTCGCGACCGGCATGAGCAACAACGAAATCGCGTCCGAACTGTTCATCGGAGAAACCACCGTCAAGACCCACATCACCCGAATACTCACCAAGCTCGGCGTCCGGGACCGGGTCCAAGCGGTCGTCCTCGCCTACGAAACCGGACTCGTCACGCCGAAGACCAGAACCCGCGACCGACCCGTGACTTAGGAGCGACGGAAAATCCCGGGGCCGGGTATACGATTTGACTATGGCTGTGCTTGAGCGGAGAGCGCACTTTGGCGGTTGACGGCGAGGAAGCTACGACCGTCCTGGTCTGGTTCGAGGACAACCGCGAGGGGCGGGCGGCGCTCCTCTACGCCTACGAGATCGCTGAGGCGGAGTGCGAGGAGCTGACGGTGCTCACGGTCGCCATCCACGAGCGCGTGATCGGATGCGGGCGCTGCATGTCGGGCACGGTGCTATGGAACCTCGAGATGAAAAAGATTGCGCACGAGGAGCTGACGACGGCACGGCGCATGCTGGACGGTGCCACCCAGGTCTCCTACGAGCTTGCCGTCGGTGACCCAGCTGAGGCGATCGCCGACGTTGCCGCGCGCACCGGCGCGCGGACGGTTGTGTTGCCACTGCACCGTAAGCGCTTACTCGACCCGCCGAATAGACGTGACGTCGGCGAGAAGGTCGAGCGCAGGGGGCCGTGGCACGTGATTGCAGGCCCGCAGCCCGTGCGCGGATAGACCCGCTGTTCGCGGTCTGACGTTGGCCGGGGATCAACGGGCCTGCGCTCAGCCAACCTGAGATAGCACAGATTTGTGTTATCTCAGCGTTTTGTGTAATCTATGGCTCATGCCGACCGACGCAGAGCTGACTTTCGCCGATCACATGGGGCGGTTCTACGCCCGCCGCTATGGGTTTCCGCCGATGCTCGGGCGCCTGATCGGTTACCTGTCGGTCTGCGATCCACCGGATCAGAGCATCAACGAACTCGCCGATGCGCTGTTGGCGAGCCGCAGCGCGATCGCCGGCGCGGTCAAGACGGCCGAAGCCATACGCGTGCTGCGCCGGACACGCGCCGCGGGCGAGCGGATGGACCGGGTGCGGATCGACCTGAGTTCGCCACACGCGACCGGCATGGATGTCTCCGAGTACCAGGAGCTGCGCGAGATGGCGCACGAGGGTTTGGAGGTGCTCCGCGGCGCTTCCATCGAGCGTCGCGCCGTGCTGCTCGAGATGGCCGCATTCTCGGATTTCCTGGTGGAACAGATGCCACGGATGCAGCAGGAATGGGACGCCCGCAGGGCGGCGATGGTCTCCGCCGGAGAGCTTCCCGAGCGAGCCGACCACCGGAGCCAGCGATGAGCCCAGCGCAGCCGGCGATCAGCGTGTTGGGCTTGTCGAAGTCCTTTGGTCAGACGGCGGTGCTTACCGACGTCGATCTCACTGTCGCCCAAGGCACGGTGTTCGCCCTGCTCGGCCCCAATGGCGCGGGCAAGACGACGATCGTGCGGATCCTCTCCACTCTCATCCGGGCCGACAGCGGCGAGGCAGAGGTTGCCGGCCACGACGTGGCCGCCGATCCGGACGGGGTGCGTTCAGCGATTGGGGTGACCGGCCAGTTCTCGGCGGTGGACGAGCTCATGACCGGCGACGAGAACCTGCGATTGATGGCTGATCTGCACCACCTCGGCCGCGCCGCCGGAGCCGCGCGCGTCACCGAACTGCTTGGCCGCTTCGACCTCCTTGACGCCGCCCGGCGGCCGGTGTCGACTTATTCGGGCGGGATGCGCCGACGGTTGGACCTGGCGATGACCCTGGTCGGGTCACCGCGGGTGATCTTTCTCGACGAGCCCACGGCTGGGCTCGATCCCCGCAGCCGTCGCACGATGTGGGACAGTATCCGTGAGCTGGTCGCCGACGGCGTCACGATCCTGCTGACGACTCAGTACCTGGATGAGGCCGACCATCTGGCAGATCGGATCGCGGTTCTGGACCACGGTCGGATCGTCGCCGAGGGCAGTGCCGAGGAGCTCAAGCGGCGCATCCCCGGTGGGCATGTCCAATTGCGCTTCGCGACGCCCGAGGCGCTGCATGCCGCCGCGGACTTGTTCCACGCAGGCTCACGTGACGATGAGAAGCTCGTCATCCAGGTTCCCGGCGATGGTGGTGTCGCCTCGCTACGGCGACTGCTCGATCAACTCGACAGTGCCGATGTCGCGGTCGAGCATCTCTCCATCCATACCCCGGACCTCGACGACGTGTTCTTCGCAGTGACCGGTCATCCGGCCGCACAGAAGGTTTCGGTGTGATGAGCGCCCTGGCCTACACGGTCATCGATTCAAAGACGCTGCTGCGGCGCAATCTCCGACGCCTGCGGCGTTACCCCTCGATGACGCTGATCCTGATCGGGATGCCGATCGTCTTCCTGCTCTTGTTCGTCTACGTGTTCGGCGGCCAGCTCGGGCACGGCCTCAGTAGCTCGCTCGCCGGCGGACACGCCGGTCGCGACGGCTACCTGAACTACGTGACTCCGGGAATCCTGCTGATGACGATCGCCGCCACCGTTCAGGGCACCGCGATCGTGGTCGCGATGGACATGACCGGCGGCATCATCGACCGGTTCCGCACGATGGCGATCGCTCGTGCCGCCGTGCTCACCGGCCACGTGCTTGCCAGTCTCATCCAGACGCTGGCCAGCATCGCCGTCGTCCTCGGCGTCGCCGTCGCGCTCGGCTTCAGGCCGACCGCGGATCCACTCGACTGGCTGGCGGCGATCGGACTGCTGGCGCTGTTTGCGTTCGCGCTGATCTGGCTCGCGACAGCACTTGGCCTTGCCGCCAAGAGTGTCGAGACCGCCAGCAACACGCCGATGATCCTGACACTGCTGCCGTTCCTCTCAAGCAGCTTCGTCCCCACCACGACGATGCCGGAAGGCCTGCGCCAGTTCGCCGCCTACCAGCCCTTCACGCCCGTCACAGAAACCCTGCGCGGGCCTCCTCACTGGAACACATGTCGGCAGCCACGCGATCGTCGCGATCGCGTGGAGCGTCGGCATCGCCGCAGCCTCCTACCTCTGGGCCAGGCGTCTCTACAACCAACGCCAGCCGCGCTAGTCGCGGGCGAATTGGCGCGGTCGGCGGTTAGCTCCGACCCGTGCGGGTACGTGCTTCTGCGGCCGGATCTGTTGCCTTCCGTTCGAGGAGGGCGGGATCGACTCGGTCATCGACGGCGTCGGCGGCTCCTCGACGGCGGCCAACCCCGATGTGGCGGTAGACGTCACGAGCTACCCGTAGTACACGCGGCGTTGCCAGAGGGCCGGTCCCGCTGGACCGGCCCTTTGAGCTCGGGCCAGTCCGCGGAATGTTGGACTCGTGTAATCCGTCGGTCTGTAGAACCGATGCATGCGGAACTACTCGGTCAGGCTCGCTTGCGTCGCAGCCGCCCTCATCATCGCCACCGCGCTCGCCGCCTGCGGCTCGAGTTCACCTGCAGGAGCCTCTGCGGGCTCAAGCGTTGCCGGCGGGTCCGGGCCCAGCACGAACCAGACACGGATCCACAACGAGTCGCTGAGACTCAGCCGCTGCATGCGTGCCGACGGAGTCCCAAGCTTCCCGGATCCTCCGGCCAACGGCGGCTTCGGGGTCAAGTCGTTTGCCCAGCAGTCGAAGGGCAAGACCGTGTCCATCAATGGCGTGCCGGTAAGCGGGCCGGCGTTCCGCTCTGCAATTGCCAAGTGCCAGCACTTGATGCCACAGAAGCCGCCGCCGACCAACTCCCAGCTCACACTTCACCGCGCGGAAGCCGTCCAGTACGGACGGTGCATGCGCGCCCACAAGATCAACATTCCAGACCCGAAAATCAAGCCTGAATCTGGCGGTATCGGGGTCCAGATCGACATTCCGGCCGGCATGACCCAGAACTCGCCCGCGTTCAAGGCCGCGAACCAAACGTGCGAGCGCCTGACCAGGTTCTAGCCTGTTGAATATGACCTTCGGCGGCTGTGCGCGACCATGAGTGCCATCGCCGACGGGCCAGATCACAAGTCGCGCTGCAGCTGGGCGTTCGCAGCCCCCGAGTTCCTCGACTATCACGACACGGAATGGGGCTTCCCCGTGGCAGACAGTCGGCGCCTGTACGAGAAGCTGTGCCTGGAGGGTTTCCAGGCGGGCCTGAGTTGGCGCACGATTCTCGTCAAGCGCGAGAACTTCCGGGCCGCGTTTCAAGGCTTTGATTTCAATCGGGTCGCGAGCTTCGACGACAGCGACGTGGAGCGATTGCTCGGCGACGCGGGGATCGTCAGGCACAGGGGCAAGATCGAGGCCGCCATCAACAACGCCCGCCGAGCCGTGGAACTGGTGGCGAGCGGTGGCTCACTCGCGGCCCTCGCATGGAGCTACGAGCCGGCGACGACTGAGCTCGCACCGCCAGTGCCGGTGTCGACCTCGCCCGCCTCGGTCGCGTTGTCGAAGGAGCTGCGACGCCAGGGGTGGAGGTTCGTGGGGCCGACGACCGTATATGCCTTCATGCAGGCGACGGGGATTGTCAACGACCACGCTGAGGGCTGCGTGATTCGCGACGAGGTCCAGCGTCGGCGTGCCGGCTTCTCGCGCCCGACGGCTTGACGGGCCCGCAGCCGCGGCCGCGGCTGCCTGCTTCTATGAAAAGCATGGCCGCCACCAACTACCGGGCCGTGCTGACGGCGCCCGGTTCGTTCCGTCTCATGGGTACCGCGTTGGTCGGGCGGCTGCCACAGGGCATGTCGTCGCTGGCGGTGCTGCTCCTGGTGCGGCAGGCAACCGGCTCCTACGCCGCCGCTGGGGTGGCGGTCGGGGCGAACGCGCTCGCCGCCGCGGTGGCCCTGCCGGTGCTCGGTCGCCTGATCGACCGTCTCGGGCGACGTCTCGTGGTCGGGCCGGCCGCGGCTCTGCAGGCCGGCGTATACATACTGCTCGCCGTCGCCGCCGCCGGACATGCCGGCACGCTCGTACTGATCGCGTGCGCCGCGCTTGCCGGATCGCTGGTGCCGCCGATCGCGCCGGTCGTGCGGACGCTGCTACGGGATATCTTCGACGACCTGTCGGTGCGCGAGACGGCTTATGCGCTCGAGGCGATCGCACAGGAGACGATCTGGGTCGTGGGTCCGCTGCTCGTGACGCTTGTGATCACGCTCACATCGACCAAGGCAGCCGTGCTGGTGCTCGCGGTCCTCGGCCTGTCGGGCACAGTGCTGTTCCTGCGCTCGCCGCTGCTGGCTCGCCCCGAGGGTCACGAAGCCGCCGATCCGAACCGCGGCTCGGCCCTGGCAAGCGGTGACCTGCGCTGGATGCTGCTGCCCGTGACGCTCACCGGCTTCGCGCTGGGGGCCGTCGAGGTCGGGATTCCGGCACTCGCGCTTCACGACGGCTGTCGACCCGCGTCAGGATTCCTGCTCGCGCTCTGGAGCTTCGGCAGCATGGTCGGCGGGCTCCGCTACAGCTCGGCCCGCTGGAACGCGACGCTCGGCTCCCGCTACGCGCTGCTGCTGCTCGCCAACTGCGCGTTCATCGCGCCGCTCGTGGCGGCGAACACGATCGCTGTAGCCGCCGCGTGCAGTTTCATCGCCGGGCTGGCGATCGCGCCGGTCTTCTCATGCCAGCAGTCGCTGGTCGGGCAGGTCGTCCGGCCCGGAACCGAGCACGAGGCATTCAGTTGGACGCTCTCGGGCCTGATCGGTGGCGTCGCCGCCGGATCGGCGCTCGGCGGCATCGTGGTCGGCACGATCGGTGTGAAGGCACCGTTCGTCATCGCCTGCGGCGTCGCCTGTCTCGCGGCGGTTGCCGCGAGCCGCTTCCGTGGCCGTTTCGGCATCCGTGGCGTGCCAGTCACCGCTTGAGCGCATCCGACGGGTCAGACGATCGTGGTGGGCACGCTCCGAGCCTTGCTGGGGCGGATACTCCTGCTGTGGAGATTCGACCCGCGAGCGACAACGACTGGCCGTTGATCTGGCCGTTCTACCGGACGATCGTTGAGGCAGGCGACACCTATGCGATCGACCCACAGACAACCGGGGAGCAGGGGCGGCGTGATTGGATGCAGGCACCGCCTGGTGCCACGTTCGTTGCCGTCGACGATGACGGGTCCGTCGTGGGCTCGGCGAGTGCCTACCCGAACCGCCCGGCGGCGGGGGCACACGTGGCGTCGGCGAGCTTCATGGTCGATCCGGCCCACTCTGGGGGTGGGGTGGGGCGCGCGCTCGGCGAGCACGTGATCGACTGGGCCCGTGAGCAGGGCTTCCGCTCGATGCAGTTCAACGCTGTCGTTGAGACGAACCAGCGCGCGGTTCGACTGTGGGAGACGCTCGGCTTCGAGGTCCTGGCAACCGTCCCCGAGGCGTTCCGCCATCCGACCGAGGGCTACGTCGGGCTGCTGATCATGTACCGGCGCCTCTGAGTTCGTCCGGCTGGGCGAAGAAACTACGCAGGTGGCACGCCCGGGCCTAGACGCTGGTGTGCGGGGCAGACGGGCCGGTCGACGCCGGCATGTTGCGCCCGCGCCGATTCGCGTCATCCTGATGGTCGCCGCCGCCGCGGTGCCGGCGGGGGTCGTCGGCGGCTCTGACGGTTTCTGGCTGTGCCTGCCGA
The DNA here is from genome assembly GCA_963774025.1 of uncultured Conexibacteraceae bacterium. GTDB lineage: Bacteria > Actinomycetota > Thermoleophilia > Solirubrobacterales > Solirubrobacteraceae > Palsa-465. The sequence goes on from CAVZDL010000006.1 coordinate 89,726, forward strand.
TCGTGCTGCTGAGCGCTGCCGTCGGATCGACGCTCGTTGGCGCATTCTGCGGCGCGCTCCCTGTTTTGGCCGCCGCCGCACTCGTGGCCGAGGGCGTGCATCGGGGCCCGCTACCGCCGCTCTGGCTGATGCTGGCCGTGCCGGGCGCGTGCACGGTTGTGCTTCACAGTCTGAGCGGCAGGCTTCGGCGGGAGCGCGAGCTCCTCCAGCATGCAGCGTTCAGCGACCCGCTCACCGGCCTGGCGAATCGCCGGATGCTGATGTCGACGGCGGCGTACGAGATCGCCAGGCACCACCGCAGCAGGAACCGCTTCGTCGTCGTGATGCTCGACCTCGACGGTTTCAAGTTGCTCAATGATCGCTACGGACACGCCGCTGGCGATCAACTGCTGCGAGATGTCGCCGACGCTCTGACTGCGAGTCTGCGCCGGCAGGACACGATCGCCCGCCTCGGCGGTGACGAGTTTTGTGTGATCGCACCGGAGACTGAGAATTCGCGGGGGCTGGCAGGAGAAGATCACTGATGCGGTTGCTCACGCCGCCAGCGGCATCCAGGGCCTGCAGACGAGCGTCGGCCTATCTGTGTTCCCGGACGACGGCATCGCAATCGAGACGCTGATCGATGCTGCCGACAACCGTCTGTTGGCGGCCAAGCGCAGCCGCGACAGCCAGCCGCAGCGTCGCGCTGCCTGACGAGTCAGCTCGCGGTAGGCTGGCCGACCGTGGCGACCGACAGCGACGATCTCTCCGCCTGGTACGCGTCGGCCGCGCTGCACTGGCCGACGAGCGTCACGAACCTCGACGCGAAGATCGAGGTCGCCGAACACATCGCCGAGCGCGTGCGGGACGGCGATCTGATCGGCATCGGATCGGGCTCGGCCACGTATATGGCGCTCTGGGCGATCGGTCGGCGAGTGCGGAGCGAGTCGCTCTCAATCCGGATGGTGACGGCTTCGTATGAGACCGAGGCGGCCGCAATGACGCTCGGGATCCCGACCGTGCCGCTTGGCTCCGTGGAGCCGCGGTGGGGCGTCGACGGCGCCGACGAGGTCGATCCTGGCGGCCGTGTGCTCAAGGGGCGTGGCGGTGCGATGTTCCGCGAGAAGATCCTTTGGGCCACCTGCCGGCACATCTACCTGGCGATCGATCCGAGCAAGCACGTCGACCGACTGGGGCAGGGCTTCCCGCTCCCGATCGAGGTCGACCGGCTGGCCGTGAATCTGGTTGGCCGCGCGCTCGTCGCGGCAGGTGCGCGCAGCTGGGAGCTGCGCATCGCAGGTGGCAAGGACGGCCCCGTCATCACGGAATCGGGAAATCTCGTGATCGACGCGTGGTTCGACGAGATCCCGCTTGGTCTCAGCGGGCAGCTGAAGGCCCTTTCGGGTGTGATCGAGACCGGCCTGTTCGAGGGTTACGAGTTCGAGATTCTGTAGGCGGCGTTCGCGTGGCCGGCGGGCCTTGCGACACGGTGAACGCTCGGGAGCGGGTGCCGAAGCAGCGGCGAGGCGCCCGCAGTTGTGACCCTCGTGTTACCGGCGCAGGCTCGCGCAGGAAGCCTGCATTTCTGTGCGTAAGAATGGGGCCGGATGCCCCCCGGTCGGTCGACGTTGCGCAACCGCTCTCTGCTGCGGATTCTCGCCGGCTTCGGCTTGCTCAGCGTCTCCGAGTGGGGCTTTGTAGCAGCGCTGAGCGTCTACGCGTTCCGTACGGGCGGAACGCTCTACGTCGGGCTGATCGGCCTGCGCTTCCTGGCTGGAGCGGTGAGCAGCGCGATGCTTGCGCCGCTTGTGGCCAGCCGCCGCGGCCTGCTTAGTCAGATCGCGCTGCTGCGCGGATGTCTGCTCGGCGGCGCCGCCGCGATGGCCATCACCCACAGTCCGTTCGAATTCGTGCTGCTGTTCGTCGTCGCCGACTCGGTCGTGGCGAGCCTGCTACCGGCCAGCGCAGTCGCGGTTGATGCCGTCGCTCGCTCGCTCGCCCCTGGAGCTCGCGCAGGCTGTGGCCGGGACAAGCATGGCCAAGACCGTCGGCCAGGCGGCCGGCGCACTGCTCGGGGGCGTGGCTGTCGAGTTCGTCTCGCCCGGGACGGCCATGGCCGCGGAGGCGGCCGTGATGCTGCCGGCGATGCTGTGCTCCCTGGGCGTCGGCGGGGGCATAACCGTGGACGTCGAGGATTCATCGCACAGGCTGCGGAAGGGGTTGGCCGCATTTCCGGGGGTGCTCCGCGACGTGCACGCATGGCCGCTGGTGGTCGCGAGCGTGCTGCGTACGCTGGTGCGCGGCCTGTGGGGCGCGCTGCTGGTCGTGGTCGCCCTGCATCTCCTGCATTCGGGCGATTCGAGCGTCGGCCTGATGCAGGCCTCGACCGGGCTGGGCGCTCTGGTGGTGCTGCCGTTGACGGCTACGCAGATCGGGCGCTCGCGGCTGGCGCTGCCGTGCATCTTCTCGTTCGTGGCGGCCGGCGTCGCTGTCGGCCTCGTCGGGGCGGCGTCGGCTCTGGCGGTCGTCGCCGTGCTCGTCTTCGTGTGGGGTGCGGCGATGGCGCTGGCCGATGCGACGTCGCTGTCGCTGCTGCACCGGCTGCTGCCGACCGACGCGTTCTCGCGGACGGTCGCGGTGATGGAATCGCTCAAGCTGGTCACCGAGGGCGCCGGCGCGTTGCTGGCGCCGGCGCTCGTAGCGCTGTTCGGCCTGCGCCCGGCGCTCGTGATCGCGGGTCTGCCGCTGCCGGTGCTGATGATCGGCACGTGGGTCCGCGTCCGCAGCTCCGACGAGCTCGCCGCCGGGCGGGGCGCTGTCGTCGCACGCCTGCATCGCGTGCGTCTGTTCCACGGGCTCGACATGGCCTCGCTCGAGCAGGTCGCCGCTCACGCGACGCCGGTGGCAGGTTCGGGCTGGGGAGGAGCCGGTCACTCAGGGGGACCGCGGCGATCGCTTCTACGTGATCGAATCCGGGACAGCCGACGTCTTGATCAACGGCTTCAGCGTTCGCCAGCTCGGTGCCGGCGATGACTTCGGCGAGCGCGCACTGTTGCGGGACACGCCGCGCACGGCGACGATCCGCGCCGTCACGGACATGCGGCTGCTCACGATCGAGCGCGATGCCTTCCTGCAGGCTCTGACCGGAGAGGCGGGCGTGAGCTTCGAGTACGGCGATCGGCTGGACGTCCCGCTGACGGAGGTCCTGGGCGGTCTTCCCACGTTCGACGGCGTGGACGGCGCCGGGCTGCGCCGGTTGGCGAGCGCGGCCCACCGCGAGCAGATGCCCGCGGGCACGGTCGTGTGCGAGGCCGGCGAGGAGAGCGAGGCCGCATACGTGATCCTCAGCGGGCGCGTCGAGCTGCAGCGCGATGGACAGCTCAGCTCGGTGCTCGTCCCGGGAGACATCTTCGGAGAGCTGAGCGTGCTGCACCGCACGCCGCGGCCCGAACGCGCAGTTGTCACGGAGCCCGTGGTCGTGGCGGTCCTGCCGGCGTCGGCGATGTTGGCCGTGGTGGGGGACGCGGCTAATACCGGAAAGCCGATAGCGTTACGGAATCCAATCGTGTTAGTGCGATTGGGCCACGGAGAGGGTCGCGATCGACCGATCCGAAGCCTCCTCTGACCGTATGCACATCGACCCTTACATCGTTCTCGGAAGCGCGGTCGTGGGACTGCTCGTCGGCATGACCGGCGCTGGTGGCGGCGCGCTGATGACGCCGATGCTGATCCTGCTGTTCAGCGTCACCCCGGCGGCCGCGATCTCGAGCGACCTGGTCGCGTCGGTCGTGATGCGGCCGATCGGCGCCGCCGTGCACCTCCGTGCAGGCACGGTGAACCGCAAGCTGGTGATGCTGATGGCGTCGGGGTCGGTGCCGGCGGCGATCCTCGGCTCTTATCTGCTGAGCCTGATGGGCAACTCGAAAGAGCGACGTGAAGCACATCGAGGTGATCCTCGGCACCGCGCTGCTGATCGGCGCGGCGGCGATGGTGCTGCGCTACGTGCTCGACCGTCGTGCCCGCGAGGCACGCGGGGACCTGATCCACGAGATCACGCCACGGCCGCTGGTGACTGTGCTGATCGGGGTCGTCGGCGGTGTCATCGTCGGCATGACCTCGGTCGGGGCGGGCTCGCTGATGGTCATCCTGCTGTTGTTCGTGTATCCGAGGATCAGCGCCAAACAGCTGGTCGGCACCGACCTCACCCAGGCGGTTCCGCTGACGCTCTCGGCCGCGGTCGGCGCCCTGATCTTCGGCCATGTCCAGTTCGGCCTCACGGGGTCGCTGATCATCGGCTCGGTGCCCGCCGTGTTCATCGGCTCGCTGCTGTCCTCGAGCGTTCCGGATCGGTACATCCGCCCGGTGATCGCGTTCGTGATCCTCGCCTCCGGGCTCAAGTACGTCGGCCTGGGCACCAGCGCAGCTCGGGTGGACCCTGTTCGGCCTGCTGCTCGTCGGCGCCGGCGTCGTCACCTACGAGTTGCGCCACGGTTCCAAGCCCGCCGGCGACAGTCCGGCCGTCCCGGCGGCCTAGGCCTAGCGGGACCGCTCCGGATCCAGCGTCACGCGCGGGGTAGTGTCTGTCGGTATGTCGATCTACCAGAGCGTGTTCCGCGCGATCCTCCGCGCTCACGCCTACATCTACGAGCGCACCGACGGTCTGATCGGCCACCGGGTGCTCGGCGTCCCGTGCCTCATGCTCCGCACGACCGGTCGCAAGACCGGGTCAGACCCGCACCAACTCGCTCGTCTACGCCAAGGACGGCGAGCCGCTACATCGTCGTTGCCTCCAAGGGTGGCGACCCCAAGGCACCGGCGTGGCTGCTCAACCTCCGTGCCAAGCCGGCGGTCGAGGTGCAGATCGGACGTAAGCGCTTCCCCGCCGTCGCTACCGAGATCGGGCCCAGCGAGCCGGACTACGCCCGTTTGTGGAAGCTCGTCAACGACGAGAATGCCGGCCGGTACGACGGCTACCAGAAGAAGACCACGCGGCCGATCCCATTGGTCGCGCTGACCCGCGGCGTCTAGGCCCGGCACCCGGGCCGTCGAATAGTGTTCGCGGGACTCAAGGATCGGCGCTCCGCGTCCGATCACATGGGGGAGCTATCGTATGTCCGTTTCGTCCTCCACCACCTCGCATCCTGCTGACGGCGCTGGCGGCGACCATATGGTCGTGGCTGGCCTGGAGGCGATCATCGACGCCACCGCGGGCGTTCTTGCCGCGCAGTCGCTCGCGGCGACGCTGCAGGCGATGGCCGACGCGCTTGTGGCGATCGTCCCGTACACGAGCCTCGTGGTCTACGAGGTTGGCTGGGAGGAGCGCATCTGCATTCCGCTACTGGCGACCGGCAGCTACCTGGAGCAGGCCCTGGCCTCGCGGCCCGCCGCTCGACGACTCGGCCACCGGCTCGGCCGTGCTCTCTGGCGAGCTCGTCTACCGCAGGCCCGATGAGCGCGTCGCACACGTGATGCCCGGCACGCCGGCGAACGAGGTTGAGTCGCTCGTCGTCGCACCGTTGCGCGTCGGCGAGCGAGTGCAGGGAACGCTCAACATTTGGCGCGAGGCCTCGGATGCGGAGTTCGCCGAGGACGTGCTGTTCTCGCCCGCCGAGATAATGCTGATCGAGCGCTTCGCCTCGTTGGCAGCGATCGCCTACGCGAACTCGTCCCAGCGCGAGCAGCTGCGTACCCAGGCGCTCACCGACGAGCTCACCGGCCTGTACAACCGTCGCCACTGCGAGGCCGTGCTGGCGGCCATCCTCGAGGACGGCCGTCGCCACCACGAGCCGACCTCGATCGCCTACCTCGACGTCGACGCGTTCAAGTCGATCAACGACGGCTTTGGCCACGGATCGGGCGACGAGGCGCTGCGGCGCTTCGCCGATGTCCTCCGCAACCACACGCGCGCCGGCGATGTCGTCTGCCGCACCGGCGGCGAGGAGTTCACCATCGTGCTGCCACGTACCGGCTCCTTCCAGGCGCGACGCCTGACCGAGCGGATCAACGAGGCCGTGCGTGCCGCGCGGCTCGGCCCACGGTCCGACCTCACCGTCTCCGCCGGGGTCGCCACCGCGGAGGAGTCGCAAGACGACTTCGACGGCCTCATCCAACGCGCCGACGAGGCGCTTGCTGCGTGCCAAGCGCGCGGGCCGCGATCGCGTGGTCGTCGCGGACGCCGACGCCGACGCCGCCTCGGCCTGATTGGGCCTTCAGCGGCGAAGGAGCCCCTCAGGCAGCTGCCTTCCAGCTGGACCGGCGCAGCTTGTGGAGCAGGAGCGGCGGGAGCAGGCCGACGATCAGCGTCGCGGCGAGCAGCGCCAGCAGGTAGGGCGCCGTTGTTATATGTCCGAGTTGGCTCGGCGGCAGCAGTCCTATCACGCAGGCGAGGACGGAGGCGAGCGTGCCGATCACGCATATCGCCAGCATCGCCGGCGCCCGGTAGCCACGCGGGTGCTCCGGCTGTCGCCGACGGAGGTTGATTGCTGCGACGAACATCAGCACGTACATGATCAGGTAGACCTCCGTCGCCAGGGCGGCGAAGACCCAGTAGGCGCGTGAGACCGCGGGCACCACGGCATACAGCACCCCGATCAGCGTGATGATCAGCCCCTGGGCGACCAGAATGTGGAGCTGGACGCCGTTCGAGTTGAGCTGCTGGAAATACGGCGGCAGATATCCACGCCCGCGAGCGATCTCCAGAAGCCCGGTGGAGGGACCGGTGAGCCAGTCGAGCAGGCCACTCAAGGAGGCGACGACCAATCCGACCGCGATGATCGGCGTCAGCACGCTCAGCCCGTAGTGAGCGAGCAGGCTCTTGAATGCCTGCATCACGCCGGCGGTGAAGCTGATGTGCGCCGCAGGGACCGCGACCGATATCGCCAGCGTCGGCAAAATGAAGACGAGCAGGATCAGCACGACCGCGACGAGGGTCGCCTTGGGGAACTCCCGCGGGGCATCCCGGAGTTCGTCGACGTGAACGGCATTGACCTCGACACCGGCGTAGAGGAAGAAGCTGTTGACTATGAGCACGACACTGCTCAGCCCGTGCCAGCTAGGGAGGACATGGTGAGCGTTCAGCGGCGCGGCCGAGGCGTTGCCCTGAAGAAGGAAGATCGCGGCCAGAACCACCAGAAGCAGGCCAGGGATCAGCGTTCCAATGAAGATCCCGTACGACGCCAGCCGGCCGGTAGAGAGCATCCCTCTGGCGGAGACCAGCACGGCCGACCAGAACAGGACGATGATGACCACGGTCGTGTAGAGGCCGTTATGCGCCAAGCTGGGCGCGAACACGTATGCCAGCGTGCTCGCGACGTAGGCGAGTAGTGCCGGGTAGTAGAAGGTCGTCTGGGCGAATTGACACCAGATCGCGACGAAGCCCATCCTGGGGGAGATCCCTTCCGACACCCAGTTGTAGACGCCGCCCGGCCAGCCCGAGGCCAGCTCGGCTGACACGAGCGACGCCGGGAGGAGGAACACGATCGCGGGCAGGACGTAGATCGCCACCGACGCGAGACCGAGGACTGCCGTCGCGGGCGTGGCACCGAGATCGCCCACCGACCCGAGGGTCAGCATCGCCATCGACAACCAGCCGAGCGTCGCCTTCGCTCTGGCCGGCGAACGAGCGCGACCCTTGGCGGGGTGCGGAGTCGGCTGCTCGGGTGTAGGTGTCATCTGGATCGAGGGGTGTCAGCGACGCGACAGCGAGGGAGACATTCTCGGCACTCCGACGACGAACTGTTGCCGAACCATGGAGTGGAACCCCGATTAGTCCGCTAGCGGCCGCCCATGCCGCCGGACAGGCTTAGGCGGCCGGCTCGAGCACGAAGACTGGGATCAGACGCTCGGTGCGCTCCTGGTATTTCGCGTACGGCGGATAGGCCGCCACGGCGCGATCCCACCAGCTTGAACGCTCCTCGCCTTCGGCCTCGTGGGCGACGTAATCGCCGCGCGTAGGACCGTCCCAGACCTCCACCTGCGGATCTGCGCGAAGGTTCGCGACCCACGCCGGGTTCTTTGGTGCGCCACCCTTGGAGCCTACGGCGAGGTAACTCCCACCGTGCTCGACGCGCATTAACGGCGTACGGCGCAACTTGCCGCTGCGCACGCCGCGGTTGATGACCATGACGACTGGCAGGCCCGTATCGCGCAGAGTCGTGCCCTCGGTACCACCCGAGCGCTCCCAGGTCACTATCTGATCACGGACCCAGTCAGCAGGGTCTGGAGGCGCGTACTCACCTTCTAGGGGCACACCCGCATGATAACGGTGAACCCTGTGGCTAGAGAGCGACAAAGTCCGGGTGTCCGGGCCATGCAGGAGACCGAGAGTTCGAGTCTCTCCGGCCGCTCGCCGTTTACGAGTCCGCCCGTGCGGGAACGTCACACAAGGACAGGTCCCATGTGGCGAGCAGGGAGGAACGCCGTGAGCGATTCGCGAGGGACGGCTGTTGCGCTCTCGTGCGCGGGCTAGGACCAAGTCAACGCTTCGCGACCGCCTTGAACTCATAGCCATCGCGGAGCTTCAGCAGGTGTGAGACCTCGTGCAGCGAAGCTGGCGGCGTGGGCTTCTTCGATCGTGAGGGGGGTGATCCTGGGGAGGGGGACGTTTCGCGGGTTGGCTCAGATCGTCTCGAGGCCTTAGGCTCGCATGGCATGTTCTCCAGCGCGCTGAGCGCGACGGAGTTCGCGCTTCTATCGGACCTCGGGCCGCAGCCGCTGGCACAGGTGATGGGCACCTCGGTCTACCAGGTCGGGTGGCAATACCTCCGACCAGAGGCCCAATGGGGCGGCAGCGACTTCCACTCCCGGCTTGATGTCGTCAATCAGGCCTGGGACAACGCGCGGCGCCTTGCGTTCGGCAGGCTGCTCGCTGAGGGGCGGTCGGTCGGTGCGGATGCGGTGGTCGGAGTGAAGCTGCGTCGCGGCGAGCACGACTGGGCGCGGCGTGCTGTTGACTTCATGGTCACCGGTACCGCAATCCGATTGGTTGACAACGCTCGTGACAGTGGCGATGGGCCAGTTCTCAGTGATCTCTCCGTGCAGGACTATTGGAAACTCGCCAGTTGCGGGTGGGCTCCCAGTGGGCTGGTCGCTGCAACCGCTGTGTTCTTCGTCTCGCAGGGCTTCTCGACCCGATTCGCTCGTCGACGCTCGTTCTATAGGAATCAGGAGCTGATCGAGTTCTCGGATGGGTTCGGCGCTGCCCGCCGAGCGGTCGTTGAGGACCTTCATTTTCGGGCGCGCGACGGCGGCGCAGACGGAGTGGTCGGGGTCACGCTCGACTACAAACTCGAACGACGAAAGATCTCGGTGATGCAGATGCAACAACGAACTGGCATCAGGATCGGCACATTCGGAACCACCGGAGGCGACGTCGTACAGGCCGGAGGAGGAAGCGAGTCCAGGGACGGGATCTGTTTTACGGTTCATGCTGTCGACACGGGTGTCCGGCAGGTCAGACCTGCTGGGTCGGTCCAGACGCCGACGATCCTCAGTCTGGGAGCCGGGCTGTGAGCGTCCCTGAACGTCGGCGCGGGCCGCTTGAGGGCGTCCCCGAATCTGGTCGCGAACGCCTTGAGCAGAACCGGCACGGTCTTTTCACATCAGACCTCACGGTCAACGAGTTCATGCTGATAACCGAGGCGGGGTTCGATCCGCTCGGCCTGGTCGTGGGCAGCTCGATTTACCACACCGGCATGCAGGTCGCAAACCCTGGACGCAGCCAGGAGATGACTGTCCTCTCGCAGGCGATGTACAACGCCCGTGAGCACGCGATGACACGCATGGAGGAGGAGGCGGACGATCTCGGAGCCGACGGCGTCGTTGGAGTCCGCCTCAATGTCGGCCGTCACGACCTCGGCGGCAAGATGACCGAGTTCGTCGCCATCGGCACCGCGGTCAGGCACCGCGGCGGCGTGGCTCATCGAGCACCGAACGGCAAGCCGTTCACAAGCGACCTAACAGGGCAAGCGTTCTGGACCCTTCTACGGACGGGACATCGCCCAGTCGGCATGGTCATGGGCAACTGCGTCTACCACGTCGCCCGCCGTGGCCCGATCCAAACTGTCGGCAAGATCGCCAGCAACGTCGAGCTCCCGAACTTCACGCAGGCTCTCTATGACGCCCGCGAACTCGCGATGCACCGCATGCAAACCGAAGCACAGGTGCTGAGCGCCAAGGGCATCGTGGGAGTCGATCTGCAGGAAAAGAGCCATGAAGGCTGGGGATCGCACATGATCGAGTTCTTCGCGATCGGGACCGCGATCGTCGCGACTGACTCCGTAGAGCGAATCGAGACACCTTCGACGGTGCTCGACCTGAACGACCGCTGACCGACTCATGAGCACCAGTGGTCTCGCGCCCCACCGCTTTGCCGTGACCGACCCCGCCGGTTCGGGCTGGGGTCATGGGAGCCCAAGAATGGCTGCGGCTCGCTGAAGCTTCGCGATGACGAAGAACAGCTTCGTCCCGTCGTTGAGAATGACGTCAGGACAGCCACCCACGTAGATGATGAACCGGCGGATCGAGCCGGTGTACCGCAGGATGACGAGTACCGGGGAAACGGCAACGGCCGCGCAAAACTGTCCGTGGTACGGGCGGGCACTGTTCAGCACGCCGTCAAACGGGCCGCCCTTTAGAACCTTCGCCCCACGTCCATTGCAGATGGTCGTCCATCGCACCCCTGAGGGGGCGAGCTGCCCCGACTGAACGCGGGTAGAACGCAGACGCGAGATCTCACGCCACTTCTGATCAGCGCCCGCGCCCCTGTCTGGACAAACCGATGCTGCACGCGCATGGCGTGCAGCGTCACTGCGCTCGTCGTTGTTGTGGGTGACCGGCGTGCCACTGCCGCAGCCAATCAGCGCGACAGCGCATCCGAGGCCCGCACAGCAGGCGCCGATGGCCCGACTCAGCCGGCGTCGCGGATAGTGCATAGGTTCAGCAACAGTACGTCGCCGCCGGCCGGCGCATCACACATCGCCCATCGGCGACTCCAGGAGTTCACCTGCTTGAAGCAGGCTCCCTCGCGCGCGACCTGTCCCTTTAGCCCTGGAGTGTCGTCTCTTTAGAGCCCGAGCTTACGCACGCCAGCTTCGTCGAGGCCGAGTGCGTGACCAACCTCGTGGCGCACGGTTTCGACGATCTTCGCACGCAGAAGCGCCTGATCTTTTCCGAAGTCACGCGTAAGTGTGTCTCGGTAGATGACGATCTGGTCGGGCGCGTCGTTGGCCTCGCCCCAGGGAAACCATTGGGCGACCCGACTGAGGCTCTGCGCACCCGGCACGAACATTCCATACGCATGGTTCGCTGCGCCGTCGTCGGAGACGGTGATCGCGACCCCGCGCAGCTGATTCTCAAACTCGGCGGGCAGCGCATCAAGCGCGGCCCGCACAGCCGCCTCGAAGTCGGCCTCGGAACCGATCGGGGCATTCGCCGGAAGGTCTGGGCCGGGATTCGCCTCGAGCGCTCGATCGTCCTCGGTCGCGAGTCGGTCGACTTTGTCCTCGAGTGCTTCGAAGGACTTCTCGTCCATGTCCTCGATGTCGTCGTCTGAAGTGCTCACCCGAGGGCAGACTACTGACCATGACGAGGGCAGGGGCCTGCGACTAGCAAGGGATTGTCCCTTTCGGCTACGAACTGGCCTAGGCTGGCGATCGTTGCGCCGCTCCTGGCGTAACCCTCGCCCAACGACTAAGGAGCGACATGCCTGCCGTGCCCTTCGCAGCCTTCACCTTCGGCGACGGACTACTGACCGTGGTCGAGTTCGCGTTTCTGTTTCTGTGGATCTGGATCGCTGTCGGTGTGATGTTGGACATCTTCCGTAGCCATGACCTGTCGAACTGGAGCAAAGCGCTCTGGGTGCTCGTGATCTTCGTGTTCCCGCTCCTCGGCGTGCTCGGCTATCTGATCATTCGTGGCAATTCGATGCATGAGCATCATGCCGAGGATCAGCGGCGGGTTGCGGCGTTTCAGCAGTTCCAGCGATCCGGTGGGGCGGGTACGCATGTCGATGATCTGCGCACTCTTGCTGACCTTCGGGAGCGGGGTCTGCTGACCGACGACGAGTTCGAACGCGCAAAGGCCAAGGCCCTCCAGTAGCAGGAACGGTCGGGCTTGAGATCGAGCTGGGAAGCCTCTTCGTCCGCCCCAAGATAGGGGCGGCCGGGCGCGTCTATTGGGACGCGCAGTGGCGCTACCGCACCGGTAGCGGCGGGCCCGCCGACGACCATGCCGTGCGGTCGATCTGCGCCGATCGCGATCTCGCGTTCACGCCGTTCTCGCCTCTGGCCGGTGGGTCCTGACGGGGAAGTACCAACGTGATGTCGCCGCACCGGCTGACTCTCGGATGGCGCTTCGTCCCGATGGCAACGACGCACTGCTCACGCCGGCCGCGTTCGACGCGATCGATCGGCTCCGCGTTGATGCCGAGCGCCAACACGGCGTCGAATGTGGGGCACTCGCACTCGGATGGCTGCTGCACCATCGCGACGTGACCGCCGTGATCACCGGTCCCTCCCGTCGAGCGCCCCACCTCGGACTGGCCTCACAGGCGGTCGACGTCGTCCTGTCTGACTCGGACTTCGCCGAAATCGAGTCGCGGTTCGCGTCGGCTCAGGCACCGGTAAATGCAGATTCAAACTGACTGGCAAGAGGCTGAAGTTCAGCGTAATCAGTGACCCACCCTCCAACTGCACTGGCCGCAGGGTTGTGCTCACCGAGCAGCGTTTATGAAGGTCTGAGTCGAAATCCCCGTTCGCGAACGGGCCGGAGGTGAAATGTCATGCGGCGCGGCGGGGTTGGGTAGGGTTGGTGCGTTGATCGGGGAGGGGTCGTGAGCGACTTCGGCGGGCGGCATTTCGGTGGGGTCTTTGTAGTAATGGCCGTGGTGTGTGTGCTCGTGTTCGCGACGCCGGCGATGGCGGACTCGACGGTAACGGTCAGCACGACAAACTCGGCGTCGACCACCGCGTGCACGCTGCCGGACGCGGTGGACTACGCGGATGGCTTAGGGGAGCCCAACTGCGCGCCGGGGCTCCAGTCGGGCACCACGACGATCGTCGTTCCCGCGAGCGCAAGCGACTACACCGTCACGAGTACGCTCGACGTCGCTGCGCCGACGATCATCCAGGGCGCGGGTGCGGCTGACACGGTGATCAGCGGCGGCGGCACCGTCGAGGTGTTCGACACGAGCAGCACGGTCACGATCAGCGGGGTGACGATCACCGATGGTGCCACCGGCGACTCGACGGCCGGATGCAGCAGGCTCGAAGGCTGCCCGGAGGAGCCCGGCCTCCCCGGCGGTGGGATCAGCAACACCGGGACGCTGACGCTCACCGATGACGTCGTCAGCCACAGCACGACGGCGGCTGGGGTCGTTCCCACTGAGATCACCGCGTGTTTTAGCGGGTGCAATGGTGCTAGTGCTGGGAGCGGTGGCAACGGCGGCGGTATCTACAACGACGGGGCGCTGACGATCACCGGCTCGACGATCAACGACAACAGCGCGGGCGCGGGCGGTAACGGGACCGCTGGAACCACGGACCCCAGTGGCGGGGCGGGAGAGCAGGGCGGAAACGGTGGCAGCGGCGGCTCCGGCGGCGGGATCTACAACCCGGTCGGGGGGATCCTCAACATCTCGGACTCGACGATCTCTGATAACAGTGCGGGCGCTGGCGGCAACGCCGGCGCCGGCAGCAACGCCACCGCCTCCGGAGATATGGGGGGGAACGCCGGGAATGCGGGCAATGGCGGCGGTGGCGGCGGGATCTACGACGGTCAGGGCATGACGATCACCAGCTCGACGATCTCCGCAAACGACAGCGGCACCGGCGGAACTGGCGCCACTGGCGGCACCGGCGACGCGGCGACTGACGGGGATATTTCGTTTGGTGGACTGGGCGGTTACGGAGGCGGGATCGAGGAGAATTTGTCCTCGGGCGAAAGCAGCAGCCTCACGAACGCAACCGTCGCGGAGAACATCGGCGTCCCGGGAGGCACCGGTCCGCTTGTTCCCCCAAACGGGGGTGGACTCGGGGGCGGGATTTACGCGGGCGGGGGGACGGTGGCGTTGACGTTCTCCACGGTCGCCGGCAACGATGCGTTCTACGGTCTAGGGAACGAGCTCGAGAGCGAAGGCGGGACCTTCACCGAGAGCGCCACGATCGTCGCTTCGGGCACCAATCCTGGCCACAACTGCCTGATCGATATAGGCGCCATCGTGAACGGCGGCGCCAACGTTGACTTTGGCGGCCCGGGCGACCAGTGCTATGGCACGGGAAGCAACCCGGAGCTCGGTCCGCTTCAGGACAATGGCGGCCCGACTGAGACGATGGCGCTCGGCGCTGGGAGCAGCGCGATCGGGCTTGTGCCTGCGAGCTTGTGCTCGGTGGGCGCTGACCAGCGTGGCATCGCCCGTCGCCCCGGCAGTTGCGATGCCGGCGCCTATCAGTTCGCGCCGCCGACGATCGCGTCCCCGAGGGCCGCCGGCAGCTCACCGACGACGGGCACAGTGATCGCTCAGATCAACCCCAATTTCAGCTCCAAGGACACGATCGTCACGGTCAAGTACGGCACCACCGACGCGTATGGCACGAGCGTCGTTGGGCAGGACATCGGCCGCGGCGACAGCGCCGTCGCATTCGATGCCGCTCTTAGTGGCTTGGCGCCAGCGACCAAGTATTACGTCGAGCTCCTCGCCACCAACGGCGACGGCACATCGACGCTGAGCGCCGGGACGTTCACGACCGGGCCTCGGGTGCCTGGTAGGCCGTCGGTGCACCACCGCATCAACCAAAGGAAGCACACGGCCAGGTTCGCTTTCCGTGACGCTGGGGCCACCGAGGTGCAGTGCTCGCTGGTGAAGCTGAAACGAAACAGGAAGCAGGACAAGCCCAAGCCGCATTACTCGCGGTGCCGCTCGCCCAAGACCTACAAGCATCTCGCCGACGGCGCCAGGTACGAGTTCTTCGTGCGCGGAGAGAACGCGACCGGGGTCGGCGCGCCAGCGACGTTCAAGTTCAAGATCTGAGCCTCAGTCAGAGGCAAAGCAACAGCCCGCGCGATGCGGCACGGCAGCCCCAACGCATCATGGAGCGGCGCTACGACGCAGGTTGATGACACGGTACCGACGCCCCCCGGTATCACCCAAGAGGGGCACACCACCGAGCGAGAGTTATGGATCGATCGAGCACCGGAAGGCCTGTCAGCACGCCATAGTCGATGACCCGCCTGCCAGCCCGGCCTCTCAGCCCGTGACCTGGAACATTACAGTCCGGGCGGCCCCGCCTGCGGGGGTCATAGTCAGCTCGTAGGTCCCCCCCGCCAGCTTGCTCGTGAAGCTCAACTCGTTCGAGCCAACCACCCCCGACCGCGTGATCGCTTGGTGGACGCGGACTGACAGCGTGCAGGTGGAACGATGGGTGTTCGTGCGCGTCACCTTGACGCACCTGCCGCCGGCCCTCCGCCCAGTGGTCTCGAGCGATAGCTTGAGCCTCACCGTCACCGCCGCGTTGAGCGTGTAGGTCGCCTTGAGTTTGATGGACAGCTGACACGCGTCATCGCCCTTGTTCTTCTTCGAGCGTCTCACACACCTGCCGTGCGCCTTACGTCCCGCGGCCGAAAACTTCCGCGGGGAGATGCTCAGCTTCGAGATCGCCGGCTTGGGCACGACCACCGTCCGGGTTGTGATCGCCGCCGCGTTCCCATTGCAATACGCCGTCTGCCCGGTGAAGACGACGACGTTCGAGCAGCCCGAGCTGTCGGTCACGCTTAATGACACGGTGTAGGTGCCCGGCTTAGCGTAGGTGTGCGTGGTCCTTGCCCCGTCGCCCGTCGCTCCGTCGCCGAAGCTCCATCTGTAGCCGGAGATGGTCCCCGTAGACGCGCTCGACCCCGCGCCGTCGAACGAACTCGCCGACCCCGCCGGCGCCTGCACAAACGAGAACACCGCAGTCGGCGCCTGCTGGGGCGTGA
This sequence comes from uncultured Conexibacteraceae bacterium, assembly GCA_963774025.1. Taxonomy (GTDB): domain Bacteria; phylum Actinomycetota; class Thermoleophilia; order Solirubrobacterales; family Solirubrobacteraceae; genus Palsa-465. The sequence goes on from CAVZDL010000006.1 coordinate 105,674, forward strand.
TCGCGATCCCGAACGGGTTCGACTCGACCGTGATCGCAGTCTCCGCCTTCCCCGTCGCCAAATCGATCGGCGTCACACTCGAGTCGTCGTAGTCGGTTACGTAGGCTGTCTCACCGTCGGGGGTGATCGCGACATTCCGTGGCGCTGACCCCGCGGCAATCGGAGTCCCCGCGGTGCCACTCGCAAGGTCGATCGGAGTCACCGTGGTTCCCCCGTCCTGGGCGACGTACGCAGTCTTGCCATCGGGCGTGATCGCCACCCCGCTCGGATCGTCGTTGACCGTGATCGGAGTTCCCGCCACGCCCGTCGCAAGATTGATTGGCGTCACCGTGCCCTCGAACGGGCTCGTGACGTACGCTGTCTCGCCGTCCGGAGTGATCGCAATCCCCACAGGTTCTAAGCCGACGGTGATCGGCGTCCCCGCCGTGGCGGTCGCAAGGTCGATCGGCGTCACCGTGTCGCCGCCGGAGTTGGCAACGTACGCCGTCTTGCCGTCGGGAGTGATCGCGATTCCGCCAGGCCCTGAGCCGACGGTGATCGGCGTCCCAGCAGTGTTGGTCGCCAGATCGATCGGCGTCACCGTGTCGCCGCCGGAGTTGGCGACGTACGCGGTCTTGCCGTCGGGAGTGATCGCAATCGCGTCGGGCCCTGAGCCGACGGTGATCGGCGTTCCAGCAGTGTTGGTCGCCACATCGATCGGCGTCACCGTGCCGCCGGCCACGTACGCGGTCTTGCCATCGGGAGTGATCGCAACCGCAACGGGCTCCGAGCCGGCGGGGATCATCGGTCCCGCGGTGTTGGTCGCGGTGCTGATCGGCATCAGTGAGTCGTAGCCGCTCGAGATCGTGACGTACGCAGTCCAGCCGACATCGCCCCACGCCGCGCTTGCAAGCGCACAAGACAGCCCACACCCGACCACGACCGCCAACCCCAACACCCGCATCACGCGCATCCGATCTTCAACCCCTTGCCTTCAGCCCCTTGCCCGTTGCCGCGCTGTGCCCGGCGCCGCTGACCACACGCACGTAGAAGGTCTAACTACAACCGCCACGGCGGCTGCGGTCTGAGCGTTTAAAGCAATCAACATCGTGGTGAGTACATCAACGTCCACGTCGCGCCCAACGTATCCCCGTGCGCGCACCATCACTGATCCTCCGGCCGAACCTACCATCGAGCAGCGCGCCGGTCAAAAACATCTCCGTCGCGTGAACGTGCGCGCCCGCCGCCGCTCGCCTGCGGCTGCAGTTCGCCGAGCAAAAGATTCACGCGGGTCGCCGGTAGTGGAGCGGCGTTCTGATCAGCTCCGGCGACCCGCGCATCTCAGGTTTTACTTGGCGGCCTTGGCTCGGCCGGGTCCTCTAGCCCGAGGTGACCGTGCCAAAAAAGGCGCATCCGTTGAGGCTCTCTCCGAACCCGGGTGTCTTTGTGTCGCCGATCTGCCCGGTCACGACCTGGCCGGCACTGCTCGCGTACGAGAACGCCGTGCTGGCGGGCCCGAGAGCTAGCTGCGTCATCGTCGTTCCGAGGGTCGTGACCTGCCCGCCGCCTGTGACGGTCGTCGTGTCGGTCCATGTGATCTCGGCGTCGTCAGTCGCCGGTCCCGTCGCCTGCACCGTCGGGTTGCCGGCATTGTCACATTGCCCGATAAGCGTGAGCCCGTCGCCACTGAACAGCGTCGTGTTGGTAGGACTCGCCTGCGTCGGCACCTTGAAGAAGATCTTCGTCACAGTCTCATTATCGACCGTGACCGCCGACGGGTTGCTCGCCCCGGTCGCCCCGGTCGCGCCGCGCGGGCCGCTCGGACCGCGCTGACCGGTCCTCGCAAAGGCAAGGCTGACGCCGCCGCGGGAGCAGTGATGGCCCGGCTTCCAGACAGTGACTTCGCCGCCCTTGCGCGGCACGCAGGCGTTGATATTGCCGTGCGGCCCGACAAAGCCATTACCGGCTGCGAGGGCATACGTACCACCCGCGAGCGCCACCGCAAGCACCCCCAAGCCGACACCGACGCGAGCCCGGATCAGCCGACGCACGGTGCCCCCCTCTCGGTCGCGAGCCTTGGTGACACAGGGAGCCATCCATGGAGCTGTCCCTCCGTCGCGTGATCGTGCATCGTCGCCTCCTCTGATTCGCGGTTGGGGATAAGTCCCCATAACCCGACGGCGCCGACGACGCGCTCCACGCCCGGTCCGGGCGCCGTCCGTCAACGAGGATAGGTCGGGCGGCACGCTGGGGCAACGGGCTGCCGCAGGCTGCAAGTTCGGGCTCAACGGCCTGAGCCACCGAACCGCGAGGCGCTGACTGGTATGTCCAGAACGTCAACGCAGGCGAACCTTCTGGCGAGCGGATGATCGGATGCCAGGAAAGCGGAAGCGTCGCAGAGTCGCCGCTTCGCACATCGATCGGCCTAGGAGCCTCAGTGTTTGGGACGCCAGCCGCTGAGATGGTTGCATGTCGACTGCGGCATCCAAACTCCCTCTCAGGTTGTAGACACTCAAGCCGCCCAGACAAACGTCAAAGCCAGTGACACACTCCACGCACTAAGTACAGATGTCTGAAGTTGTCCGGAGTTGTCCAGGCACTCGTGCATCGAGAGAGCGCCAAGATGGAGCGCCCAATTGCTCCATCCGCGGTCCGGTCCAACGACCGAGTTTCACGCGCGCGGACGAACTCGCTGAGGATCGAGCCTTCGGCTCGATGGGGTGTACTCGCGCGCGCGTCGCGCCGAGGCGACGCCAGCATTCGGCGCGTGTGATTTGCCCCGAGAGCGCCAGCAGTCGCACCCGGGCGGCTGGGGCTGCCCGCATCCACCGGCAGTCGCAACCTTGTGCATGTCCCGCAGAAGACAGCCGACGAAGTCGACATCTGTGACCTTCAAATGTCTTACAGCCGTGTTGTACAACGCTAAATATCTCCGCCAGAGCTCCGCCTTCGCAAAAGAAAAACCCTCCGTTTGGAGGGCTTTCTGTGAAGCGGCTGAAGAGACTCGAACTCTCGACCTTCTGCATGGCAAGCAGCCAAAGTGCCTCTCATTCCAGCAAATACGGGCGATTCCGGGTGCCCAAAATGCCAATATACACGGTCGATTCGGCCAGTTTGATGCCCAATCTGATGCCCAATGGAAATCTGATGCCCAATCCAAAAAAGTTGATGCCCAATGTCTGAGGCGGGGTTTAGACTGCCGGAATCGACGTCCTTGAGATTGAGCAGACGAACCTTGTTCTGAGGCCGCGCGCGGGCACGGGGGAGAAGGTGTACTGGGATGCCCAGTGGCGCTTCCGGGTCGGCTCCGGCGAGCCCTGGAAGCTGCGCAAGAAGCGACTCGGCTTGGCGTGGCTCGAGCCCGACGAGTATGCCGCTGGCGGCTGGCGCAAGCGCAAGGGTCGCCGCCCCGAGGGCTGGCTTGATGAGCGGGCTGCAATGCTCGCGGCAGATGAGGCGATGCGCGTGGACGCGACCGCGGTCGCCGGAGCTGAGGATGCGGCGCGACATGAGCGTGAGCGTGTCGCGACCGTCCGTGAGCTCGGCGCCGAGTGGCTGCTCTGGCTGGAGCAGGTACGCGGCGCGAAGCCGTCGACGCTGAGGGATTACGCGACGTTGCTGCGTGAGCCAGGCCAGCGTTACAAGCGCGGCGCGGGGGAGAGTGCCGGCCGCATCATGGCGACGTTCGGCGACCGGCCGATCGACGACGTCGAGCACCAAGGACGTGACTCTGTTTCTGCGAGGTCTGGATGCGAACGCGCTGACGCCCCGCAACGTCAACAAGTATCGCCAGGTGCTGCAGGCGATGTTCACGTATGCCTGTCGCAGCGACACGTTTGCGCTCGCGACCAATCCCGTGGATCGCACGGACAAGCGCCGCGAGCCACCGCTGGCGGCGCTCGACTACTACGAGGTTGAGGAGGTAGAGGCGCTCGCCCGTGTGTGCGAGCAGAGCGCCCATCGCCGGACCACGGCTGTCAGCGACGAGGAGGCAGTCGCCCGCGCCGCCGAGGACCGTCAGGATGCCGACGCCTTCCGGGTTCTGTTCTACACCGGGATCCGTGTTGGCGAGCTGCTGACGTTGCGTTGGGCCGACCTAGACCTCGGCGCCCGCTCGTTGCTGGTGCGCCGGAACCTGTCAGCAGGGGTTGAGACCGACCCGAAGGGGCGCCGCAATCGGTACGTCCCGCTGTCGGACCCGGCGCTGGCAGCGCTTGCTCGGCTGGGTTCGCGGGACGACTTCACACGGGATACGGATTACGTCGTCTGTAACCGCTGGGGTCAGCGGCTGGACGCATCAGCGCTTCGCCGTCGCTATCACCTGGCGTGTGAGGCAGCCGGCCTGCGTCGGGTGAAGCTTCACGGCCTGCGCCATGCCGCCGGAAGCATCCTCGCTCGCGCGGCGGACCCGGTATTCGTGCGCGACTACCTGGGGCACTCCAAGCTCAGCACCACCGACCGTTATGTCGGGGCCAAGCATCGCCCGGAGGACTTCGAGCGCCTCAACCGAGCATTCGGGGTTGTCCCGGTGGATGCAGGACGCAAGGCTGCCGAGGGGTCCGGTACCGGGCGCACGGTGAAATCGTGACGTTGTGGCCACGGGATTTCAATTCGTGGCGGCAGCCTCTCGGCTAGCTGCAGTAAGTGCTGGGGGACACGAGACATCTGCAGAGGCTCGTCACCGTGACCTCCCATGATTTCTGGAGGCGATGCGCCAATGCTCGCACCAGCGATCGACTCGGCTGTTGGAAACTCCCAACACTTGCGCTAATGTGAGGGCCAGACATTCCAAGAAGCAGGTCGAGGCTGCGTTGAAGCGTGCCGAGGCCGTCGGATTCCCGAGTCGAGACGGGTCGGGGACATTGGGGAGTGACCTACTGCCCCGGCGACGACGAGGGGAGGTGCCCTCCGTTCTCGGTCAACGGCACACCGAGGAGCCCCGACAATGAGGCGAGGCGCATCGACCGCTTCGTGGCCCGTTGTCCGCACAAGAGCGCATGAACGACTACACCTTCACTATCCGCTTTGCTATCCAGAACGAGGACCTCGACTCGCTCTCGGTGCGCATCTACGACCGGATCGAGGACGCCTCCCTGATGGGGCCAGACGACGACGGCACGTTTCTGATCGAGTTCGACCGCCAGGCGCCAGAGTTCGCCCCTGCCGTAGCAGGTGCCCTCGACGAGCTGCGTGCCGTCCTCCGGGACGCTGTGGTCCTTCGTGTTGAAGGTGACGATCTGGCGACGATGGCCGACATCGCCAACCGAGCTGGTCGCAGCGATGAGAGCATCCGCCTCCTAATTCAGGGCAAGCGCGGTCCCGGCGGCTTCCCGCCAGCCGCGGGCCGCTTGAATGCCCGGACGCGCGTCTGGCGCTGGGCAGACATCGCACCGTGGTTCGCGGACGCACTAGGCGAGCCGCTGCCAGGCGCGGAAGGAAGCGCATTCATCCAGGCCCTGAACGATGCGCTCGACCTCGCGCGCCTCTCAGACCGTCTGGCACGGGATGAACGCGCAGCTGTAGCAACAGTGCTGCCACCAGCGCTCGCGCCCGTTGCCGAGTAGGCGCAGCTACTCACGCCGCCTCCCGTAACTGCTCGTAGACCCGCTTACCGTCGGTGCGGCCGGAGTCGCGGATCATCGCCATTGGGATCGTCCCGCGTGAAGGAACCGAACAGGCGGAAGCGATCGTCGCCGCGCAGACCTTGCCTCAGCGAAGCGGCAGCAGTCGCACCCTGACGCGGTCGCCCGTGAGGCTGACCACCGCTCCGGCCTGCAAGTCCGGCTCGACCTGCGGCAGATTTGCCAGGATCGTTTGAGCCTGATGACCAGCTGTGCGGTCTGGCTGCCGCAACAGGATCAGGCTGGGCAACGTCGCGCCCCGGGTTGCGAGCAACTCACCGAAGTCGGTGTCAGCCGAGACAACGACACGCGAATCGTCACTCGCTGATGCCATCACATCCTCGTCGCTGGCGCCAAGCAGCCCAACATCTCGCAGATGGACGGCGTCGTGGCCAGCCTCCGTCAGCGCCTCGCCCACGCGCGGGCTCACGCACTCGTCGATAAGGAATCTCACGCTGGGACGCGGAGCGGAAGCTGGCGCTCGGCGACAGCGTCGGCCGCGAACTCAAGCGACGCCCGGATATCGTCGTCAGAGAGCTGTGGATAGTCCGCCGGATCTCGGCATTGGTGAGCCCCTGAGCGAGCAGGCCAACGACCGTGGCCACAGGGATCCTGGTTCCCTGGATGCACGGAACGCCACCCATGATCTGATGGTCGACCACTATCCGATCCACAGCCATACGCTAATCGTAGGCCACGGCAACTCGCTGATCCAAATGCTTGGGAGTTCTCCGACACGAATCGTCGCCAAAGCACAAGCCGATGCGCGCCGGCTGCTTGAGCAAAGCGATGGTCATGGCCAGGAGTAAGTGTTGCTCGTTAGAGCTGACGCGAGGACTTCGGCTGCGCTCTCCCATGGTGCCGGACCGCCGAGCTGCCATCGCCGGTGAACGAACTGGATCCCGGCGACCGAAAGCCACCACCGCAGCTCGTTGCTTGTCGGCAGCCATCGATGCTGAATCGCGCTCAGATAGCCGGTCGTGGCTGCGGTCGCGCGAGCTTGGTGGTCCCGCCCGATGTAGCCGGCTGGGCCCGAGCCCAGCAGCGCGATGAATATCAGTCGGGCGACGTCCAGTCCGAGCGGTGCGACGTGCGCCTCTTCCCAATCGATCAGTAGTCCCGACGACCCGGTGTCCAGATAGTTGCCGGGTCCGGGATCGCCATGCGTTAGAGCCAAAGCGGTGGAGGCAGGCAGCGTTCGTTGGCTGAGCTGTGACCAGTCCCGGATGGTGCCAACGAACGGGTCCAAACGCGACCCGAGTCCGGAGATGCGCTCGCGGTGCGCCTGAACGAATTCGGCGTGGTCAAGGACAGGCAGACTGTCGTCGGGGTAGCCGAGCTCGGCGAGCTGAGCGACCGTGCTGCCCATCCGGCGCCAACCAGCGCGGGTCGTGGGCGACGATCCGCGGCAGCGTGTGGTAACCAGGCAAGTAACGCGTTCGGCACCCAGGCTCGCCTCACCGAACGCGACGAGCGACGGTGCCAAGCTCGGCTGTGTCTGTCCTAGCCAAGCTAGTGCGACTCGCTCGCGGTCCAGAGCACCCGGGATCCGCTCGACCTTGACGACGACCGGCTCGTTTCCGTCGGGCAGCAGCCCGAACAGAATCCTGTGTCGGGTTCCCTGGGCTGGTTCGCCATCCAGCCAAACCGTTGGGCCCGCATCGATCACCAGTCGCTTCCGCACGCCCTGAGTATCGACCGCAGCGAAGCTCCCAGTCGCCGAAGCAATGCTCTTGACTCTCGATGGATCGCGCGGAGCGCAATCGTGGGCGATGGGCTGCCCGCGGTGGAGCTCGGTGTCTCCGACCGCGCCGGTGGGTCGATCCTGGCCACGCACAGCTCGCTGGGGTGGTCGCCCGCGGGCGGTATGGGCGCGAGCGACTCTCACACGCAAAGCACCAAACAACCACCGTTTCGCGCTGTAGAGTGCCGTCCGTCCGTCGGTTGGTCAACTTGCGCCGCTTCGGCGGTTGCCATCAGGAGCTAGACCGTGCCAACACACAATGAGCTTCCGGATGGAGACTGGGATCAGTACCGGCGACCGTCTCGTCGCCGCAGCGGCGCTTCGTTGCGTACCGGCTTGCTCTTTCTGATCGTGATCATCGTCGGCTTCGTCGCCAGCGACGTGATTTCGCATACCGTCGGGCCAGCGGCGCAAACCCACACGTTGGCTGCCTCGACCTCCAAGCTCCTCGCCGGCAACACAGTGCGTCAGGCTGCGGGGCAGAGCATGAGTCCGGTAGCCGTAGCACAGCGCAACCCGAACGCTTGCGACAGCGTCTCGGACTTCGGGTGCTGGTCATGCTCCCGACCTGGTTGTCTTGGGCCACGGAGGCTCCATCGATATCGTCAGCGACTCGCCCGCGATTGTCCACGTAGCTGTCAGCGATCGTTATGGGTACCCGCTGCGGCCCTGGACCGATCTCGCGCCTGGACACAGCGTGGAGACCGGACTAGTGACCGGGCGCAAATACGGCTACTGCTACTCCCAACCCGCAGCCAACGGATACACCGCAACCCAGGCGTGCGGCAGCCTCACGATGCATCAATACATCAATGGCGCGCGGGCACCCGACGGCGGAACCGTGCAGGTGACGTTTACGTTCACGCGAAAAGCCTCATCCGCGTAACGCGCGGCCGCACCTGATGCCGCGGCTATCGGCCTGCAATGAACGAGCGAGCGATCACCGCCAAGCATGTCGACGCGCGGCCGTCGTAGCCGACGGGTTGCGACTCAGGCTGGCGTGTCGTCGCCGTTGCGCTCGTGAAGTCGCGGCCGATCCGGACGAGTGCCTTCCGGGCAGAGCGATCGCCCGGCACCGACACCGCGGCGACTGGCCTCCGCACCGAAAGCGCCGGCATCTACGCCCTGCGCGAGGGCGAGTCGATGGCGTAGAGGCACGCCGTTGATGTGCGCAGCGGCCGCGACGCCATATTGACCTAAGGACGCGTAGATAAATAAGGTGAAGGATTGGGTCCTGGGGGCGTAGAAGTTCGGGGGTGTGGTTGATGAGCGGTTGATCGGTGAGCGGTTCCGGGCGCTGGCTCCGGAGCTCAGTGAGCGTGGCCGGCGGATCTGGGCGGCGTCTGAGGCGCGTGCGCTGGGTCGCGGGGGGATCGCGGCGGTCGCGAGGGCGAGCGGGATCTCGCCGAACACGATCCGCAAGGGGATCGCCGAGATCGATTCTGATGACCGGTTGGAGGGTGGTCGTGTGCGCCGGCGTGGTGGGGGTCGCAGGCCGATCACCGAGACCGATCCCGCGGTGCTCCAGGCGCTTGAGCGGCTCGTTGCTGAGGACTGCCGCGGCGATCCGATGCAGGTTCTTTTGTGGACGTCCAAGAGCGTGCGCAATCTCGCTGCCGAGTTACGCGAGCAGGGCCATGAGGTGCATTACACGACGGTGGCGGCGTTGCTGCGTTCGCTCGGCTACAGCCTGCAGTCCAATCGCAAGACGCTGGAGGGCTCCGGGCATCCCGACCGCGACGCGCAGTTTCGCCACATCAACGACAGGGTCACGGCGGCGATCGCCGCGGGTGCTCCAGCGATCTCGATCGACACCAAGAAGAAGGAACTCGTCGGCGAGTTCGCCAACCGCGGCCGCGAGTGGCGGCCGGCCGGGGAGCCGGTCAAGGTCTCCACGCACGACTTCCCCAGCCAGGCGACCGGCAAGGCGATCCCCTACGGCGTCTACGACATCGCCACCAACGAGGGGTTCGTCAACGTCGGGATCACGGCCGAGACCGCGCAACTCGCGGTCGCGTCGATCCAGGGCGTGGTGGGAGGACCTCGGTCGCAAGCGCTACCCCGACGCGACGCAGCTTGCAGATCACTGCCGACTGCGGCGGCGGCAACGGCAACCGCGTGCGGCTGTGGAAGACCGAGCTACAGCGACTGGCCGACCAGACCGGCCTTCAGATCCGGGTCTGCCACTTCCCGCCCGGCACCAGCAAGTGGAACAAGATCGAACATCGGCTGTTCTGCCACATCAGCCAGAACTGGCGCGGACGCCCGCTGGTCAGCTACGCAGGTCGATCATCAACTCGATCGCCGCGACAACGACCGGCGCCGGCCTGAAGGTCTACGCGCGGCTCGACCAGCGCGACTACCCCAAGAAGGTCGAGGTCACCGACGCGCAACTCGCCGCCGTCAACATCACGCCCGATCCCTTCCACCCGGAGTGGAACTACTCGATCTCGCCGACCGCCGATCACGCAGGTTAATTATCTACGGATCCTTAGTTG
>CAVZDL010000007.1:0-114463 GCA_963774025.1 uncultured Conexibacteraceae bacterium
CAGCCGCCCCCGCGCCCGAATCCACGGCTGCCGCTGCCGCTGCCGCGGCAGCCGTGCCCCAGCGCACGGTCACAACCGCCGAGCTCGCGACGCTCCCGCAGGACGTGGAGTTGTCGCTGGCTGTACGGCCGCCGGACGCGCCGGAGGGCGCGTTGTTCGGCGAAGATACGCGCTGGCGGTTCGCTGTGGCCGTGGGAGGATTCGATCCTGCCCACCCGCCCACGGAGGTGGTACTCGGACCCTGTGACGGCCCCGTCGAGGTCGTCGCCGCGCTCGGCGCGCGCCCCGTGATTGCCCACGACGCCAAGGCGCTCGGGACAGTCCCGCATACGCTCGCCCATGACACCGAGGTCGGCGCTTACCTGCTCGAGCCGGCGCGCCGCGCCTATCCGTTCCGCGAGCTGACCGAGGAGCGTGGCTTCGGCGCCGCGATTGCAGACCCCACCGCGGCCGACGCGGTGCTGCTGCGGCAGCTTGCCGACTGGCAGCGCGAGGAGCTGCGCGGACGCGGCCTGATGGAGCTGTTGACCGAGATCGAGCTGCCGCTGGTCAGGATCCTGCGCGACATGGAGCTGGCCGGGCTGAAGATCGACACAGAGCGGCTCGCAACGATCTCGGCGAAGGTCAAGGTCGAGGCCGACGCACTCGAGCAGGAGATCTTCGCGCTGGCGGGCGAGGAGTTCATGCTCGGTTCCCCGCGCCAACTCGAGGAGATCCTGTTCGGGAAGCTCGGGCTATCGCGCAAGCGGCGCGGCAAAACGGGCTACAGCACCGACGCGCGCGTGCTCCAGGCGATCCGCGACGAGCACCCGATCATTCCGAAGATCGAACGCTGGCGTGAGCTGACCAAGCTCGCCCAGACCTACCTGGATGCGTTGCCGGCACTGATCGGGGCTGATGGGCGCATCCACACGACTTTCAACCAGACCGCCGCCGCAACCGGGCGCCTCTCCTCCAACAGCCCGAATCTGCAGAACATTCCGATCCGCACGGCGCTCGGGCGCGAGATCCGCGCCTGCTTCATCGCCGAGCCCGGCGACCTGCTGACTAGCGCCGACTACTCCCAGGTCGAGCTGCGGCTGCTGGCGCAGATCGCCGGCGAGGACGTGCTCAAGGAGATCTTCAGACGTGGCGAGGACGTCCATACGGCGACAGCGATGCGAGTCTTCGACGTGACCGCGGAGGAGATCGACCCCGCCATGCGCTCGAAGTCGAAGATGATCAACTACGGGATCGTCTACGGCCTCTCCGCTTATGGCATGGCCGATCGCCTGCAGATTCCGCAGGCCGAGGCAGACGAGTTCATCCAGCGTTACCTCTCCGGCTTCCCCGCGGTAAAGCGTTTCATCGATGAGACCATCGAGCAGGGCACAGAGCACGGCTACGTATCGACCCTGTTCGGGCGCCGGCGCCAGGTACCGGAGCTGCGCTCGCGGCGTTGGGAGATGCGCAAGCAGGGTGAGCGATTCGCCGTGAACATGGTGATCCAGGGCACCGCCGCCGATGTCATGAAGGTCGCCATGGTGCGCGCCCACAACGCGCTGGCAGCCGAGGGGCTGCGTACCCGGCTAGTGCTCCAGATTCACGACGAGCTGCTGTTCGAGGGCCCGGCCGAGGAGGCCGAGCAGGTGCGCGCGCTGGCCGTTCGCGAGATGGAAGGTGCCTACGCGATGGATCCGCCGTTGGCCGTCGAGGCCGGCGTCGGCACGGACTGGCTGTCCGCCAAGTGACCAGCGCCGACAGGCCGGCGAAGCACCGGCGAGCCGGCCCTGGACCCACGACCTCAGCGGTTGGCGAATGACGGGTGTGCGATCGCCAGGTAGTGGTTGAACGACCAGGCCACGAAGCGGCGGTCGCTGATTGCCTGGAGTGCGGGGGCGAGCAGGCGCGGCGGCACGCGGGGGACCAGGCGTTGCGCGCGCAGCATCCACTCGAACTTCCAGCGGTGGGCGGCGCTGAAGGCGCCGTAGCGGGCGAGCGCGGCGGCCTTGGTCTGGCGGCCGGAGAAGACGTCGGCCAGTTCACGCCCGCAGGCGATGCCGAAATACAGCGCGGTCCGGATGCCCTCGGCTGTCAGTGGCAGGCAGTGACCGGCGGAGTCGCCGGTGAAGAAGACGCCGCGCTCGGTGGCCTCGCGGATGCGGTGCGGAATCCAGTTTCCCTGGTAGCCGACTGGGTCGCGGTCGAGATCCCTGGCAAGCTGGACGGTTGTGTCCTTGACGTGGAAGCGGGGATCGAAGGAGCCCACGCCCACACGGATCTCGCCCTCGGCGGGGAAGCTCCAGCCGTAGCCGGCGGGTACGTAGCGGCGGTCGATCCAGATCTCGAGATCGTCACCTGAACCGCGTGGATGGACCTCGAGCCCGCGCGAGAGCAGGGCGTCCGGCGGCTGGATCGGCTCGCCCGGGCCGAGCACGCGACGCCAACCAAGCGCGTCGACGATAAGTGGCGCGCGGATGTCGCCGCGGTCCGTGTGAACCGTGCCGGCACTGTAGCTGTTGACTTTCGCGGTCTCGAACTCGAAGTGGGTGGGCGGGAGCCGGTCCGCCAGCAGACCGCAGAGTGTGCGGTAGTCGAACGTCGAGAAGGTCCAAGGCAGCTGATAGCGGATGGACCGCTGCGGCGTGTGGATCACGAGCCCTCCGAAAGCCTGCTGGTGCGCGCCCATCAGGTCGAGTGCCGCCAGCCAGCCGGTGGGGATCCCGCACGCCGAGGTTTGCCGCTCGCCGATCTCGTAACGGTCGATCACCATCACCCTGGCGCCGCTGTCCGCCAGCTCACGCGCGGTCGCGAGGCCGGCGAAACTGGCGCCGCAGATCAGCACGTCGCAGTCATGATCCAACGGCGTGCGTTCGACGCCGCGCTTTGTCGCTCGGGTGGGCATCGGAGCCAAAGCATAGGAGCGTCAGAGGGTCGCCGGCAGCAACCTTTGCCAGTCGCCCGCGGCCGGCTTGATCGGCACCCCGCAGCCACCCGCCGACGCACGTGGTCTCTGGCTACACTCAGGGGTCCACATGTCAACAATCACAGCCCCTAACCCAACCGAACTGACGGACGCCAAGGTCGTCGAAGGTTCTGACGGCCTGCTGCTCGAGATCGACGGCAAGATCGTCCCCAATTACGACGCCACGATCCACCCCTTCTCTGAGGGCGACGTCGTCACAGGCCATGTCGTACGCATCGACAACGACGAGGTGCTCGTCGACATCGGCTACAAGTCTGAAGGCGTCATCCCGGCGAATGAGCTCTCGATCCGCAAGTCGGTCGATCCCGGCGACGAGGTCTCTCTTGGCGAAGAGGTCGACGCGCTCGTCCTCACCAAGGAGGACCAGGACGGCCGGCTGATCCTCTCGAAGAAGCGCGCGCGCTTCGAGAAGGCCTGGCGCCGCATCGAGGCCGCCGCCCAATCTGGTGAGCCAGTCGAGGGTTCCGTCATCGAGGTGGTCAAGGGCGGTCTGATCATCGACCTCGGCGTGCGCGGCTTCCTGCCCGCGTCGCTGGTCGACATCCGCCGGGTCCCGAATCTCGACGAGTACATGGGCACGACGATCGAGTGCAAGGTCATCGAGCTCAACCGTTCGCGCAACAACGTGGTGCTGTCGCGCCGCGCGGTACTCGAGGAGCAGCGCAAGGAGGATCGCGAGCGGATCCTCGATCGCCTGCAGCCCGGCCAGGTCGTGGAGGGCGTGATCTCCAACATCGTCGACTTCGGCGCGTTCGTCGACCTCGACGGAATCGACGGTCTGATCCACATCTCCGAGCTGTCCTGGTCGCATGTCAACCACCCGTCGGAGATCCTCAACATCGGCGACACCGTCTCGGTGAAGGTGCTCGACATCGACCGCAACCGCCAGCGCATCTCGCTCGGTCTCAAGCAGACCCAGGAGGATCCGTGGCAGCGCGTCGTCGACACCTACAACATCGGCGACGAGCTCGAGGGCACCGTCACGAAGGTTGTCACCTTCGGCGCCTTCGTCGAGATCCTGGACGGCGTCGAGGGCCTCGTGCACATCTCAGAGCTGGCGCAGCACCACGTCGAGAACCCACGCGAGATCATCCAGCCGGGCGACCCCGTCCGCGTCAAGATCCTCGAGATCGATTCCGAGCGCCGGCGTCTGTCGCTGTCGATCAAGCGGGTCGAGGGCCAGGTACTGCCCGTCCGTCCGATCGTCGCCCCGACTGAGGGCGAGATCGAGGACGTGCCGGAGTTGGGGCTCTCCGAGGATGTCTTCGCCGACGAATCCTCATCTTCCGCGGCCGCAACAGCTCCTGCAGAGGATGAGGTCGTGGCCGAGGATGAAACGGCGCGAGTTGCTTCCGCTGATGATGAGGACTCGTCAGACGATGAGACCTCAGCGCTCGCTGAAAGCGATCAGACCGAAGCCGTTGCCGCGGCCGAGACCGCTCCCGAGGCAGAGCCTGAGGCGGAGGCAGCTCCTGAGGCCGAGGCAGAGGCTGAGGCCGAAGTCGAGTCAGCGCCTGAGGCCGAGGCTGCTCCCGAGGTCGAGGCAGAGGCTGAGGTCGAAGTCGAGTCAGCGCCTGAGGCCGAGGCTGCTCCCGAGGTCGAGGCAGAGCCCGAGGTTGAGGCAGCACCAGAGGCCTAGGCTCCGGCGAGCACCGAACGTTTTGTCGAAGGGCGGTACGGTCTTGGTCGTGCCGCCCTTCGTCGCTTTAACCGGGGGGATCGGGTCGGGCAAGTCGACCGCGCTGGCCGCGTTCGAGCGGCTCGGCGCAGCGGTGATCTCGACCGATGCCATTGTGCATGAGCTGTATGGGACGGCCGCGGTGCGCGATGCGATGGTGGCGCGATTCGGCGTCGAGGTCGCGCCCCGCGGCGTCGTCGATCGCGGTGCGCTCGCGGCACGGGCCTTCGCCACTGACATCGACCGGGACTGGCTCGAGCAGTTGCTGTGGCCGCTGGTGCGTGGCCGCCTCAGCGCCTGGCGGGAGCAGATGCTTCGCACCGAACCGCCTCCGCCTGTGTTGGTTGCAGAAGTGCCCCTGCTGTTCGAGGCTGGGAGCGAAGACCTGTACGACGCCACGATCGCTGTTATCGCCGACGAGCAGGTGCGCGGCGCGCGCGCCCGGGCGCGCGGACATCGTGCTTTGGTGGAGCGCGACGCTCGGCAGCTCAGCCAGGAGGAAAAAGCCGCACGCTCCAGCTTTGTGGTGGTCAATGACGGCAGCGAGCAGGAACTCGAGCAGAAGCTGTCGGCGATCCTTGCGATCCTGGACTCATGACGGTGGCGGGCCACTGATATGGGAGCGGCACAGAAAGTGGCGGGCCACTGATATGGGAGCGGCACAGAGGCAGATGAGCTACTCGGGCGAGCAGTACTCCCAGCGCCGGGGGCGCCACAGCAGCGGCGTGCGCCGCCGCGTCGTGACGCTGCTCATACTCGCGGTCCTCGCTGCTGGAGGGGTTGCGCTGGTGCCGCTCGTGCAGCGCGCGATCCAGCACTTCGAGCTGCCGCTCCAATACGCGTCGATCATCCGCCGGCAGGCGGCCGAAAAACACCTCGATCCGGCGCTGATCGCGGCCGTGATCTACGCCGAGACTCGCTTCAACCCGCGCACCTCGCCGACGGGTGCCGAGGGGCTGATGCAGATCGAGCCGGCAACCGCGCGCTTCCTCGCCCACCGCTCAGGCGGCATCGGCTTCACGCTCTCCGACCTCGGCACGCCACAGGTCAACATCGCTTACGGCAGTTACTACCTGCGCTATCTCATGAACGAATACCGTGGCAGCAAGGTGCTGGCGCTCGCCGCCTACAACGGCGGCGACACCAACGTCAACGTCTGGCTGCAGAGGGTGCAGGCCCGACACAAGCGCTTCACGATCGCCGACATTCCGATTCCCCAGACCCGGGGGTATGTCGCCGAGGTGCTCAGCAAGCAGCACGCCTACCGCTCGAAGTACGCGCGCCAACTCGGATACACCTGACTCACGCGCGGCGAGCTCAGGTCGCGTCCACCGCCCCGAGCCCTCATGCCCAAACCGCTCCCGCGCATACTGTCCCCCTGCGCAGACCGCCCCCGTGCGCAGACCGCCCCCGTGCGCAAACCGCCTCCCCGGCGCGAACCGCTTCGAGCCCCCAATGCTCCGCGAGATCAGGAGCTTTGGGGAAAAACACCCCTCTCCACAACCCTAAATCCCCAAACCGGCGCGTTACCTGGACCATTGGGGCCTAACGGGGGTCGGCCGAGACTGTGGCCGGGGTCGGCCGAGACTGTGGTCGGGGGTCGGCCCGAGACTGCGGCCGAAGGCCGACTCGCACCGCCGCTACGATCCGATGCAAGTGCCTGGATTTGAGTTAGATGCCACCTTCAGTCCCACCGCGGATCAGCCGGCGGCGATCACAAGCCTGGCCGAGGGCATCCGCAACGGCGAGCGGGCGATGACGCTGCTCGGCGCGACGGGCACCGGCAAGACGATGACGATGGCGGCGACGATCGCGGAGGTCAACCAGCCGGCTTTGGTGATCGCCCATAACAAGACGCTCGCGGCGCAGCTGTGCAACGAGTTCCGCACCTTCTTCCCCCGGAATGCGGTCGAGTACTTCGTCTCCTACTACGACTACTACCAGCCCGAGGCCTACGTTCCGAGCAAGGACCTCTACATCGAGAAGGACTCGGCGATCAACCAGGAGATCGACCGTCTGCGGCACGCGGCCACGGCGGCGCTGTTCGCGCGCAGGGACGTGCTGATCGTCGCCTCTGTCTCCAGCATCTACGGACTGGGCTCGCCGGAGGTCTACGACGAGAACCTGCAGACCCTGACCAGGGGCGCGATGATCGACCGCGACCGCCTGCTCCGCAAGCTCGTCAGCATCCAGTACAACCGCAACGACACCGCGCTCGCGCGGGGCACCTTCCGGGTGCGCGGCGAGACGCTCGAGATCTGGCCTGCATACGCTGAGACCGCCTACCGGATCAGCATGTTCGGCGACGAGGTCGAGCACCTGCAGCACTTCGACCCGGTGACCGGCGAACTGATCGAGGACGACCTCGAGCACGTCGCGATCTGGCCGGCCTCGCATTACAACGTGCGCGAGGGCCAGATCGACGACGCAGTCGCCCAGATCGGCAAGGAGCTCGAGGAGCGCTGCGCCGAGCTCGAGGCAGAGGGCAAGCTGCTCGAGTCCCACCGCCTGCGCCAGCGCACTCAGTACGACATGGAGATGCTGCGCGAGATGGGCTTCTGTAGCGGGATCGAGAACTACAGCCGGATCCTCGACGGCCGCAAGCCGGGCGAGCGCCCCTACTGCCTGCTCGACTACTTCCCGGATGACTTCGTCTGCTTCATCGACGAGTCGCACCAAACGGTGCCCCAGATCGGCGGTATGGCGGAAGGTGATCGCAGCCGCAAGCAGACGCTCGTCGATTACGGCTTCCGGTTGCCGAGCGCGCTCGACAACCGCCCGCAGACGTTCCAGGAGTTCCTCTCGATCACGCCACAGATGGTGTTCGTGTCAGCCACACCCGGTGAGTACGAACGAACTCACTCGCCGCGGATCGTTGAGCAGATCGTGCGTCCGACGGGAATCATCGACCCGGAGATCGAGGTCCGCGAGACCAGGAACCAGATCGATGACCTGATGAACGAGATCAGGGGGCGCGTTGAGCGCAACGAGCGCACGCTGGTCACGACTCTGACCAAGAAGATGTCGGAGGATCTGACCGACTACCTGCTGGAGATGGGCTTCAAGGTTCGCTACCTGCACTCTGAGATCGACACACTCGAGCGCATCCAGATCATCCGCGGGCTCCGACTCGGCGAGTTCGACGTGCTGGTCGGCGTCAACCTGCTCCGTGAGGGCCTCGACCTACCGGAGGTCTCGCTGATTGCGATCCTCGACGCTGACAAGGAGGGCTTCCTGCGCGGCGCCACCTCGTTGATCCAGACGATCGGCCGCGCCGCCCGCAACATCGAGGGCAAGGTGCTGATGTACGCCGACAAGGAGAGCGCCGCCATGCGGGCAGCGATCGGGGAGACCGACCGCCGTCGTGAGATCCAGGTCGCCTACAACCGCGACCACGGAATCACCCCCGAAACGATCACGAAGGGCATCTCCGACATCGCAGAGTTCCTGCAGTCCGAGTCGAAGGTCCCGAAGTCCCGCCGCCGGCGCCAGCGCGATCCGGCCGGCACGATCCCGCCGGCCGAGCTCGAGCGCAAGATCATCGAGCTCGAGGAGGAGATGCTCGCAGCCGCCGAGGACCTCCGCTTCGAGTACGCCGCCCGGCTGCGGGACGAGATCCGCGACCTCAAGCGAGAACTGGACGTCGCACTCGCCGACGGCCGGGTTGGGTAGAGCACCCTTCCGGTAGCGTTCGCCGGCATGGCGCTGGACAGGCAGAGCATCGAGAATCGAGACGTCGAATCGCTGGCCTCGTCGGCCAGCGAGCAGGTGCGCGCGATCATCGAGGCGGCAGAGGCCAGCGCCACCGCGATCCTGCGCCAGTCGGAGAACGATGCCCGCGAGATCCGCGCGGAGGCCGCCCGAGAGGCACAAGCGGCCCGTGCCGATGCGATCACGCACGCACGCGACCAGGTTGGCCGCGTCTCCGAGGCGACCGCCGTGATGCTCCAGCGCCTCAGTGCGATGGACTCCGAGCTCTCATCCCTGATCGACGGCCTGCGCACGGCCGCAAACCGCCTCAACGCGGACCTGCAACTGCTCGAGGGCAACGGCCCCGGAGCGCCCACGGCCGAGGCGGACGCCGAGACCGGTCAGGGGCCAGAGGTCGGTCAGGGCCCCCGGGTCGGTCAGGAGTCCGAGGTCGCCGCCGACGTCGATAGCGCACGGCTGGTCGCACTCAACATGGCGCTGAACGGCACACCCCGCGACGAGACCGACCGCTACCTGTCGGAGAACTTTCAGCTCAACGACCGCATGATGCTGCTGGACGAGGTCTACTCGTCCATCCAGGCCTGAGGGCGCAACCGCCCTCTCGAGGGCGAGCCACGCCGCCGTTCTCAACGGCCCAATGGGTTGCGGACACGACTGGTCTGGCATGGGAACGTCTGTTCGGTTCTCTAGACTCCAAGGAGTGGATCAGCTGATCGTCACGGGCGCGCGGGAGCACAACCTCAAGGACATCACCGTCGCGATCCCGCGGGATTCGCTGACGGTCATCACCGGCCTTTCCGGATCGGGCAAATCGTCGCTCGCGTTCGACACGATCTACGCCGAGGGCCGGCGCCGGTACGTCGAATCGCTGTCCGCGTACGCGCGCCAATTCCTGGGACAGATGGACAAGCCCGACGTCGATTCGATCGAAGGGCTGTCGCCGGCGATCTCGATCGACCAGAAGACGACCTCGCGCAACCCGCGCTCGACGGTCGGGACGGTCACCGAGATATATGACTACCTGCGTCTGCTGTGGGCGCGGATCGGCAAGCCCTACTGCCACATCTGCGGACGGCCGATCACCGGACAGTCGGCCGAGCAGATCATCGATCAGGTGATGGAACTGCCCGACGGAGAGCGCTTCATGGTGATGGCGCCGATCGTGCGTGGCCGCAAGGGCGAGTACGGCAAGCAGCTTGATGAGCTTCGCAGTGAGGGCTTCACCCGCGCGAAGATCGACGGCGAGCTGCGCCGGCTCGACGAGGAGATTGTGCTGGACAAGAAGTTCAAGCACGACATCTCGATCGTCGTCGACCGGCTGGTGATGAAGGACGACCTTCGCAAGCGGCTCGCTGACTCGATCGAGACTGCAGTGTCGCTCGCCGGCGGTCTGGTCGAGGTCGAGCTGGTCGACAGCGGCGAGCTCCGGCTGTACAGCGAGAAGTTCGCCTGTCCGGTCCACGGGCCCAGCCTGGTGGAGCTCGAGCCGCGGATATTCAGCTTCAACTCCCCCCACGGGGCCTGCCCCCGTTGCACCGGACTCGGATCGCAGATGGAGATCGACCCGGAGTTGGTGGTGCCGGACCCGGCGCGCTCGATCGGGGAGGGGGCGATCGCTCCATGGGCGGCGAGCGCGTCTGACTACTACGGGCAGCTCACGGAGGCGATCTCCGAACGCTACGGCGTCAATAACGACGTGCCGTGGGCCGACCTGCCTGAGGAACAGCGCGACTTCTTCCTGTACGGAACCAACGGCGATCGCTTTCAGGTGGCGTACCGCAACCGCTTCGGCCGCCGGCGCAATTACACGACGGCGTTCGAGGGGATCGTCAAAGGGCTCGAGCGCCGCTACCGCGAGACCGACTCGGAGCTCGTCAAGGAGAAGATCGAGCAATACATGACGCTGCGCCCATGCCCCGACTGCAACGGCGCGCGGTTGCGACCGGAGTCGCGCTCGGTTCTGGTTTCGGACCTGCCGATCCACAAGTTCACAGCGCTTTCGGCGCACAATGCGCTCGCATGGGTCCGGGAGCTCGAGCTTTCTGAGCACGATCGGCGTATCGCCCACCTGATCCTGCGCGAGATCGAGGAGCGACTCAGCTTCCTGGAGAACGTCGGTGTCGGCTACCTCAGCATGGAACGCGCAGCGGCGACATTGTCGGGTGGGGAGGCGCAGCGCATCCGCCTGGCGACCCAGATCGGGTCATCGCTGGTGGGCGTGCTCTACATCCTCGACGAGCCCTCGATCGGCTTGCACCAGCGCGACAACCACAAACTGATCGTGACGCTCGAGCGTCTACGTGACCTCGGCAACACCGTGCTGGTCGTCGAACACGACGAGGACACGATGCGCGCCGCCGATCACGTCTTGGACATCGGGCCCCTCGCCGGTGAGTACGGCGGCCAGGTGGTCGCGCAGGGGACAGCCGATGATGTCGCCCGCGTTCCCGAGTCGCTCACCGGACAGTTCCTGGCGGGCACACGGCGGATCGAGGTACCGAAGAAGCGCCGCAAGCCGGCTGGGTATATCGAGATCAAGGGTGCGGCGGAGCACAACCTCAAGGAGATCGATGTGAAGGTGCCGCTGGGTGTGCTCTGCAGCGTCACCGGCGTCTCCGGCTCGGGCAAGTCGACGCTCATCAACGAGGTCCTGTTCAAGGCTGTAGCGAACCGTCTCGGCAGCCGCCGCGTGCGCGCGGGCGCGCATCGCTCGATCAGCGGCCTCGAGCAACTCGACAAGATCATCTCCGTGGACCAGTCGCCGATCGGGCGCACGCCGCGCTCGAACCCGGCGACCTACATCGGCCTGTTCGACCAGATCCGAGACCTGTTTGCGAGGACGCCTGAGGCGCGCGCCCGCGGTTACAAGGCGGGGCGCTTCTCGTTCAACGTCAAGGGCGGTCGCTGCGAGGTTTGCAAGGGCGACGGCCAGATCAAGATCGAGATGCACTTCCTGCCCGACGTCTACGTGCCGTGCGAGCAATGCCACGGCAAGCGCTACAACCGCGAGACGCTCGAGGTTCGTTTCAAGGGCAAGAACATCGCCGATGTGCTGGAGATGTCGATCGGAGAAGCGCTCGAATTCTTCGCTCACATTCCAAAGATCAACCGTCGCGTGCAGACGCTGCACGACGTGGGCCTGGACTACATGCGTCTTGGTCAGCCTGCGACGACACTCTCCGGCGGTGAGGCTCAGCGTGTGAAGCTCGCGGCCGAGCTCTCCAAGGTGGCGACAGGCCGCACGCTCTACATCCTCGACGAGCCGACCACGGGTCTGCACTTCGCGGACATCCAGCGGCTGCTCGAGGTGCTCGAGCGGCTCGTTGAAACGGGGAACTCGGTGGTCGTGATTGAGCACAACCTCGACGTCATCAAGGTCTCCGACCACGTGATCGACCTCGGCCCCGAAGGCGGGGATGAGGGCGGGTACCTGATCGGGGCCGGCACTCCTGAGCAGATCGCGGCGGTGCCCGAGTCCGCTACGGGGCAGTTCCTCAAGCCGCTGCTCCGGTCTGGTGAGGCAGCGCCGGCTAAACGCCGACGCAGGACGGCCGTCAAGGCCTGATACTCACGGGGTGACCAGCACCGAGGCTGACGGGGTGACCCGAAGCAAGCAGATCGCGGCTCTGCGCCTGTGGCTACAGAAGCGGCGCTGGTACGAGCGCAATGCGCTGCCGTGGAACAGGTTGCAAATCCACTACGAGCTCGCGCGACGGCAGGCGTTCGCCCGCTGGCCGCTGCACGGTGACGTGCTGGAGGGGTTGCGTACCGGACGGCTCGAGATCGGTCCGCAGGTTCTGTTCGAGCCGGGGGTATGGATAACGATGCCGGGGCAGGCTCGGGTGAGCATCGGCGGCGGCACGTTCTTCAACCTCGGCGTGATGGTCGCGGCTCTCGAGCTGGTCGAGATCGGTGAGCACTGCATGTTCGCCAACGGCTGCGTGATCACCGATGCCAACCACCGCTACGACGACCCCGAGCAGCCCGTGCCCTGGCAGGGATTCACCAGCAAAGGGCCGACCCGGATCGGCGACAACGTCTGGTGCGGTGCCAATGTCGTGGTCACCAGCGGTGTCACGATCGGCGAGCGCTGCGTGATCGGCGCCAACTCAGTAGTGACGGGGGACATCCCGCCGTTCTCGATCGCCGCCGGGGCACCGGCGACGGTGATCCGCCCGATCACCTACGAGTAGAGGCAGCTTCAGCGAGCTTCATCAGGGGGATTGGGCTTGTGCTCCCGTGGTGCGTGTGTCGCGTGAGTGGCCCTCGCGCATTGGCGCCAGGGCCCACGAGCCCGACACACGCATCAGGAGTTTTTAATCACGATCCCCTCGAGAATGTGAGCGACGTGCTCGGTGGCGTCGATCGCGTCCTCGAGGCGTTCGAAGAGGTCCTTCCAGCGGATCACGACCATCGGGTCGATACCGCCGTCGAACAATGAGGCGATCGCCTCGCGGGTGATACGGTCGCCTTCGTTCTCGAGGCGGTTGATCTCCACGGTGTAACTGGAGAGTTCGTTGAACCCCCGCAGGCGAGGGATTGCCTCGTCGATCTGGTGCGCGGCCTTGTTGAGCACCTCGGTGAGCTTGATCGCCTGGTCCATCGGCGCCTCGATCTTGTAGAGGCCGAGGTAGTCAGCGACCTCTTCGATGT
Source organism: uncultured Conexibacteraceae bacterium (assembly GCA_963774025.1). Lineage (GTDB taxonomy): Bacteria > Actinomycetota > Thermoleophilia > Solirubrobacterales > Solirubrobacteraceae > Palsa-465. The sequence continues at coordinate 13,008 of CAVZDL010000007.1, forward strand.
AGTCGACGATGTCGTCGAGCGCCGAGGTCAGCGCGAGGATGTCCTCGCGGTCGATTGGGGTGACGAACGTGTGGTTGAGGCGGTCGAGGATCTCGTGTGTGATGCGGTCGCCGTCGTGCTCACAGTCGCGGATGTCCTCCGCGAGGTGGCGGTGGTCCGGATAGTCCGACAGCAGCTGCTCGAGCAGATCCGCCGAACGCAGGACGTTATGGCCGGCCTCCTCGAACAGCTCGAAGTAGGCGCGGTCCCGGGGGGCGAAAACCTGTGTGATCCGGGGCACACGCCGCATCCTAATCGGTTGCGGACCGGGGCCGTGAACGCCTGTGTCAGCGCTGTGACTGATGTTCGCTCAGAGCGGAAAGTTCTGCGCGGAGCTCGGCGAGCTCGGCTGCATCGATCGTGTAGCTGTGCTCGGGCCCCGGGTAGCGACGCTCGCGGACGTCGGCTGCGAATGCCGCAACGCCTGCGTTCATCTCGTCCTGCAGGTCGGCGTATCGCTGGACGAAGCGTGCGCCGTGGCCCTCGCGTATCCCGAGCAGATCATGGAATACCAGTACCTGGCCGTCGGTCGCCGGCCCAGCCCCGATACCGATCACCGGCACGTCGATCAACCGCATCAGCTCCTCGGTGACAGCGGCCGGAACGGCCTCGAGCACGATCGCGAAGCTTCCCGCCTCCTGCAGCGCCAGCATCTCCGCGGCGATCCGGGCGGCACTGCCGGCACTGCGGCCCTGGGCGCGATAGCCACCGAGCGCGGTCGAGGTCTGCGGCGTCAGGCCGACGTGGCCCATCACTGGGATCCCGGCCTGCACGATCGCTCGCGCCCGCGCGACCGAGGTCGTGTTGCCGCGCTCGAGCTTGACGGCGTCGGCGCCGCCCTCTTTGACGAAGCGCATCGCGGTACGGACTGCCTGCTCGTCTGACTCCTCATAGGAGCCGAACGGCAGATCGGCGACCAGGAAGGGGGTACGCAGGCCGCGGCGCACGGCGCGCGTGAGCATCAGCATCTCGTCTGTGCTGACCTCGATCGTCGAGGGGTAGCCGAGTACCGTCATCGCGCCTGAGTCGCCGACGAGCACAATGTCGACGCCCGCCGCTTCCACTGCGCGTGCGCTGGGGAAGTCATACGCGGTGACCATCACGAGTGCGTCACCGACACGGTGGCGCTCGTTCAGGATCGACAACGTCGCGGGCAACCGGGACGCGTCCTTCATCATGGCGATCTGCGAGGGGTGCGACGACATGGATCTCTCCTTAGATGCTTCCCGCCGCGTGAGCGCTGCCGTGTGGAGCGGCGCCCGTCGCGGTCGAGAGCGGTTGGTTGTCGATCAGGCGTGTGCTGCCGACCCGCGCGGCGACCAGCGCCAGCGCAGGTCCGTCGACGGTTGTCATCGGCTGCAGGGTGTCGGGATTTACGATCTGGAGGTACTCAGTCAGCACATCGGCTCCGTCCAGCTCAGTTCGTGCCGCGTCGACGATTATTTCCACGTTCGTTTCGCCGGCGGCGACAAGCGCTGCGGCCACCCGTAGGGAGCGGCTCAGCGCCGTTGCCCGCTCGCGCTCCTCCGGCGTCAGCAGCGCATTACGGCTCGACATCGCGAGGCCGTCCGGTTCACGCACAGTTGGGCACGTCTCGATCTGGACCTGCAGGTTTAGGTCGCGGACCAAGTGTCTGATCACCAGTGCCTGCTGAGCGTCCTTCTGACCGAAGTAGGCGACATCCGGGTTGACGATGTTCAGGAGCTTGGTTACGACGGTCGCGACGCCTTCGAAGTGGCCACGACCGCGACTGGCACCCTCCAATACGTCGGTGACGCCACTGACGCTGACGGTCGTCGCGAACCCCGCCGGATAGATCTCCCCGACCGGCGGCGCGAACAGGAAGTCGACACGCTCTTCAGCGGCGAGCAGGGCATCGCGCTCCGCATCGCGCGGGTAGGCCGAGAGGTCGGCGGCCTCATTGAACTGGGCGGGGTTCACGAACAGCGAGACCACCACGTCGTCGCACTCGATTCGCGCCCGCCGGATCAGCGAGAGATGGCCGTCGTGGAAGGCACCCATCGTCGGGACGAGCCCGATCCGGCGGCCCTCCCGGCGTGGTCGCGCGAGTGCGGCGTGCAGCTCGGAAATGGTGCGGAGCGTCCTCATGCGCGCTCCAGGCTAGAGGCGGACGCAAGCGCCCGCGTCGCCTCGGTCAGCGCGTCGAATAGCGGGACCAGAGCCGGCGTGCGCTCCGTGACCGCCTCGCGCTGCCGCGCGACCGTCGCCTGGTCACCGCGAGCGACCGGACCGGTGAGAGCGAGCTCGCCGCCCATTGAAGCCCAGTTCTCCACGGTCGCGCGGACGAGCGGCACGAGCATCTGTCGCCGGATCCCTGCGGTCGCCCCGAGCTCGTCGGCTGCCGCCTCGAGCGTGACCAGGAAGTTCGACGCGATCGACGCAGCCGCGTGATATGCGGGGCGGTCCTCGGGGCTGACCCGCAGAGCCTCCATTCGCAGCGCTCCCGCCAAGCGCGTCGCGAACGCGAGCGCCGCGTCGGTGGCACCGTCGACGGCGGCCGTCGCGCCGGCGAAATCCGCACCAGCGGCGGTCACGGTCATCAGCGGGTGCAGCGAGAACGCCTCGTGTGGCGCCAGCGGCTCGAGTCCAGTCGCGCCGGAGCAGTGCCCGACCAGTGGCCCGGGGGCGATCGCAGCGGCGGCCAGGGCGATCTCGGCGTCCGGAACACAGAGCAACACGGCGTCGCAGCCGGCGCCATCGGCGCCGTGCCCAAGCGGTCCAACGGGCTGGATCGAACTCGTCGCGTCGGGCTCGATCGAGCCCATCATGTCGAGGGCACGCGCAAACGCGCTGCCGAGTCGGCCCGTGCCGACGATCGCAAGCCGCGGCTGAGCGCGGTTCAGGACAGTTGCTGGCATCTCTCCGGGTCCATCCCTTGTGGAAGGTGACGGCCTCTCTAAATGGTACCCCGCTCCCGGCGGCTGGTTAGCATCGGCTCGATGAAGACCGCGAGCGAGCGTCGCGAGCTGCTGAAGGCCGTGTACCAGGAGGCACGTGTTTGCGTCGAATGTCCGCTGCATGAGACGCGCACGAACGTCGTATTCGGCTCGGGCAACGCGGACGCCGAACTGATGTTCATCGGCGAAGCGCCGGGTGCCAACGAGGACTTACAGGGGCTGCCGTTCGTTGGGCAGGCGGGAAAACTGCTCGAGAAGCTGCTCGGCGAGATCGGGCTGCAGCGCGGCGATGTGTTCATTGCCAACACACTGAAGTGCCGCCCTCCAGGAAACCGCGACCCGTATCCGCACGAGCTCGAGGCCTGCCAGCACTATCTCTACAGCCAGCTCGAGCTGATCCAGCCGACGGTGGTCTGCACGCTGGGGAACTTCGCGACCAAGCTGCTGCGCGGCGAGCCGACAGGCATCTCCAAGATCCACGGGCAGGCGGAGGTACGCACAGTCGGGCCGCGTGCGGTGCGGCTCTATCCGCTCTATCACCCGGCGGCGGCGCTCTACACGCCCTCAACGCTGGAGATGCTGCGCGCGGATTTCCTGCGGATCCCGGAAATCCTGAGCATGGGCCCCCCGGACCAGGCGGAGCCGTCGCTCGAGGAGCCGTCGCCCGAGGCACCGCCGCCTGACGACTCCTGGCTCGAGGCGCCGCCGCTTGAGGACGCGCCCCCGCCCGCGCCTCACGCGCCCCCGCCCGCGCCTCACGAGCCGCCGCCCGCGGTGCCGGAGCCACCGCCGGCCGACAGCGAGCAGCTGGGGCTTTTCTAAGCGACCCGGGCTCGCGCCGGCCGACGCGACAGCGCAAACCCGTACACAACCGCCGCGCCGAGCACCTGCACCAACAGCACCACGGTCGCGAACGACGCCGGATGCTTGGGCGCCTGCAACAGCAGCACGGGCTCGATCGCGGCGATCAGACCGATCGCCGGAAGGAACCAGATCCGCTTGAGCGCGAGCATGTACTGAACCGCCAAGTAGGTGGCGGCCAGCACCGTGAAGGCGGCCCCGAGCGGAAGCAGGGAGCCCGACGCGATCGCCTTGCTCTTGCCGAACACCGCGGCCAGCAGCGGGTGCGCGCCGAACGCGTAGATCAGCATGCACGGCACGGCGCACACTGCCACGATGCCGATCGATTTCATCAGCACGGGCCGGGTGTCCGCCCCCTCCGCCCGCAGCCGTGAGGTTTCTGGCACGAGGTAGAAGCTCGCACCCATCGCCACCCAGATCAGCACCTTGCCGGCGACAGCGGCCACAGCGTAGGAGCTCGCGACTTTGTCGCTGAACTGGTGTTTGGCCGTTATCAGGTCGACGTTCTGGAGCAGTTGGATGATTGCCAACGCTGTTATCGGCACCGCGGCTGTCCAGATATGCCGACCGAAGCTGAGCGCTCCGGCAGCGGTGCTCCGCAGGCGCCAACGGTGGTACGTGGGGCCAGCCAGCTTCGCGTAGATCACGTATATGCAGTAAGCGGACATTGCGATATAAGAGATCAGCGAACCCAGGTAGGCCCCGCCGATGCCAAGCCCCACCGAGGCCAGGATGGCCCCCGACACGAGCCGGGCAGCCTGCTCACCAATCAGGCTCAGGCCCACAGAGCGGTAGTCGCCGATGCCCTGTAATGCGCCGCGCAGGGTGCAGAGACCGAGGTAGAGGCAGCCAGCCGGGATCCCGGCCGCCGCCGCCCATCCTTGACGCGGCACGCCGACGGCGTCGGCGATCGGCTGCCGCGCCAGGATCGACACGACCGTTGCCAGCACGGTGAAGGCCGCCAGCACCCGGGCCCAGCGCTCCAGCGTCGCGAGCAGCTCCTCGCCGGTGCCGAGGTGACCGAGCACGCCCTCGCGCGCGGTCGCAACCTGCACCGCCTGGCCTGCGACGGTGAGGATCACCAGGTAGCTGATGAGCGCGGCCAGCGCGCCATAGTTCGTCAGCAGGCGCGCGAACACGACCGAGGAGACCAGCGCGAGGACGTTGTTGGCGATCATCGCCCCTGCGAGCCCTGCAGCCTTGCCCGTATCAGAGCCGCGCAGGCGATCCAAGAGCGGCGAAATTCGGCGTCGCATTCGCGCTTGGACGGTAGCGGAGCCCTCCGCCAGCGAAGGGAGACCGTGGATATTGCGGACTAATTCGCCGCGGGGAGCCGGAATCCGGCGTTCAACTACATTCTGCGCGTGGTGACCGGGCCGGCAGAGCATGAAACGAGTTCGGCCACCCAGACCGAGGCGCTGGGCGCGGAGCTGGCACGCGCGCTCATACCCGGAGACGTGGTACTGATCGACGGCGAGCTCGGCGCCGGCAAGACCACCCTGGTGCGAGGCGCCGCGCGAGCCCTCGGCGTCACCACGTCCGTCACGAGCCCAACGTTCACGATCGGGCAGCGCTACCCGATCGCCCCCCGGCCGTCCGCCCCCCGGCCGTCCGCCCCCCGGCTGTCCGCCGGCCAGTCGGCGGCGGCTCCGCTCGCCTTCGTATCGCACGTCGACCTCTACCGGCTCGGCTCGTTGCGTGACGAGGACCCGGACCTGCTGGCCGACTACATCGGCGCCGACACGATCACGTTCGTCGAGTGGCCCGACGCCGGCGTGGAGGAGATCTCAGAGCTCGGGCGGATCGCGCGTCACGTGAAACTGATCCACGCGGGCGGCGATCGGCGGATCATCGAGGTCTCATGATGGAACTCGTATGAGACTGCTGGCGTTCGACACGGCGACCAGGTTGACCGCAGTCGCGTTGTGCGACCTCGGAACCGAGCCGAATCTCGGCGCGCACGAGATGCTGGACCTCGATCTGATCGACGACCCGCCGGCCGGTGGTCGCCCCGGACATGCCCAGAAGCTGCTCGTCCTGATCCAAGAGCTGTTCGAGCGCGCCGGCACGAACTGGGGCACGGTCGACCGCATCGCCGTCGGCATCGGCCCCGGGACGTTCACAGGCCTGCGGATCGGGATCGCCACGGCTCAGGCGCTCGCGAGCGCCACGGGGCTTCCGCTCGTCGGCGTGTCGACGCTGAGTGCGCTGGCGCTCGCCGCCCACGAGTGCCAGCCTGCTGCCGCCACGCTCGCAGTGATCGACGCTCGGCGTGGCGAGGCTTTCGTCGCCGGCTGGCGAGCCGGCGACGGACCGCTGGACGCCGAGCCGGCGCTGAGACCACAGGTGATGACGCCAGCGCAGCTCGCGCGTGTCGCGTCCGGCAGCGATGCAGCCACGTTGGCCGTTGGTGACGGGGCGACGAAGTTCCGGGAGATTCTGGAGGACGGCGGCCTGAGCGTGCCGGACGAGCAGTCGCCCCTGCATCGCGTCTCGGCGCGCGAGCACTGTCGCCTCGCGACTCGGCTCGTGCCCTCCTCGGACGGCGCCGTCCTGCCCGAGTACCTGCGGCTCCCGGACGCCGAGCTCTCCTCAAAAGCAAAGCCATGACCGAAACCGTCGCGATCCGGCCGCTCTCCTACAGCGATCTGCCACAGGTCATCGCGATCGAGCGGCGGGCGTTCTCGAGCCCATGGTCGCTGTCGATGTTCGTGCTCGAGCTGTCGAGGCCGTCGGGCCTCCACCTCGCGGCCGTCCGGCGGGGCGCGCTCGTGGGCTATCTGATCAGCGCCCGCTATGACGAGGCCTACCACGTGATGACGATCGCCGTCGACCCCGATCATCGCCGCGCTGGGATCGCCAGCACGCTGCTGGAAGCCTTGATCGACCGTGCCGGCGAGGACGCGAACTACACGCTGGAGGTGCGCGTCTCCAACAGCGGCGCGATCGCGCTCTACGAGCGCCACGGCTTCCGCGAAGTGGGCACTCGACCCCGCTACTACGCCGACAACGGCGAGGACGCGATCATCATGTGGCGCGCACTCGGAACTCCCTGGGAGGCTGCGTGATCCTCGCGATCGAGACCAGCTGCGATGACACCTGCGCCGCACTCGTCAGCGCCGACGGTGAGATCCGCGCCAATGTGATCTCGTCCCAGGGAGTGCATGACCGCTTCGGCGGAGTGGTGCCGGAAATCGCGTCCCGCCAACATCTGACGCTGCTGCCTCCGGTCATCGACGAGGCGCTGCGCACTGCCGCCGCGAGCCTTGACGACGTCGAGCTGGTCGCCGCCACACGCGGGCCGGGACTCGTGGCGGCGCTGCTCGTCGGCTTCTGCGCCGCCAAGGGCCTGGCCGCCGCCCGCGAGCTTCCGTTCGCCCCGGTCGACCATCTACACGGCCACCTCGCCGCTAGCTTTCTGAAACCAGCCGAGTTCGAGCCGCCGTTCCTGGCGCTGATCGCCAGCGGCGGCCACACGCTGTTGGCGGATGTGCGCGACCACGGCCCCGATCTGCACGTGCTCGGCCAGACACTCGACGACGCCGCCGGCGAGGCGTTCGACAAGGGTGCCCGCCTGCTCGGCCTCGGCTACCCCGGCGGCGCTGCGCTCGAGCGCCTGGCCGCCGACGGCGACCCAAACGCCTTCGACTTCCCGACCGCGGAGCGCATGTCCGGCCTCGACTTCTCCTTCGCCGGTCTCAAGACCGCCCTGCTCTACAAGGTCCGCGAGCTCGGCGAGCCGGGAACCGAACGCAACCGCGCCGACCTCGCCGCGTCCTATCAGCGCGCGATCGTCGAGGCGTTGCTGATCCGCGTCCGGCGCGCCATCAGGCAGGTCGGTGCGACGCGGCTGGCCATTGGTGGCGGAGTCGCCGCCAACGGCCGGTTGCGCGAGCAGCTCGGAACTCTCGGCGTCGAGGTCGAGGCCCCTCCACATGCACTATGCACCGACAACGCGGCGATGATCGCAAGCGCCGCCCGCTACTCCCAGCAGCTGGCCTTCCCCGACTATCTTGAGCTCGACGTCTATTCGACCGGGGAGCGGAGGTTGACGGCGTGAGCGCTTCTGCAGGGGGGGAATTCGGACCCACCCACGCTGCCCCCGGACTGACCACGGTGGTCGTGTACGGCCGCCCTGGCTGTCATCTCTGCGACGAGGCGCTGGCCGTGCTCGAGCGTGTGCGGACGCGCTTGCCGTTCGCCCTTGAACAGCGCGACATCGAGACCGACGCCGAGCTGTTCAAGCGATACCTCGAACGCATCCCGGTCGTGGCGATCGACGGTGTTGAGGCGTTCGAGCTGTTCGTGGACGAGCACGAGTTCGAGCGGTGCTTGCGAAAGTGAAGTATTGACGTTCCCTCAGTAGAGTGGACGCCTCAATGTCGAGCGAGGAACTGGAACTGCAGCAGCCGGCCGAGAAGCTGGGCTTAGGCGTGGCTGCTCGCCTGTCGCGGTACCTGATGGTGTTGACGCAGGCGCGCAAGATGGGCAAGGAGACGATCAGCTCGCAGGAACTGGCCGACTTTACGCATGTCAACTCGACCCAGATCCGCCGCGACCTGTCCGGATTCGGGAAGTTCGGCAAGCGGGGCGTGGGGTACAACGTCGACGCGCTGATCGGGAAGATCCGTGGCATCCTGCGGACCTCGGGTCAGCACAACATCGCGCTGTTCGGCGCGGGCCACCTCGGCACTGCGATCGCCACCTCCGACACCTTCGCCGACCATGGCTTCCGCGTGGTCGCGCTGTTCGACACCGATCCAGAGAAGGTCGGGACACAGGTCGGAAGCCTTACCGTGCACCACTACGACGAGCTGCGCGATGTCGTCGAGGACGAGGACATCGTCGTCGGCGTGCTGGCGGTGCCGTCCAATGTCGCCCAGGCGTTGGCAGATGATCTCGTCGAGGTGGGGGTAAGGGTGATCTTCAACTACTCCGAGGCGCTGCTGCAGACGCCGCCGGAGGTGACGGTTCACACCTCTAGCCCGGCCGTTGATCTGCTGTACGCGCTCTACTTCTACCTAGCTTGAGCGACATCGATCTCGACAGCGGGTATGCCTACTTCGAGCAGGCTGCGGACTTCACGGTCGGGCTCGAGGAGGAGTTCGCGATTCTCGATCCGACGCACTTGGGCATGGTGGGCCGGTTTGAGGAACTGCGTGACGGCGCGCGGCCCGACCTGATCCTCTCGGATGCGATCGCCGGCGAGCTGATCTCCTCGGAGATCGAGATCCGTTCCGGCCGCGGTGAGACCTACGCCGCGGCCGTGAACGCGCAGCGCGAGGTACGCCGGCGCATGTTCGACGTCGCCGCGGCCCATGACGTGCTGCTGGGGGCTACCGGCACGCACCCATGGGCCGACTACCGCGAGCAGCACATCATCGACACCGACCATTACCACCGTGTCGAGGATGGACTGAAGTACGTCGCCTGGCGCAACAACACGTTCTCCATGCACGTGCACGTTGGGATTCGCGGGGCCGACCGCGCCGTACAGATCTGCGACCGGCTGCGGCCGCTGCTGCCGCTGCTGCTTGCGATCTCCGCCAATTCGCCCTTCCTTGAAGGCCGCGACGCCGGCCTGCACAGCATGCGCTCGCAGATCTTCACCAAGAGTTTTCCGCGCTGCGGCGTACCCGACGCGTTCGGCAGTTGGGAGAGCTTCGCCCGGTACATCGACTTCCTCGTGCGCACCGGCTCGATCGTCGAGTACACGCAGGTCTGGTGGTCGGTGCGGCCGCACCTCACGTTCGGGACCGTCGAGGTGCGGATCTGCGACGCCCAGGCGACCGCTGCCGAGTCGGAGGCGCTGGCCGCGTTGATCGTGGCCTGCGTGGCCCAGACGGCACGCGACGTCGACGAAGCACGGCCGCACACCGACCTGCCGCCGCGAATGATCGAGGAGAACATGTGGCGTGCGATTCGCTACGGACTCGATGGCGAGTTGCTCGACCTCGAGCGTGGCGAGGCCTACCCTGCGCGCGCCGCGATCGATCGGCTCCTGACCTGGACCGAGCCGGTCCGTGGCGAGCTCGGCCTGGCGATCGAGCTGCCGGAGCTCAATGGCGCACAACGTCAGCGGGCGCTGCTTGCGGAAGGGCTGTCGCTGAGCGAGGCGTATGCGGCAACGGTCGAGACGACACGCGCAACCTATGCTGGGAGCGGGCAAAGCACTGTGGAGGTGAACTGATGGCCGGGGACATTCCGAATCCAGGGCAGCTGAATCCGGATCAGCTTTCCGAGGAGCAGTTACGAGCCGCGTACGAGCAGGAGATCAAGCGCGTGCGCGTCGAGCATGTGCTGCTGGAGAACGTCGTGACGATGGTCAACCTCGGACTGCGTCGCACCGGCCTGATGCCGGGCACGGAGGATGAGCGCGACCTCGCCCAGGTGAAGCTCGCGATCGATTCCGTGCGGGCGCTCACCCCGCAGATCGAGTCGGTCGCGCCGGATCAGGCGGCTCCGATCCGGGACGCGCTCTCACAGCTCCAGATGGCGTTCGTGCAGGCCAGCGGCGGCGAGCCGCCGGCCGGCCCCGAGGGGCCGCGGGCAGATCCCGCCGAGCCGCCGGCAAGCGGGGCCGGCGAGCCCGAACCCCAGAAGCATGACCCGGACGGTCCGGGGCCGGCCCAGCAGAGCGGCCGCCTTTGGGTCCCAGGGCAGTAGCGCTCCCAGGCCTCGGCAGACCAGTGAGTCTCGGTACAGTGCAGCCATGTTCATCCTGATCGTCGGGTGCGGCCGTGTGGGTTCCGCGGTCGCCAAGACTGCACTCGACGCCGGCCACGATGTCTCGGTGATGGATCGCGATCCGCTCTCACACGAGCGGCTCGACCGCGATCAGACGTCCACCTGGGAGGATGCCGGCGGCCGCTTCACCGTTGGCACCGCGCTGGAGATCGACGGGCTTGTGGAGGCGGGGATCGAGCAGGCCGACGTTTTCATGGCCGCCACCAGCGGCGACAACACCAACCTTGTCATCTCCCAGATCGCGCAGCGGCGGTTCAATGTGCCGCGCATCGTCGTGCGCGTCGCGGATCCCGCGCGGGCGGCCTGGTATTCGGAGCAGGGGCTGCAGACCATCTGCCCGACCCAAGTGGCGATCGATCAGGCCGAACAGGTGCTGCTGACGCCGTAGGGGCGCGGCCAGAGGAGCTGAGCGACTGTGTACGTGATCATTGCCGGAGCTGGAAAGGTGGGCTGGAACCTTGCGCGCGAGCTGATCGCCAAGGATCGCGAGGTGACCCTGATCGAGTCCAACCATCACCGCTTCCGCGTCGTCGAGGAGGAGCTCGAGCATGCCGTCCAATACGGCGATGCGAGCGAGCTCTGGGTGCTCGAGCGCGCCGGCATCCAACGAGCCGACCTCGTGATCGCCGTCACCGGCGACGATGAGGACAACATTCTGATCAGCCAGGTCGCGAAGGAGAAGTACGGCGTACAGCGAATCGTCGCGCGCGTCAACAACCCGCGCAACCTGCCGCACTTCAAGTTGCTCGGCATCCAGCCGGCCGTCTCGGCGACCGACCTGATCCTGCGGCTGATCGAGCATGAGGTACCGGAGTACGGCCTTGTCCAGCTGCTTGCACTCGAGGAGGAGCATCTCGAGATCATCGAGCTCGAGGTCGCCCAGGGTTCGGAGGCGGCGGGTAAGGAGGTCCAGCAGCTGCCGCTGCCGGACGGCTCGCTGATCATCTCGGTACTGCGCTCGGGTCGCGGCTTTGTGCCCAAGGCGGACTCTCAGATCCAGGCAGGCGATCAGGTGTTGCTGATCCTCGACCCGGGACTCGAGAGCGAGATCACGGGCCGATTTGCGGCGCCGGCGAGCGCGAACGCGGCCTGATCTGCACTGGCCGCCGGTGATCCGGCGGGTGGGCCCGTGCGTAGAAAGGTTCATGGGACCGGTATCTGCCGGCCACAGCCACATTCGCCCCCGTAGGGAAAGCCTCCATCGCCATGTTCACGCTGAGCCGCAGTATCAATCGCCTCGCCGACGAGGATTTGATGGAACTCGTCCGCGACGGCGAATCACGGGCCTTCGAGGTGATCTTCGACCGTCACGGCGACACCGCCTACTCGCTGGCCTACCGGATGTGCGGCTCGCGTGCGCGCGCTGAGGACGTGGTCCAGGATGCGTTCCTGTCGCTATGGCGCAGTGGCACCAGATATGACCGAACACGCGGGAGCGTGCGGTCCTGGATCCTGAGCGTCGTTCACAACCGGGCGATCGACACCTTCCGGCGCGAGGCCACGAGGGGCTCGCTGCAAGTCGGCGACGAGGGCCTCGCCGAACGCCTGCCATCTGGGGAGTTGACCGATGTTGAGTTCGAGCGCCGCGACGACGCCGGACGTGTGCGCGGCGCTCTGCGTGACCTACCGGTCGACCAGCGCGAGGTGATCGAACTGTCTTACTTCGGTGGCTTCACACATCAGGAGATCGCGGACATGTTGTCGCTGCCGGCAGGGACCGTGAAGGGCCGTATGAGACTTGGCTTGAGCAAGCTACGGGTGGCCCTGGGTACCGAGGGCTCCCTACCATGATGGAGAGAGACCAGATGTCCGGATCGCACGATTGCGGTGGCGACGCCGCGGCGTATGTCCTGGGTGCGTTGGAGGGCCATGAGTTGGAGGCGTTCCGCGCGCATCTGGAGCAGTGCGCGGTCTGCCGCGACGAGGTCGATGCGTTCGGCGGCGTCGTGAATGTCCTGCCGATCGCCGCGCCCCAACAGCGCGCGTCACGGAGCCTGCGTCGGCGCGTGATGCGGGACGTGCGCCAGGAGTCGAGGCGCGCTGCGCATTCGGCTCGCCCCATGCGATCGCTGCCGGCTTTGGGCGGGCGCGGCTGGGCGGCCGCAGGCACGGCCTGTGCGGTCGTGGCCGCCGCGGTGGTAGTTGGCTTGAATCTGGGTGGCGGGGGCGGAGCGACCGTCTTCCCGGCGCGCGTGTCACGCATCGCCGGGACGGCTCAGCTCCGTCTGACAAATGGACACGCGGAGCTCGTGGTGCATCATCTGACCCCTCCAGGACGCCGTCGCGTGTATGAGGTTTGGCTGCAGCATGGGAACGCAGCGCCCGTGCCGGCCAGCGTGCTGTTCGGCGTGAACTCCACCGGCGATGCGGACATTGGACTGCCGACGAACCTGCACGGCGTCTCTGCCGTGCTTGTCACGTCCGAGCCGCTCGGCGGCACCAACGCGCCGACGCGCAACCCCGTGATTGTGGCCCGACTCGACTGATCGGCGGCGACTGGCGGACGCCGTCAGCTCAGCACGTCACTCAGCGCCGGCTCGAGCTCTGGATATCGGAACGTGAAGCCGAGTTGCTCGAGACGGTGCGGCACGGCCCGCTGGCCGGTCGTGACGATCTCAGCCATGTCGCCGTAGAGCAGCCGGAGTGCAAACGCCGGCACGGGGAGGACGGCGGGCCGGTGGAGAGCGTGCCCGAGCGCCTTCGAGAGCTCGGCGTTGTCCACAGGCCGTGGCGCAGTGAGGTTCACCGGGCCTTCCGCCTCGGCGGTGTCGAGGCAGAAGAGCAGCGCTGCGACGACATCGTCGACATGGATCCAGGGAACGAATTGACGGCCTCCCGCGACCGGGCCACCAACGCCCGCGCGAAAGAATGGAAGCATCTTCGCGAGCGCTCCGCCACGCGGCGCAAGCACGACGCCGGTGCGTGCCAGAACCACTCTGGATATGGAGGCTGCCACGAGTGCCTCCTGCTCCCAGGCGCTCACCACGCCAGCCAGGAAATCCTCACCTGCAGAGGCGTGTTCGTCGATCGGCTCGGATTGGCGGGGACCGTAGTAGCCCGTGGCCGACTGGGAAACGATGACGGGCGGCCGCCTCTCGTCGGCAATTGTGCGGAGCGCGGCGACGAGATTGCGCGTCGAGAGAATCCGGGAGTCGTGGATCCGCTTCTTCGCATCCGCGCGCCAGCGTTGTGCCACTGGCTCGCCGAGCAGATGGACGATGCCGTCCGCTCCCGACAGCGCCTCGGCTGGTGGCTCGGTTGTCAGCGGGTCCGACCAGGCGTGCCATTCCGCGTCCTGCAGCTCGGTCGCCGCGTTGGCCGGGTCTCGTGACAGCCCGACCGGATGATCGCCGCGCAAGAGCAGCGCGCGAAAGACGGCGCTGCCGATCATTCCCGTTGCTCCCGTGATGACGATACGTCCCATGTGCCGGTCTGTCGTGGAGCCGCAGATCGCGCCTGAACCAAGAGATCGCCGCCGCCGGATCGACCGTAGCGCAGGCGCGCCCGCTCAGAGACCCCGGGCTATACTCGCCGAGGCCAATTGCGGGATGGAGTAATCGGCAACTCGCCAGGTTCTGGCCCTGGAATTCAAGGTTCGAGTCCTTGTCCCGCAGTACTCCCGCAACCGCAGGGCTTCCGTGTCGGTGCTAATTGGCCGCGGAGTCGCTCGCCTGCTTGGCCCAGGGGAACTCCTCCCCTGAGGAGCGGAACATCATCAGCGCCGTCACTGACTGCGCCAGGCCGACAACGATCATCAGGATGATTCCGACGCTTGGCCCGTAGCTGTACGCCGTCACACCGGCGATGCCAAGGTGGCCACTTGGCAACGTCGCCCACCTGATCAGGACGATCAAGGTACCGAGCGCTGACGTGCCCAGTACGAGAAAGGCTGGCGTAAGCGGTAGCCGCGAGATGTCAACACCCGACCGGTGGGCCAACAGCAGCGCCCCGGCCGCGACGATAAGGAGCCCTCCGAGCCAGCCGTAGCCTGTGCTCCAGCCACTTACCGACCCGCTGTAGGCGCCGACTGAGAAGCCATACCAGGGTAGGAACAGTGCGATCAGCGCGACCGCTGAGGCTCCTACTGCCACCTGGTCCCGGGTTGACAGGCCCTTCCAATCGAACTTCGCCACGACCGTCTCCTCAATTTAGCCCCCGACGGCACGACCAGATCTGGTCTGATCGCGCGCATCATCTCACACACTGGTAGGGCGGGCGGGTGCTGGGCGGGTATCTGCGCGATATCCCGCCCAGCCGGGGCCCCCCACCGCCCATCAGCTCCCCCAGCTGACGATGAAGCCTGCGGCGCGGTCGGCGGACTCAGACGCTGGGCGTCACGTGGTCCGACGCGGTCTCGGCCTGCGTGATCGCGGTAACGGCCGGGTGGTCGGTCGCCGCCGCATGGTCGACGACAGCCGGGTAGCCGGTCGCCGCCGCATGGTCGACGACAGCCGGGTAGCCGGTCGCCGCCGGGTGGTCGGTGACAGCCGGGTGGTCGGTGGTCAGCTCGCCACTGATCGCCTCCTTGAAGCCGCGCATGCCTGAGCCGAGCGAGCGGCCCATCTCCGGCAACCGCTTGGCCCCGAATACCAGCAGTACGACCATCAGGATGATCATTAGGTGCAGCGGATTCTCGAGTCCCACGTCAGTCTCCATTCGATTCGGTTGACTGACGGTGATACGGCTCGCGAGTGGCTTTGGATCACCGCGCGCCGTCCCGTGATTCAAACAGGGTCGCTGAACTCCGGCTCCTGCTTCGCCAGCCCTGCCTGCACGGCGGCCAGCTGGTTTGGGGTACCGATCAGCTCGCCCTGCAGCTTCGCTTCGAGCGCCAGCGTCTCGGCCGCCGTGCCGGTCCAACCTTCGTCGAAAAGCCGTTTGGCACGGCGCACCGCGTCCGGTGACTTGGAAGCGATCTCACGTGCGAGCGCGAGCGCGGCCTTGAGCGGGTCCTCGTGCAGGTGTGTGACCATTCCGAGCCGGTATGCGTCCTCACCGATGATCGAGCGTGCGGTGTACGTGAGCTCCTTGGCGACATCAATGCCGACCAGGCGGGTCAGGGTGCGCGTGATCGACATATCGGGGATCAGGCCCCAGCGGCCCTCCATGACCGACAGCCTCGCGTCCGGAGTCGCGATCCGGATATCGGCGGCGAGCGCGATCTGCAGGCCGCCGCCGAAGCAGTTGCCGTGAATCGCCGCGATCACCGGCACCGGCACCTGGATCCATCCGTAGGCGGCACGCTGGAAGTAGTTGGGCGGCGGTTCATCGAGCGTCGCGGTGAATCCCTCGAGCCCGCCCGCCGCGGCCACTGCGGGGAAATCGAGCCCCGAACAGAAGCTTTTGCCGGCGCCGTGGACGACCACGGCACGCACGCCCGGCTCGACGCGCAGCCGCTCAGCGGCGGCGATGATCGCGCCGAGCATCGCCAGGTCGAGGGCGTTGTGCTTTTCAGGGCGCGTCAGCGTGACAACGGCGACGTGCTCCTCGATGCTGACTGAGACGCGTTCCTCGCTCATACGAGCTCAACACCGTCGCCGATCCGCACGATGCCTCCCTGCAACACGCGGCCGTAGATTCCGAACGCCAACGGCTCGGTCGACCCAACATCGTCGCGGTAGGCGCGGAGCAGGTCGAGCGTCGGCAGCGTCATCTCGCCGGTCTCAGGGTCGCGGTGCGTGATCAGGCAGCGCCCGACGTGCCCCTCGAACCGCAGCAGAGACTCGCCGACGCGCGCCTCGCGTTCTACCCATTCGTCCTCCGCATGGGGCTCCAGACCATCGACCTCGATCAGCATCCGGAACCTGCGTGGGTCCACAGAATCGGTCTGTGCCTGCTCCGCGAGACGCTGCAGCGATCCATGCGAGACGAGGCTGACGGCCCCCTTTGTGCCGCGGTCGACGGCCGACTCGGTGCGAACCAGCCGCAGCTGGCGGTCGCACAGCGTCGACAGGGCCTCCGCCCACGGCCCGTCGACGAGCTGTCCCATGCGGAACTCGCCGTAAGCCGTGGTTTCCACGTCCCCTCCGTCGCTGACGACGTCTTCCAGAACCGTGCCGTCATCGAACTCGAGCGACAGACGGCTCGAGCTCTCGTCGAAGCCGGCACTGACGGTGTGCAGCATCCCGAGCGCCTTGCTGTTGAGCATGCGACCGCGGTGGTCGACCAGGAAGAAGCGCCGATCCCCGGCAGCGCCAGACCTGCTGAGCGTCACCTGCTCGACGCTACGCAGCCGGGTGCCCTTGACCGCCGCCGTCTGCAGACGGGTGACTTTCGCGTTCATATCCCGGACATTGCAGCACGGGAAGCCGCGGATAGCGCGGGAAGCGGTCGGGTTCGTCGCGCGAGCGGCGGCACAGCGAGAAGACCGAGCCGCGCGTGTTGGGCACGAGCTGCTGGTGGATGCACGAGTAACAGAGCGATGTCGGCATGGTGCCGGTCGGGTCGGTGTGGGCCATGGGTCACCAGACGAAGGTACAGAGCGACGCGCGCCGGTCCAGTGCCGGGTAGCTTCTCGCGATGTGACTGCCCTGACATGGATCGGAGTGGCTGTGCTCGGCGGGCTGGGAGCCGTCGGACGCTTCCTCGTCGACGGTTGGGTCGGGGCGCGCTTCGGCCGCGAGCTGCCTTTGGGCACCTTCGCGATCAACGTGAGCGGCGCGTTCGCGCTCGGGCTGCTGGACGGGCTCGCGCTCAGCGGCAACGCGATGATCGTGGCCGGGACGGCCGCGATCGGCGCCTATACGACCTTCTCGACATGGATGTTCGAGACACAGCGTCTCGCCGAGGATGGCGAGTTCGCCGCAGCCGCGCTCAATATCGGCGCGAGCATCGTCGCCGGATTCGCAGCGGTGGTGCTGGGACATCTGCTCGGCAGGCACCTATGACTGGCGAGCCGCTCCCGATGACGACCCACGTCGGTGAGTGCAGCGGTGCGACGAGCTAATCTCGACCCGTGACTCTGATCCGCCGCATCGCCCTGATCGCCGCGATCTTCGCGTCCGCGGCTGCCGCCGCGTTCGTGGCGTCTGGCGCAGGCGCGGCCGCGGTCCCGGCGACCGTGGCGGCTCCAGCGGCGGCCGCCGTCCCGGCCGAGGACTGGCCGACCTTCGACTTCAACACTCAGCGCTCCGGTGTCGGTCCCACCGACACCGGCATCACGGCCGCCAATCTGCACAGCCTCCGGCGCATCACCGTGCACCTTCCCGGGACCGTCGACTCATCGGCCGTCGAGCTCGCCAACGTCACAGTCAAGGGCACCACGCACGACGTCGCGATCATGACCACGTCCTACGGGCGCACGCTGGCGCTCAATGCCGTCAACGGGCACCTGCTCTGGGAATATTCGCCGGCCAGCGTGAGCCGCCTCCAGGGTGGGTCGCAGATCACGACCGCATCCCCCGTCGTTGATCCTGACGACCAGTACGTGTACGTCTCGAGCCCTGACGGCTTTATCCACAAGCTGGCGGTCGCGTCCGGGCACCAGCTCTGGAGCACACGCGTGACCTACGACCCGACGAAGGAGAAGATCGCCGGCGGGCTCAACATCGCTGACGGAGAGCTGATCGTTGTGACCGACGGCTACAACGGCGACACGCCCGTCTACCAGGGCCACGTCGTCACGATCAACATGACCACGGGCAAGATCACGCACGTCTTCAACACACTCTGCTCGAACATCCGCACGCTGATCGACCCGCCCACCAAGTGTTCAGCCAGCGACTCGGCGATCTGGGGTAGGCCTGGCAGCGTGATCGAGCCTGACACCGGAAACATCCTGGTGGCGACGGGCAACGGGCCGTTCAACGGTCACACAGACTGGGGCGACAGCGTGCTCGAGCTCTCGCCGACGCTGAAGCTCCTGCACAACTGGACGCCAAGAAATCAGGCGGCGCTGAACAGCGACGACTGGGACCTCGGCAGCACCGAACCGGCGCTGCTGCCCTTCCACAAGGGCGTGCGGCTCGCGGTGCAGGGCGGCAAGCAGGGGCTGCTCGATCTGCTCAACCTCAACCGGCTAGATGGCAGTCGCGGCCCCGCTGGGCCGCGACTCGGCGGCGAGCTGCAGACCATCAACGGGCCCGACAAAACCGACATCTACAGCCAGCCGGCCGTCTGGAAGTCACCCAGCGGGCGCGTGTACGTGTATGTGACCGACAATTCCGGCACGAATGCCTACTGGGTCACTGCCTCTCGTCGCCTGCGGGTCGCATGGCAGAGCAGCCAGGCCGGCACAAGCCCTTTGATCGCCGGCGGCCTGCTCTACGTCTACAACCTGGAGCAGGGCGTCCTCGACGTGTTCAATCCACAAAGCGGCCATCTGTACCGCTCATTGCCTGCGGCCTCCGGTCACTGGAACAGCCCGATCGTCGTCGGCGGCCGGATCATCCTGCCGGTCGGCGACGACAACAACCACCTGACGACGGGCGAGCTGTTCATCTACCACCTGCCTGGCGTCTGATCGCCGCTGGACGCTAATCGGGAGGCTGGTGTCGTGAGTCGACACTGCCCAGCGGGGCGACCGTCACCTGCAACCAGTTGATCGCCGCCGGAACGTGCGACGGGTCGATCTGGTGGCCCGCGTCGGACTCGTGGTACTCGATGGCGAGCCCGCCGGCGCTCAGCAGCGTATTGGCCTGTCGCGCAAAGCCCACGTCCATGATCGGATCGTGACGGCCGTGGGCGATGAACACGCGCGTGTCGGGGCGTCCCGCGATGTCGGGCTCCCAGCCCTCAACCGTCGGGATGAAGCCAGAGAAGGCGAGGATCCCCGCGACCGGCGGGCGATCGCTGCCTAGGCTCAGCGCGTAGCTCATCACCGAGCCCATCGAGAACCCGCCGAGCACCGTGCGCGAGGGCTCGATCCCTGTGCGCTCCCACAGCTCGTCGTGGAAGGCGGCAAGCTTTCCGTAGGCCGCGTGAAACGTGTCGCGATCGGGGTAGCCGACACGCGGCACCACGTACCAATGCCTGCCCGGTTGGCCCTGGAAGCTCAGCGGGCCGCCAGGGGTGACGACCTGCAGACGCCGCTCCGGGTCAAGCGCCTCCGCGAGACCGAGCAGATCGTGCTCGTCGGCGCCGCGGCCGTGGTGGAGGACCAGCAGGCCCTCCGCCGGGCCGTCGGCGGCGCGCTCCATATATACGAGCGCGCTCATGGTTCACGCCTCGGTTGCCGACGTGGCGGCGCGCGGGTTCGTGAGCGGCGTCAGCGTGCGCTCGAGCTGCGCGCGCAGGTGCTCGTGCTGGGCCGGGAGCCGCAGCGCCTCACCGAGGCGGTCGGGCGCCTCGTCTGTGGCGAAGCCGGGCGACGTGGTGGCGATCTCGAACAGGATGCCCTGAGGCTGACGGAAGTAGATCGCGTGGAAGTAGTCGCGGTCGATCACGGGCGTGACATGCATGCCCGCGGCGGCGACCCGCTGCTGCCACGGCACATGGTCGACATCGGTCGAATGCCACGCGATGTGATGGACGGTGCCGGCCCCCTGGGCCCCATGCTCGCTCGTCGGCTCATAGGCCCAGTCGAACGTGCGGGTCGGACCGGTGAGGCGGTAGGTGCCGGTGGCGTCGGTGGCGGTGAAGCCGAGCGTCTCGGTCAGCAGCCGCGCGTCGGCCTCGAGCGGCCGGCCGATGTAGGCGCGGGCGCCCTCGACGCCGGTGATCGCATGCTCGGCCGGGATCTCGGGGTGCACGGCCCTCAGCGGTGCGGTGTCCGGGTTGGCGAGAACCAGCTCGAGCCCGAGGCCGTCGTAGTCGGCGAACTTGAGCGAGTTCACGGAGTCCTCGGACCGCTCACTCGAGTATCCGTTCTGACCGAGCCGCTGCTCCCAGAAGTCCAACGACTCCGCACCACCGACGCCGAGTTGGATCGTGTGGATCATGCCCGCGCCGGCGCGGCCCGGGGCGACACCGGCGAACTCGAACCAGGTCAGGATCGAGCCGGGCGAGCCCTGCTCGTCGCCGAAGTAGAGGTGGTAGGCCTCGGGCGAGTCGAAGTTGACCGTCTTCTTTACCAGCCTCAAGCCCAGGACGTCGGCGTAGAAGTCGACGTTTCGCTGCGCGTCGCCGGTGATCATCGTGATGTGGTGCATGCCGTCCAGTTGCATTGCTGTCTTTCGTTTGGTGAGCCGAGTGCAAGATGGTTGTGCAGTCAACTTACACTGCGTCAGGCTGAAGTCCAAGACGTCTGCTGGGCGATCCAGACGCTGGGCATCTGGATCAGGGGTATCGTCCTCTCACCGCAATGGCCGACCTGCCCCCGAACGTCACGCTGGCTCAGCTCTCCTACTTCGTCACCGTGGCAGAGGAACTGAACTTCACGCGGGCGGCTGAGCGCCTGCACGTCAGCCAGTCACCGCTCAGCCAGGCGATCAGGGCGCTCGAGACGGGCCTCGGCGTGACGCTGCTGAACCGCACGAGCCGCCACGTCGAGCTGACGGAGGCCGGGGAGGAGTTGCTGCCGGCTGCGCGCGCCGCGCTCGGAGCGGTCGAGCACGCAGTCCGGGTTGCCCGGGAGGCGGGGTCCGGAGAACTCCCGATCGTACGCGTCGGATTCCTCGCCTACGGGGCCTGCGAGGTGATCGATCAGTCGCTCGCCGCCTTCGCGGCGCCGGTCTCGAAGCTCAGGCTCGAGACGCGCCAAACCGACTTCTCCGACCCGACCGCCGGCCTCGCGGACAGCGCCGTCGATGCCGCCTTCCTGCGGCTTCCGGTCAGCTCGCAAGAGCTCGAGATCGAGCCGCTCACCAGCGAGCCACGGGTCGCGGTGCTGCCGGGCTGGCATCCGCTCGCCGGCCGCGACAAGATCGCCGTCGGCGACCTGCTCGACGAACACTGGCTGCAGATGCCGGGGCGGGATCAAATCTGGCGGAACTTCTGGCTCGCCACCGCGCATCGTGACGGCGTCATGCCGCTGCTCGGCCCTGAGGTCCGCACGATCGAGGAGCAACTGACAGCCACCATCACCGGGGGCTACGTCAGCCTGACGCCGGCGTCGGTCGCCGCATCCTACCCGCGACCCGGGCTCAGCTACGTGCCCGTTGACGACGTTGAGCGGAGTGAGGTCGCGATCGCCTGGCGACGCGGTGACGAGCGCCGCAGTGTCCGCGAGTTCGTCGTATCAGTACGCCACACGGCGGCGGCGATGGCGGGCGGCGCGGCTTGAGCGTCGGGGCCGAGCGACCAACCGCGCCCGCCGCGCCAGCGGCGGGGCACGCGAGCGGCTGGGCGCCGCTGCGCTACGCGGACTTCAGGCGGCTGTGGCTCGCTCAGTTCACGAGCAACATCGGCTCGTGGATGCAGACCGTCGCAGCCCAATGGGTGATGATCTCGCTGACGAGCTCGCCGCTGCTGCTGAGCGCGATCCAGGCCGCCGGAAGCATCCCGGTGCTGCTGTTGGCCGTACCCGCAGGCGCGCTTGGCGACCTGTTCGACCGCAAGCGTGTGATTCTCTGGGGGCAGCTGCTGATGTTGATCGCGGCTGCCGCACTGGCTGCGCTGTCGGCGCTTGGCGGGCTCACGCCGGGCACCCTGATAGGCCTGCTGTTCGTGATCGGCGTCGGCGGCGCCCTCAGCGCGCCGACCTGGCAGACGCTGCAGCCCGAGCTGGTTCCCGGGGAGGCACGCTCGCAGGCAATCGCGCTGGGCTCGGTGAATCAGAACCTGGCGCGCGCGGTCGGACCGGCGATCGGCGGCCTGCTGTTGGCCGTCACCAGCGCGGGCGTCGTCTTCGGCGTGAACGCGGCCTCGTTCGTGGCGGTGCTCGGCGCCGTGATGATCACCCGCATCCCGGTCCGCGAACGTGCCCTCCCGCGCGAGCATGCATTCACGGCGGTCCGGGCCGGTGGGCGGTTTGTCGCCAATTCGCCGACGCTGCTGGCGGTGATCGCCCGCGCGGTCGGCTTTGTGTTCTTCGCGGGCGCAATCTGGGCGCTGCTGCCGTTGGTCGCGCGCGAGCGCCTCGGTCTCGGCTCCGGCGGCTACGGTCTGCTGCTCGGCTGCGTCGGCGTCGGCGCGTTGCTGGCCGCCAACTTCGGACCGGTGCTCAGGCAGCGGCTGTCACCGCGCGCGATCTACGCGCTCGCCTGCGCGCTCGTGGCTCTGTCCGCCGCGGTGCTCGCGGTCACCCAGAGCGTGGCGCTGGCGGCGGTCGCGCTCGTCATCGCCGGCTGCGCCTGGATCACCGCGCTGGGGATCCTCAGCACCGCCTACCAGAGCCAGTTGCCCACCTGGGCCAAGGCGCGTGCTTTTGCGTACTACCTGGTCGCCTTCCAGGGTGCGATGGGCGTCGGCTCGCTGGCGATCGGAGCGGTCGCACAGGGTTCGAGCGTCCGCGCCGGGCTGCTCGTCGTGGCCGCGGGCATGGCCGCCTGCCTGGTGCTCACATGGCGCCTGGCGTTGCCGGCCCACATCGGCGGCGACGAGCACATGTCTGACCCACTGCCTCTACCGGATATCTACGATCCCAACGATCGCGGCCCGGTTTCGGTGACCGTCGAGTACGAGGTGCAGCCCGCAAAGGTCGAGACGTTCCTGGCGCTCACCGGCGAGCTGCGCCGAATGCGCCGGCGTACCGGTGCCGTCCATTGGCATATGCACCGCGACCTCGAGGACACGAACCATTTCTCGGAGCTGTTCATCGTCGCTACCTGGGAGGAGCACGAGCAACAGCACGCGCGCGTCGAGCGCGCCGACGAGCAGCTCCTGTCCGAGATCGACGCACTGCTTGCGCCCGGGCATCCGCGGGTGGCCCGTCACTCGGGGGAAGCCAAGCCGTCGCGCCGCTGACCACCGGCTCATCCCCGGGCTAGGCGGGCGGATCCAGTCCAAGTTCGGCGATCAGGTTGGCGGCGCGCGGTCCGTGCCGCGGATCGCCTACGCGCTCAGGCACCGGCGCTCCGGCGTCGAGCAGCAACCGCACGATCGCCGCATACGGCTCGGTCGGGATCTCTTCGACAAGCCGCATCGTCGGGACCACCCTCTGGGTCGTGGCAGTGGCGCGAGCCGTGCAGCGTCGCGCCGATCGCGCTGCCACCGTCGCGGAAGTTGCAGCGCGGCGCCGCGCTGGACCAGCTCGCTGCACCATCTGCGGCACGCCCGCGCCAGCAGGCCTGGCCGAGTGGGATCGTCCTCGCTGTCGGGGTCGCCGTCGACGCGCGCGCCGGCGTCGAGCAGCCGCCGCATCGTCTCGAGGTGGCCGCCCTCGATCGCCAGCATCAGCATCTCGTCGCGCAGCGTGATCGGCACATCAGGGAGCGCGGCGACGCTCGGCGCCGCGCTCGCGCAGCAGCGCCGCGACCTCCGCTTCCCCCCACAGCTCCGCGATCTGCAGCGGCGTCAGACCGTGCTCGTCCGGCACATCGATCGGGGCGCCGGCATCGAGCAGTGCTCGCACCGTTCGCGGCGGTCGCCGTCGCCACAGCGCCTGATGGAGGTGACCGGCGGACGGTCGCGCGCCGTGCGCGCAGAACATCTCGACCATCTCGGGTGCCGGGAAGTTGAGCGCGCGTCCGAGGTCGTAGTTGACGGTCTCGGGGCGGCGCCCGCCTCGATCACGAGCCGCGCGCACGTCGGGTCGGGGAGCTCGCACGCGTGGTAGAGGACCTCGTTGCCATGCAGGCCGTCGCGCTGATCGTTGGGGTCGGCGCCGGCCTCGAGCAGCATCCGCGTCAGCTCCACATCGCCTGCGATTCCGGCGACGCCGTAGAGCGCGACCTGTAGCCACTCGCCCTTCACGTAGGCGGCATTCGGATCGGCGCCGGCGTCGAGCAGCAGCCGCACGACCTCCCTGATCCCCGTGGCACGCACCGGGTCGCCACGCAGCAGCCGCGAGAAACACGCGTACAGGATCGGCGCCCAGCCGTTGGGTCCGGCGGGCTCGCTCACAATCTGCGGCCGTGCCGCGAGCCGCCGCGCCACCTCCTCGATCTCACCGGTGGCGCAGGCGCACGCGAGGTCGTGGCGGGCCAGTGCCGGGTCGACCTCGAGCAGCGCTCGAGCACGACGCAGGTCGGCCGAGGTGACCGCCTCGATCAGCGCTTGCGCGCGCGCCCCGGCGTCGAGCGTCGTCGCCTCGACGTAAAACCTCAGCCGTGGCCACGAACGGAAGCCGTATTCGCGCGCGACTGCGAGCTGTGCGAGCGCCAACGACGGGAACTCACCCGACCTGCGCCGACGCTTGGCCTCATCCCGTAGGTGGCGCAGGTCCGGCCGAGGCGGCAGGGAACGTGCTTCGGACATGTCAGCTCCTCTCGGTCTCCGACGGGTCCGCACGCCGGACCGAGAAGTCACGTCCGACACGGTGCTTGATGCTCAGCAGCAGGTGGGCCTTGGACCCTCTCCGCGGACCGGGTGCGCCCTGCGCGCATGGATAAAGTACCGAACATCCAATGTCTGGTGGTCGCTTCGATCTGCAGCGGTTCGTCGACGCGCAGGATCGTGGCGGCGCCTACGAGCGCGCGCTCGCCGAGCTCCAGCAGGGCCGGAAGCGCGGCCACTGGATCTGGTTCGTGTTCCCCCAGATCGCCGGACTGGGAACGAGCGAGATGTCGCGTCGGTACGCGATCGCCTCGCTCGAGGAGGCGAGTGCCTATCTCGCTCACCCGCTGCTGGGGCGCCGGTTGGTGGAGTGTGCCGAGGCGCTGCTCGAGCTTCCGGGGCGGGACACGGTTGCGGTGCTCGGCGGGATCGATGCGCTGAAGCTGCGTTCATCGATGACGCTGTTCGCCCATGTCGATCGGGCGGCGCCGGTGTTCACGGAGGTGCTGACGCGGTACTACGAGGGGATCACCGATGAGGCCACCGAGCAGCGGCTCGGTGGCGCGCGCACGTGAATTCCCAGAACTAATTCCTCCACAGACCCTTAGAGCACGTAGGGGATCAGCATCTTCGTGCGGCTGCGGTACTCCGGGTAGGCCTGAGGGAAGGTGGCCGTGAGGTTGCGCTCCTCGACCGTGGCCGAGTAGACAAAGAACGCGCCGAGGACCACGGTTATCCCGAGGCCGATCAGGTTCGTGGCCAGCGAGGTGCCCACCATCCCGAGCAGGATGCCCGAGTAGATCGGGTGTCGGACCAGGCCGTAAGGACCGGCCGTCACGAGCTCCGGCTCGGCTCGCTGGGTCATCGGCATGCCCCAGTTGCGCCCGAGGATCGCGCGCGCCCAGATCGCCAGCGCGATTCCGGCGACGAACAGCGCCGCGCCGATCAGGCCGACGGCGAGGCTGTGGACCTCGAGGCTGCCGCCGCGAGCCCCACGCAACAGGATCACGAGGGCGATCGCGGCGATTCCTCGCGGCCCGAGGAACCACTGCCGGTTCCTGCTGCGCTTGGCGGTGAAGGCCACCGCCAGCCAGCCAATCCAGAACACCGCCCAAGTGATGCCGATCGCGATCCTCAGCGTGTGCATTGCCTGATTCTCCCCGAGGCCGCGGCGTCAGCGTCACGGAAGCAACGCGGGCGCGAGCGCGAGGAACCCGGCGACGACGAACAGCAGCAACGACGCCACGCCGACCGCGTGCGCTGCGCGGGCGTCGGCGAACACGAGCAGTCCAACGCCGACGATCAGCGCCGCGATTGCGACCCGGCCGGCGGGGACGTTGCTCCGTCGGGCAGGCGCGGGCACGGGTGGCGCAGATGCCCGCTCCGTCGCCGCCGGCGGATCGAAGCTGCCGCGCAGGCTGAGGCGGAACAGCCACGCGATCGAGGGGAACACGATCGCACCGCCGCCGAGCACCGCGACAATCACACCGACCAGGGTGTCGTGTGAGGCGGCCGCCTGCTGCAGGTCAAGGCCGGGCAGGATCCGCGGCCACTGCGCAAGCGCCCAGCCGGCGAGTACCGCCGCCAGTGCGAGTGCCGCGACATAGCGAGCGGGCTCGAACAAGCGCCGGTAGACAAGGCCGATCGCGACGATGCCCGCTGCGACGGAGACCAGCACAGCCGGAAGCGCTCGACCGGCGACCAGCTCGTGGTAGAGCGGATGGGCGGAATGCCGGATGGCCACGAGCCCGGCGATCGCCAGTCCGCCGGCCAGCGGGCCGGCGGCCAGTGCGCGGCGGCGGAAGGCCTGCGCGAGCTCGAGCTCGCCGCGACGTGTGCAATCGGCCGCGAGGTAAACGGCCGCCAGGTAGGCACAGGACGCAACCGCGATGGCGCCGTCGAGCACCGGCGTGAGCCCCAGCCAGCTGCTGAAACGGTTGCCCGCGTCGTTGCCCACGAGCACACGTCCGGTGGCAATCGCGCCGACCATCGTGCCAAGCGCGAAGGGCGTGAGAATCGAGGAGAGCGCGAAGATATTGTCGATCAGGAGATGCTCGCGGGCGCCTTCAGCGCCGGAGCGCAGCGCGTAGGCAGCGCCGCGCAGCACGATGCCGAGGCCGGCCAGGAACAGCGGGGCGGCCAGCGTAGAGGCGATCGAGCCAAGGGCGGCCGGGTAGGCGGTCCAGAAGACGGTCAGCACGAAGATCAGCCATACGTGGTTGGCCTCCCAGACCGGGCCCATCGAGTGGTGCGCGCTCTCGCGGAGCTCGTCGCTGTGGTGGCCGCGTCCGGCAAGCAACGTCCAGACGCCCGCGCCGAAGTCCGCCCCCGCGAGCACCGCATAGAGCACGAGGCCGGCGAGCACGAACACCATCGGGACGGCGGACAGGAACGGTGAGCTCATCGGTATTCGGGCTCCAGCTCGAGCGGACGGTTGGCGAGGCGCCCCAGCATCCAGGCGACGCCGATGGCCACGAGTGCGTATGTGGCGGCGAGCGCCCCGTAGCCGACGGGGATACCCGGGGCCCCTGTGACCGCGTCGACGGTCCTCATCACGTGGTAGACGACCCAGGGCTGGCGGCCGACCTCCGTGACGATCCAGCCGGCGATCAGCGCGACGAGCGCGAGCGGCCCGGCGAGCACCAGCGACGCATAGAACCATCGAGCCTCAGGGAGGCGCCTGCGGCGCACCCGCACCCAGAGCGTGAACAGACTGAGCAGCAAGAGCATGGTGCCGATGCCGACCATGATCTGGAAGCCGGCGCGCACCACGTTCACGGGTGGGCGCTGCGACGGTGGCACGGTGTCGAGGCCCTTGACCGTCGCGTCCCAGCTGTGGAACGCGAGCAGCGACAACAGGTGCGGGATCTCGATCCCGAACTTGATCCTGCCGTTCTCATACCAGCCGAGCAGGTGCTCGGGGGCGCCGTTCGTCGTCTTGGCGAGGCCTTCCATCGCGGCAAGCTTGATCGGCTGTGTGGTTGCGACATCGCGAGCCGCCCAATCGCCAACCGGTGCCTGGGCCACAGACGCGAGTACGGCGATCGTCAACGGGATCGCCAGTCCGGCTCGCTCGTAGCGTCCCCAGCGGCCACGTAGCCGCGCGAACGCGTAGACACCGGCGAGCAGGAACCCCGACACCATGTAGCCCGCCAGATACATGTGCACGAGCTCGTGCCAGAGATAGTCGTTGCCGAACAACGCCCGCCAGGGGTCGGCGTTCACCACCTTGCCGTGGCGCAGCGTGAAACCGCCGGGGTGGTTCATCCATGCGTTGACGCTGATCACCGTCAACGAGCCGGTGAAACCTGTGATCACGATCGGGATCCCGCTCAGCATGTGCGTGCGTGGCTTCAGCCGGTCCCAGCCGTAGACGTAGATACCGATGAAGATCGCCTCGACGAAGAACGAGAAGCCCTCGATCGCGAAGCCGAGGCCGAAGACGCCGCCGAAGGTTGCCGTGAAGTTCGGCCACAGCAGCCCCATCTCGAAGCTGAGGATCGTGCCGGTGATCACGCCGACGCCGAACAGCCCGATCATCACGTGCGACCAACGCCGGGCCAGCTCGCGGTAGACCGGGTCGCCGGTCCGCCGCCAGCGGCCCTCGGCGAACAGCACCATCACCGGGAACGAGATCCCGAAGCAGACCAACGGGATGTGAACCATGAAGGACAGCGCCTGCATCTGGCGCGCCTCCAGCAGGTAATGCTGGTGCGCGGGTGCAAAGGCGGCTGCGAGCGCGGGGACCATCAGAGGATGGTCTCAAGCCTGCGGTACTGTCGGCGCATGCGGTGCTTGCGTGCGATCTGTGGACCGTTCTTCGTCATCGCCGGGGCCCTGCATTTCATCATTCCGGACACCTACAAGCGGATTGTTCCTCCGTACCTACCCGCGCCTGAGGCGCTCGTCTACCTGAGCGGCGTCGCCGAGGCTGCAGGGGGAGCGGGGCTGATGCTGCCGCGGAGTCGGCGGTGGGCCGGCTGGTGGCTGGTGGCGACGCTCGTCGCCGTGTTCCCGGCCAACCTGCACATGGCGCTGAATTCCGAGCGTTACGCGAAGGTACCCGGAGGGGCGAGGGCGCTGTGGGCGCGCCTACCGCTGCAGGCTGTGTTGATCGCCTGGGTGCTCGCCGCGAGCCGCGCGGACGCGGTTCCGCGTTGAGAGACCGGTGTCGAATCATCGAGGCGACCGCTGCTGCCGCGGTTCTCGGCGGGGCTCCGTCGACGCTGGATGCGGTTCGCAGGCAGCGCAACCTTCGCTCGGCGGTGAGCTACATAAGGGACGCGACGCGGGCTGTCGGCACGCTGGTGCCGCCGGGCCGGCCCAGCTTCCTGCGCGGCGCCGTCATTCACGTCGGCATCTCTGTCGTGTGTGGTGAGGCGCTCGCACGAACCCTGCCCGAGCGCCACTCCACGGCCTGGGGTGCTGCCGCCGGACTCGCGTTGGGGATCGTCGGCGTCGGACTGATCGGACGGCGCTTCCCGGCGATCGCGGCGCTGCCGCTCACTCCGCAGCTTGCCGACAACATCGCGTTTGGGGCCGTGTTCGCTTTCGTCGTCGATCGCCACCACGACGGTTTCAGGTCTTTCGATGCACCGGCGAAGAAGGATTTTCGCTTCCAAGGCTAAATGTCTCTTGTCAGGTTGCCGATGACCGCGTAGCGCCTACCGGGGCGTGGCATCGAGGAACCAACGAAAGGCACGACACAGCAATGTTTAAGTTGAGCAAGACGCTTGCGGGCGCAGTCGTCGCACTGAGCGGCGCGCTGGTCCTGGCAGCAAGCGCCTCGGCGACCACGGCAACGGCCACGTTGTCTGCGGGGACGCTCGGTTTCATCAACAGCACGCCTGGGAGCGTGAGCTTCGCGGGTACATTGACCGGCGTCGACCAGAGCTTGTCGACGACGCAGGCATTCGATGTCGGCGACGCGACAGGTTCTGGGGCGGGCTGGAACATCACGGCGACCTCCACGACCTTCACGTCGGGCGGTCATACGCTCGCGACCGGCGCGACGACCGTTCAGACGGCTCCGACCGACGCATGCGACAGCGGGGTGACCTGCACACTGGCGACCAACGGGACCACCTATCCGTATTCGCTGCCGGCCGCCGCGACCGCGCCGACCGCGACCAAGCTCGTTGATACCGCGGCCGGTACCGGGATGGGCGACCAGACGGTCACACCGACGTGGAAGCTCTCAGTTCCGGGCAACACACTCGCCGGGACATACACCTCGACCTGGACTCTGTCGCTCGTCAGCGGCCCGTGACCCGGACGCGCTGGAACCGTCGAGAAGGGGTGGTGCACACCGCGCGCGTCGCGTATGCCACGCGCGCGGCGTTTGCCGCGCTTGCTGCCGCGGTCTCGCTGATGCTGCCCGCTGCGGCGGGTGCCGCCACGATCGGCGGTTTCAGCGTGCGCCCGGCCACCTTCAACCCACGTGTTCCGGCGACACGGGCGTACTTCGAGCCGGTCATCCGGGCGGGCGCCACCTACGGCGGTCGAGTGATCGTCACCAACACCGGCGCGGCGCCGGTAGAGCTACGCGTTGACCCGGTCGACGGCGTGACCGCGGTCACCTCGGGCGCCGTCTATACGAACCGGCAGGTGCCGCTTCGGGAAGCCGGTCGTTGGGTCAAGCCGGACGCCTCTGAGGTGACGGTTCCGGCCGGCGGCCATACCAGCGTCGGCTTCTCCGTGGATGTCCCGGCGGGTGCCGTTCCGGGCAACCATCTCGCCGGCCTCGCTTTCCAGGATGCGCACCCGCTCCATTCCGGAGGGCGCTTCTCGATCACCGAGGTGATCCGCGCGGTGGTGGGGATCTCGATTGTGGTACCCGGCCCAGCGGCACCACAGATCCAGCTCCGACATATCAGTTTGCGTGCCCTTCCCGGGACTCAGGTTCCCGCTGCGCTCATCACGCTGGTTGACTCCGGGCGCAAGCTCTGCAAGCCGAAGCTGGTGGTATCGCTCGCTAGACAGGGCGGGCTCGCCCAGACTGTGAAGCGCAGGCTCGATACGCTGCTGCCGGGGAACGTCATTCCATTTCCGTTCGAGTGGCCGAAGCCACTCGGCGCCGGGAGATATCGCGCCTCGGTCAGCGCCTCCGGTTGTGGTGCAGAACAGCACCTTGGTGCCGTTCTGACGCTTGGTGGGAACCTCGCGGGGACCGCGGCTGACCCACAGTCGGGCCCCGCCACCGGCTCTGGCGCCGGCGGAGGAATCCCTCTGCCTCTGGTGCTGCTCATCGGGGTCGGGGGCATCGCGCTCGGCTCTGGCGTGGCCCTGCGGTACGGACGCCGACCACCCGTCGGATAATGCCGTGCTCGCATGAAACCGCGGACGCTGAGACGAGCAACATACGCGCTGGTAGCAGGGACGATGCTCCTCATGGCGCCCCCCGCGAGCGCGCTCACCGGCTGGTCTAGCCAAACCTCGGGGGACACCGCGAACAGCCTCACCGCAGTGTCATGTTTCAGCTCCAGCGACTGCTGGGCCACCGACAGTGCCGGCAAGGTGATCGCCACCATCAACGGTGGATCGAGCTGGTCGGCACAGACCACCGGTATCACGACGCAACTCAACGGGATCTCATGTCCGAGTGCAACTCGGTGCTGGGCCGTTGGAAACTACCCGTCAGCCGGATCGGCGGCCGTGCTCACAACCAGCAACGGGGGAACCAGCTGGACTGCCCAGACCTCCGGTGATACCAGCGATAACTGGCTGGCCATCGCCTGCCCGGATACCAGCCACTGTTACGCAACCGACAGTGACGGCAAGATCTACTCCACTACCAACACTGGCGCGAGCTGGGTGGCCACGGGTAGCACCAGCGTGACATCTGCGATGCAGAGCATCTCGTGTGTCAGCGATACGACCTGCTGGGTGGGTGCAGCCAACGGGAACGCGTATGTCACCACCAACAGCGGCACAAGCTGGACTTCGCACGCCACCGGGGCGACTTCCGTCACAGGCATCTGGTGCAGCAACGCAAGCGACTGCTGGGCCGCGGCTTCAACCGGCACTGTCCGCGTCACCAGCAACGGTGGCACCAGCTGGACAGGCGAGACCACCGGCCTCTCAGAGCTCAACGGGATCAGCTGCGTGTCCGGGACCGCCGTCTCTTGCTGGGCCGTCGGCACGGGCGGCAACGTCGCCACCACCGCCAACGGTGGCACGACCTGGTCGACCACCACAGCGGGCACCACGACCTTGAACGCGGTCTCCGCAGTCAGTAGCTCCCATATCTGGGCCGTGGGGAGCGCGGGCGTGATCTACGAGTACGTGACCTGTGCGCTCGGCAGCCTCGGTCTCACGGCTCCCGGCACCATGACGCTGCCCTCGGCCACGCTCACGGGTAGTAACACCTCGGTGTCGACGACGTCCGTCCTGACACCTGACGACGAGACCGGAAGCCTGCTGGGGTGGGACATCACCGCCACCTCAACAACCTTCACAAAGAGTGGCGGCAAGACCCTTCCCACCACTGCGGCCACCATCACCGCAGCGACATCCGCGGCGGCGACGGGTAATTGCTCGTTGCCGACGAACAGTGTCAGCTACCCAGTCACCGTCCCGGCCGGCAGCACGTCGCCCACCGCTGTCAAGGTCTTCAACGCGGCCGCCGGCACCGGCGCCGGCGCAAGCAGCGTGACGCTCAGCGTCAAGCTGAGCCTGCCCGCGTCCGCGTACTCGGGCAGCTATAGCTCCACCTGGACCTACACCATCGCGAGCGGGCCGTAGCGGCGGCCTCGGGCCGCCAAGGGGACCGCAAAAACAGAAAAGCCCCGCGGAGCGGGACTCTTCCCAGTGCGCCCGAGAGGACTCGAACCTCCACGGACCATTCAGTCCACAAGGCCCTCAACCTTGCGCGTCTACCAATTCCGCCACAGGCGCTTGGGGCGGCCAGTATAGCCACGGGTCTGGCTTCCGTCCTGGGGGCGGGGTATCTTTCCGAACACATGTTCGCCAGATTCGGCGGAGAGCCCGAGCAAGGAGCCAACGGATGGATCTGACCAAGCGTCAGCAGGAGATCCTCGACTTCATCAGGCGATATTCGGAGCAGCACGGATATCCGCCGACGGTGCGGGACATCGGTAAGGCGGTGGGACTGGCGTCGTCGTCGACTGTGCATGCTCACCTCGCCAACCTCGAGAAACTGGGACTGTTGCGGCGCGATCCGACCAAGCCGCGGGCGATGGAGATGCTCGATCGTGCCAGTGCGGCCGTGCGCGACGCCGTCAAGCCCGGGCTGCCACTGCTCGGTCAGGTCGCGGCCGGCGAGCCGATCCTCGCCGAAGAGAACGTCGAGGAGTACATCGACACACCGGCGGCGTGCGGTGGGGAGAGCGGCGAATATCTCCTGCGCGTGCGTGGTGAGTCGATGAAGAACGCCGGGATCCTCGACGGCGACCTTGTGGTTGTCCGGCGGCAGGAGGCCGCACGGGATGGCGAGATCATCGTGGCGCTGGTCGAGGAAGAGGCGACCGTGAAGCGCTTCTTCCGCGAAGGCGACCACATCCGCCTGCAGCCGGAGAACGACGAGATGGAGCCGATCCTGGTGCGAGACGTCAGCGTTCTCGGTCGGGTGGTCGGACTGATGCGCAGCATGTAATCCTGCGGCGCTATTCTCAACCGCGCAGACTGAGCAATCGCGGAGGTGTTGAGCCTTCGAGGAAAGTCCGGACATCAAAGGGCAAGGTGGTCGGTAACGCCGACCCGGGGAAACCCGCGGGAAAGTGCCACAGAAATAACACCGCCTAAGTCTGGGGCCGCTGCAGCGTCCCGGACCGGTAAGGGTGAAATGGTGCGGTAAGAGCGCACCGGCGTCGCGGTGACGCGGCGGCCAAGGTAAACCCCACCTGATGCAAGGCCGAGCAGGACCGTTCGCAGGCTGCCCGCCAAGGTCCGGGTAGGCCGCTCAGATGGATGATTGCTCTCGACAAGATCCGGCTTATAGGTCTGCTACGGAGGGGCCCCGCCTACGGCGGGGCCCCTCTATTTGCGTTGAGGTCCCCGGAACGGCGCGTTCGGCGATGAGCCGGAGCCACCCGCGGCGGCCGGTTACGCCGGCGCGCCGGCCAGCACGACGATCGTGCCGACGACACCCGCCGCGAGCAGCGTCTGGACCACGCCGCGGCGGGCCAGCAGCAGCGCAACCGCCGCGCACGCCAGCAACGGGATCTGCCAGCCGTGCCGCAGCGCGCCCGCGAGCAGCACCGACGACCCGAGGATTGCGCCGATCGCTGCCGGGCCGGCTCCGTCCAGAAACGCCTGCGCTCGCACTGAGGAGCGGAGCATCTGAAACCGCGGTGCGCCGACCATCACGGCGACGAAGGAGGGCGTGAACGCCACGGCCGAAGCAATCACGCCGCCGACCACGCCGTGAGCGGCGTACCCGACAGCCGCGACGGTGGCGACCACCGGTCCGGGGGTGATCTGGCCCAGCGCGACCGCGTTCAGAAAGTGCGCCGAGGACATCCAGTGGTAGGTCGTCACGGCGTCGTGCTGCATCAGCGGGATGATCACGAACCCGCCCCCGTATGACAGGGCGCCGACCTTGAAGGCCTCCCAGACCAGGGCGCCGACACCGCCGATCGTGCCCACGGTGCCGATCACCAGGACGACGAGCGCCGGGATGCCGGGCACGATCGTCGTGTGGATCCGAGCGTGCAGCGACGGTCGCAGCCCCCAAAACATCTCCAGCAGGCCACAGCCCAGCAGGGCGATCACAAGATACGGGCCAAGGACGATCGCGCCCGCAATACCGATCGCGGTGTACAGCAGCCAGCGACTCTCTCGCCGCCGGCCCACTGCCCTCGCCTTGTGCCAGCTCGGCCGCAGTAGTGCCCACGCTGCCGCGGCTGCGACCGCTGCGACCGCCGCGCCGGCCCCGTCCCCGGCGCCGCGGATCCACAGGGGCGGCGCGGAGGCAAGAAACAGCAGCGACAGCAGCAGAACGCAGATCACCGCGGGCACGATGAACGCGAGACCGCCCACCAGCGCGCCGCGCCGGCCCGCCACCCGGTAGGCACAGAAGATCGCCAGCTGCGTCGACGCGGGCCCGGGCAGCAGGTTGCAGGCGGCGATCGCCGCCTCGAACTCATCGTTGTCCAGCCACCCGCGCTTGTCGACGACCAGCGTCCGCAACAACGCGATGTGAGCCGGCGGGCCGCCGAAGCCAATGGTCCCGATCCGGCCCCATTCACGCAAGACGGTCCCTAGCGGGACCGTCATGGAGACCCCGGACGGCGTCGGCGCTGGTGCGGGCTCGTCCACGGGGACGGCTACGCGCTCGCGGCGACGGCGCGCAACGCATCGCCGCTCAGCCGGTGCATCTTCCACTCATCCAGCACGTCCGCTCCCAGCTTGCGGTAGAAGCCGAGCGCCATCTCGTTCCAATCGAGCGCGGCCCAGCCGAGGCGCGTGTAGCCGCGCTCGACGGTGATCCTGGCAAGGTGGGCCAGCAGCAGTTGGCCAACGCCGTGCCGGCGTTGCTCAGGCAGCACGAACAGGTCCTCCAGCCAGATCCCGGGTGCACACTCCCATGTGGAGAAGGTGCCGTGGAAGATCGCGAAGCCGGCCGGCTCGCCGTCGACCTCGGCGATCACCGCCTCCGCCGCCGGCGGGTCGCCGAACAGCCATCTGTGCAGCATCGCGGGCGTGCCGACGACCGCGTCCGGCTCGCGCTCGTACTCAGCCAGCGCCACGATCAGCGCATGGATGAGATCGACGTCCTCCACACACGCCGGACGCAACTCGACGCGGGGCCCGGTCAACTCTGTACCGGGACCTTGATCTCGCGCTTGAGGATCTTGCCCGTCGGGCCCTTCGGGAGCTCGTCAACGATCCACACCACGCGCGGGTACTTGAAGGCCGCGACCTGGTCCTTGACGAAATCGCGCAGTTCCTCCGGCGTGGCCGTGACGCCCTCCTTGAGCGAGACCGCGGCGGCGACCTCCTCGCCGAACTCGTCGTGCGGGATCCCGATGACGGCCGCCTCGCGTACCGCCGGGTGCTCGTAGAGCACCTCTTCGATCTCCCGCGGGTAGACGTTGAACCCGTTGCGGATGATCATGTCCTTCTTGCGGTCCACGATGAAGAAGTAGCCCTCGTCATCGACGCGCGCCAGATCGCCCGTATGGAACCAGCCGCCGCGCATCGCCTCGGCGGTCGCCTCGGGCCGCTGCCAGTAGGCCTTCATGACGTTGTGGCCGCGGACGACGATTTCACCGATCTCACCGGCCGCGACCTCGTTGTCGGCCTCGTCGACGACCTTCATCTCCACGCCCGCGAGCGGCTGGCCGATAGAACCGGGTTTGCGCTCACGGTCGGGATGGTTGAAGGAGGCGACCGGCGAGGTCTCGGAGAGCCCGTAGCCCTCGAGGATCTGGCAGCTGAACGCCTCCTCGAAGCCGCGCATCAGCTCGACCGGCATTGGCGCGCCGCCCGACGCGCAGCAGCGCAGCGTCGAGGTGTCGTAGCGCTCGTGGTCCGGGACGTTGAGGATCGCGCCGTACATACTCGGTACGCCCTCGAAGACCGCAACTTTGTCGCGCTCGATGATCTCGAGGGCCTTGGCCGCGTCGAAGCGGGGCAGCAGCGTCAGCATCCCGGTTGACAGGACGCAGTTGTTCATTGCGCACGTCTGCCCAAAGGAGTGAAACAGCGGTAGCGCGCCCAATACCACGGCGCCGGCGCCCAGGTCGAACAGCTCGCGCGAGGCCTGGCAGTTGCGCAGCAGGTTGGAATGCATGAGCTCGGCGCCCTTGGGGGTGCCGGTGGTGCCCGAGGTGTAGAGCAGCACCGCCGTGTCGGAGGGGTCGCACTCGACGATCTCGTTGACCGGCTCGATTCCGAACAGCGTCTGCTCGAACTCGCCCGGCGCGACCGAGATGTACTCGCAGCCGACCTCCCGCGCCGCCGGTTCGGCCTCGGCGGAGAAGTCGCGCCAGACGAAGATGAGCTTCGCGCCAGAGTCGCGCAGGTAGTACTCGACCTCTCGGCGCTTGTTGAGCACGTTCAGTGGCACCGCGATCGCGCCGGCTCGCAGAATCCCGTAATACACGACCACGAAGTGCGGCACGTTCGGGAGCATCAGCGCGACCCGATCGCCCGGGGCGACGCCACGCTCGCGCAGCATCCCCGCCACGCGCATCGCGGCCTGCTCGAGCAGTCCGTAGCTCAGCTCGAACTCGTCAAGCTTGACGGCGACCTGATCGGGGTACCGTTCCGCGGACTCGGTCAGGATCTGGGCAAGGTTCATTGCAGCACGTCTCTTTCAGTCGCCGGTGAACTGCGCTGGTCGCTTCTCCAGGAACGCCTGCACGCCCTCCAGAAAATCGGCCGACTCCGCGCGCTCCTGCTGCAGCGTCGCCTCCAGCTCGAGAACCTCCGCCAGCCTTGGGTACGCCGCTGCGTTGAGTGTGCGCTTGGTCGACGCGTACGAGCCTGGAGCCCCGCTCGCGAGCCGGGCGGCGATCCCGGCCGCGGTGGCCTGGAGCTCGCCGTCCATGACCACCTGGTTCACGAGCCCCCAGGTGAGTGCCTGCTGCGCGCTCACCCGCTCGGCGAGCAACGCCATCTCGGAGGCGCGGGCGTGGCCGATCCGTCCGACCAGCAGCGCCGAGGCGCCGCCGTCGAGCGTCAGGCCGATGTTCGCGAACGCCATCAGAAAGTAGGCGGACTCGGCCGCGACCACGATGTCGGCCGCGAGCGCCAGCGAGCATCCGATCCCGACGGCGCCGCCGTTGACGGCCGCGATCACGGGCTTCTCGAGCGTTCGCAGCCGCAGGATCAGCGGGTGGAAGATCTCGTTCAGCGGTGTAAGCAGGTCGATCCTGCCCCCCGCTGGCGCCCAGATCCCGGCTTTGAGGTCGGCACCGGAGGAGAAGCCGCGGCCGGTGCCGGTCAGCACGATCGCACGTATCTCGGAGCTCGCGGCGACATGCTCAACCGCGGCGCGCAGCTCGCGACCCATCTCTGCTGTGAGCGCGTTCAGCGCCTCAGGACGGTTCAGCGTGATCCACGCGACACGTTCCTGCAGCGTCAGTTCGACGGTCTCAAGCTCGAGTCCCTGCATCAGCCTGGCGCATTATCCCCGACCCGGCGCAGCGGGGAGCCTGGTGTCGCGACACTAGGTGCCTGGCCAGCGGGCCAAGGCACCGAACCAAAAGCGCTCGCGTCAGCGCGTAACCCAGACGTCCGGGTCGTCGGCGAGCTTGTCGATCGCGCGGGGGAGCTTGCCGCCGGCGACGTCGGCGACGGTCACGTGCTCGACCACCTTGCGCAGGTTCGCGCGCACCGCGATCCAGACGCGCGGGAGCGCCTCGGAGGCGCCGTTGTACTGCGACTCCTCGGGCGGGGCGCCGCGGACGCTCGCGAGCGGGCCCTCGACGGCGCGGATCACGTCGGCAACGCTGATCTTGGACGCATCCTTGGCCAGGCGGAAGCCGCCCTCGGCGCCGCGGTGCGAGCGCACGAGGCCAGCGTGGCGCAACTCTCCAAGGATGTTTTCGAGGAAGTTAAGGGGAATGCCCTGGGCGGTCGCGATGCGCTCCGCCTTTACCGGCTTCTCGTCCGCTGCCGCCGCGAGTTCGACCATCGCCCGCACCGCATAGTCGGCTTTCGCTGAAATCCGCATGTCCGCGCCAGTATTACGCCTTACGCGGCGAGACGCCCGGTCGCGGCCAGGATGCGGCGTTTCAGAAGCCGTAGGCGGCGCGTAGCTCCGCGTCCTTGTCGGCGAGCATCCGCGCCAGCGAGACCATCACCTGCGCCTGCTTCCAGGTGGCGTCGTCCTGCATCTTGCCGTCGAGCATGTGTACGCCGCGGCCGTCGGGGATCGCCTCGAGCACGCGCTTTGCGAACGCCACCTCGTCGGGGTCGGGGCTGAAGACGCGCTTTGCGATCGCGATCTGGGCCGGGTGCAGCGACCAGGCGCCCACACAGCCGAGTAGGAAGGCTGACCGGAACTGCGCCTCGCAGCCCTCCAAGTCGCGGATGTCACCGAACGGGCCATAGAACGGAAGGATCCCGGCCGAGGTACAGGCATCGACCATGCGCGCTATCGAGTAGTGCCACAGGTCCTGCTGAGCGCTCGGGCGTGGCGCGTTCGACGCGTCCGGGTCGGGATCACCAAGCACCAGGTAGCCCGGATGGCCGCCGCCGACTCGTGTGGTCTTCATGCGCCGCGAGGCCGCGAGATCGGCCGGGCCGAAGCTCATCCCCTGCATCCGGGGCGACGCCGCCGCGATCGCTTCGACGTTGACGACTCCGAGGCCGGTCTCGAGCAGGGCGTGTACGAGGATCGGACGCTCGAGCCCGGCTTTGGCCTCGAGCTGCGCAAGCAGACGGTCGACATAGTGGATGTCCCACGGACCCTCGACCTTCGGGACCATGACCACGTCTAGCCGGTCACCGATCTCCGCCACCAGGGTCGTGAGGTCGTCGAGGACCCACGGCGACTCGAGGCTGTTGACGCGCGTCCAGAGCTGGGTGTCGCCGAGCTCCATCTCCTTGCCCACGCGCACCAACCCCTCACGCGCAGCCAGCTTGCGATCCACCGGGATCGCGTCCTCGAGGTTGCCGAGCAGGATGTCGACGGTCGGCGCGATCTCGGGCACCTTGGCGACCATCTTCTCGTTGGAGAAATCCAGGAAATGGATCATCCGCGACGGCTTGAACGGGATCTCCGACACCGGCGCCGGAGCGCCGATCGCCAGCGGCTTACCGAAGTCACGAGGGTTGCGCATTGCTTCCTCTCCTTTCCGGTGTGTCGAGTCCCAGGTGCATAACCCAACCGTATCGTGCAAACCTGTTAACCATTCGTTTACGCCTTGCGCTGGGGTAGCATGGTCTATGCCGCCCAGCCAGAGGCTCACAAGGCCGAAAGCACCTGCTTATGTGCGAAAACGCACGATCGTGACCCGGTCGTGCGTTAGTCGTATTCCATGATTCCGCAGAGCTTCAGATGATCCGATGACTTCAATAGAGACCGAGCAGACAGCGCGCGAGGCGACAGGTGCCCACCCGTATGGGCGCTTCCTCGAGGAGTTCGAGGTCGGAGCCGTGTACAAGCACTGGCCCGCCAAGACCGTCACCGAGGGCGACGATCACCTCTTCTGCCTGCTGACGATGAACCACCACCCGCTGCACATCAACGACGTGTACGCGGCGCAGTCCCAGCAGGGCCGCAACGTCGTCGTCGGCCCCTACGTTTACTCGCTGGCGCTCGGCATGAGCGTCTCGGACATCAGCGGCAAGGCGATCGCCAACCTCGCGACCGAGGAGCTGTCGCACCCGAACCCCGTGTTCCACGGCGACACGCTGTTCGCTGAAACGGAGGTGCTGGAGGTCAGGCCTTCCGCATCCAAGCCTGACCGCGGCATCGTCAAGGTGCACACGCGTGTCTTCAACCAGGACGGAGTTCTCGTCGCCGAGTTCAAGCGGCTTGTGCTCGTCCCCACGAAACCGCCCGCGTAGTCGCGGGCCTAGGTGACGAGAGCAACGTCGAGTAAGGAGCGCTACCGGATATGTCGCACACCGTGATGAAACAGGGGGCCAACACCAACAACGCCGGGCTGCGTGCCTGGGTTGAGCGGATCGCCGCGCTGACGCAGCCCGACGAGGTCCACTGGTGCGACGGCTCACGGGAGGAGTACGACCGCCTTGCCCAGACGCTGATCGACGCCGGCACAGCCCAGAAGCTGTCGAGCTCAAAGCGCCCGAACTCGTATCTGGCGCTTTCCGACCCAAGTGATGTTGCGCGCGTCGAAGACCGGACGTTCATCTGCTGCGAGCGCGAGATCGACGCCGGCCCCACCAACAACTGGGCCGATCCAGTCGAGATGCGCAAGACCATGACGCGCCTGTTTGAGGGCTCGATGCGCGGGCGCACGATGTATGTGGTGCCCTTCAGTATGGGGCCGATCAGCTCCCCGATCTCGTATATAGGTGTCGAGCTGACCGACTCCGCCTACGTCGCGGCCTCGATGCGGATCATGACCCGGATGGGGCAGGCGGCGCTCGACGCGCTCGGCGACGATGGTGAGTTCGTGCCCTGCCTGCACTCGGTCGGGATGCCGCTGACCGACGGCGTGCAGGATGTGCCGTGGCCGTGCAACGCCGAGCAGAAGTACATCGTGCACTACCCGGAGACGCGTGAGATCTGGTCATACGGCTCCGGCTACGGCGGCAACGCGCTGCTCGGCAAGAAGTGCTTCGCGCTGCGCATCGCCTCGGTGATGGCTCGCGACGAGGGCTGGCTTGCAGAACACATGCTGATCCTCAAGCTGACTTCGCCGGAGGGGGCAGTCAAGTACATCGC
Organism: uncultured Conexibacteraceae bacterium; assembly: GCA_963774025.1. Taxonomy (GTDB): domain Bacteria; phylum Actinomycetota; class Thermoleophilia; order Solirubrobacterales; family Solirubrobacteraceae; genus Palsa-465. The sequence goes on from CAVZDL010000007.1 coordinate 54,153, forward strand.
GGCCGCATTCCCGAGCGCATGCGGCAAGACCAATCTCGCCATGATGATCCCGACGCTCGAGGGCTGGAAGGTCGAGACGATCGGTGACGACATCGCCTGGATGAAGTTCGGCGAGGATGGTCGCCTGCGGGCCGTCAACCCCGAGTACGGCTTCTTCGGTGTCGCGCCGGGCACCGGTGCGCTCACCAACCCGAACGCGATCGACATGATCGGCCACGACACCGTGTTCACCAACTGCGCGCTTACTGACGACGGCGACATCTGGTGGGAGGGCCTCACTGGCCAGCCGCCGGCGCACGCAATCGACTGGAAGGGCAACGACTGGACGCCTGAATCCGCGACGTCCGCTGCGCACCCGAACGCTCGCTTCACGGTCAATGCAGGCCAGTGCCCGTCGATCGCGCCCGAGTGGGAGGACCCCGCTGGCGTGCCGATCGAGGCCTTTCTGTTCGGCGGCCGCCGCGCTTCGGTGGTGCCACTCGTGCACGAGGCGCGCGACTGGGATCACGGCGTGTTCCTCGGCTCGATCATGTCCTCGGAGACGACCGCGGCAGCGACCGGGACGGTCGGCGCGCTGCGCTTCGACCCGATGGCGATGCTGCCGTTCTGTGGCTACAACATGGGCGACTATTGGCAGCACTGGCTGGCGCTCGACCAGCGCGAGGGCGTGAAGCTGCCGAAGGTCTTCTACGTCAACTGGTTCCGCAAGAACGCCGAGGGTAAGTTCCTGTGGCCCGGCTACGGCGACAACTCGCGCGTGCTGGCGTGGGTCTTCCGCCGTTGTGAGGGCACGGCGGCTGCTGTTGAGACCGAGATCGGCCTGCTGCCGCCGGTGGGCGAGGGCGGCATCGAAATCTCCGGTCTCGATCTCGGCGAGGCCGAGATGCACGAGCTGCTGACCGTCGACGTCGAAGGTTGGAAGCAGCAGGTGCCGCAGATCCAAAAGAATTACGAGAAGTTCGGCGACAAGCTTCCGGCCAAGCTGCGCGAGCAACTCCAGGCGCTGCAGGAGCGCCTGGGCTGAGGCCACGGCCCTTGCCCTGATCCCATCCGACGCCGGCCTGCTTGCTTTGCAGGCCGGTGTCGTCGCTGCCCCGCGAGCGCTCGACCCGGGCTGGGCGCGGCGCCTGCGCCGCCTGCGCGGCCGTGGCTGGGCTTTGATCCCAGTGGCGTCGATCGTCGGTGTGATCTTCGCGATCCGTTACGCGTCGGCGACCGCCACGTGGCTGACCTACCTGGCGCTGGTCGCGGTCCCGATCCTGGCGGCCGTCGCCCTCGGGTGGGTGGCCCATGGCGCCCGGCCATGGCTGGCGCTTGTCGCCGCGGGGCTGTTCGTAGTCGCCTGGCGTACACCTCAGAGCCTTTCGGGCGAGGCAGCGGGCGCGCTGCTGTCGGGACTCAGTTGCGTGACGCTCGGCGTTCTGCTGGCCGCCGTCACGCCGAGCCGCTGGTTGAAGGTGGGGATCATCGCGATGGCCTGCGCCGACGTCTGGCTGATCGCTTCAAACCAGCTGCAGGCGCCCAACAACGTGCTGGCCGCCGCCAAGCCAAGCGCGGGGCTGCCGCAGCTACAGAGCGAGCAGTTCGGCAGCATCACGATGGGCTATGGCGACCTCTTCGTCGCCGCTCTGCTGGGCGGTGTGTTCGCGTCGCGGGCGCGGGTTCAGCGAGTGGCGGCTGCTTTGACGTTGGTGATCGCCGCCGTCTTCGACCTGCTGTTCCTGGTGGTCAACAATCTGCCGGCCACGGTGCCGGTTGCGCTCGCGCTCCTGATCACGGAGATCGGGTTGGCCCGTCGGCAGCGCGTCGGGGGACAGGCCGCCCGGGGAGGCGTCAGTGCGCGCTACGACCGGTCGAGGCAGGAGGACGCGATTCCTCCGCCAGCGACGTGATCGTGAGCGTCCCGCGCGCGGCCTCCTCGAGCACCTCCGTGGCCTCCTCGGGCGTACGCGCGTAGAGCTCGACCAGCAGGTGGACGACGATGCGGTCGTCATCATGCTTGTGGAAGCGCACGTGCGTGAAGAACTCCCGCGTACCGTGGTCACCGAAGGCCGCGTAGGAGAGCGAGTCGCCGGCGTCCGGGCCAGAACAGGTTTCGACGTCGTCAGCGTCCACCGTCACGGTGCACGACGCGATCCACGGCGTGCCGGTGATCATCCGCTCCCACCGGTCCTCGATTGGTTCGACGCGGCCGTTGTGAAAGCCGAGGTGCGGCTGGTCATGCATGCATTCAAGGCACTGCACGACCGCCTCCTGCATCTCATCGACGACGTCCGTGCGCTCACCCGTCTCGGGATCGATGCGGTGGATGCCCTCGTAGTGGAGCTGGACCTCGAGGTTCTGGGACCAGCAGCGGTAGCAGCGCAACCAGCTCCGGACCTCGGTTGAGCCCTCCATCGGGTCTAGTCTAGTCATGACCCGGGGTGTCGCCCGAAAGCAGCGACTCAGTAACGCGCTCAGCCGCCGATCGCCGACATCGTCCGCGCGGGCTGCACGAAGCCGGGCTCGCCGATGTGGTGCTTGAGCTCCTTGCGCCAAACGGCGTCACGGACGATCTGCTCGAGCTCGAGGTCGGACGCGCCTGATCGCAGCGGCTCGCGCAGGTCGGTCTCGTTCAGGGAAAACAGGCAGGTGCGCAGGCGACCGTCGGCGGTCAGGCGGATGCGGTTGCAGTCACCGCAGAATGGCTCGGACACCGGGTTGATCAAGCCGATGCGCCCGCGGCCGTCGGCAAAGCGATAGACGCGCGCGGTTGCCCCTGGCTCGCGCTCGAGCGGCTCTAGCGGGTGCAGCGCGTTGATCATCGCGTGCAGCTCAGCGCCGGTCAGGACCTTGTGCGAGGTCCACGCATGGTCGGCGTCGAGCGGCATGAACTCAATGAACCGCACCTCGTAGGCGCTGTTGCGCGCGAGCTCGACGAAGGCCGGCACCTCGTCCTCGGTGAAACCGCGCAGGGCGACGGCGTTGACCTTGATCGGGTGCGCCTGCGGGAATTCGGCCAGCGTGTCGAGGCCGCGCAGCACCTGATCGAGCGCGTCTCGCCTCGTGAGCTCATAGAAGCGGTCGGCCTGCAGCGAGTCGACCGAGACGTTGAAGCGAATTCCGCCCGGACGGCTCCGGCCGTCCGTCCCCGGCCGGCGATCGCCCCCGGCGGCGACAAGCGCCGCGGCGTCGCGCTCCAGCAGGAAGCCGTTGGTCGTGATCGCCAGATCCTCGACACCGTCGATCGCGGCCAGCATTGCGACCAGCCGCGGGAAGTCCCGCCGCACCAACGGCTCGCCACCTGTCAGGCGCACGTCGTGCACGCCCATCGATGCGAGCAGCGCGACGAGCCGCGCGATCTCTTCGAAGGTGAGGACTTCGGCGCGGTCGAGCCACGGAAGCCCCTCCGCCGGCATGCAGTACTGGCAGCGGAAGTTACAACGGTCGGTCACCGAAACGCGAACGTCGGCGATGCGGCGCCCGTGGCCATCGACGAGCTGCTCAGTCGCCATACTCAGAGGCTAGCGCCTGCCGTGCTCGATCCGACGCCGTCGCCGTTATGTGCTGCGACGATCGCGATGATGTCCCCGATCGTGCGGTTGAGGTCCCAGTCCTTGGGGGTGTAGACGGCTGCGATGCCGGCGTCGCGTAATGCGGCGGCGTCCGTCTCGGGGATCACGCCGCCGACGACGACCGGGATCTCCTCGGCGCCGGCGTGGCGCAGCGCCGCGAGAACTTCCGGGATCAGCTCGGCGTGTGAGCCGGAGAGGATCGAGAGGCCGATCACGTCGACGTCCTCCTGCGCGGCCGATTCGGCGATCTGGGCCGGGGTCAGTCGGATGCCTCCATAGACGACCTCCATGCCGGCATCCCTCGCGCGCACGGCGATCTGTTCAGCGCCATTGGAGTGGCCGTCGAGGCCGGGCTTGCCGACCAGGAACTTGATGCGATGTCCGAGGCCGTCGCTGACACGGTCGACCTCTTCGCGCAATTGGGCGATCCTCTCGCCCGTTGCGCGGGAAGCGGTTCCTCCGACGCCGGTGGGCGCACGGTATTCGCCGAACACCTCGCGTAGCGTGTCGGACCACTCGCCGGTGGTCGCGCCGGCGCGCGCGGCGGCGATGCTCGCGGGCATGATGTTCTCCTGCGGGTCGCGCGCGACCCGTGAGAGATCAGCCAGCGCCCTCCGCAAAGCCCGGTCGTCGCGCTGCGCGCGCCACTGCTCCAGAGCCTCGCGCCGCTCGCGCTCAACGGCCGGGTCGACAACCAGGATGCCGCCGTCCGCGTCCGCCGTGAGCGGTGAGGGTTCGGTTGAGTCGAAGCGGTTGACGCCTACGACGACCTGCTCGCCGCGCTCGATCCGGTCCAGGCGCTCGCGGTGGGACTCGACCATGGCCGATTTCATGTAATCGACGGCGTTCACAGCACCGCCGTGCGCGGCGACCCGCTCCATTTCGCCGCGGGCGCCGTCGACCAGCTCGGTGACGAGCGCGTCCATCACGACCGAGCCCTCGAAGATGTCGCCGTATTCGAGCAGGTCCGTCTCGTAGGCGAGGATCTGTTGCAGCCGTAGCGACCACTGCTGATCCCACGGACGCGGCAGCCCGAGCGCCTCGTTCCAGGCCGGCAGCTGAAGCGCGCGGGCGCGCGCGTCGCGGCCGAGCGTGACCGCCAACGCCTCGAGCGCGATCCGGTAGACGTTGTTCTCCGGCTGTGCCTCGGTCAGGCCCAGCGAGTTGACCTGCACGCCGTAGCGGAATCGCAGCTGACGCTGGTCGCTGACGCCGTAGCGCTCGCGCCCGAGCTCCTCCCACAGCCGCGACATCGCGCGTAGCTTCGCGTGCTCCTCGATGAACCGCACGCCGGCGTTGACGAAGAACGAGATCCGGCCAAAAACCTCCGGCATCAGCGTCTCGGCCCGCTGGCCGAGACGCTCGGAGACCGCGTCCAGTACGGCGATCGCGTTGCTGATCGCATAGGCCGCCTCCTGTACCGGCGTCGCGCCGGCCTCCTGCAGGTGGTAGGAGCAGATGTTGATCGGGTTCCACCTCGGCACGTGCTCGACCGTGTAGACGATCGTGTCGGCGATCAATCGCAGCGACGGTGCCGGCGGGAACGCATAGGTGCCGCGGCTCAGGTACTCCTTCAAGATGTCGTTCTGCGTGGTGCCCTGGAGCAGCGCCTGCTCGACGCCCTGGTCCTCGGCCGCGACGATGTAGAGCGACAACAGCCATGCCGCTGTCGCGTTGATCGTCATCGACGTATTCATCCGGTCCAGCGGAATCCCGTCGAGCAGCGTCGCCATATCACCGCGATGTGCGATCGAGACACCGACCTTGCCGACCTCACCACGCGCGAGCTCGTGATCGGCGTCATAGCCCGTCTGCGTCGGCAGATCGAACGCGATCGAGAGACCCGTCTGTCCCTTCTCGAGGTTCCGCCGATACAGCTCGTTGGAGCGGCGAGCGTCGGAGTGGCCCGCATACGTCCGAATCACCCACGGGCGATCCGGCTCCGGGAGGCGAGGCGCGCGCGGATCCGGCATCAGATCAGCAATTGTATGGGCGGTTTGCAGGCTGTTTACGCAGTTTGCAGCGATCTGTGTGACCAAACTCTCATTCCGGGGAGCCAGCGGTTAGCCTTCACGCGATGAGTGAAGAGCTGACGCGGAGCGGAGACGCGCTGTTCAAGCCCGCACGCCGTGGATATGATCGCGCGAGCGTCGATGCCTACGTGACGCAGCTGCAGCACCAAATCCGCGCGCTGCAGCTTGAACAGCAGTCGCCCGACGCTGCCGTGCGCAGCGCGCTCGAACGCGTCGGGGCGGAGGTCGCCGACCTCCTCAAGCAGGCCCACGACACCGCCGACGACATCGTCGCGACCGGACAGCGCGAGGCCGACGACCACCGCGAGCAGGCGGCACGCCACGCCGCGCACGTGACAGCGGTGGCCGAGCAACGCGTGCACGAGCTGGACCTCGACACCGACCGCATCTGGGGCGAGCGCGAGCGTATGGTCGCTGACGCGCGCGACCTCGCGCGACAGCTCAACCGGCTGGCGGATCTTGCAGCCGAGCGCTTCCCGCAGGACTCGGACGGCCAGCACACCGCCGGCGGCCACGATGGCGGTTCTGGGTCGGGCGCGGGCGCGCGTCCGGCATCGACCGGCTGAATGCGCGCAATCGACACGCTCCACCTGGGGCGCAGGCGCTGGATCTGCTGCTGGCAGGTTGGTTCGGTCCTGGTCGACCCGGGACCGACGCGCTCGCTGGGGACCGTACTCGCGGCGCTTGAGGACTGGCAGCCGCAGGCGATTTTGCTGACCCACATCCACTTCGACCACGCTGCCTCGACCGGCTCGCTGATGCGCATGTATCCGCAGCTGGAGGTTTACGTGCACGAGCGCGGGGCGCCGCACATGGTCAACCCCGAGCGGCTATGGGCCAGCGCTTCCCAGCTCTACGGCGAGGCCAACATGCTGGCGATGTGGGGCGAGTTCGTGCCTGTGCCGGAGGAGCGCATGCACGTGCTCGCCGGAGGCGAGACGCTGACGATCGCCGGTGACACCTTCGAGGTCGCCTACACCCCCGGGCATGCGAAGCACCACGTGTCCTACCTGCATCGGGGCACCGCCTTTGTCGGAGACGTCGGCGGTGTCCGGATCGAGCCGGGAACGCCGACGCTACCTCCGACACCCCCTCCCGACATCGACATCGAGGCGTGGCACAACTCGATCAGCGTGATCCGCGACTGGAAGCCCGAGCGGCTGGCGATCACGCACTTCGGACTCGGCGAGGATCCGGCCGCGCAACTCGACGAGCTCGAACTGAGGCTCGATCACTGGGCAGACTCGGCTCGCGCCGAGGACCGCGACGGGTGGATCGCCGCGGTGACGGACGAACTACGCAGCGTTGTCAGCTCTGAGGCGTTCGACTCGTTCCTGGCGGCGGTCCCGCTCGATCAGGCATATGCAGGGCTGCGCCGCTATTGGGACAAGCGGTCGACCCCGATCTGAGCCCTCTGCAACGGTTCCTGCGGCCTGTCCATGCAGTGGCAGCGGCGGTATCCTCCCGGCCGATGCCGCTGACCGTCGAGTTGCCCCGAGTACAGGGGCCAGGCAGCGGTCTTGGCGGGCAATGGCGTGTTGTCGTGCTCAACGACCACCACAACACTTTCGACCATGTCGCCGAGACGCTGGCCAAACACATCCCGGGCGTGAGCCTTGCCGATGGCTACAGGCTCGCGGATCGCATCCACAACAGCGGTTGCGCGATCGTATGGAGCGGCGACCGCGAGGACGCCGAGGGCTACTGGGTGACCCTCGACGGCGCCGGGCTGACGATGGCGCCGCTCGAAGAAGGGTAAGCGCCGCTCCCCGTCGCCAGCTTGTCAGCCTGCCGCTCAGGGCTGATGCGGACCACATTCCAGACCAGGCCGAGCTTCTCGAGTAGCACGATCAGCAGCCCGGTTGGGTCGGTGGCCCGCTCCCAGAAACGCAGGCCGTGGAAAGCCGAGGTGGGGAAGGCATGGTGGTTGTGGTGCCAGGCCTCGCCCATCGAGAGCGGCGCGAGCCAGAAGACGTTACGCGACTCGTCCTCGACCACAAAGCGCCGCCGTCCGAAGAAGTGGCAGACGGAGTTGATCGACCAGGTCACATGGTGCAGCAGCAGCACACGCACGAGTCCGGCCCACAGAAGCGTTGTGAGCGCGACTCCGAGACTGCCGCCGAGCAGCCAGCCGAGAGCAAACGGGACAAGCAGGCCGAGCGCCGCCCACACCGGAAAGAGCCTGTCGATCGCGCGCATCGTCCGGTCCTTCATGAGGTCGGGGGCGAAGCGCTCGCGCTCAGCCTGCCCGACCGTCTCGAACAGCCAGCCGATGTGGGCGTGCCAGAGGCCCTTCACCGCGCCCGTCAAGCCGGGGCCGCTCAGATGCGGTGAATGCGGGTCCCCCTCCTGATCGGTGAACGCGTGGTGCTTGCGGTGATCGGCCACCCAGGTGATCACCGACCCCTCGAGTGCCATCGAACCGAGTACGGCCAGGATCGCGCGCATCGCGCGCGAACTGTCGAGCGCGCGGTGCGTGAACATACGGTGGAACCCCAGCGTCACGCCGACGGCGGTCAGCACGTACAGCGATGCCATCACCACGAGCTCCAGCGGCCCGACCGCGCGGTGCCAGAGCAGCACGATTGCGACCACCAGCGCGGTCGGCGGAAGCGCCACTGCAACCAGGTTCGCGACCTTGTGCGCTCGACTCACATACCAATCGTACGTGTTAGTAGGCGCGGGTTTCTTCTATCGGACGTACTACGCCAGGCTGAAAAATTGTAACTTTAAGCTGAATCATGGCCGAGCAGCCCTGGCATCAGCTTCCACCGAAGGTCGCCGCAGTGGTGCGTCCGCTGCTACCGGCGCTCGTCGGCGAGATCATCGAGGAGGTCGGCACGATCCCGGCCTACCAGCGCCCGCTCGAGGGCGACTTCGGTATCGGCGTGCGCGCCGGTGTCGAGGAGGCGATGAACCACCTGGTCCGTGAGATCGAAGCCTCGGGGCCGGTCCCGCGCTCGGATGTCTATCGCAGGCTGGGTCGTGGCGAGATGCGCGCCGGCCGCAGCCTCGATGCGTTGCTGAGCGCCTACCGTGCCGGCGCGCGTGTCACCTGGCGGCGGGTCGCGGCGGCCGGTGAGGCCAGCGGCCTCGAACCGGCGACGCTCTACCTGCTGGCCGAGTCGATCTTTGCCTACATCGATGTGCTGTCGGCCGAGTCGGCCGAGGGGTACGCCAGCGAGCAGACCCAGATCGCGGGCGAGACCGAGCTCGCGCGGCGGCGATTGGTGCGACTCCTGGTGCGCGACCCGCCGGCCGACCCCGAGGTCGTCAAGGCGCTCGCACGAGAGGCGGGCTGGGAGCTGCCGCGCAGGCTGGCTGCGGTCGCGATCGCGCCGCCACAGGGTGACGGCGGCGGCCGCGTGGCCGCCGTGAAGCTACCGCTGGGAGGGATCGCCGACACCATCGGCGAGGTGACCTGCGCGATCGTGCCCGACCCCGACGCCCCACGGCGCCGTGCGCAGCTGGAGCGCGCCGTACGCGCGGCGGGCGTGCGGGCGGGTCTGGGAACGACGGTCGCCTGGGCTGAGGCCTCGCTCAGCTTCGTGCGAGCACGATCTGCGCTCGCGCTCGCCCCGCCCGAGGGGCCAGCGGACGACCACCCCCTCGTGTCCGCCCGCGACCGCGCCGGCGAGCTGCTGCTCGCCGGCGACCCGGTGCTCGCCGCCGAGTTCGCATCCGCTCAGCTGGCGCCGCTGGCCTCGCTCTCGGCGGGCTCGCGTGAGCGGCTCACCGCGACGCTCGCCACCTGGCTGGAGGAGCAGGGACGCCTCGGCCCGACCGCTGAGCGCCTCGGCATCCACCCACAGACAGCGCGCTACCGGCTCGCGCGTCTGCGCGAGCTGTTCGGCGGTGCGCTGGACGACGCCGATCAGCGCTTCTGGCTCGAGTTGGCGCTAAGAACAGCCCGATGAAGCGGGGTGACGGAGTCGAGCGGCTGATGCTCGTCGTCGGCGTCGCGATCTTCGTAGACACGGTCTTCTACGCAGTGATCACGCCGCTGCTACCGCAGCTGAGCCACGAGTTGCACCTCTCGAAGCTGTCGGCGGGCGTGATGACGGCGAGCTATCCGGCGGGAATGCTGGTCGCATCGCTGCCCGGCGGCGCGCTGGCCGTGCGCCGCGGCCCCCGCTTCACGGTCATCACGGGGCTGCTGCTGCTGTCGCTCTCGACAGTCGGTTTCGCACTGCTCGACACGGCACCGGGATTGGACATTGCGCGTTTCGTCGAGGGCGTCGGTGGCGCATGCTCGTGGGCCGGTGGCCTTGCCTGGATTGTCGCCGCGACGGCACCCGAGCGCCGCGGCGCCGTGATGGGGAGCGCACTTGGCTGGGCGATCGGCGGCTCGCTGTTGGGTCCCGCGGTGGGCGCGCTCGCCAGCGCAGTCGGGCGTCCGGTGCTGTTCTGTGTGCTGGCGGCGGTGCCCGTGGCGCTGCTCGTCCCGGTCGGCAAGCTGGCGGACCGACGGGGGACATCGGACCAGCCGGTCGCGGAGGTCGTGCGGATCCTGCTCCGCCCCGCGCTTGCCGGCTCGATGTGGCTGATGGCGCTGCCCGCGGTGTTGTCCGGCCTCTTCAACGTGCTCGGTCCGCTGCGATTACACGGGTTCGGCGCGGGCGCGGGGGTGATCGGCGCAATCTTCCTGGCCGGTGCCGGTCTCGAGACAGCGATCGCACCTGCCTCCGGGCGCTTCTCCGATCGCCACGGACGCATGCTGCCGCTGCGCGGCGCGTTGGTCGGGGTGGCAGCCGGTCTGGCCTGTTTCACGTTGCCCTCGTCGGCGCTGGCGCTGGGGATCCTGATGGTCGCCACGGCCACCGTGCTTGGCGTCTTCTGGGCGCCGGTGATGGCGCTCGTCTCAGACGTGGCCGAGGCAAACGGGGTCGACCAGGCTCACGCCGCGGCGCTGATGAACCTCGGCTGGGCCGCCGGCCAGATCGTCGGCTCGGCTGGCGCCGGGGCCGCGGGCAAGGCCTTCGGTGACGGCGTCCCGACGCTGGCGGGAGCCGGGTTGTGCCTGCTGACGGTGCTCGTGCTGCGAGGCGTGCCGACCGCTCGCCCAGCCGCGACGGGCTGACCCAACTCCGCTTTACCCCCAAACCTCACGAAGAACCGGAGCTTTGGGGAAAACCACCCCTCTCAGCAACCATTTTTCCCCAACCCGCCGGTGCGGGCAGAGCGTTGGGGGTTAGCGGGTGCTGCAGAGTTGGGGATTAGCCGGTGCGGGCCGAGCGCTGGGGGTTAGCCGGTGCTGCTGAGCGTTGAGGGTTAGCGGGGCTCGCGCCAGCCAGCGGACGCTGAAGGCGCCCGTCTCAGGCCGCGGTCGACGGCTCGGGGTCAGGCTCGGGAGCCAGGTCCTTCGGCGTGACCGTCACCGGGACGGCGCCGCCGGCCGCATACTCGTCGTGCCAGGTATAGGTGATCGGGACCTGGTACTTACCGGAATGCCGGGCACGGAACTCGCGCATCTCGGGGCCCTCCCAGTAGCGGTACCAGTCGTCCTTTGACTCGAACCAGATCAGCTCGACGATCCGGTAGCCATCGTCCTGGGAGCGCTGGACCGTGTAGCGCGTGGCGCCGTAGGTGAGCGCCGTTGGCGCCGCTACCTCGGCAACTGCGTCGGCGAACATGTCGCCGCGGAAGACCGTCGCATACCACTGGATGTGAACGACACCTCTGGCCATCTGATTCAGGCTCCCACTTCCGCTCGGATTGCTCCTGGGCCTTCAGCCGTCTTGCCCTGACCCTCGGCGCCCGCGCCGACGAGGATGCCGATCTTACCCAGATGATGGTTGTCTCGCAGCAGCTGGTGGGCCTCGGCAACCTCGTCGAAGCCCATCGCCTTCCAGAGCACGGGACGCACCTTGGAGGACTCGATCAACTCGTTCGCGCGGGTGGCCTCCCAGGCGTTTGCGAAATGCGAGCCGATGATCTGCTTCTGCCGCATCCACAGGTAACGGACGTCAAAGTCGAGCTGGTAGCCGGAGGTGGCGCCGCAGATCACGACCTTGCCGAACGGTTTGGCCACAAGCACCGAGGTCGGGAACGTCGCGCGGCCGACGTGCTCGAAGACGATGTCGGGCGGACCGCCGAGCAGTTCCTCGACGCGCCCGGCGAACCGCCGTGACTCCTTGAAGCGCGCCTTCTCCTCGGCATCGCTCTCACCACCGACACGCATCATCCCCATGAAATCCTTACGGTCGATGTAGCCGACGGCGCCGAGCTGCTCGACGAGCCGGCCCTTATCCTCGCTGGAGACGACACCGACCGCGTCGGCTCCAGCCAAAGCGCACAGCTGAGTCGCGAACACGCCGAGCCCGCCGGCCGCGCCCCAGATCAGCACGCGGTGGCCGGCCTGCAGGCCGGCCCGGTCGATCAGCATCCGGTAGGCGGTGAAGTACGTGAGCCCATAGGAAGCGGCGTCTTCCCAGCTGAGGTGGCGCGGCTTGTGCAGCAGCTGCTGCGCCTGCACCTTGCAGAACTGTGCAAACGAGCCCCAGGTCGTCTCGTAGCCCCAGATTCGCTGGCTCGGCGCCGCCAGCGGGTCGAGGCCGTGCACCTCCGGATCCTCGTAGGACGCCTGGTTGCAGTGGACGACTACCTCGTCACCCGGCTTCCAGCGCGTCACGCCCTCGCCGACCTTCCAGACGACTCCGGACGCGTCGGAGCCGCCGATGTGGTGGCCACCCGGCTCGTGGTCGCCGTAGCGGAACACCGAGATCGGCTCAGCGAGCGCCGCCCACACGTTGTTGAAGTTGACCCCGGCGGCCATCACGCGCACGACCACCTCGAAGGCGCCGGGTTGGGGTACCTCGACCTCCTCGAGCCTGATCGCGTCGCGCGGCTCGCCGAAGCGATCCTCACGCACCACCCACGCCGCCATCGTGGCCGGCAGCTCGCCGGGCTCGGTCCCGACGCTCGTGATTTGGCTCAGGTCAACGGCCACGCGTGCGCCACTCAGACCTGGACCGTCTCACTTGGCTCCTCGCCCGCTGGCGAGGAGGCCGGCACACGCGCGGTCGCCAATTTCTGGATCAGGGTCCAGGCCGCGATCGCGCCGACCAGCGTCACGAGCGCGCCGACCACGAGCCCGCTGCCGAGTGCCGACACGAACGCCTTCTGAACCGCGAGCAGGATCTGCGGCGAGCCGTGGCCGCCGGGCGCCGCGCCGCTGCCGAGCGCACTCGCGATCGCGTTGCGCTGCGCGAGCGGAACGTGGGGGAGGCTCTGATCGAGCTTGGACTTGCCGACCGTCGTGACAATCGCGCCCATCACCGCGACGCCGAAGGTGCTGCCGACCATGCGGCTCATCGACAGCACACCGCCGGCCGCGCCGGCTTTGCTGCGATCGACCGCGTTCATCGCGGCGGTGCTCATCGGCGACATCACCAGACCCATGCCCAGGCCCATGAGCACGAACCCCGGCAGCAGCAGCAGGTAGCCCGAGTGGATCGTGATGTGACTCTGGATGAAGATCGCGGCTGCGACGATCACGGTGCCGACCGTCATCAGCCCCCGCGGGCCGACCTTGTCGGTCAGCCGGCCGGCGACAGGGCCCATGATCACGAGCACGACCGTCGAGGGCAGGAAGCGCACGCCCGTGGCGAGCGGCGACAGGTGCATCACGTTCTGCATGTAGAGCGTCAGGAAGAAGAACTGCGCAAACATCGCGAAGCTGACCACGAAGCCGACGAGATTCACCCCCGCCGATGTGCGGTTGCGGAAGAACGAGAAGTCGAGCATCGGCACCCGCACACGCAATTCGGTCGTCACAAAGGCGGCGAGCCCGACGACCGAGACCGCGAACAGGGCGATGATCCGGGTCGAGCCCCAGTGCCAGCTGTTGCCCTCGATCAGCGCAAGCACGAGCGCCGTGAGGCCGAGCGTCAGCAGCGCGATGCCCGCGTAATCGACGGTGCGGTCGACACTCTCGTCGCGGCTCTCGTGCGCGGCGAAGAGCGTCACGGCAACCGCGATCACGGCGATCGGCGGGTTGATGAAGAAGATCGCGCGCCAGCTCACGTCCTGCGTCAGGAAGCCGCCGAGTACCGGTCCGATGGCGAGCGCCAGGGCGCTCACGCCGGCCCAGGTTCCGATCGCCGTGCCGCGCTGGTGCGGCGGGAATGCCTGGGTGATGATTGCCAGGCTGGCGGGCATCATGCAGGCGGCGCCGATGCCCTGTACCGCGCGGAACGCGACCAGCACCTTGTCATCTGGCGAGAGCCCGATCACGAGACTCGAAAGGCCGAACACGATCACGCCGAACAGGAACAGCTTGCGGCGGCCGAAGATGTCGCCGAGCCTGCCGCCGGTCACCATGAACACCGCCAGCGTCAGCGTGTAGGCGTTCACCGTCCATTCGAGCGACGAGAGGCTCGCGTGCAGGCTGCGCTGGATCGACGGCAGCGCCACGTTCACGACCGTGTTGTCCAGCATCAGCATGAACAGTGCGAAGCACATCGCGCCGAGCGTCCACCAGCGGCTGTTCTCGTCGGTGATCAGACGGTGCCTGTGAGCGGAAGTGGTCACAAACAGGTTGTACCAACCGAGCACCACCGTCCGGCGCAACGGGGTCAGTTGGTGACGGCGATCAGGGCTGGAGCAGGTCGTCGTTGCCGGTGCGTGTCGCCCCCCTGGTCGACACCAACGTCATCGACGACGATCGTCCATCGGCCTCGACACCGTATGCGGTCAGCCTCAGCGTCGCCTTCAACTGTCCGGTGCCGCCGGCCGGGATCACAACGCCACGTGTGACGGGGCGGCCGTCAGGGGCGGCGACTGACACCGTCTGCGGCTTTACGGTCTGGTTGGTCACGTTGAACAGCACTGGTCCCGGCTCGACCCGCTGCGGGTCGACCAGCGGCTTGCCGCCACCGAGATAGACGCTCACGTCAACAGGAGTTGCGGGGCGGCTGTGGCCTTTGAAGTCAAGCCGCGCGGCGGTGCCACAGCCGCCCACCAACGAACCGCACAGCACAACTGCCGCGCACGTCCGTCGGCGCACAGGATCAGCTGTTGGTCACGCTCAGCAACCGGCGGCGCCGGTCGATCCGGCCCAGCTCACCCTGCAGCGTGTCCCACGATTCCAGCTCGACCTGTTCGTACTCATGCCCGGTCAGGTCCTGGACGTTGCCGTAGTACTCGTTCCAAGCGCGACGCATCTCGTCATCGAGTTCGCGCTGCTTCTCGTTGTCGGGGGCGATCGTCGTCACGAGCTGCTCCTTCTCCTCATTGACAGCTTCGATGGTACGCCCCCAAGTGGTCGAAGCCGTGGAGGTTGCGTTACGCGTGCTTAACCCACGAGCACGCGCGTCTATGCAAAGGGCAACTGCACGACGACCGCCTCGTGCTCGTCGCCGGCGCGCACGATTGTGCCCACGGGAGCTTCACGCCGAACGATCGCAAGCGCGACCGGGCCGTGGCGTGGTGAGTTGGCCGAGCTCGTGATCGTCCCGACGACACGTTCCGCGAGCCTCAGTTCAGTACCGACCGGGAGCAGTTCCCCCGAGCTCAGGCCGCGCAACTCGCGGTTCGGCTTGCCCCTGTAGAAGAGTCGGGCGACCGTCTCCTGGCCGACGTAACACCCCTTCGTGAAAGACACGGCGCGCTCGTTGAGCCCCGCCTCCTGGGGGATCACCGAGTCGTCCAGGTCAAGTCCGTAGCGCGGGCGCCCACGCTCGATGCGCAGGCACTCGGCCGCCTCCGTGCCGACCTCGACGGCGCCCGCTTCGAGTGCGGCGGCGCGCACCGCTCCCAGATCGCCGCTCGCGAACATCAGGTCGACGCCGACGTCGGTGCGGATCGCCCGCGCACTCACACCGCCGTACAGCAGCTCGACGTGGTCGTGCTCCGCGGGTCCGAGCGTCACGCCGGCGCGCGTGACGAGCTCGACGGCCAGCGGGCCGATGAGCTCGAGCAGACCGCACTCCAAGGTGCGCTTGTGCAGTTCGACGTCGTAGCCCAGCGAGTAGCGGCGGATCATATTGAAAAGCGGCTGCAGCGCTACGCGCTCGGTGTCGAGCAGCAGTTCAGGGGTGGGTGGGCCCGTAATCAGCACGCGCAGGTCGCCGAGCATCTTCCCCTTGGGCGTGAGGAACGCGGCGTACCCGCCCTCGCCCGCGCTCAGCGCTGTGATGTCCTGTGTGACCTGGCCCTGCAGGAACTCCTTCGCGCCCGAGCCGGTCAGTGCGAGCTTGCCACGCTCGGAAGCGTCAAGCAGCCCGACGCCTTCGGTCAGGGTGGCGTAATCAGCCTGGAAACCGGTGGTCGCGGTCATCGATATAAGGGTGGCATACGCGATGACGCGGCCCGCTGTGCGGCTCGCTAGTGTTCGCCGCGATGGCGCTGGCCGACACATTCACGATACTCGTCGACTCGCTCCCGGACGACTGGACCGACCTCGAGCTCGACCTGCGTATCTTCGACGAGAGCCGCTACGTGGAAGCTGCGACGCTGCTGGTGACCTGCAATGCCCAGCCGTACTCGAAGCGCGACTGGCACTGGCGGCTGCTGGTGGCACACCGCTTCGGGCACGCGGCCTCGGTACCGGCCACGCACACCGCGCTGAAGCTGCTCGACGACGCGGGCCTGGCCGGCGAGCTGGCGCTGCGCGAGACGCGTACCGGTCGCGTCGAGACCGTTCAGATGTGGGGCCGGCCGGAGTCCGCGCGCGAAGAGTTCCGCCGGCTCCGCGCGCAGTAGCCGCCTACCGCGGCAGGAAGTTGCGGTCGAACATAGTCGCCAGGTCCGGCCTGCGCTTGACGATCCCGAACTTCACTTCCCACTTCGCCCAGGCGCTCAGCACCGCAGGCTCGAGTGCACCGTAGGCGCCGCCGCCCCTGGGCAGGAAGGCCGGGAGCTCGGCGGCGAGCTGTTGGCCGACGGCCTTGGCCGACAGGCCGCTGACCTGCGACTCGAGTGCCCGCTCACCGGCCCGGGGGTGACGCAGCAGGTAGTCGTAGCCGTCGACGATCGTCCGCACAACGCGGTGCGCGAGCGTGGGGTCGCGCCGCAACTCGGCGCGCGTCGCGCACACGATCAGCTCGGGGTAGGAGGGCGCCCCGTAGTCCTCGACCCGGAAGACGTGGAAGGGTGGGCGGCGCCCGGCGAGCTGCACACCCTCGTCGTTCCAGAAGGCCGTCGCCGCGGCGACACGGCCGGCGACCAGGTCTGGCACCGCGTCGTATCCGATCGTGATCGTCTTCACGGTGCTCGGCCTGCCGCCGGAACCCGCCACGACCGAGTGCAGCACCGCGAGGTCGCTCGGGTCGCCGGTGACGCCGACCGTCTGGCCGTCGAGCTGGCGCGGGCTCGTGATCCGCGGCTGCGCGATCACCGAGGCGAGTGGCCGCTGCTCGAGTGCCAGGATCCCGACCAGGTCGTGACCCTTGGCGTCGGCGAGCGCGAGGTCGTGGATGTCGAGGATCGCGAAGTTCACGCGCCCCGCAGCCAGCAGCGAGACCGCATCGGTGCTCTCGCCGGGAATCCGCACCTGCAGGTTGATGCCGTTGCGGCGGTCGTAGCGGCGGGCGAGCGCCGTGTAGATCCCGGCATGGATCGCGTTCGGGGTGAAGTCGAGCATCAGCGACGCGGTCTGGGGAGCGGCGCCGGGGCCTCCGGGGCCGGGGTTGGGCTTGGAGCTTGCGCCGCATGCGGTGATCGCGATCGCCGCGAGGATCGCGGCTGTTGTTGCGGGCAGACGGCACATGGCGAGGCGAGGATAGGCGGTACGTAGAATCTGTAGTCCGTGCGACGTCGCGTCACATTCAGCCGGAACGTCACGCTCTCGCTCTCGCGGACGTGTCGCTGCTACTGCAAGTACTGCGCGTTCGCGACGCACCAGGCGCATCTGCACGAGCCCGAAGAGGTGCTGGGGCTGCTGGACCAGGCGGTCTCACGGCACCGCGCAAAGGAGCTCCTGGTGCTGACCGGCGAGCGGCCGGAGGTCAACGCCGGTGTACGGGCAAAGCTCACGCAGCTCGGCTTTGAGGACTTCGTCGCCTATGTCGTGTGGGTCTGCGAGCAGGCCTTGGGGCGCGGGCTGCTGCCCCACACCAACCTCGGGGTGCTGAGCGCCGGCGACCTCGCGCGGCTGCGCGAGGTGACCGCCTCACAGGGCCTGATGCTGGAGTCGATCAACCCCGATCTGGTCGCGCACCAGGGCTCGCCGACAAAGCATCCGGCCGCCCGCCTGGACACGATCCGCGCGGCCGGTGAGCTCAAGATCCCGTTCACGAGCGGGATCCTGGTCGGGATCGGCGAGAGCCATGAAGAGCGCTTCGGCGCGCTGGAGACGCTCGCGT
This sequence comes from uncultured Conexibacteraceae bacterium, assembly GCA_963774025.1. GTDB lineage: Bacteria > Actinomycetota > Thermoleophilia > Solirubrobacterales > Solirubrobacteraceae > Palsa-465. The sequence goes on from CAVZDL010000007.1 coordinate 72,045, forward strand.
CGGTTCATGCAGAGTTCGGCCACCTGCAGGAGATCATCATCCAGAACTTCGTGCCGCACCAGAGCTATTACGGTCAGGAGCCGGCGGAGATCGCGACCGATGCAGCTGCCGAGTACTGGCGCACGGGAATTAGTTCCCGCCCACCCACCCCCGGCCGCCATGCGCCGTCATTGGATGCCCCCAGGTGGGCGAACGCCGTCACGATCGACGATCTGAAGGCCCTGATAGCGCGGACGCGTGAGCTGATGCCGGACATCGGTGTCCAGGTGCCGCCGAACCTCTCAGATTGGTGGCCAGAGCTGGTCGCGGCAGGCGCGACCGATCTCGGTGGCCTCAGCGCGAACGGCGATCACATCAGCCCCGAGCACCCGTTCCCGTCGCCGGTGCAGGTCCGCAAGCGGCTTGCGCAGGACGGCTACGCGCTGTCAGAGCGGCTGTGTGTATATCCGGACTTCATCGGGCAGGAGTGGATGGCCCAGGGCGTGCTCGACCTGATCAAGACCGACTACTGGTCATTCATCCCGCGCCGCGGTTCCGGGCGCCGGGGCGAGGTGAGCGTCGGGCCTGACGTCGCCGGCCGCGCGATCGAGAAGGGTTCCCACGGTGACGAACTGAGTCCTGAGGAACTGACTTCACTGTTTGCCGAGCAGCGACCCGAGGTGATCGAGGAGATGCGCGCCGCGGCCGACGGTCTCCGCGCTGAGCTGGCGGGGGAGACGGTCACGTTTGTCGTCAACCGCAACATCAACGTCTCCAATATCTGCATCGTCGGGTGCGCGTTCTGCGGCTTCGGTCAGGGCAAGCGCTCGCCGGACGCCTACGAGCACTCCGAGGAGGACTTCGCGCAGCGGATCGCGGATGCGGTCGAGTTCGGTGCGACCGAGCTCTGCATCCAGTCGGGGATCCACCCGGACTGGACTTTGGAGAGCTATGAGCACTGGCTGCGCTTTGCCAAGCAACAGGCGCCGCAGCTGCACCTGCATGCCTACTCGCCGATGGAGATTGCGCACATGTGCGACATCTCCGGGCTGCCTCCCTCAGAGGTGTTCGCCCGGTTGCGTGAGGCCGGTCTCGGCTCGACGCCCGGCACGGCGGCCGAGGTCCTGCACGACGGTGTGCGCGAGCGGATCTCCCCGAACAAGCTGCCGGTCGCGCGCTGGGTCGAGATCATCGAGGCTTCGCACCGGGCCGGCCTACGCTCCACCGCGACCGTGATGTTCGGCCACATCGAGGAGCCCTGGGAACTGGCCGAGCACATGCGCGTCGTACGGGCGTTGCAGGAGCGCACCGGTGGCATCACCGAGTTCGTGCCGCTGTCGTTCATCCCGTTCCAGACGCTACTCGGGCGCACGCACGGGATCGAGGAGATCTCCCGCGAGGAGAACCTCAAACACACCGCGGCCTTCCGGCTGGCGCTCGGACGGACGATCACGAACGTCCAGGCGAGCTGGGTGAAGATGGGGCTCGAGGCAGCCACCGAGGCACTGCGTTGGGGGGTCAACGACCTCGGCGGCACACTCATGGAGGAGTCGATCAGCCGATTGGCCGGCAGCTACCACGGCGTCAAGCTCGACCCCGAAGATCTGATCGGGGCGGCTCACTCCGCCGGGCGCCCCGCCGCCGAGCGCACGACTCTGTACGACATCCGGCAGCAATACCCCGTTGATTCTGCGGTGCTGTCGCGTTAGCTCGACGTGTGGACGCGCGCTCCGTCGCCGCGCGGATATAAGCTTGTAGCAAGACTCACTTTTTCCGTGCGCAGGTCGAATACCAGGGCATGGCGAAGTAAGGAGGCTGGGGAGCCATGGGCGTACTCGACATCGGTAGGAGCTCTTTTGGGATCGCGCGCACGACGCACTCGCATCTCACTCTGCTGTCGACCCCGCGCCGCCGCATCCCCTGGGGCGCCGGCTTCTACGAGCTGCCGGATCGGGTCGAGCAGTTCGCTCCCGGCGAGCTGATCCGCTACGAGCCGATGCACGCCTACCTCGTACCCGGAGTACGTCTGCGCGCACGAGCATGGCGGATCCTGTACCGCTCGACCGGCGCCGTCGGCGAGCCGACGGCGATCTCAGGAACGCTGCTGCTGCCCGAGAACTCGCGCCGGCACGGGACGCTACCCCTGATCGCCTACGCGATCGGTACGCACGGGATCGGCGACGATGCGGCGCCGTCGCGGCTGCTCTCGACGGGATTGGACTGGGAGGCCGGGCTGATGGCACTCGTGCTCGGACGCGGGTTCGGAGTCGTCGTCACGGACTATCAGGGACTCGGCACTCCGGGCGACCACGCCTACATGGTCGGTCGTGCGCTCGGTGCCAACCTGCTCGACGCGATGCGTGCAGCGCAACAGCTGGAGCCCGCGGAGCTGCCGCAGGGCGGTCCGGCGGCGATCGTGGGCTACTCGGAGGGCGGTACCGCGGCCGCCTGGGCCGCGCAGTTGCAACCGGAATACGCGCCGGAGCTGAAGCTCGCGGGCGTCGCCGCCGGTGCCGCCGCCGCCGACGTCGAGCTCGCCGGCCCGACGCTCGACGGCAGCTTCTTCTCGTTCTTCCTGGCGTATGGCGCGATCGGGTTCGCTGCCGCTTATCCCGAGTTGGAGCTGGAGCCGTACCTGGTGGGGAGGGCGCGCGAGACGATCGCGGCCCTGAAGCACACGAACGTGCTGCAGGCTGCCGTCCGCGGACCGCGCTTCGCCCGGGTCGGTGAGCTCACCCACCCCAACGTCCTCGAGCTGCCGAGCTGGCGCGCTCGCCTGCGGGAGAACCGGCTCGGAGCGATCGCGCCCCAGGCACCGGTCCTGCTCCACCACGCCCGCCACGACCAGATCGTGGCGTTCGAGCACAGCGAGCAGCTGCTCGAGGATTGGCTCGAGCTCGGCGTCGATGCCAGCCTGTACATCACGCGCGGCGGCTTCGACCACGTCAGCGGGGCGGTCGCAGGCGCGCCGGTCGCGCTCGACTGGATCTCTCAGCAGCTCGAGCGGGCGCGGCAGCCGGCCGCCAACGTCGTGCCGTTGCGGCCGGATCTCCGTCGCGCCGCGTGACGCCCCCCGACCGGGGGATGAGCCGTGGGCCGTTTGTACCCGAACCGGCGCGGATGCGTAGGGTAGGGGCGATGGCCTCAGCACTTCTATTCCCGGGGCAGGGCAGCCAGACGCCCGAGATGCGCGACCAGGTCGCGCGTGCACGACCTGATCTGCTGCAGCTCGCGGTCGAGGTCGTCGGCGAGGACCCGTTCCTGCGGGTGGATGACGGCACCGCGTACGCCCAGCCCGCGATCTTCTGCGCGAGCCTGGCCGGCTGGTGCGAGCTCGGTCGTCCGATCCAAGAGTTCGCGGCGGGCCACTCGCTCGGCGAGCTTGGGGCGCTCGTCGCCGCTGCTGTACTGACAGAGCGCGCCGGGCTTGAGCTGGTCGCTTTGCGCGGACGCCTGATGCAGGAGGCGGGCGAGACCAACGGCGACGGGGGCATGATTGCGCTGCTCGGAGCCGACGCGGCCGCGCGGGCCGAGGAGGTCGCAACTCCCCACGGGCTCTCGATCGCGAACGATAACTCCCCGCAACAGGTGGTGCTCTCAGGTCCGCGCGCGGCGCTACCGGAGGCCGAGCAGACTGCGCGCGCGCTCGGACTGCGCGCAATCATCCTGCCCGTGACCGGCGCTTTCCACTCGCCGATGATGGCTTCGGCAGCCCCAGAGTTCGAGCGCGCGCTCGCTCAGGTCGAGATCCGCCCGGCCACCATGACCGTCATTTCAGCCGTGACCGCCGAGCCGTTCGATGACGTCCGCGCCCGTCTGCTCGAGGCGCTGACCGGACCGGTGCGCTGGCGGGAGGTCTTGCTGGCGCTACACGAGCGTGGCGTCACCAGGTTTGTCGAGGTCGGCCCGGGCAAGGTACTGACAGGCCTGGCCAAGCGCACGCTCAAGGACGTGGAGCTCATAAGTGCCTGAGGCGGCTTCGAGCTCGGCCACGCCCGAGGTGTGGCCGCCGGCGGGCTGCGCGCTCGTGACGGGCGGCTCGCGCGGGATCGGTGCGGCGATCGCGACCGGCCTCGCCGCCGACGGTTGGGCGGTGGGCGTCAATTACAACTCGGGCGTCAATGCGGCTGCGCAGGTAGTCGCCGAGATCGAGCGCGCGGGCGGCCGGGCGGTCGCGATTCAAGGCGACGTCGCCGACCCAGCGGCCCCGGACCAGGTCTTCACACAGCTCGAGGAGAAGCTCGGGATGCAGGTGCTCGCGCTCGTCAACAACGCCGGTATCACCCGCGACAACCTCTCGCCGTCGCTCACCGACGACGAGTGGGAGGCCGTGATCGACACCAATCTCACGGCCGCGTTCCGGTTCACGCGCCGGGCGCTGAAGACGATGATGCGTGCGCGCACCGGCCGGATCGTGAACATCGCGTCGGTCTCGGGCCTGCGTGCCAACCCCGGTCAGAGCAACTACGGCGCTGCCAAGGCGGGCCTGATCCAGTTCACGCGCACGGCGGCGGTCGAGGTCGCTCGGCGTGGCGTCACGATCAACGCGGTTGCGCCGGGTTGGATCGCGACCGATATGACAGCCGACGTCAACACCGATCTGCTGAACGCCGTGCCGGCCAGGCGGGCCGGCACACCCGAGGACGTGGCCGCTTGCGTACGCTTCCTTGTATCGCAGCAGGCGGGCTACGTGACCGGCGCGGTACTTACAGTCGATGGCGGCCTGGGTGCTTGAATCCGGCTCCAGAACCACTAAGAAAGAGGACGTCTCAATGAGTGCAGTGACCAAGGAGCAGGTGCAGGAGCGCGTCGTCGAGGCGCTCGCGAGCTTCGGACCCGATGCGAGCGAGATCACGCCCGACGCGACCTTCGAGGACCTGGACATCGACTCCCTGGACCTCGTGGAGCTTGCCCAGATCGTCGAGGACGAGTACGGCGTCGTACTCAAGGGTGAGGACATGAAGGAGCTCAAGACCGTCGGCGACGCGGTCGACCTGATCACCGAGCGTGCCGGCTAGCGGCTCGCGCCGGCTAGCGGCTGTCTCAGAGCGGAGGTGCAATGGCTGACAAGCGTCGAGCTGTAATAACCGGGATCGGTGCGATCACCCCGCTCGGGGTCGGCGCGCTGCCGCTGCATGAGCAGTGGGCACAGGGGGTCAGCGGCGTCAGCACGCGCGACGGTCAGGCTGGTGGGTACTGCGACGCCTTCGACCCGGCCGAGTTCCTGTCGGTTAAGGAGGCACGCAGGCTCGACCGTTTCGCTCAGTTCGCCGTCGTCGCAGCCGACGAGGCGGTGGCTGACGCCGGCTGGACCGGCGGGGTTCCGTTCGACCCGATGCGAATCGGCCTGATCATGGCCACGGGGATTGGTGGCTTCACGACCGTTCAGACGAACCTCGACGTGATGCGCGAGAAGGGTCCCATGCGGATCTCGCCGTTGGGCATCCCGATGTATATGCCCAACGCCGCCGCGGCTGCGGTCTCGATGCGGCATGGCATCCAGGGGCAGGCCTTCGCGGTCGCCTCGGCCTGCGCCTCGAGCGGTCACGCCGTCGGGCTGGCAGCTCGCATGATCCAGTACGGCGATGCCGACGCGGTCGTGACCGGCGGCGCCGAGGCGACCCTTACCGACTTCGGCTTCGGCTCGTTCAACACGATGCAGGCGCTCTCCAAGATCGGCATCTCGTGTCCGTTCGACGCGCGCCGTGACGGCTTCATCATGGGCGAGGGTGCCGGCGTGCTGGTGCTCGAGGAGTATGAGCAGGCGAAGGCCCGCGGCGCGCGGATCCTCGGTGAGGTTGCCGGTTATGGCTCGACCTCGGACGCGCACCACCTGACTGCGCCCGAGCCGACCGGACGCCCAGCCGCGCAGGCGATCACGCTGGCGCTGCAGGACGCCGGCCTGACTCCCACCGAGATCAGCTACGTCAACGCCCACGGGACCTCGACCGAGCTCAACGACGCTGCCGAGACCGCGGCGCTGAAGCTCGCCCTGGGCGAGCACGCGTACAAGATCCCGGTGTCCTCGACCAAGTCGGCGACAGGCCATCTGCTCGGAGCCGCCGGTGCGGTCGAGGCGGTCGCCACCTTGCAGGCGCTGAACGCCCGGCTGGTCCCGCCGACGCTCAACTACGAGGTGCCCGACCCCGGCCTCGACCTCGACTACGTGCCCGGCGAGGCCCGCGAACTGGTGCTCGCCGGCGACGGTGCGCCGGCGGCGATCTCAAACTCGTTCGCGTTCGGCGGCCACAACGTGTCGCTGGTGATCAAGGGCCTCCCGGCCCGTGGGGGCCAGGGATGAGGTCGACGATGGCCTCGGGCCCCGCGTCGCGAGCTGTGCGCTGATGGCCGGCCTCCTGGCCGGCAAGCGCGTCCTCGTCACCGGCGTCATCACCAAGGACTCGATCGCGTTCCACGTCGCGCAGCTTGCGCAGGCGGAGGGCGCAGAGGTGCTGCTGACCAGTTTCGGCCGCGTACGCCGCATGACCGAGCGTGCCGCGCAGCGGCTCGAAGCACCGGTGGATGTTCTCGAGCTCGACGTCAACCGGCCGGAGGATCTCGAGGCGCTCGCGGTCGAGCTGGAGTCGCGCTGGGGGCGGGTCGACGGCGTCCTGCACGCGATCGCGTTCGCGCCCGAGGATTCGCTCGGCGGAAAGTTCATGAGCGCTCCCGCGGAGAGCGCGGGCGCCGCCTTCCAGACGAGCGCCTTTTCGCTGAAGGCGATCGCGGCCGCGCTGGCTCCTCTGATGCCAACCGGCGCGAGCATTGTCGGGCTCGACTTCGACGCGACGGTCGCGTGGCCGATCTATGACTGGATGGGCGTCGCCAAGGCGGCGCTCGAGTCAGTCTCGCGCTACCTTGCACGCGACCTCGGCGCCCTGGGCATTCGTGTCAATCTGGTCAGCGCCGGCCCGCTCGGCACCGTTGCCGCGCGCGGGATCCCAGGGTTCGAGAAGCTCGCCTCGCTGTGGGAGCAGCAGGCGCCGCTGGGCTGGGACATCGAGGACCCGAGCGTCGTCGCGGGCCCCGTGTGCTTCCTGCTCTCCGAGCTGTCGCGCGGCATCTCCGGTGAGATCGTGCACGTGGACGGCGGCTTCCATGCCATCGGCGCGCCGCCGGTCTGATCTACCCGCATCAAGCGGTTGCGGCCATCCCATGCTTGATGAGCTCGCCATGTGCTGATCAGGGCTGGTATCGGAAATGGAGCGCAGCGTTGCCGGCGGCGTTAGCGGCTTTCCAGAGTCTGATCTGACCTATGTAATCGTGGTCTTGGTCGGCGGGGTAGAACTCGAGGTCGGAGAAGCGGAACCTGAGCCGCGGCTGGATTGATGGCGGCAGAATGAAGCTGACCCAGCCGGTGTTCGACTGGTCCCGCGCGAGTGCTGCTTGCTCATACAGTTGGGGCGTCGGCGCGGTTGTCACGCCTGCGCTGGGGAACCACTGAGTGCCTTCTGGGCTTCCCGGTGCATCGGGTATCTGAGCCGTGACGGCCTGGGTGATTGGAAGCTGCAGCGGCTGATGACCGGTATTGGTGACCTCGATCTCAAACGAGGCGAGCAGTCCGCGGTGGTTCGGGTAGAGCGCAGCGGTTGCGTACGGCCCTTCAACGGTGATCGGCGCGAGCGCGGTACTGAGCAGCCGTGCCTGGTAACCGGGCATCGATAGCGTGTGGCCGGCATCAACGACGTTGTAGGTCGTTCCGCCGCCGAACAGGTTGCCGCCACGCTGGCAGATCCCCTCACGGGCCGCCGGCGTGGCAATGCCCTTCGAGGCGCACGTATCGCCGTTACCAGGCAGTACCGCTACCAACACGATCGCAACCCCGACGAGCAACGGCGTCGCGACCAACCACATCCGGGTAACCAGCAGCAGCGGCGGTGCTGGCGCATCGTCTGGGAACGAGCCCGTAATCGGGTCGCGAAGCTCACTCAACCGCTGGCGGTAGCGACGCCGCAGGCGCAACGTCACCGCAGCCGCCCAAGCGGTGAACACAACGACCAGCACGCCCGCGAGCCACAGGGACATCTCTTCCTCGATCGCGGCGACCGCGATCCGCCCCACGCCTGCCAAGACGGCCGCGCCCATCGAAACCGGCAGCAGCCACATCGCCCGGCGCACTTCCGCGGCCGTCATCTCAGACAGCGGCTTAGCGCGCCGACCGCGACGCCTTCGCCCAACCCCAAGCTCGTGCCCTGATCTCTCACCAGCCAACTGGTGATGGTCCGGCCTCGCAGCAGTGTTCGGCTGCAGCGTCACAGATCCTAGATCAGCGCCTCGGCCGCGCGCTCGCAACCGACGACCGGCCCAGACCATCCAAAAGACGCACGCCGCCGCTATCACGAAACAGACAGCCGCGCCGATGATGTCCCCGGTCCGGGAGTCGCCCCGGGGAAGCGGCTTACTGCCGGCCACCTCCCCGATCAGCCCGGCGGTCGCCAACAACAAGACCACAGCGACGACGGCCCCAACCACGAGCGCCACCCACGTCAAAGCCCGCGGCCTGGACCACCCTCGCATCACCTACACAGCTCGGTTTCGGCTTACGCTGCCCAGCATCCGAAGGGGCAGCATACGCCAGGTCTCTGCGTGGCAAGGACACTCGCCAGCAAGCCGACAAGCGACCGTGTCAGTTGGCTCGCCGCTCGCGAAGCTTGCGCATCTACGGAGATATTGCGCGTATCGGTTTGGCTGTGACCGCCGGATCAGCCGGGGCTTGCTGCTGAAAAGCTCATCGGCGGCTTCGCGGCCATCGATGTTCCAGACGGAGCCTCAGCCCGATACTGGGCGGGACGGATCGCTGCAGCGTGCGACTGGCCGCAAGCGGTGCGGATCTTCCAGACGCCTGCGCAGACTCCCACTCCCGACGCCGACCGGGCGGCGGCAGGAGAGAGGAAGGCCCATGAGTCCTGAGCCAGGTCACCGCTGCCACACCCTGACGTACTGGACCTTCATCGCATCGGGTTCTGTCACGTCTGCCAAGTTGGAGTGCACGCCGTTGTTGAGGATGACGTACATAGGGGACGACGTTATGCCGGTTGTGAGCTTCTTGACCTCGATGCCGTCGTAGTAGTAGGTCAACGAGCCGGGCTCCCAGTCGGAGGCGAACGTGTGCCATCCGGGCCCGAGAGTTCGGAGGCAGCCATTCCTAAGACCCTGAGCGTTGTGGAAGCTCCAACAGGCGGAGCCCCCCAGCCCTTCCAGCACATCGTCCTCACCGGTAATCGGCCAGCTCTGGCCAGTCGCCCAAAAAGCGGGCCAGTCAGCGAGCTTCCCGTTGTCGCCTGGCACGTAGATCCTGGCCTCAAGGACACCGTAGGTGTACTGGAAACCGGGTGTTGAGCGGCCGTCATCCGGATTGGTGCTGATAACCGCGGCGGTGTAGGGCTCGACGGTACCGGCGCAGGTCGATGGTTGGGCGGTCACCAGTAGGTTCAGAGCCCCATCGCCGGGGAATGTCACGTTGTTAGGGCTATAGCAGTCGATCTCGGTATGGGCGATCGCGGCTGTTTTGCCGAACCAGTCGGTCCGCCAGTCGGGCGGTAGCCTCGTGCCGGTGAAGTTTGAATCGAGCACGAGGTGCCAACTGCCAGGGATGCCGGTCGGTTTTGCTTGTGTCGATTGAACATCGTTAGTACCGAGCGTCAGGGCAACCTTTGTGCCGTGCTGCTCATGTCGACCTGCCTGCGGGCTTTCGGCGCTCACAAAAGCGCTCCGGGGGCCGGTTACCCGCCCGACCGAGCATGATGCAGCTCGGACCCGCTCCTCGGCGGCTCTGAGCTTGGTGCCCCTGACGTTTGGGATGACACACCAGCGGTGTATCTGGCGGGCGTTCGCAACTGATGGCGCGCCGACCGACGCGAGCAACACGACAATCGTCAGCGTACGTTTGAGATTGGCCACGCTGTCTTTTCGGCAGATTCGGAACGAACGCCCACTCTGGCGGTTGGCTTGCAGACACCTGTACGAATCCAGGCGATGGATCCGCGCTGGCGGCCCAGCGGGACCGCCAGCGCGGAAGGGTAGCGGGCTCTATCCGTGGCCGGCGCTCAACGCACGCTCCCGTCGAGGATCTGCAGCGTTTTCAGATCCGAGTAGAAGTCCAGCGCGTAGTTACCGCCTTCGCGCCCGATGCCGGAGATGCCGACCCCGCCGAACGGGGCCGTGAGATCGCGGACCAGGAAGGTGTTGACCCACACGATGCCTGCCCGCACAGCGCGTCCGATCCGATCCGCACGGCCCATCGAGCCCGTGTAGACGATTCCTGACAGCCCGTATTGGGTCGAGTTGGCGAGCGCCACGGCGTCGTCGTCGTCCTTGAAGGTCTGAAACGTGAGTACTGGCCCGAAGACTTCGCGCTGCACGATCTCGGCGTCATTGGAGAGCGGCTCGAACAGCGTCGGCTCGTACAGCAGCCCCTCGCGCCGCCGCCCACCGCGCACGAGCCGCTGGCCCTCCGCCACCGCGCGCTGCACGAAGCCGTCGACCCGCTCGAGGTGGTCGGGGTGGATCAGCGGCGAGACCGTCGTCGCCGGCTCACGCGGGTCGCCCAGCACGTGGCGGTCGACGGCGGCGTTGAAGCGCTCGAGGAAGGGCTCGCGCACGCTCGCCTGTACCAGCAGCCGCGTTCCTGCCAGGCAAACCTGGCCGGCGTCGTCGTACTGGCCCGCGGCCTTGGCGGCGGCGGCGTCGAGGTCGGCGTCGTCAAATACGATCAGCGGCCCCTTGCCGCCGAGTTCGCCGGTGAACGGGACCAGGTTGCCGGCGACGCTGACGCCGATCTGGCGGGCCGTCGCGGGCGAGCCGGTGAACGACACACGCCGCAGTAGCGGGTGCGCGACCAGGGCCGCGCCGACATCCTCACCAATCCCCTGCAGCACGTTGAAGACGCCGGGCGGGACGCCAGCCTCGTCGGTCAGTTCGGCAAGCAGGGAGCACGAAAGCGGCGACCACTCAGCCGGCTTCAGCACAACCGGACAGCCGGCGGCCAGCGCCGGTGCGACCTTCCAGGTCGAGAGCATGAACGGCGCGTTCCATGGCGTGATCACAGCCGCCGGTCCCGCCGGCATCCGCTGGACCCGGTTCCAGGTTCCCTTCGAGTGCCAGTCGCGCTCCTCGTAGGCGACCGCCAGGTCCGCGTAGTTGCGGAAGTTCGCGGCCGCCCGGAAGATCACACGCAGGCGCAGCGACTCCAGCAGCATCGCCATGTCGGCGCATTCGACGGCCGCCAGTCTCTCGACGTTCGCGTCGATCAGGTCGGCGAGCCTGCGCAGATACTCGGCCCGGCCGGCGGCGCCGAGCGCGGCCCAGGCGGGAGCTGCGGCGTGTGCGGCGCCGACCGCGCGATCAGCCTCTTCCGCGCCGCCGGCTGCGACCTCAGCGATCACCGAGCCGTCGATCGGCGTGATCACATCGAAGCGGCGCGCGCTGGCGACGCGCTCACCGCCGATCCAATGATCGGTCGACACCTCGTGACCGGCGACAGTCGCGAAGTTGCCCTGAGAAGTGGGGTTCATCGTCCCTGCTCCGTGATGCTCATCGTGTGTATTCCTTGACGATCTCAAGGTCATCGACGGTGTATGCGAACGTGAAGCGATAGCCGCGGGCGACGCTGATCGGTGCGAGTAGCGTGTGTTCCTCGGCGGGGGCCGCGAACAACTCGAGCGTGGCATCGCCCTCCCAGATCGGCGATACGTTGCGGTCGCGGCTGCGGGCGCGTACGAGCTCGTGGACCTGCGGCTCGTCGTGGCGGCCCGCGCTCAAGCGCGGGAAGTGGCGGACGTTGACGAGCGGCGGGTCGGTGTGGGACGAGCCAGTCTCGCTCTCACGCTCGAGCGTGAGCACCGTGCGCGCCAGCTCGCGCCCCCGTGCGGAACAGGTCGCGCCGAAGCGCGCGCCAGGGCGGATGCCCGGTGAGGCCTTGGAGTCGAGACCGAAGTCGCGGGTCATCCAGACATCGCCGAGCTTCTTGGGGAAGCCCTGGATCCATCCGCGAGCCATGGCGAAGTCCTGGTTGACCCAGATGAACGGGCAGATGGTCACCGGCTGGCCGTCCAGCAGGCCGCTCACCACCAGGTAGAACTCGCGGTATTGCGAGCGCACTGGATCGGTCAGCTGATCCCCGCCCTCCGAGAAGGACTGCCAGTCCACGAACACCGCGGAGCAGCGGCCGGCGTCCGGGTGTGGTTGGAGCCCCTCCGGCAGTAGTGAGGCGGCCGCGTCCGGGTCGGCGTGGAAGTCGACGACCAGGAAGTCCCCGACGTAATGCCAGGGCGGCGGCGGCACCAGGCTGGCCTGGCCGCGCGGAGTGCGGGGGACGGTGTAGCCCTGCAGTGTCATGCGGTCTCCTTGGCTGGCGGAGCGGAAGCGGGTGGAGCAGGAGCAGCAGCCGGCGGAAGTGGGACGCCGAGCATCTCCAGGCTCTCGCGCTCTGATTCGATCGCAGCGGCGTCGAATCGGAAATAGGAGCGCGGCGGCAACGGGCCCCAGGTGTTGGATGAGAAGCGATCGTCGGGCCAGCGCCGCGGCTGGTGGTCGGGTTGCAGCTGCTCCATGTCGCAGTAGAGCTCCACGAAGCACTCCTCCTCGACGATCCGCACGTACGAGGCGATGTTGCCTCCGACGCCGTGGCGCGTCGGACCCCAGCCCAACCAGCGGCCGTGACGACTGAGGTGGTCGAGCGCGACGCGCATCTGGCCGATGTCGACGACATCGAAGGCGAGGTGGTGGAAATGCGACTCGGGTGCATTGGGGGTCGGATGGCGGGAACGAATCAACGCCATCACGTGGTGGTCTGGGTTGACGTGGAACCAGGCCCCGTCCTCACCCAGCCAGTCCGTGAGCCTCATGCCGAGGGCCTCGGTGTAGAAGCGGCATTGCTCGTCGAAGTTGCCGGTCAGGAAGTTGACGTGCCCGAGCTTGCGCGGGTGGCCTACGACGGCGCTCCCGGCGGGGCGGGCGTGCGCGACCAGTCTCGATTCGGGCTCGCGATAGGCCAGCAGCCGAACCGCGTTGCCGTCGGCGTCGGCCGTCTCGATCCCACCTTCCCGTCATCACTCACCGTGGCGCCGAACTCCTCGAGGTGCGCGCGCGCCTGAGCGAGCGAGCAGTCCCGTGAGAGCTCGTAGGCCACGTGGTCGAGTCCTGCCGACGAGCCGGAGATCAGCTCGAGCGCGCAGGGCTCGTCGTCGCAGGCGAGCAGCACGGCGTCGTCGCGGCGACTCGCTGACGTGGAGCCCGAACTGCGCGCACCAGCGAGTCGCCGCCTCTTCGAGGTCGTCGACGCGCAGGCAGACGTGGTCGATCCGGTGCAGCTCGATCATCAGCGAACCGTGACGGGAAGCCGTTTGATGCCGTTGAAGAAGTTCGACCGCAGGCGCTCGGGCGGACCCGCGAGCTCGACCTCGACGCCGCGTGAGAGCAGGTCCTCGAACGTGATCCTGACCTCCATCTTCGCCAGGTGGGCGCCGAGGCAGTGGTGCACGCCGCCCGGCCCGAAGGTCATGTGCGGGTTGGGCGAGCGGCCGACGTCGAAGCGCATCGGCTCTTCGAACATCGTCTCGTCGCGGTTGCCCGAGACGAACCAGGTCGTGACCTTGTCGCCTGCCCGGATCTCCACGCCGCCGAGCTGGGTGTCGACGGCGGCCGTGCGGCGGAAGTGATGCACCGGCGTGGCCCAGCGCAGCATCTCCTCTGCCGCTGTCTTGCCGAGCTCGGCGAAGTCTGTGCGCAGGCGCTCGCGCTGGTCAGGGTGCTCGCTGAGCGCGACCAGCCCGTGGCTGATCGTGTGGCGGGTGGTCTCGTTGCCGGCGGTGGCCAGCAGCACGAAGTAGACGTCCAGCTCGCGCTGGCTCAGACCGGCGTTCACCAGGTCGCTCATGATGTCCTCGCGAGAGCTGTGCCGGCGCTCGTCGGCGATCCGCCGGCCGAAAGCGAACATGTCGAGTGCCGCGGGGCTCGAGAACGGCAGGTGGCGGTGGGCATCGTCGTCACCATCGTGCGCGTATTCGGGGTCGGCGTTGCCGAGCAGGCGATCGCCGATCTCGATGATCTCGCGCCGCTCCTCTTGCGGCACTCCGAGGATCTCGGCAAAGACCTGCATCGGGATCTCGGAGGCGATCTCGTGGACGAAGTCGAACTCCCGCTTCGGCAGCGCCTCGTCGAGCACCTCGCTGACGACCTTGCGGACCTGGTCCTCCCAGACGCCGACAGCCTTGGGCGTGAAGCGGCGATTCACCAGCGCGCGCAGCTCGTCGTGGCGCGGAGGGTCCATGTCGATCATCGCCTTGCGCGCTTCGATGTGCTCCGGCTCAAGATCCTCCAGGGAAGTGCCGCCCAGTTCGGAGGAGAAGACCTCCGGCGTGCGGTGCACTGTCCGGATGTCCTCATAACGGGTCACAGCCCAGAAACCCCGGGCACCGTCCGGTTCAGGGTTCCAGTGGACGGGGTCCTCATGGCGCAGCTGCGCGAACGCCTCGTGGGGCACCGCCTCGACGAAGTTGTCGTGATCGGAAAGGTCGATGAAACCGCTCGTTACTGACATCGCATCGCTCCTAGAGGTGGTGCAGGTATTCGCTGATCTCCCAATCGGAGACCCAGGCGCGGTGGCGTTCGAGCTCGAAGCCCTTCATCGTGAGGAACGTCTCGACGATCACCTCGCCTAGTCCCTCGGTCAGGAGCTTGTCCTGCGCGAGCGCCGCCAGTGCCTCATCGAGTGAGGTCGGCAGTGCCGCGCCGATCAAGTCATCAGCGGCTCGGTAGGCGTCGCCGGTGACCGCAGGCGGGGGCGTGAGCTCGCGGCGCACTCCATCGGCGCCCGCCAACAGCACCGCGGCGATGCCGAGGTACGGGTTGGCGGAGCCGTCTCCGACCCGCAGTTCGACGCGAGTGGCGGCGCCACGCTCGGGCGGGATCCGCACAAAGCTCGCACGGTTGTCCCAGCCCCAGTTGGCATGGGTCGGCGCAAGCGAGTCCGGCTGAATCCGGCGGTAGGCATTGACAGTGGGATTCATGAACGCCATCAGCGCCGGTGCGTGCTCGATCAGGCCGGCGGTGAAGTGGCCCATCTCGGCGCTGGCGCCGTGGTCTCCGGTGGAGTCGGCGAACGCGTTGGTCCCGTCGCGGTTGAGCGACAGGTGCAGGTGGGTACCGGAGCCGCCCTGGTCGTTGAACGGCTTGCCCATGAACGTCGCGTGCAGGCCATTCTGGGCGGCGATGTCCTTGACGGCCGCCTTGAGCCGGAAAGCGCGGTCGGCAGCGTCGAGCGCGCCCGAGTGGCGCAGGTTGATCTCGTACTGCGAGTTCATGAACTCGTGGTTCACCGCGAATACATCGAGCCCGATCGCTGCGAGCTGCTCGGTCATGCGGCGGACCAGCCCATCGGGGTCGGCCAGCGGGCCGACCGTATAGACCATGCTCAGGTTGTCCACGTGACGGCGTACGCCGTTCGGCGCGGCGGGATCGCGGACGACGAGGAAGAACTCGAGCTCAGGGCCGACGATCGGCTCGAAGCCGAGCTCGCCGACGGTCGCAACGGCACGCGCCAGCGCACCGCGTGGGTCACAGATCGGAGTGTCCGCCTGCGCCGGCTCGAGGTTCGAGAGGCAGCAGGCGACGCCCGGCTCCCACGGTAACGTGACCATCGTCGCGAGGTCCGGGTGCACGATCAGGTCGGGATAACCGGCCTCGCCGCCGACCACCGGGGTGTGCCGCAGGTCGGTGCCCATCACCGCCGCACAGAAGCACAACCCGTGTTCCACCACGGTGTCGAACTGCTGAATCGGCACGTCCTTGCCGCGCGCGATGCCGTGCAGGTCCGGATAGAGCACCCGGACCGAGGTGATGGGCGTATCGGGCTCCTTGGCCGGACCGGCGTCACCCGAGCGCGGTCTGCAGCGAATCTGTGCTCACGGATCTCTCCTCTCTGCGCGCTGGGCGCGCTTCCAAAGCCGTCGAAAAGTCCCGGCCTCATGCAGGCGCTCCAGCCGGAGCGCCGAGGATCCCCTGCTCGCCGGCGAGCCGCAGCCGGATCTCCGCAAGCGTCATCGGCTCCTCCGCCAGCTGACGGCGGTACCACGCCAGCCGCCTCGCGGCGTTGACGGCGACGAAGCCGATCACGCGCTCGTTCCGCATGCAGGCGGCCACGAACCGGTCCGCTTCCGGCGTCTGCTCGAGGACCTCGATGCGCTCGGCCAGTGCGGGGCATCCGATCGCCTGGATCTTCGACTCGTACTGGTCGGACCAGAAGTACGGCGGGGCCGTGTGGGCAACGCGGTTCTCAGGGTCGAGCAGCGCATTGCGCCCGGCGAGTTGCCCGTGCTCCGCTGCCGTGGTCCAGTGCTCGATCCGAAGCGGCGCTCCGTCGGCCAGCGCCACCGGCACGGCGGCGATGTCGCCGGCCGCAAGGATGTCGGGGTCCCGTGTGGTCGTCAGCGTCGCGTCGCAGACCGCTGCCGGGTTCAGCTCGATGCCGCTCTCGGCGAGCCAGTCGGTGTTCAGGACCGATCCCAGCGCGAACAGCACGGCGTCCGCCTCGAGCTGCGTGCCGTCACTCAGCTCCGCGCGCTCCACGGCGGTGTCGCCGTACAGGGCGGCCAAGCCGACGCCGAGCCGCAGATCGACGCCGCGTTCCCGATGCAGGCGCGCCCACCGCTCGCCCAGCTGGGGCCCGAACGGCAGCAGCGGATGGTCAGCGATGTCGATCACTGTGACGTCGAGCCCGAGCGCGCGGGCGCTGGCGGCGACCTCGCAGCCGATGAAGCCGGCACCGACGATCAACAGGTGGCGAGCTGACGCGAGCGTTGCACGCAAGGCGATGGCGTCCTCGAGGTTGCGGAGGGTGTGCACGCCGTCGAGCTCGTCGCCAGGACCGTTCCAGGTGCGGGCGCGGGAGCCGGTCGCGACGATCAGCCGGTCGTACTCGACCTCGGTGCCGTCGGCCAGCTGCACGCGCCGGCGTGCGCGGTCGAGCCCTCTGGCCGCGGTCCCGAGGCGCCACTCGACATCGAGTTCACCGAGCCGGAACGCCGACTCTTCGATGGCCTGCTTGCCCTGCAGGTACTCCTTCGAGAGTGGCGGTCGCGTGTAGGGGAGATGCGGCTCCTGGCCGATCAGCACGAGGCCGCCGTCGTGTCCGGCCGAGCGTGCTGCCTGGGCGGCGCGCAAGCCCGCGAGTGACGCTCCGACTACGACCAGGCGCTGCATCGCGTTACTCAGTCCTCGAGCCGGATCGCCATCATCGGGCAGGCGTTTTCCGCAGCCTCCATGTCCGCCCGACGGTCGTCGTCGACATCCTCCTGCCAGACGAGCACGTCGTCGTCGCCGAGCTCGAACACGTCGGGCGCGATCGTCACGCACTCGCCGTGGCTCTGACAGAGGTTCATGTCCACATGGACCTTCATCACACCGTCTCTCCTTGGGCCATGCGCTCGGCCTCGTCCTCGGGAATCGCGAGCGCGACGTGCAAAGTGTTTCCGGACACTGCCGGCCGGTCTCCCGCCTGGGTGAGATCGACGTCCCAGTCGACGATCGTGCTCTGGACCTGGCCGAGGCCGCTGATCTCGACGGCGACGACGTCGCCGGGTTCCATCGGCCGCGAGTTCGCCGGCGTCCCGGTCAGAACGACGTCACCGGGCTCGAGCGTGATCAGCCGGCATATGTCGGCGAGCTGGTAGGCGACGCCCCAGAGCATGTCGTCGGCCGTCGACTCCTGAACAACCTCACCGTTGAGGTGGGTGCGCAGCGTAAAGCTGGTGGGATCGAACTCGGCCGCGGGCGTCAGCTCGGGGCCGATCGGCAGGAAGCCGTCCTGGCCCTTGACGCGCAGCATCGAGCCGCGGTCGGCGTGGCGGAAGTCATGCAGCCCGACATCGTTCGCCGGCGCATACCCGGCGACGTGGGCGAGCGCGTCGTCGATCGCCACGCCGTGCATGCGGCGTCCGATCACAACCGCCAGTTCGCCCTCGTAGTTCAGGAACCGGGTTCCGCGTGGGCGACGCACAATGCCGCGGTGCCCGTTGAGCGTCGTCGGCGGCTTCATGAAGTACGACGGGTACGCGGGCGTCCTGGCGGCGTACTCGGTGAGCCGACTCTGGTAGGTCAGATGGACGGCGATGATCTTCGACGGTTCGACCGGCGCGAGGTACTGCGCGTCTCGCTCGTCGATCGAGCGACCGTCGTCACACACGATGCGGTCACCGTCGCGATGGCCCCACACGGGCGCGCCGTCGAGCTCGATCCGGACCCTTCGCTCTCCCATGTGCGCATGCTCGTGTGCGAGCGCCGACGACGCAACACGAAGATGCGAACGATTATTCGCGATACGCGATAATTCCCCGAGATGGAGCTGAAGCAGCTGCGTTATTTCGTGACCGTCGCCGAGGAGCTCCACTTCTCCCGCGCCGCTGCCCGGCTGCATCTGGCGCAGTCGGCGTTGTCGGCCCAGATCAGGCGCCTTGAGACTGAGGTCGGCGGGCCGTTGCTGCTGCGAAGCACCAGGCAGGTCGAGCTGACCCCGGCCGGACAGGCGCTGCTCACGGAGGGCCGCGCGATCCTCGCCGCCGCCGATGGAACGCTCGGCCGCGTGCGGGCGCTCGCGCGCGGGGAGTCGTCGTCCTTCTCGATCGCGTCGCTGGGGCCGGTGCCGGGAGCGCTGTTCTCGCCGTTGCTGGCGACCTTCAGCGGCCGCCATCCGCAGGTCCGGATGGACGTGCGCGCGATCGAGTTCTCGGAGATGGTCTCGGCATTGCGCACCGGCAAGGCGGACGTCGCCTTCCTTTACGCACCGCTCGATGAGGACGATCTGGAGGTGACGCCGCTGATCAGCGAGCCGCGCGTCGCGGTACTGCCGAGCACCCATCCGCTGGCGGGCCGCGAATGGCTCACCCCGGCCGACCTGGCGACGGAGACGTTCGTCGCCCAGCCGGACGTGACCCCGCAGGCGTGGCGCGACTACTGGATGCTGGTCGACGAGGTCGGCCACCGGCCGCGCATCAGCCCCTACGTCGGTGACAACCTCGAGGAATGGCTGTACCTGATCGGTCGAGGCGAGGGGGTCGACACCTGTCCTGCGATCATCGCGCGGTACTTCGCACGGCCCGACGTCGTGTTTGTGCCGCTGCGGGACGCGGCGCCGACGACGCTCGTGCTCGCTGTGCATCACGAGGTCAGGCAGCCGATGATCGACGAGTTCGTCGAGCTGGCGGTCGAGATCGCGGCCAATGCAACCCGAAACCCCGGCACCGGCTACGCGGTTCCGGCATGGTCCCGGAGGGACGGAGATGAGTGAGGAGACACATCCGCTTGACCTGATCGACCGCGAGCAGGTGCTGCGTTTGCTGGCGGAGCACCTGAGCAGCGCCTGGGAGTCGTTCGACCGTCCGCGCCCGAAGGAGCCGCAGCTCGATCACGGCCCTGTATGAGCGTCTGGCGGAGCCCCTGCCGGACGCTCCCGGCGACCCGGAGGCGTCGCTTGCGGACATCGCCAGCGCGCTCGACGCGAGCGTCTCGCCGGCGCGCCCGCTGTATGTGGCCTACATCGGCTCGACCGGCCTGGAGGCGGGCGTGCTCGCGGGCGCGCTCGGCAACGCCTACGACGTGAACCTCGCTTCGGCTGCCGGCGCGGCGGAGATGCTGGAGACCCAGACTCTGCGCTGGGTCGCGGAGTTCGTGGGCTACCCGATGCAGGACGGTGCCTTCACCAGCGGTGGCATGACCTCGAACCTGACGGCGCTGATGGCGGCTCGCGAGCACGCGCTGCCCGGCGCTCGCTTCACGGGCGTGGCCGGGCGTCCGGCCGCGGTGTACTGCTCGGAGGAGTCCCATCACTCGATCGCGCGCGCCGTCGAGGTGATCGGATTGGGAAGCCAGGCGCTGCGGCGGATCCCCACCGACGATCGTCGGAGCATGCGCCCCGATGCGCTCGTCGAGGCGCTTGCCGCCGACCGTCGTGCCGGCGTGATCCCGGTCGCCGTGGTCGCCACATCCGGCACCACCTTGACCGGCGCGATCGACCCGCTCGATCAGATCGCCGACGTCTGCGCCGAGCATGGCGTGTGGATGCACATCGACGGCGCCTACGGCGGTCCCGCCGCCGGTGTGCCGCGCCCTGGCGCCGCTGTTCGCCGGCCTGGGCCGCGCCGACTCGCTCACGATCGACGCCCACAAGTGGTTCGGGGTGCCGAAGAGCTGCAGCCTGGTGATGCTGTCGCGGCAGGGGCCGCTCGAGCAGGCGTTCGCGCACGACGAGCGTTACATGCTGCACGCCGGCGTCGCCGCCAACGGCGTCGACCGTACGCTCGAGTACTCGCGCCCGGTCCGTTCGCTCAAGCTCTGGCTCGCATTCAGGATCTACGGGGCGGCGACGATGCGGAGCTGGATCGAGGCGACCGTCGAGCACGCCCGCATGCTGGCTCAGGCGCTCGCTGACCGCCCGCGCTTTGAGCTGCTCAACGACCCCAGCCTGTCGGTCGTCTGCTTTCGCCACCTGATCGACGGCGACCTCGACGCGCACAACCTGCGGCTGGCGCGCGCGATCAGCGAGGACGGCCGCGTCTACCTCGCGCCTGCGGTCGTCGACGGCATGACGTGCCTGCGCGTCTGCTTCATGAACTTCCGCACCGACGCCAAGCATGTCGGAGAGCTGCTCGCTGTGATCGAGGAGATCGCCGAAACGCTGCTCGCGGCGGCGTGAGGGTGACGCCCGCGTACGGGTGGTCCTTGTCCTGGGGCGGATGGGGCTAGGCGATCCCCGAGTAGATTTCCCGGCGCTCTGCTTCCTGCCAGGTGTTCGGCCCACTTTGGGATGTAGCTGGCGACCGGTGCCGTCTTCAACGTCCCGTCGTCGAGCATCTCGTCGATCTTCTCGGCGGCAAGCGGCCGCGCGAGCAGGAAGCCCTGGCCGAGATCGCAGCCGACGCGCCGCAACTCCGCAAGCTGCTCCTCGTTCTCGATCCCCTCGCCAAGTGTCGTCAGATGCAGCGTCTTGCCGAGTTGCACGAGCGTTTGACGAGGGCAGAGGCGTCACTCGATGATCCGATCGCAGCTGACGAAGGAGCGGTCGATCTTGAGTGAATCGACTGGGAACTGACGCAGGTAGGCGAGTGAGCTGTAGCCGGTGCCGAAGTCGTCGATCGGCGATGCGTACGCCCAGCCGCTTGAGCTCCTCCAGGCGTGCAGCTGCTGCAGCGGGATCACCCATCAGCGCGGTTTCGGTGATCTCCAGCACGACGGAGGCGGGCTCCAGGTCAGTCTCGTCGAGGATGTCCGCGATTTCCGAGACGAAGCCTGTCCTCGTCCAGTTGCCTGCCGGAGACGTTGATCGCCATCACCATCTGCACGCCACGTGCCTGCCAGAGCGAGGCCTGCCTGCAGGCCTGCTGCGCCACCCAGCGACCGATCTCGATGATCAGGCCGGTCTCCTCGGCGATCGGAATGAACTGATCAGGCGGGACGACGCCGTGCTCGGGGTGTTGCCAGCGCAGCAGCGCTTCGACTCCTCGCAACGTGCCGTCTTCCAGATGGAACATGGGCTGGTAGAGCGAGGAACAGTTCATCGTTCGCGATGGCGCTCTTGAGGTCGAGCTCCAGCGACCGTCGTGCTGCCAATGCGACCTGCATCTCGTCCACGAAGGTCACGAAGCGGTTGGTCCCCGCGGCCTTCGCGGCGTACAGCGCAAGGTCGGCGTCGCGGAGAAGGTCGTCTGCGCTTTCGCTGGGACCCGTCGCGATGCCGATGCTGGCGGTGACACGGACCTCCGCGCCGGCCGCCAGCTCAATCGGCTGGCGCAGGACCTCGAGGATCCGTTCGGCGACGAGCTCGGGCTCCGCGGCCGACCCCTGAGGCTCGAGCAGGACCGCGAATTCGTCGCCGCCCGAACCGTGCCGACGGTGTCCGACTCCCGCACGACCTCGCGCAGCCGTCCGGCGATCGCGCGAAGCACCTGATCGCCGGCGTCATGGCCCCGCGTGTCGTTGACACCCTTGAAGCCGTCGATGTCGATGAAGAGGACCGCCGCGGGTCGCGTTCCGCGCGCTGCGCGCGCCACTGCGTGCGCCGCCCGGTCCATCAGCAGCGTGCGGTTTGGAAGGCCGGTCAGCCCGTCGTGGAGAGCCTGGAAGGCCAGCTCACCTGTCATCTCGCTGACCAGCCGCATGGCACGCTCGCGGCTCGTTCCCAGCAGCGAGACGACCAGCCCGATCAGGAGCGAGAGTGCGCTGCCGCCCAGCAGTATCAGCGTCGAGGTGAGATCGTCAAAGATCGAGCCGCCCTTGACGCTCCCCGAGATGTACTCGGCCGTGCCGTTCCGACCGACGCCCGCACCGATGCACCGTGGACGTCGGGGCCTGTGGTGAAGGTCAGCTTGTTCGCCGCAGTCGTGCGGATGGTGAGCCGCAGGTCGGGAAACCCGGCGGTCGCCTGCCGCAGCAGCACGTGTGGATACACGCTGATCACCACCCAACCGAGGATCTCGCGGCGGCGCCGGGCGAGGGTGTCTGGCGCCGTGGGCGTCCGGTACACAGGCAGTGCCTCCCCATAGAGCTGTTCGCCTGGCGAGACTGAGAACCCGAAGTCGATCAAGCGCCCGCTGTCGCGGGTCTGGTCCAGAGCCGTCTGCCTGCGGCAGATATCCAGTGCGCCAACAGAACGCATACGCGCGGTCATGTGCAGCCCGACCATCGTGACGCGCGGGCAACCACTGACCTTTTTCGATGCCGGCAGGATCGCCGAGAGCGAGACAAGCTCGGGATACCGAGCCAGCACCCCGACGTCGGCAGCCCAGCGTTGAAACGTCCGTGGGTCGATCTGTCGATGCTGCTGCATAAACGCACCGGCAGCTTTCAGA
Source organism: uncultured Conexibacteraceae bacterium (assembly GCA_963774025.1). Lineage (GTDB taxonomy): Bacteria > Actinomycetota > Thermoleophilia > Solirubrobacterales > Solirubrobacteraceae > Palsa-465. The sequence goes on from CAVZDL010000007.1 coordinate 94,862, forward strand.
AGGTCGGTCTCGCGCTGAACCTCCAAGTCCATGCTCCCGTCCACCTGGGCGGCTGCCAGCCTGAACGACTCGCGTGAATGCTGCGCGGCGCTATGTGCCGTCGCCTGCGCGGCCAGCCACGAGATGCAGATGCCGGCGAGGACGAGCCCCACCACCGCGGCGCACCGTCGGCGCCGCAGGCGACTGCCCCGGAGGGGCCCGGCCATCATGGCCATGCTACGGAGCCTCCGTACTCGCATACAGGAATCTTCGGCACCGCTGCGCTGCTGGGCATACGCAGTTTGCCGCACGGATACGCGCGCGTAACCCGCCGCCTGCTGGAGCCCGTGTCACCGTCTAGCCTCGGACGTCGTGCACCGCTGGCTCGAGAACGAACGCGCCGCGAGGATCTGCGCCCTCCTCGGCGCGCTCGCGATCGCGTGGTCCAGCATCCTGGTGAAGCTCAGTCACGCCTCTCCGTCGACGGCCGCGATCTTCCGCTGCGCCTACGCGGTGCCGGTGCTGCTGGTGCTCGCGATGATCGAGGATCGCCGTTACGGGAGACGCTCCTGGCACGATCGCCGCGCCGCGATCGCCGCGGGCGTGTTCATGGCGGCGGACCTGGTGATGTGGCACCACTCGATCGAGGACGTCGGCGCCGGTCTGGCAACCGTGCTCGCCAACATCCAGGTCGTGCTGGTGCCGCTCGTGGCCTGGGCGGTGCTGTCCGAGCGTCCCGCCAGACGCGTGCTGGTGGCGTTGCCGATCACGCTGCTGGGCGTGCTCCTGATCTCAGGTGTCGTCGAGCACGGCGCCTACGGCAGCGACCCGCGCGCCGGCGCGGCCTACGGCGTCGGCGCCGGGATCGCGTATGTCGGGGTGCTGCTGTTCCTGCGCCGCGGCGGCGTCGATCTGCGCCGGCCCGCCGGCCCGTTGTTCGACCTGACGCTGACCGCCGCGATCGTCGCGAGCGTGATCGGCGTGGTCGTCGGCGATGCGAAGTTCGTTCCCGTCTGGCCGGGCGCGGGCTGGCTGATCACGCTCGCGCTGACCTCTCAGGTGCTCGGTTGGCTGCTGATCACGATGTCGCTGCCGCGGCTCCCCGCGGCGCTGACCTCGCTGCTGCTGATGATCCAGCCGATCGGCTCGATGATCCTCGGCGCGATCATCTTCAGCGAGAGCCCGAGCGCGCTTCAGCTGCTGGGCGTGATCGTCGTGCTCGGCGCGGTCATCTTCGCGACCCGGCGCCGTGTCAGCGAAATAGATCCCGTGACCGTTCCCGAAGCAGCGGGCTGATCCCGGGGCCGTCGTCGTCTGCGTGACGTGACGCTCGGCGCCGCGGATCAGAACGACCGGCTGGCTTGCGTCCTTGCTGCGCGCGAGGTCGGCGGTCGCCGCGAGCAGGTCGGCGACGGCGATCACGGTTGCGTGCATCTCTCGACCGTTGGCGTCCTCGCGGCCGCGCCAGTCCTCCAGCGCGGCTACACCCGCCAGCCCGATCGCGACGTCGCTCTGCCCGGTGCGCCAGGCGCGTCCGAACGAGTCGGTGATCACGATCCCGGGCGCGACACCGGTCAACTCGCGCAGCCGCGCCCTGATCGCGCGGGCCGACGCAGTCGGGATCCAAGCGGCAGCATCAGCACGGTGTCGTCGCCCGGCACGTTCGACTGGTCGACGCCGGCGTTTGCGCAGACAAATCCGTGATGCGTCTCGCAAACGATCACACCGGCCGCGGCACGTACGACCTCACGGGCTTCGTCGAGCACGACCTGAACCAGGCGAGGATCCTTGTCGCCCGGCCTGCGCGAGCCGGGTCGCGCGCTCGCTCGGGACGACGTCGGCGAGCGAGCGCACCCGGCCCTCGGCCTTTGACACGACCTTGTGAGCGATCACGAGCACGTCTCCGGCGCGCAGCTGGTACGGGCCTGGCGCGCTCGCCAGGCCCGTCGAGATCGCCAGGCTCGTCGCGATCGCCTCCGCGAGATCGGCTCCCGCGGCGATCTCCGGCAGTCCCTCCAGCGGGACCGCCGCGATCATTCCGCCTGGCTGCGCATCAGCTGGCTGAGCATGCCGCGCGTGTGCGCGGCGCCGCCACGTGTGGTCCGGAAGCGCTCCAGCAGCTCCTCGAGATCCTCGGGCGTGTCGATGTCCAGGCCGAGTGAAGGGACCGCGACCACCTGCGGCGACGACCCCTGCGCGACCGCGAGATCGATAGTGCCGCTGGCGACTGCCCTCGCCGAAGGCCGGTGTCAGAGCGTTTGGCGGGGTCAGCAGCAGCGCGTTGGTGCCTTCGCCGTGACGGTCGGGCACGATCACCGCCGAGCGTTCCGCGACCGGGTGTGCGAGCAGTGCCTCGAGCTCGGCCGGATCGAGCAGCGGGCAGTCGCCCGGCACGACCAGGGCGCGGCGCGCGCCGATCTCGATCGCGCGCGCGATGCCAAGCTCGGCGGCTTCGCTGTGGTTGTTGCTGGTGTCCTGGATCACGTCGGCGCCGTTCCCGGTGGCGATGCGTGCCGCGATGCGGTCGGCAGTGACCACGATGATCCGGTCGATGGCGCCGCGCGGCGGATCGCGACGAGCGAATCGGCGAACATCGCCTCGACCAGCGCGCGTTCGGTGTCCCGCCTGGAACGCGGGCGAAAGGCGCTGTTTGGCCTTGTCGAAGCTCTTGGCGGGCAGGATCGCGACGGTGTTCATTCGGCGCGAAAGCTACTTGGTCGGGCGAGCGGAACGAGTGTGAGCGCGAAATCGAGCGTCTCGCGGGCGAGTCGGCGCCGGCCGGCCGGCCCGTCCATCAGCAGGTTCGTCTGCAGTGTGGGGAGGGGCCCGGCATCGATCGGCTCGTCGCACACGAGCCCGTCGATCAGTCCCTCGTACAGCTGCGCGAGCCCGGCGGCCGACGGCTCGACTCCGCGGTGACGCATGAAGGCGGCGGTCGGGCCCTTGAGCACCTCGCCGCCCACGATCGGGCTGACCGCGACGACCGGCGCGGCACTGGCGACCAGCGCGGCGCGGAGCTCGTCGATTGCGAGCATCGGTCCGATCGAGATGACGGGATTGGAGGGGCCGATGACAATCGCTCGTGCGCGGCCGATCGCGTCCAGCACCTCAGGCGTGGTCCCGGCCGCGGGCGCGCCACGGAACTGCACGTCCTCGACTTCGCCCTGTCCGCGCCCGCGGATCAGGAACTCCTGCAGCGACGACCAGTGCCCGCCGGACAGCACGCGCGTGCGGACCGGCCGGTCACTCATCGGCAGGACCGTGGCGCGTACGCCGAGCCGTTCGCCGAGCGCCCGGTGGGTGTCTGTCAGGCGCCGCCCGTCGGCGAGCGCCTGCGCGCGCTGAATCCCGATCGCGAGGTCACCGTCGCCGAGGTTGAACCAGATGTCCTCACCGAGCGCGCGCAGCGCCTCCATCACGTGGAAGCTGTCGCCGTCGAGGCCCCAGCCGCGCGCGTCGATGCGGTCGGCCAGCCAGAACATCACGAGGTCGGGATCGGGCGACACATGCGCGCCGTAGATCTCGACGTCGTCGCCCGTGTTGGCGATCACGGTCAGCTCGCCGGCGCCGACGACGTCGAGCATGCCACGTGCGAGCTTCGCGCCCCCGGTCCCGCCTGCAAGGACGACCACAGATAGTGTCTCGGACAACGAGCCGAGGTTATCTCCCCACAAGTTCTAACGTTTGAGCGCGGAATGGGCGAGCTACCGGTGAGAGTGCGCATCAGGGAGGTCGGTCCGCGCGACGGCTTCCAGAACGAGCCTGAGGTGCTGCCCACGGACGTGAAGGTGCGCCTGATCGAGTTGCTCGCGGCCACCGGGCTTCAGCGCATCGAGCTGACGAGCTTCGTGCGCCCCGACGTGATCCCCCAGCTCGCCGACGCCGGCGACGTGCTCGAGCGCGTCACGTTGCCCGAACGCGTCAGTGCCAGCGTGCTGATCCCCAACGAGAAGGGCCTCGACAGGGCGCTCGAGCACCGCGCGAAGTTCCAGGAGATCAACGGCTTCATGTCGGCGTCGGAGACGCACAACCAGAAGAACGTCGGCCGCTCCGTCGCCGAGTCGCTCGACGGCCTGCGACGCACCTTCGCTCGCGCCCGTGCCGAGGGCCTGCGCTGCGAGGGCGTGATCTCAACCTCGTTCGGCTGCCCCTACGAGGGGCACGTGCACCCTGGCCGGGTGCTGGCGATCGCCCAAGAGCTGGCGGAAGCGGGCGCCGAGGAGGTTGGCTTCGGTGACACCACCGGCATGGCCAACCCGCTGCAGGTTCGTGACTTCTTCGAGCAGGCGGGACCGGCCCTTCCCGACACCGAGCTCACGGCCCACTTCCACAACACGCGCGGCCAGGGGCTCGCCAACGTGCTCGCGGCCCTGGAGGCCGGCGTCGAGTCGTTCGAGTCGAGCTTCGGCGAGCTCGGCGGCTGCCCGGTGCCGGCGGGCGCGACCGGCAATATCGCCAGCGAAGACCTGGTCTCGATGCTCGAGGAGATGGGCATCCGCACCGGGGTCGACCTCGACGCGCTGCTCGACGCGTCGCGCGCCGCCCAGCAGGCGCTCGACCGCCCGCTCGGCAGTCACACGCTCGTCGCCGGCCCGATCGACTGGCGATAGGCTCACGCACAATGACGACCGTGGACGACTCCAGCGCCGCCCTGCAGAGTGCCGCTCTGCAGGCCGCCGCCGTGCAGGCCGCCACCGCTCGCGCGCTCGCGGGCGGGCCCGAGCGCCACCGAGCCAAGTCCGTAGAGCAGGGCAAGCTGCCGGTGCGGGAGCGGATCGCGCTGTTGCTCGACCAGGACTCGTTCACCGAGGACGGCCTGCTCAGTCACTGGGATGTCGACGGCGAAGGCGCCGACGGTGTCGTCACGGGCGTCGGCACGGTCGACGGCCGCCAGGTCGCGGTGATCGCCAACGACCCGACCGTCAAGGCCGGCTCGTGGGCGCCCGGCACGGTCGAGAAGATGTTGCGCCTACAGGAGCGGGTCGCATCGATCCGTTGCCCGCTGGTCTACCTGATCGACTCCGCCGGCGCGCGCATCAACGAGCAGGTCAAGATGTTCCCGGGCCGTCGCGGTGCTGGTCGCATCTTCTACAACCAGGTGCGGCTCTCCGGTGTGGTCCCGCAGGTGTGCGTGCTGTTCGGCCCCAGCGCGGCAGGCGGCGCTTACATCCCCGCGTTCTGTGACGTCGTGATCATGCGCGACGGCAATGCCTCCATGTACCTGGGCTCGCCGCGGATGGCGGAGATGGTGATCGGCGAGAAGGTCACGCTCGAGGAGATGGGCGGGGCGCGCATGCACACCTCCAAGAGCGGCTGCGGCCACGCGCTGGTCTCAACCGACGCGGATGGGATTGAGTTCGCCCGCCGGTACCTCGGCTGCCTGCCGACCAACTTCGAGGACGCTCCGCCGGCTGCTCCCGCTGTCGCGCCGGCGTCGGCCACACCCCTCTCCGAGCTGATTCCGCTCGACGAGAACAAGCCGTTCGACATGCACGACGTGCTCGACGCGCTGCTCGACGGAGATTCGTTCCTAGAGATCCACGCGCGCTGGGCCAAGGAGATCATCGTTGGCTTCGGGCGGCTCGACGGCAGCGCTGTCGGTGTCGTGGCGAACCAGCCAAAGGTTAAGGGTGGGGTGCTGTTCGTCGACTCTTCCGACAAGGCTGCGCGCTTCATCCAGACCTGCAACGCGTTCAACGTTCCGCTGCTGTTCCTGGCCGACGTGCCCGGTTTCATGATCGGCACGCAGGTGGAGCGAGAGGGCATCATCCGCCACGGCGCGAAGATGGTCAGCGCCGTCTCGGAAGCGACCGTCGCCAAGATCTCCGTGGTCCTGCGCAAGGCGTACGGCGCCGGTCTGTACGCGATGGCCGGTCCGGCGTTCGAGCCCGACTGTTGCATCGCGCTGCCGAGCGCGCACATTGCCGTGATGGGCGCGAGCGCGGCGATCAACGCCGTGCACTTCAATCAGCTGCAGGCGATCGAGGACGAGGCCGAACGCGAGGCACGAACGGAGGAGCTGCGCGCCGAGTACGCGCGCGACATCGACATTCTGCACCTCGCATCCGAACTTGTGGTCGATGCCGTGGTGCAGCCCGAGGATCTCCGCGAGGAGCTGATCCGCCGCTTCAAGATCGCCGTCGGCAGGCAGCGCGAGTGGCCCGCCAAAAACAACTCGATCACGCCGGTCTGAGCCGATGGGCTCGGCGGACGCCGCCGTCGAGGCGGAACTGTTGGAGGTGGCGGTCGAGGCGGCGCGTGCCGCGGCCACCGAGCTGTTAGCACGGTGGCGCCGGCCACTCGAGGTCGGCACCAAGAGCACGCCGACCGACCCGGTGACCGCCGCCGACGTCGCCGCCGAACGTGCGATCCGCGACGTGCTGGCTCGCCGCCGGCCGGGCGATTCGATCCTCGGCGAGGAGGGAGGGGAGACTCCGGGGGCGGCACCACTGACCTCTTCCTTGACGGAACATGAGAATGAGAATCAGACTCATTCTCATACCGTCGAGGACAGCAACCCCTTGCGCTGGGTCGTCGACCCGCTCGATGGCACCGTCAACTACATGTACGGGCTGCCGACGTTCGCCGTCAGCGTCGCTGTCGAGGACGCCGACGGCGCGCTTGCCGGGGTCGTTCTGGACCCGGTGGGCGACGAGCTTTTCACGGCGACACGGTCGGGCGCGCCACTCCGCAACGGTGAGCCGATCACGGCGTCGAGTTGCGACACCCTCGGGCGCGCGCTGGTCGCGACCGGCTTCGGGTATGAGGCGAGCGTCCGCGCGGCTCAGGCCGAGGTCGGCGGCGCGTGTGATCCCGCTCGCGCGGGACATCCGCCGCGCCGGCGCGGCGGCGCTCGACATGTGCGGCTGCGCGTCCGGACGCCTGGACGTCTACTACGAGCGCGGTGTCAAGGCCTGGGACATCGCCGCCGGAGCCTTGATCTGCGAGCGCGCCGGACTGGCGGTTCGCACGCTTGAGCCCGACGGCATCCTGCCGTCCGGCATCGTCGTCGCGCCATATGCCCTGATCGACGAACTCACAGCCCTCGTTGGCGGCGGGTGAGACGCAGCGCGCATAGACTTCCCTGCAGCGCCGCGGTGATGGAACGGTAGACATGGCGGACTCAAAATCCGCTGCCCGCAAGGGCGTGGGGGTTCGAATCCCCCCCGCGGTATTGAAAAGCCCTGCGGTCAGTGCCGCTGGCACCACTCGTCTTATTCCGTAAGCCGGTTCAGAGCTTCTCAGCGAGCTTCACGAGGTTCGCGAGCTTCGACTTTGAGAGGTTGCTGTCAACCGTTGCCCCGTAGAGCTTCCTGCCTGATGCGGTGAAGATGCTCTCGACATGGATCGTTGCGTCAGAAAACGTCATGTAATACGCCTTCTCGCCGAGACCGGAGTAAGGCACAACCTTGATCTTTTCAGCCGACTTTTGCTGTAGCGCAAGCAGCTTCTGTATCTCTGCTGCCGAGAGCGAGCGTGAGAGCGTCTCTTTCGAGATGGTCACTGCCTTCTTGAGACTCGCGACGCTGGTCCCTAGGCCAAAAGTGCAGGTGAGAGTCGTAGCGGCCACGTTGTAGTTTTTCTTGGTCGCCGGTTCGGCGAGGACCATGCCAACCGGGGCGGGTAGCAAGTAGCCGACAACGCTCGACACCGATCCTCGGCTCACCACGGCGCACTTCTCGTTCGGTGGCTCCGTAAAATTCGCCTTCCTCGCAGTTGCTGTTCCTGCGCAGGCGCCCGCGCAAGCAAGCGCAGCAGCCAATGCCAAGATGTTTCGTTTCATGCCCATGCCTCCAACTGGTCGGGATGACGGAGATGCCTCCGCTGGTTTAGGAACGATCAACGCTGCGGTGCTCAACTTGGCGCCCGCGCGAGGCCGTTGCCCAGCCCGCGCGCTGCGGTACACCCCTACCTCCGGTGCTCGTCGAGGTCGCGGAGTTCATGTGCGCCTGCGGATCGTCAGGGACGAGTGATCGGCGGTCGACGCAGCGTTGAGCCAGACCGAGCTCATCAGGCGCTCGCACGGGATCCCGGCACGCTCGCTGGCGTGGTGGACGGCTGCCCGTGAGGAACCCTCGAACAGGCATAACACGAGGTCGTCGTCCCCGAACAGCAGCGCGCCGAGGTACTCGACCTCGTGCCGGTTCGAGCGCGCGCCGCCTTGGCTGGCGCGTGCGGCGAGCTGATCGACGTCGGCTTCGGTGACGCCGGGCCAATAGCACTTGGCTGCATAGAGCACGCCAAGAGCGTGGCCTGCCGGCGTTTCAATGCTGTTTCAGTCTTGTCTCACTGGAGTATCCGGGGGACAATCCGCCGGGTGGGGGGGCCAGACATCACGATCGAGTTTCGGATACTCGGCCCGCTCGACGTCCTACAGCGCCGCACGCGCCGTATCCTGCGCCGCGATGCAGCGACGCCATAGCCACAGACAGACTCGCGTCGCGATTGCCGGCTTGGTGTCAGCCCTGGGGGGGCTGGCGTCGTGCTGGCCGATGGCGCTGACGGCGGCAGCGAGCACTTCAGCACCGCCCGCCCGTGCCGCGGCCTCGGTGACGGTCACCGTGAGCCGGTCCAGCGTCGGTCCGCGCGGTGGCAGCCGGGTTCGTCGGACTGGCAACCGAGTACTGGGACGTCGAGAAGGAGGTCGGCACCAACCCCGCAGACCCGGACACCGCGTTCGAGCAGCTGGCGCGCAACCTTGCTCCGTATGGCGGTCTCGACCTGCGGATCGGCGGGGACAGCACGGACTGGACGTGGTGGCCCGTTCCCGGCATGAAACAGCCGGCCTGGGTCCGGTGGACGATGACGCCGACGTGGGCGGCGGTGACAAAGAGACTGGCGGACGATCTGCGCGCGCATCTGATCGTCGGGATCAACATGGAGGCTGACAGCGCTCCGTGTCGCGAGCACGGAGGTGCGCGAGATCGCCTCTCAGATCGGCAGCTCCGTGCCGATCACCTACGAGGTCGGGAACGAACCCGAGCTCTACTCGAAGTTCCCCTTCTACCACGACAAACACGGCCAGCCGGTGCTCGGCCGGCCAAAGGGCTACTCGCTTCCGGACATCAACGCGCAGTGGGACCAGCTCGCGGACGCGCTGCCTCACGTGCGGCTCGCAGGTCCGGGCTACTCGGCGCTCGGCGCCCTGCCCGGTGTCGGCCAGTTCCTGGCCAGCACCCGGAAGCTCTCGCTGCTCACCGTGCACAGCTACCCGCTCAAGTCCAAACGCTGCGGCGGCGGGAACCTGCAGGAGAGCCAGCTGTTCCAGCCCACGTCTCTCCAGCAGCTGGCCGCCGAGGTCAGCTCCTGGACGAGTCTTGGACGCCAGCGATCGATCCCCGTTCGCGTCGACGAGATCAACTCGGTCACGTGTGGCGGGATGCCCGGCTTCAGCGACACGTTCGGACCGGCACTCTGGGCGCTGAACATCCTTCCGCTCTACGCGGAGGCCGGCGCCGAGGGAGTCAACTTCCAGACTCGGCCGTTCACCACCCAGAACCTCATCCAGACCGGTGAGACGCACTCGGGCTGGAGTGTGCGGGTCCAGCCGGAGTACTACGGACTGCTGGCGTTCGCGCAACTGACACCGCCGGGCTCGCACCTGCTGCAGCTTTCGTCGACGCCGGCCGGCCTCTATGCCTGGGCGGCGTGGACCCCGCGCGGACAGACAAACGTCGTCGTGACCAATGTCTCCGCGGCCACCACCAGTGTCCAGATCCGAGCCGCGGGCGCACGCGGCGCCGCGACCGTTGAGTTCCTGCGGGCCGCTGTCCGGCGGTCTCCAGAGCGCGGGCCGCGTCACGCTCGGCGGTCAGTCGCTCTCCCCGACCACGGGCCAACTCACCGGCACGCCTGTCACGACGACCGTCCACTCGTCACGCGGCGCATATGACGTGAAGGTTCCCGCCGCGAGCGCGGCGATCATCACCTTCGCGCACTAGCCATCACGCCGCCGGAACACGGCTCAGCGGCCTGCCTGGCATAGTCCCCCAGGTAATTCAGCCTCTCAGACTTCTCAGAACCGCCCCAGTCGCACATCGCCGCCTCCATCGCGGCGCTGGTCGCGCTGAGCCCGCCGGCGGCCGCGCGCAGCGACACGGGTCGACGCGCACGGCAGCGCCGAGCAGGTCTACGCGACGGGGCTCAAGCCGCACGCGCGCGCCGCGTTGCTGAACGCGGCCGGCCACGTGGTCGCCAGCACGCGCGTCGATGCGCTGGGCGGCGCTGCTCTACCGCAACGTCAGGCCGGGCCGTGGATACCGCGTCCGGCTCGCAGCGGGCGGCGGCGAGTCCGCGCCGGTGACCGTCCACTCGGACGCCGCCGCGCCGTGGGATCCGAGCATCTACAAGCAGAAGATCGCCGACCACGGCTACCAGTACCTGACCACGCGCGACGGCACCAAGCTCGCGATCTACGTGCACCCGCCGTCGCATCCGGCCGGCATCTCCTCGCTGCCCAATGGGATCTCGCTGCCCAACAGCTACTCGCAGCCGCCCTACCCGACGGTGATCGAGTACTCGGGCTACGGGTACGCCGACCCCGCCGGCCCGGACAGCGGGATCGCCGTGCTCGCCAACCTGATGGGCTTCGCGGTCGTCGACGTGAACATGCGCGGCACCGGCTGCTCCGGCGGCTCGTACGACTACTTCGAGGCGCTGCAGAACCTCGACGGCTACGACGTGATCCAGACGATCGCCCACCAGCCGTGGGTGCTCGGCCACAAGGTCGGGATGATCGGCGTCTCCTACGGCGCCATCAGCCAGCTGTTCACCGCACAGCTCGACCCGCCCGCGCTCGAGGCGATCTCGCCGCTCTCCACGATCGACTCGACGATCACGACGCTGTATCCGGGCGGCATCCTCAACACCGGCTTCGCTGTCTCGTGGGCCGCACAACGCCAGCAGAACGCCGAGCCGGCCGGCCCGTCGGCCGGGCAGCCGTGGGCGTACACGCGCATCGAGCACGGCGACGCAGACCTGCAAGCGCAACCAGGCGCTGCACGGCGAGGCGCCAAGCCTGATCGCAAAGGTGCGCCGCAACGCCCACTACATCCCGTCGATGGCGGACCCGCTGGATCCGATCACGTTCGTCCACAAGATCAAGGCGGCCGTGTACATGGCCTGCCAGTGGGAGGACGAGCAGACCGGCGGGCACTGCGCCGACCTCGCCGCGGACTTCACCGACACGCATCGCAAGTGGTTCACGTTCACCAACGGCGCCCACATCGACTCGCTCGACCCGGCGACGTTCAACCGCTGGTACGACTTCCTGTCGCTGTTCGTCGCCCACCGGGCGCCCGCGACCAACTCCGGTCTCGTGCAGTTCGCCGCGCCGCTGTTCTACGGCGAGTCGATGGGGATCTCCAACGCGACGCTCCCGCCCGACCCGATCCAGCAGATCCCGACCTACAGGGCCGCGCTCGCTGCCTACGAGAAGCTCCCCGAGGTGCGGGTGCTGTTCGACAACGGCGCCGGCGCCGGGCCCGACGGCGCCGTCCCGGCCGGTTACCCCTACCCGGCGTACGAGCACTCGTTCGCACGCTTCCCGATCCCGGGCACCGTCGCACGACACCTGGTATCTCGGGGCCGGTGGCCAGCTGGCCACCAGCCCCGCCGCAGCGCCCGAGGTCGACACGCTTCACCTGGAACCCGCAAGGCACTGCCCGCGACCGACTACGCGTCCGCGAACACCGACGGCGGCGGGCTGTGGGGCGATGCGCCCGACTGGGACTGGAACTGGCAGCAGAACCCGCCCGGCACCGCGGTCTCGTACGTGAGCGCGCCGCTCGCGCAGAACACGACCGTGATCGGCGCCGGTGCCGTGCACGTCTGGGTGGAGGCCTCGACGCCGAGCGTCGACCTGCAGGCGACCGTCAGCGAGGTGCGTCCCGACGGCATGGAGACGTTCGTGCAGGACGGCTGGGTGCGCGCCGACGAGCGCGCGCTCGACAAGCGCGCGAGCACGCCGCTGGCTCCGGTGCTGAACCTGCGCAAGAGCTCGGTGCAGCCACTGCCCAAGGGGCGGTTCGTCGAGGTCACGATCCCGCTCTATTACGAGGGCCACGCGTACCGCGCCGGCTCGAGGATCAGGGTCACGATCTCGGCTCCCGGCGGCAACGCAGCCGCTGTGGGCCTTCGCCGAGCCGAATCCGACGGGCACTGCGAATGTCTCGGTCGAGCTGTCGGCATCGGATCCCGTCGAGCCTGGTCCTGCCGGTGGTGCCCGGGCTGAGCGTGCCGACCGCGCTGCCGCCATGCCCGAGCCTGCGTAACGAGCCATGCCGCCGGTACGTGCCGCTCGTCAACCGGACGAGCGGTAGCTGAGCGGCCAGGCGCCGCTACCCGTTCAGAGCGTTGCTCATGATCGAGCCGCACTTCGCGAGCGCGGCCCTGAACGCGGGAGCGGCCACATTGATCCCCGCGCTGAGCGCGCGGCCGGTCGCGCTCATGTGCTCCCCGAATGTCATGGTGCCGAGCGCCGGTGGGTCCGGGTAGTTGGGAACGCCGTGTTTGCGCATGCAGGCCGCGGTCTCGACCAGTGCGCTCTGGACTCTGTTGGCTGTGCCGCCGGTGACCGCATTCGCCATGAAGCTTCGCGAATAGCGGGTGCAGTCGCTCAGCGCCTTGCGGAACGCCGGACCGCTGACCGGTTGTGGGACGCCGTTTACGAGGATCGCGACACTGCCGTTGGCCTCGTGCAGGATCGGCAGGCCCTCATCCGGTACCACGTCCGGGAAGTTCGGGAGTCCGTGCCGACGCATGCACTGCGAGAACTTCACCGCGTCAGAGGTCGAGGCTGTCGTGCGCGATTGGTGCGTGCTGTGGCCGCCGCCACCGCACGCCGCCACGAGCAGGCTCGCCGCGGCGACAGAGATCACACCCACCGCTCGTCTGGAGTTCACGGACGGAGGTTTACCGGCTGTTCGGTTACACAGTGGGAACATCTGCTTGCGCCCTTGCCGGCCGGTCGGATAGGTTTCGCCCATGCCAATCGCGGCCGACGAGAAGTATGTCCTCTTCACGACCTACCGGCGTGACGGACGTCCCGTCTCCACTCCCGTCTGGTGGGTCGAGCTTGGCGACGGCAGTTTCGGCTTCTGGACCAGCTCCGCCTCGGGCAAGGCCAAGCGCTTGGCGCACACGTCGCGCGTGACCGTGCAGCCAAGCAACATGCGTGGGGTCGTCAAGCCGGGCTCGTCGCCGATTGAGGCCACGGCTCGCGTCGTGTCCGGCGCGGAGCTCGAGACGATCCGTCAGCGGGTCGTCGCCAAGTACGGCGTCTGGACCAAGGTCACGAAGTTCATGGCCCAGCTCGGCGGCAGGCTCAAGCGCAAGCCGTTCCCTTACGGGGACCGCGGCGTCATCGTCACGTTCTGACGAGCGCCTGCGCCTCGGCGCCTGGAACCTCGTACTCGATGTTCCAGCGCTGCGCGAAGCCGCGCATCGCCACGACGATCAGCAGCGCCTGCGTTATCGCGATCGCGACCGTCAGTGCGCTCAGCGTGCCGGGGCTCAGCCCGCCGGTCCCGAACAGCGTGTGCACGGGCGCATAGCCGGGCCCGCTGCGGTCACTCCAGGTGACGCCGGCAAGTGACGTCACGGCGATCACGGTGAAGACGAACATCAGCGCGCCCAGCGCCGCCGCGATCGGCAGCAGGCCGCGCGCCCAGCGCAGCACGTAGTAGGCGATCGTCAGGTAGACGACGGACCAGATGATGTTGACCGGCAGCAGCCCTTCGAGCTTGCTCCAGCCGCCGACCGTCACGATCAGCATCAGCAGCGTCGAGAGCACCAGCACCAGCGCCACGATCGCCTTCGTGACCTTGCTCGATTGCTTCTCCCGATTTGGATACGTCACCACGTAGCCGGGTTTGACAGCACGTGCCGGGCTCACCGCACTGACCATACAATCTGCCCCGACCAGAACGGTCGTTTCGTCGCGGGCGTGGCGAAATTGGTAGACGCGCCGGCTTTAGGTGCCGGTGGGCTTTGCTCTTGGGGGTTCGAGTCCCTCCGCCCGCATCGAGTCCATGACCGCATTGGGTCCGTCCACACAGGAAGGGCCGGCGCTATCGCCGGCCCTTCCACTTGCTTGGATTGATTCGCGTCAGCGCGTTCAGGCGCTGGTGGGGGTCATCGCCTGGCGCCTCGCGTCCTCGTGATGGGTGACGAGCAGCTCGTGGACGACGCGCTCAGTGCTCCACTCGTGAACGACCAGCCCGATCGCGCTGAGGCCGGCGATCGCGGCCGCGGAGCCGAACGACCACCACTTGATGTCAGTCTGGCTGAGGGCGAGCACCTCGACGATCATCCATGCGCCAACGAGCGCCGTGAGGAAATCGAGGCCGCGTTGCTCCACGGACTCGAGCACTGAGTCGGCGGCGGCTGTCGCGATCGCGAGCGCACCGCCCACGATGAACATCCACTTGAGGGTGTTTCCGGTCCAGACGCCTTCCTGGGTCGCGACGACCAGGAAGCTTCCGGCGGTCAACAGGGCCAGCCGGGAGATGAAGTGCAGGCGCATGTTGCGCTCCTTCCATCGTTCGGCGGGCATGCGGCGGGAGCTATCCCGGGGCAGTCCGCTAGTTGTTGACTAAACAACTAAAGCTTAGCGCAAGACTGACCCGACTTTGACGATTGCGTATAGGCTTGCCTCACGGTGACAGGCGTCGCTCTCGATAACGTCGAGCCCTACTTCAACATCTCGTCGAAGGCGTACGAGCATCCAGCCGATCGGGCTGCGACGGCTGCGCTGAAGGCGATCCCGATGCTCGACACACTCGTCCGCCGCCTGATCGAGTGGCGCTACGAGCGGGCACTGCGTCAGTTCTATCTCGGGACCTCGCTGCAGGTCTCAGAGCAGCAGTGTCCCGAGCTCTGGACCTCGCACTCGGCTGCGTGCCGGATCCTCGACCTGCCCGAGGTCCCCGACCTCTATCTGACGACCCCGGTCATGGGCGTCGCGGCGACGATCGGGTCAAAGAAGCCGATCGATCGTGGTCGACTCGACGGCGCTGCAGCGGCTTGGCCCCGGCGAACAGCGCGTCCTCCTCGGTCACGAGCTCGGGCACATCCTGTCCGATCACGTCCTGTACATCACCGCGCTGAACATCCTGATCGCGGCCGGCGGCTCGCTGCCGACGCTCCTCGGGCTTCCGTTCCGCGCGGTCAAGACGGTGCTGCTCGAGTGGTACCGGGCCGCGGAGTTGAGCTCCGACCGGGCCGCGACACTGGTCGTCCGTGACCCGCAGATCGTCTGCCGCATGCTGATGGTCACCGCCTCGGGGCTGCCCGCCGAGCAGCTGAACCTGGATGCGTTCATGGCACAGGCGATGGAGTACGAGAACTGGGACGACCCGTCCGACCGAGTCCGGCGCTTCTTCTGGGAGATCAACATCACCCACCCGTACGCCGTCAGGCGCGTGTCCGAGGTGATGAAGTGGGTTCAGAGCGGCGAGTACGACCGCATCATCCGCGGCGACTACCGAACCCGCGACGAGGAGTCCGACGTCCGCGCCGAGGCCGGTGACGCGATGGAGTTCTACGCCGAGCGGTTCCGTGGGGCCTTCCGCGACATCGGCGAGAACGTGACGAACCTCGGCAACCAGGTCGGAGGGGTCGCGGAGCAGGTGGCCGACTGGCTGCGCAGCCGCGGCGGCGGATCCGGCGGCGGATCCGGATCTGAATCCGACTCCGACTCCTGAATCCGACTCGCTACTCGGACTACGTCCGGGGCGGGGCGGCCGAGGAACGCTTCGAGTGCTAACCAGGCGGCGGCGTGGGCCAACGGCCCGAGCCGGATGAGGGCGCCCTCATCGTCCTTGCGGACCGACGCTGGCAGCCCGGCGCTCTCCAGTCGGCGTCGCTGCACGTTGGCGCGTTCGGTGCCAGTGCTGCCCTGATAGTGCGCGTCGATCCCATACCGGCCTCCCTCAACGGGCCAGATCGAGAGCCTGTCGGGCGCCCACAGCGGTCCCGTCTCGGCCGGGAGCGCGGAGTACGCGATCAGGTCTGAGCGTGCGGCGCGGGGGTGGACGCTCGTGTGCGCCGACCACACACGATCGTCCGGGTGTCCGCGGAGGTTCCTTTCGCCTGCGTGGCATCAGGCCAGGCAGGATGGATCACGACGCCCGGCGCGTCAACCAGCTGACGACTGTCGGGCGTTACGCGGGAGCGTCGGTCCCGGAGACCGGCGCACTCCGGCCGGTGCGCTTGGACCAGGCGCCGAGGGCTGTCTCGACGGCCCGGGCCGCTTGCGGGCGGGAATGAGACGTCAACCGTCAGCCCGCCCTCCGGCCGTGCGCGTGCGCTGAGTTCGGCGTGGTGCGCGTTGGCGATCGCTTGAACGATCGACAGCCCCAGCCCGTATCCGCTGTTGTGTTGGGTGCGGGCGCCGCCGAGCCGCTCGAAGGGTTGTAAGAGACGCGTGATCTGTTCGGGCGGGACGGTCGGGCCCGTGTTGGTGACGGACACGTAGGCGTGCCGTTCGCGGGTCCCGGTGGTGATCTCGACCTGTCCTCCGGCGTCGTTGTGGCGGATCGCGTTGTCGATCAGGTTCGCGATTAGGCGTTCGACCAGTCTCGGGTCGCCGACGGCCGGCGCTGCCGCCAGCGTCGAGCGAACGTCGAGCTCACGGCCCAGCGATTTCCGGCTCGCGCGCGAGCATCGTCTGCGAGGCGAGTGCCGCGAGGTCGAGTTGCTCGCGGCGCTCGAGCCCGGCCTGGCCGCGCGTCAGCGCGAGGAGGGCGTCGATCAGCTGCTCGAGCTGCTCCTCAGATGCGAGCACGCGTTCGTGGGCGGCGCGCAGCGATGCGGAGTCCGCTTCGGGGTTGGCGAGCGCAACCTGGATCAGGGCTCGCTGCCGCGTGAGTGGCGCGCGCAGTTCGTGTGAGGCATTGGCGACGAACTGGCGCTGCGCCTCGTAGGAGTCCTCGAGCGGCTGTAGGACACGACCGGCGACCAGCCATCCGAGGCCGAGTGAGAGCAGCGACATTCCGGCGAGCGCGATCCCGGACTGGATCAGCAGCTGTTCCCGTGTCTGCGTGCGCTGGTCGGTTCGTCTGAACGGACTGCCTTGGCGCGGTCGGCCATGAACCCGCAGACGCTGCTCGCCCGCGTGAAGGCCGGCGACTGCAGGACACGCTCGGTGAGAACAAGAATCGCTCCGTCGCGATCGCTCATCTCGCCGACGCCGAACCACCTTGGACGCGAACCGAGATCGCACGCTTGGGCGGGACCGAAGTCGTGGGGTTGGGGAACCGCGAGACGCCGTGTCGGCGCATGCAGCGCGCGACCCCGCGCCAGTGCGCCAGCGTCTGTGCGGAGGGGTGCGTCGTCGAGGCCCGGAACTGGGCAGGCCGCCGGATGCAGCTGAGCCGGGGGAGGCGGCGACCCTACGATGCCACGTTGCCCGGGCCTTTCTGGAGGGTGAAGACGAATCCGGCGTTGACCAGCAACGCGTACGTGATCGCCATCAGCGCGGCGCCGGAGAGCAGAAACAGCCCGCCGTAGAGGAGGGTCAGGCGCCGGCGCACGGTCCGGTGCGGGAGGTGTCGCCCGACCGCCAGCTGGGTGATCCGGCCGTTGAGCCGCGCCGCGACGCTCATATCCGGTAGCCCGCTCGTGCGACGGTCTCTATCACCGGCGGGTCGCCGAGCTTGGTGCGCAGCCGGCTGACGGTGACCTTGACGGCGCCCGTGAACGGGTCGGCGGCCTCGTCCCAGACGCGCGTGAGCAGCTCCTCGGGGGATACGACGCGGCCCTGCGCGGCGAGCAGCAGCTCGAGCACCCCGAACTCCTTGGGTCGCAGCGCGAGTGGCTTGCCGGCCCGGTGGGCGCAGCGCTTGGCGGTGTCGAGCACGACGTCGCCGTGCTCGAGCATCGGCGGGATGCTCGGCTGCGCTCGGCGCGCCAGCGCGCCGACCCTCGCGACCAGCACCGGGAAGTCGAACGGCTTGGTCAGGTAGTCATCGGCGCCGAGCCCCAGCCCGTCGATCAGGTCCTCGGTCTCCGCCGCGCCGGTCAGCATCAGCACCCGGCTACGGCCGCCGGCCGCGACGAGCCTCGCGCATACCTCATCGCCGTGCATACCGGGGAGGTCGCGATCGAGCAGGATCACCTCGTAATCGTGGATCAGCGCATGCGCCAAGCCGGCCTCGCCGTCCAGGGCGATATCGACAGCCATCCGCGCCTGGCGCAAGCCGGCGGCGATCGTCTCTGCCAACTCCTGGTCGTCCTCGATCACAAGTACCCGCATCGGCCGCTCCCTGTTTCGATCAAGGTAGCCGCCAGAGCGTTTCACAGCGGTTTCATCGACCGCTGAGGTCGGGCCGCCTGCCACGAGCAGGCGATGAGTCATGTACCGGGGATCGTCACCCGGTACCACTGCCTGCCGCCGTCGAGTGTTCGCCAGAGCGTGTTGACACTCGTGGGTTCTGTTTGGACAACCCAGCCAACCCTGTCCGATGCGAAGGGAGCGACAGGGCCAGTTGGGGGAGTTATACGCATAGAACAGCGCTGGGAACCGGTGGTTGCTTGTGATCGTCCGCCAGGTCCGGCCCATGTTGCCCGTCACCAGAATCTGGTTGCCGTAGAACAAGCGCCAGCGCCGCGCTGTGAGCGTGTCGACCAGCCACGGTTCAGCCGGACCGGGCGGTATGACCGGATACCAATCGCGGCCGCGGTCGGTTGTCACGTACACGATCGTGCGCGGCACCGACTCGTCGATTGATGTTGTAGCCGACGACGCCGTACCGGCCGTTGAGGACCGGCTCACCGGCGAACATTCCACCGTTCCGGCTCTGTGGCGCCGGCACCACACGCCGCGCGACCCAGGTCCTGCCGGCGTCCTCGGTCTCAAATAGCTGCGCCATCCCGATGGGAGCTTCAAACACCGCCCAGCCCACAGTGACACCCGTGAAGTCAATCTGCTTGTCCCCTCCATACGGAAGGGTCCCCGGAACGTCCCCACCGATGGGGGTGCGCGAAACGACGTGCCAGCTGTGCGCGCCATTCGTCGTCCTATACAGCGTCACCGTCGCGCTGCCGGCTGCCGCCCCGATCGCAGGACACCATCCGTTGCGGATGGAGACGAAGTCGAGTTCGCACCCTTGATCCTGCCACCCAGATTGAAGATGAAACCGGTGCACTCCTTGCGGGCCTCGAACGGGTAGACGCCGAACTCGGGCAGCACGATCTCCAGGGTGTCGAGCAGGCCGCGATCGGTCTCGCCGTCCGACATCAGGTCGAGGGCATTGACCTCGGGTGGCATATTGCAAGTGCGCGTTGCACAACCGGGTTTTGTCCCGCACCGCTCCGGCCATCAGGCGCGACGGGTACGACGACGAGTTGGTTGCGAAGATGGTGTCCTGCGGCGCCGCTTGGTCGATCTGGTCCCACGCCGCAATCTTGAGCTCGAGCTTCTCCGGGACGGATTCAACGACCAGCCAGGCGTGATCCAGGGCCTCTTCGAGCGAACCTGAGCCCGCCGCGCCGCCCGCTTCACCAAAGCCTCGGTCAGCCACCAGCTTCGGTAGAGTCTCCGTCACGTAGTGGACCGCGGAGGCCCGCTGTTCGGCGCGTCGGGCAAAGAACTCCGCACGGTTCCGCCACGGCTGGCGAACA